>JBBQFL010000115.1:0-1531 GCA_038321965.1 Burkholderiales bacterium | reverse complement strand
CACCTTGAACAGCTCTTTCGGCAAGCAGTACGCACCGGCACCTTTCACGCTCCGCTTCGGCCGTCGCGAACTGTTGGTCACGCGTGACTTCCGCAAGCGCTTCTACGCGGTCAACCCGGTCATCGAGTGCGATACCGGCGTCGAGGCGGGCCACGTCGAAGTGCTGCTGATGCGCCGCTGGCTGCTGATCCTGTCGAAGGCGCACTGAGCGGCGGCGCCGCTGGCCGCCTTCCGCTTCGCGCGGCCGGTCGCAGCTGCCTTCGCACCGCGCCACAAAACAGATATCGACAACTGATTTCATTCGTTCCGTTTCGGCAGACAGGGATTTACGCTACGGCTTCTTCCCTTCCATCGAAAGACATCAGATGTTGCTCAAAAAATTAAGCCAGTCGCTGATCGCGATTGTACTGCTGGCACAAGCTGCATCGGCCGCCGACATCACGCTGCTCAACGTGTCGTACGATCCGACCCGCGAGCTATACCAGGATTTCAACGCCGCCTTCGCGCGCCAGTGGAAGGCGAAGAGCGGCGACAGCGTCACGGTCAAACAGTCGCACGGCGGCTCGGGCAAGCAAGCCCGCGCGATCATCGACGGGCTCGAAGCCGACGTCGCCACGCTTGCCCTCGCGGCAGACATCGACGCGCTCTCGACCCAAGGCAAGCTGATCCCCGAGGACTGGCAGAAGCGCCTTCCGCAGAACTCCACGCCGTACACCAGCACCATCGTCTTCCTCGTAAAGAAGGGAAACCCGAAGGGAATCAAAGACTGGAACGATCTGGTCAAAGACGGCATCGGCGTGATCATCCCCAACCCGAAAACCTCCGGCGGCGCACGCTGGGCTTACCTGGCGGCGTACGGAGCTGCCCTCAAGGCCAACAACAACGATGACGCCAAGGCCCGTGAGTACATCACCAAATTCCTGCACAACGTGCCGGTGCTGGACTCGGGCGCACGCGGCGCAACCATCAGCTTCACCCGCCGCGGGCTGGGCGATGTGCTCGTCGGCTGGGAAAATGACTCGTACTATGCTCTGAAGGAATTCGGCGAAGATAAGTTTGAAATTGTCTACCCGCCGATCAGCATCCTCGCCGAGCCGCCGGTCACGATCGTCGACAAGAACGTCGACAAGCACGGCACCCGTAAAATCGCCGAGGCGTATTTGAATTATCTTTACACCCCGGCCGGGCAGGAGATCGCCGCTAAGAACTTCTACCGCCCGCGGAATGAAGAAGTGGCCAAGAAGTACGCGGACCGGTTCAAGCAGATTCCGCTCTTCACGATCGACGAACAGTTCGGCGGTTGGACCAAGGCGCAGAAAACCCACTTCGCCGACGGCGGGGTGTTCGATCAGGTGTATCAAGGCGGCGCCGCAGCGGCGAAATAACGCTTTCACCGAGTTCAACGTATAGTGTGATCAACCCAGTGGCCTGGTCGGTTAGCCGACCAGGCCGCTCCGTCTCACAGCAGCTCAACGTAGCGAGTACCGAGGAGGACGACATGAAATTATTGGTAAGCATGATCGCCGTATTG
>JBBQFL010000114.1:0-2691 GCA_038321965.1 Burkholderiales bacterium | reverse complement strand
GTATTCCATGTTGTGGTGTTCGAGCGAAATATTGTTCCCCCCGCTTCACTATAGAAAAAACGTCCCGCCGCAGGGTCGTTCGCCGTGTTGCCATCGCGGAAACGGTCAGGGAAAATCTGATACACAATCCCCTGTTGCATCCACGACGGCACGCTAAAGGCGGGGTCATAAATCGAAACCTGGAACGAATTGTCGTACGCCGTCGTTTGGTCCGACTCGCTCTGCCCCTGTCCGCCCGGATTGCTATGGCGCAATGCTACTAAGAAAGTGGGATGGTGTGTACTTTACAAAATCCCTAAAACGGCGAACCTTGTGACATGCCTAAACCCGCTGTCCTTCCAACTCGGGCGTTGCCGTCGCCGGCGGCACTGTTACCGCTTTTTCAAGAATTATTCTCGCGCCAATTACTGCGGCAATTTGTCGCCACAACCCCGATTCGCCTGTATTGGCGGCTGTTGCCCCCGCTGGTAATCGTCTGGAGTCTGGTCTACCAACGCTTGCAGAAGGATCACACCTGTGATGCGCTGGTCAGTTATTTGCACAGCGGGGCGGTCGATCAGTTGGATCGGTCACCCCAGGCGGGTCTGCCGTTATCGCAACCACTGACGTCCGAAAGTACGGCGGCGTATGTGCAAGGACGGAATCGTATGCCGCTCGCAGTGTTACAGGATGCCCTGCGGCATGTGCGGCAAAGTCTCGCCGGCTGGGTGCAGACCGAAACCAGCCGGCAATGGTGCGGGCATGCGGTGCGCATCCTTGATGGCACCACCTTTCGACTCGCCCCCTGCGGCGACTTGGTCCGCACCTATGGGCAAGCGCACAATCAGTTGGGCGCCAGTTATTGGGTGGTGGTCCAAGCCCTCGCCAGTTTTTGTCTGAAAAGCCAAGCCGTGGTGGGCTATGCCGAAGCCGCAGGGGCAGCGAGTGAAAGCAGTTTGCTGCGCACGGTCTTGGCCCAAGACGAGGTGCCCCATAGTATTTATTTGGCCGATCGCGGCTTGGGCGTCTATCGCTTGGTGCAAGTCGCCCACGCTTTGCAGCATGAGGTGGTGGCACGCGTGCAGACGCGCGTCGCCCAACGTTTGTTGCACAGCGTGGTGCGCAAGCGCCTGCGCAGTGGCACCGAGTGTCGGGTCGGTTGGGCGCCGCAACGCCGCAACCAACTCGAAGCGGACTTGCCCGCCCCTACGATTGCGGGACGGCTGTTGTTTGTGCGCTTGGAACGCAAGGGCTTCCGCCCGCTGGCGCTGTATCTGTTCACGACCCTGTTGGATGAAACGGCTTACCCGCTGGCGGCGCTGTGCGAATTGTATGGTTGGCGCTGGCACGGCGAAATTGATTTTCGTCATCTCAAGACCACATTAGAAATGGATCACTTCGACGTGAAAAGCAGTGAAATGTTCCGCAAAGAACTGGCGGCGGGGTTGTTGACCTACAACTTGATTTGTGCCTATATGGTCAAAGCCGCCTTGAAAGCCGGACTTGCTCCCAACGCCTTAAGTTTCAGTCGCTGTGCGCGGCGCTTACGCGAGCTGTTCTTCCATGGCGCGCCTGCCTGGGTTGCCCCCGACCAAGTGGAAACGTATATTTTGGAGCGGCTCGCACGCTGTCGTTTGCCCACACAACCGAATAAAGTGGCACACGAACCCAGAAAAATACGCCGCCGCCCGATGATCTTTCCTGCCTTGAAAGGCGAACGCGCCGCCGCGCGGCGCAAAATTACTTTTCCGTCAAAAACGAAGGTCCGCAATTCTTAGTAGCATTGCGCTAAAGCGTAGACTCCAAACCGTATAGCAATCAGGAATTTGCGCTAGTCTTGCAACTTGGGTTCGAGTTTGTCGCGCAGCCAATCGCCGCACAAATTAATTCCCAGCACGGTCAACAAAATTGCCAAGCCGGGAAAAAATGAAACCCACCACGCATCCACCAAATAATCACGCCCATCCGCGACCATCCCGCCCCACGACGGCGTTGGCGGTTGCACACCCAACCCGAGAAAACTGAGCGACGCTTCAAAAATAATCGTGCTTGCCACCAGCAGCGTCGCAATCACAATAATCGAGCCGCTCACATTCGGTAGAATATGCCGCACAATGATTTGCCAATCTTTGCATCCCACCACGCGCGCCGCTTCCACGTACACCTCTTCGCGCGTCGCCAACACTTCCGCTCGCACTACGCGGAAATAAAAAATCCAAGTCGTAATGCCCAATACCAAAATCAAGTTTACCAAACTTGAACCCAGCATTGCGACCACGGCGATGGCGAGGATGAGAAATGGGATTGCCTGTTGAATGTCCGCGACCCGCGCGAGCGCCAGGTCCACACGTCCACCCCAATATCCGGCAACCAGCGCGAGTCCAACGCCGATCAAGCCGGACAACATGACAACCGCAATCCCAATTGTCAACGAGATACGCGCACCATAAATAATCCGGCTGAGCGTATCGCGCCCCAACGGGTCGGTACCCAACAAATACTCGGGATTTCCACCCGTCATAAACGCGGGCGGCAAGAGACGTTTGCTAATCTGTTGTGCAGTGGGGTCATGCGGACTGATAATGTTCGCGAGGAGCGCACCAAGGATGACTAGAACAACAATCAAGGCGCCAAAGAGTACAGGGAGGTTCTGGCGAATCGAGACGAGACGCCGACGAATTCGTGGAAATATATTTGAACCTTGGAGATTTG
>JBBQFL010000113.1:0-2485 GCA_038321965.1 Burkholderiales bacterium | reverse complement strand
TTCAGGTGACGGACGTCAATGGCAATCGCGCCGTGGCGCAGGTGGACGAACTCGGCATGGTCGTGGCCACGGCGATCATGGGCAAAGCCGGCGACACCGACGGGGACACGCTCGCCGATCCGACGACGACGTTCGAGTACGATCTCACGCGGTTCGCGACGACGGGCGAGCCCAACGTCGTGCATAGCCGAGCGCGCGAGCAGCACGGAGCGGCGAACACGCGCTGGCAGGAGGCGTACAGCTACTCCGACGGCTCGGGGCGCGAGGTGATGCGGAAGATCCCCGCCGAGCCGGGGCTCGCGCCGGCGAGGGATGGCAACGGCGCCTTGGTGCATGATATACAGGGCGCGCTCGTGCTCGCGGCGAGCGATCCGCGCTGGGTCGGGACCGGCCGCACGGTCTTTGACAACAAAGGGAACCCGGTCAAGCAGTACGAGCCGTTCTTCAGCTCGACTCCCGCGTACGAGGACGAGACCGAGCTCGTCGCGTGGGGCGTCACCCCTGTGCTCCGTTATGACGCGCTTGGCCGGCTGATCCGAACGGATCTTCCGAACGGGACGTTCAGCAAGGTCGCGTTCGATGCGTGGAAGCAAACCACGTTCGATCCGAACGATACGGTGGCCGAGAGCCTCTGGTATCAGGCCAGGATCGGACTCGATCCGGTTGCCGATCCTGAGGGACGGGCCGCGGCGCTGGCGTACGCGCACCGGGACACGCCGGGCGTGGCGCACCTCGACGCCCTGGGACGAACGTTTTTGACGAGGGAAGACAACGGTGTTGCGGGCACGTATTCCACGCGCCTCACGCTGGATCTCGAGGGCAATCCGCTGCGGATCACCGATGCTCGGGGGAACACGGCCATGCAGCACCTCTTTGCGATGGGCGGGCGGGCGCTGTGGCAGAAGAGCTGCGGTGCGGGCGAGCGGTGGATGCTTGGGGACGTGGGCGGCGCGCCGCTACGGGCGTGGGACGAGCGCGGGCACACGAAGCGGGCAACCTACGATGCAGCGCGGCGGGCGACGCACGCGTATGTGCAGCAGGGCACGGCAGCCGAGCAGCTTGTTGGGCGGACGGTGTACGGAGAGACGCATCCGAGCGCAGCGGCGCTGAACCTGCGGGACAAGGCGTATCAAGTTTACGACGGCGCCGGGGTGGTGACGAGCGGAGCGTATGATTTCAAGGGGAATCTGCTCCATGGTACGCGGCGGCTCGCGACGGACTACCATGCTGTGCCCGAGTGGTCGCCGATTGCGGGGCTCACGGACGTGGCGGCGATTGTGGCGGCAGCGGAGGCGCTGCTCGAAGCGGAGGTGTTCTCGTCGGCCACGGCGTACGATGCGCTCAATCGGCCCACGAGCCTGACGACACCAGATGCGAGCGAGATCCGGCCAACCTACAACGAAGCTGGGCTGCTGGAAAAGGTCGAAGCGCGGGTGCGCGGCGCGGCGGCGTGGACGACGTTCGTGGACGACATCGACTACGATGCCAAGGGGCAACGGGAGAAGATCGTCTATGGGAACGGGACGCGGACGACGTACACGTATGATCCGGCGACGTTCCGGCTCGTGCAGCTTCGGACGGTGCGGGACAGCGATGGCGCGGTGCTCCAGAACCTGGCGTATGCGTATGATCCAGTGGGCAACATCGCCGAGATCAAGGACAGCGCGCAGCAGACGGTGTTCTTCGACAATGCCGTGGTCTCTCCGAGCACGCAGTATGTGTATGATGCGCTGTACCGGCTGACGCAGGCCAGTGGACGCGAGCATACCGGCGGAATGGCGGAAGTGCAGCGGGATCAGAACGATATCCCGCTGATGAATCTGCCGCACGCGAATGATGCGCAGGCGCTGCGGAACTATGTCGAGCAGTATGTCTACGATGCGGTCGGCAATATCCTGACGATGAGCCACCAGGCGGGCATAGGGAGCTGGACGCGGGAGTATCAGATCGCCGCGACGAGCAATCGGCTCCTCGGAACGAGCTTGCCCGGCGACCAGGCGGGACAATTTTCGGCGACGTATGCGTATGACGTGCATGGCAGCATGACGTCGATGCCGCACCTGCCCTCGATGGGGTGGGACCACAACGACCAGATGCGCGAGGTCGGCCTCGGGGGCGGCGGGACGGCGTACTACACGTACGATGCGGCGGGGCAGCGGGTCCGGAAGGTGTGGGAGCACAGCGGGCTGGTCGAGGAGCGGATCTATCTCGGCGGGTGGGAGGTGTACCGGAAGCGCGATTCGCTCGGGAACCCGCTGGTGGAGCGGGAGACGCTCCATGGGATGGATGGGGCGCGGCGCGTGGTGCTGGTGGAGACGAAGACGGTCGACGTGGACGCCGGTGGGGCGTTTACCGTGGTATCGCGGTACCGGTTTCAGCTCGACAATCACCTGGGCTCGGCCTCGCTGGAGGTGGACGAGAGCGGCCTGGTGATTGGGTATGAGGAGTACCATCCCTACGGGACCACCGCGTATGCGTCGGCGCG
>JBBQFL010000112.1:0-2251 GCA_038321965.1 Burkholderiales bacterium | reverse complement strand
AATGTTCGTTTTCACCGCCTGGAAGGCCAGCCGATTCAGACAATCACCAAAGAGATGTCAGTGACCCTCACGTCGCTGATAGACCTGCACCGCGTCGTAAAGAAAACCTGGCAGCGCGAACGCGACGAGATCTCTCTTCCCAATATCAAGCCGGAAGTCGAAAAGATGTACTCCGGCGTCGAAGCCGGAATCATGGTGATCCAGAGCGAAACCATCGGCGCCATCGCCAAAGGTTTCAGCAACCCCGAAGCCGCCGTGGAGCTGGTGCTGGCCACGCGTCACGTCGAACGCATTGCGACGCTGCTGGAAGATATACCGAGCGAATTACATTCATTCGATTGACGAATTACGCGAAGCGATCTTTCGCAGTTAGGTGCAGTTCATGCAGTTGCTTGCCCCCTGCTTTAGAGACTGTCGAATTACTTGGTATCGCCGAAAGATCGGCGTCGTGCGGTGTATCAATGAATTGCGATGGGTAAAGCAGAAGAAGTCAGGCGGGAGGACCGTGCATGAGCGGTTTTCGACAACCGGAGTTGCGGCGCGAACAGTTGGTGTTGTGGGCGAAGCAGCTGGACGATGCGATTGCATTTGATCACCCCGTTCGATTGTTTGATGCGTTGCTGAAGTCTGAGGCATTCAGTGAAACGTTTAACGCTTGGGAACAGGAGTACCATTTGCGCGAGGGCCAGCCGCCGTATCACCCGCGTGATTTGGCGGGACTCTACATTTACGGCATGCTGAATAAAATTCGCTCCAGTCGCAGTCTGGAGATGGTCTGCCATAATCGGATTGACTTCATCTGGCTGCTTTCAAACCAACGTCCGGATCACGCTACAATTGCCGGTTTTGTTGCGCGCAATCCAAAACGCCTCAGAGCGTTGTTCAAGGATGCACTCAAGGTTTCAATGGACGCCGGTTTGGCCACGCTGGACCACGTCGCGTACGACGGCACAATGATAGCGGCGGATGCGGGCAAGAGTTCAATTCGATCGAAGGAAAGTATCGCAGTGCAACTGGCGGCCCTCGATACGGAAGTGCTGGCGTGCGAGACAGAGTGGCATGCCAATGAGAAGCGCGACAATACACTGCTTGTCGGTGAGGCGCCATGGACGCCGGACGCAGGCACAATGCCGGTCAAACTGGCAGCCTTGAAACGCAAGCAGGAACGCTTGCAGGAAGCGCTTAAGAATATACAGCGGCGCCAGGATGAGTCGACGCATTCAACCAAGCCTAAAGCGATTAACTCCATCATTGATCCAGACAGCCGCGTGATGCCCAGTAAGGAAGGCGGTTCTCGCCCGAATTACAACGCACAACTCGGCGTGGATGCCAAGAGCGGCATTATTGTAGCGGCCGACGTCACCGATAAAGCTGAAGACAGTTCGTGTTTGAATCCGATGCTGGAATCGACACAGGAACTGAGCGGGAAATTGCCTCGAGAAGTCAGTGCTGATGACGGCTATAACACTGGGCCGAACTTATCCACATTGGAAAAAATGAGCGTGGTGTTTTTTTTGCCGCTCGATGGCGGCAAGGCTGCGCCAACAGTGCAGCGCGCCGACCCCGATCAAGTGCTGAGCGACGCAGAATGGGCCGCATTACCCAGGGAAAAGAACGGACATCTCACCAAGGACGCTTTCGTTTACGACACCATGCAGGACAGCTATCGCTGCCCGATGGGACAGAGTTTGGTCTTCACCTCGACCGACCGAGATCGGAAGAACTGGGGTGAGCGCGTGCGCCGTACGTATGTGTGCAGGACATGTAATCTCTGTCCGCGCGCGAAGGAATGTTGCAGCAACCCGCAACGCGGCCGCACGTTGAAACGCGACCAGTACGAGGCTCATCGCGAACGGTTGAAGGCGCGCATGAACACGCCTGACGCCAAAAACCGCTACGACTTGCGCAAGCAAACGGTGGAGCCGCGGTTTGGGCACATCAAGCATGTCCTGGGAATCCGCAGATTTTTGCGACGCGGCATTGAATCGGTCAAAGCAGAATGGCTGGGAATCTGCACGACAGTGAACTTCGCTGTGTTGTTAAAGAGATGGGCAGTGGTCACGTCGGTCCTGAAAACGCAATGCACGGCCAAATAAAGCAAAGAACGTCTTACTTGAGCGGTTCCTGCGCCAACGCCGTCCACGGTGTCTATAACGACCAAAACATTGCTACCCCCAAACTCATCCATATAAGCCGCCATATGCGCGGCGCCCAGACGATCTGAAGTAATTCGACAGCCTCTAAAGCAGGG
>JBBQFL010000111.1:0-3362 GCA_038321965.1 Burkholderiales bacterium | reverse complement strand
ATGGGGACTGCGGGGCCTGGAGCGTTGGGGCTGGATCGCGGCATTTGTGTACTGCGCCTGCGCGGCGCTGCGGCTGGCGCGTTTCAACGTGAATACGGCGGTCGTGGACAAGCGGTACTTCCAGGGCCTTCCGTCGCCAGCCGCGGCGGCGATGATTGCCAGTTTCATATATCTGATGAATGAGCAGGGCATTAAAGGCCCGAGCGTTGCTTGGGAGATATTTGGCCTGGCCCTGTATGCCGGGTTGACCATGGTGACGAATGTTCCGTTCTACAGTTTCAAGGACATTGGCATGAAAAAGAGCGTGCCATTCGTCGTGATTGTGCTGGTCGCCTTGGGCATCGGCGCGGTCAGCATTTACCCCGCGCCGTCGATGTTCGCTGTATTTGCCGCATATGGAGTCAGCGGGTACGTTATCTATTTCTGGCGCAAGACCAAGGGCCTGCAAACCAGCGTCATAAGCACGTCCACCGACGAACCCGACGAACGTGGTTTGCATTGACGCGGATCGCGGAACGCAAATTCCGTGCTATATTCATTCCATGAAAAGGATCGCTCTAGCACTACTACTGCAACGCCAATACGGGCGAAGACGGTAGCGCACGCTAATCGATCAACGGCTCGTATGCACCAGCAACGAGCCGTTTTGTTTTGGGTTGCTGGTCTCCCTCAATCAAGGAACCATGATGATGTTGAAGCAACCCAGCACCAAATACCGCGCTTTCCCACCAGTTCATCTGGCGAGCCGCACCTGGCCTGACGCGCAGATTACCCATGCCCCGCTGTGGTGCAGTGTGGATCTGCGGGACGGCAACCAGGCCTTGATCGAGCCGATGGACATGGAACGCAAATTGCGCATGTTCCAGGCGCTGGTGGCGATTGGCTTTACTGAAATCGAAGTCGGTTTTCCATCCGCATCCCAGATCGAATTCGATTTCGTGCGCCGGCTGATTGACGAAAATCTGGTGCCTGACAACGTCACGATTCAGGTTCTTACCCAGGCGCGCGATCACCTGATTCAGCGCACATTCGAGTCTCTCGTGGGCGCCAAATGCGCGATCGTTCATTTGTACAACGCCGTGTCCCCCGTGATGCGCCGCGTTGCGCTGGGAATGACCGAGGACCAGATCGTCGAACTTGCTGCTGACAATGCGCGGCTGATACAAAATATGTCAGAGCGCCAGTCGGATACGCATTGGACCTTCGAATATTCCCCCGAACATTTCTCGGGAACTGAATTGGAGTTTTCCAAACGTGTCGTTGACGCGGTGACTCAGGTTTGGGAGCCCACGCCAGAGCACAAATGCATCATCAATTTGCCATCGACGGTCGAGTATTCAACCCCGAATATCTTCGCTGACATGATGGAGTGGATGCACAAAAAGCTGGCGCGCCGCGACTCGATCGTCTTGTCAGTGCATCCGCACAATGACCGCGGCACCGGCACGGCCGCCGGCGAGTTTGCATTAATGGCGGGCGCTGACCGGATTGAGGGATGCCTGTTCGGCAACGGCGAACGAACCGGTAACGTCGACTTGGTCAATATTGCGCTGAACCTGTATACCCAGGGCGTGTCGCCAGGACTTGATTTTTCCAACATCGACGAGATACGTCGCACCGTGGAGTACTGCAACCAGCTGCCGGTACATCCGCGCCATCCGTATGTGGGTGACCTGGTGTACACCTCGTTCTCCGGGTCGCATCAGGACGCCATCAAGAAAGCATTGGCGCTGCAACCGCAACGTGCGGCGGACGAGCGGATGTGGGACATCCCGTATTTGCCGATAGATCCGGAGGATCTGGGCCGCAGTTATGAGGCTGTTATACGGGTTAACAGCCAGTCCGGCAAAGGCGGAATCTCCTATTTGCTCGAAACCCATTACGGCGTCGAATTGCCCAGGCGGCTTCAGATTGAATTCAGCCACGCGGTCCAACGGGTCATGGATGATGGCGGCAAGGAGTTGACCGCCAAAGACATCTGGCAGGTGTTCGAACGCGAATACAGGCTCACGGCGTCGTCGGTACCTACTCATAACGTTATCGAGGACGCTTCGGCGGATAGTCACCAACGTGTCACGCTGTCCGCCAGCATGGCACTCGCAGGGCAGATGGTCGCATTGAACGGGCAGGGCACCGGGCCGATAGAGGCCTTTGTCAATGGCGTTAACCGGGCTACCGGCCATCTGGTGCGGGTGCTGGATTACCACGAACATGCACTGGGGGCGGGTGCCGACGCACGTGCTATCGCCTATCTCGAACTTCGGATCGACGAGCAACACACTTTGTTCGGAGTTGGCATAGACGCGAGCTTTGTCACCGCGTCGCTGAAAGCGATTGTGTGCGCGTTGACACGCGCCAAAATCGGGCCGTTGGATGCGGCACTTTCGCCAGTCGCGGCCACGGTCGCGACAAGCGAGCAAGGCGTCTATCAGTAGTCCCACCCGTTAGCTCAAATGGTGAAGGATGCGATTTTTATGGTGGCAACATTAAAAAAGTCTTGCAAGTACTTGATCTTGCATGGCTTTTTTGATTAAACTTGCGGTCTTGTGATCACTGAGGCATTTGCCCCGGATGGATGCACCATTTTATTGCGTCGAGGTCTACTTTGAAAAAAACTGCGCGGCTGCTTCTACTCTCATGTTTTTGCGCTGCTTTAATGGCTCCTGCGGCGTTCGCCGCCACCAGTAAAAGCGCAGCGGTCAAGGCGGCTAAAGCCGCAGCGGTTTCAAAGCGTGGCAGCACCAGAATCGTGGCGGTTCTGAAGCGCAAGCGAGCCGCGCCAGCGATTGTCGTCGCTGCCAAACCGTCCTTTGGACAGATTGCAGGCCTGCACCTCAAGCATGACACGCTGGACCTGAAGTCAAGCGTGGCGCTGGTGATAGACCAGGACACGCGAGAAGTGCTGTTCAGCAAGAACGAGCAGGCGGTGTTGCCGATTGCCTCGCTGACCAAACTCATGACGGGATTGATCATCAGCGAAGCCAAGCTTCCGATGAAAGAGATGATCGTTATCTCGCAAGACGATGTGGACACCGAGAAATTCAGCCGGTCGCGGCTGAAGGTCGGCACCGAACTCAGCCGCGGCGAGCTGATGCATTTGGCCCTGATGTCGAGCGAAAACCGGGCCGCGCATGCATTGGGTCGGACATATCCAGGTGGTCTGGCGACCTTCGTCGGTTTGATGAATCAGAAAGCGCAAACGTTGGGCATGCATGACACCAGTTACGTCGAGCCGACCGGACTTTCCAGCAAGAACCAGTCGAGCGCTCAAGATCTCGCCAGGCTGGTCAACACTGCGTATGGCGATCCGACCATGCGCGAGTTGTCGACTTCGCCACGCTACGAAGTAGAGGTTGGCAAAC
>JBBQFL010000110.1:0-3825 GCA_038321965.1 Burkholderiales bacterium | reverse complement strand
TTTCAAAAATGGATAGGCGTATTTGGTACAAAGAAAGGCGCCGCGCAGGTTGGTTTCCGAAATCGCATTCCACTCATCGATCGTATACTCGTCAGCTCTTCGGTAGCGCTCTATGCCGGCGTTATTGCAGAGTACATCAATTCGTCCAAAGTGGTTTACTGCTTTCTGAATTAGTGATTGCACTTCTGCTTCGACGCGTACATTGGCCGAAATGAATATAGCGTTCCCACCGGAAGCCCGAATCGAAGACTCCAGAATGGCCCCCCGATCGGAAGCAAGGTCGGCGATGACAACGGATTCGCCATGTTTCACAAACTCATGCACGATGCCGCGCCCGATCCCATATGCCCCGCCTGTGACGACTGCTACCCGCTCTGTCATGAATACTCCTAGAAGCTGGGCATTCTGTTAGTAGCGCGCTCCGCTTCGCGTTTGAAGCGATTCAGCGCGTCGCGATTTAGATCCACGCCTAGACCTGGACGCTTGGGAACATTGATGACCCCATCCACCATTTGCAATTCGTTAGAGACAAGCTCACGTCGTAGAGAGGATTCGCACAATTCGTCAGGAAGAAATTCAATAAACGCGCAACTAGAAGTCGTCGCGGCAAGGTGAGCGGCGGCAGCAATCGAGATCCCCGATTTCCAAAGATGCGGAACAATTGTTAACTTTCTTTTCTCTGCCAAATTGCAAACGCGTTTAGCTTCAGTAAATCCGCCAACTCGGCCTACATCGGGTTGCACCACGCCGACTTTGCCCCGATCCATTAGATCGAGAAACTCAAACCGAGTTGCCAGCCATTCACCCGCGGCAATAGGGATAGGCTGCTCGGCAGTTAATCGTGCATACCCGTCCAAGTCGTCGCAGGGCAACGGTGTCTCGACGAAAAACAGATTGAAATCAACCCAAGGGCGAATTGCCTGTAGACAAGTTTCAGCATCAGAAAATGCATATTGGACATCGACCATCAAAGTAAAATCCACGCCCACGGCATCACGAACCTCACCGATTACTTCGGTCATCTGATCGTGCGACGCCTTCAATCCTTTATGCGCGTAAGGTCCGCAAGGCGTCACCTCTATTTTCGCGGCGCGGAATCCCAATGCCTTTGCTCTGAGCGCCCACTCGACAATCGATTTACGATATACGTCGAAAGAACTTACCTCCGGCTGGAGCGAAGCATAAGGTGTGATGCTGTCTCGAACGGCCCCCCCCAAAAATTCGTAGCAGGGCTTGCCTAGTGCTTTCCCCCTTAGGTCGTGAAGCGCCATGTCAATCGCTCCGATAGAGTGAATTACAGCGCCTCGTCGACCGTTCATGGCAGAACCTATGTAAAGCTTCTCCCACAGCGCTTCGGGTTGTAGTGGGTCTTGGCCAATCAACATTTCAGTGATTCCAAGGCCCATGGTGTGCGTGCCAGGCGCTTCGATGCATGCCCGCGCGATCCATGGGTTAACGTCTGTCTCGCCAATGCCCGTCACGCCTTCGTCAGTGTGAATCTCAACTATTATGTCGTCTTGGGCCGAACTGGTGGCTCCCACGTCATAACCGGGATCCAGTAAAACGTGGCAGTCTATCTTAGTGATTTTCATGTTTTTCCTGGCGATGTCCTTCTCAGAGCCTAAATTAGTGGGATTTCACGCTATCGGCCGTGTCCTATGATCGATCATCAATATAAACATAGAGGTCTTATTTGTCAAACTCAGGGTGCGGAGTTTACCTTGCCGCGCACAATTTTCCGAAAAAACCTTACGTCAGGGTTGGACATCGTCGGCAGGGCATCTGAAGCGGTTAGTTGAGTTAGGAACTCACGCGAAGCATTGATCGATCATTGCTCATAACCAGGCTGATGCACGTCGGCGACAGAAGCGGACAATGCGAGTTCCGATTTGATTCGCAAGGTCTTGAACCTATACGCCTCTTCCAGTGAACTTCAAGATAACGTTTGCCATAGAGGACCTCAAATACAGGCAAGTTTCCAAGCCTTGGAGCCATAGTTGCTTAATCGTTTTTGTCACGTTTAGATTTATGACTTGCCACAGCTTAACCTTCTCCGAGGTTGTTAATTCGAGACACTAATACGTTCCTATTCCGTTTTTGCTTAATTTTCCACCATCCCGCAGCCTGGAGCACGGCAATCGTTGTGATCGTAACCCATAGCAGGGCGTCGTATGCTACTTGCCGTTTCTCGACGAACTGATAGGCCACTGCGTGCATCAGCGTGAGCCCCACGGCCATGTACGTCCAGCGCTGTAGCGATTTCCATGTGCGGGCGCCTAAGCGACGCAGCGAGAGGTCGTTCGAGATGGCCAGTAGCAACAGAAACAAGAGCGCAGCCAACAGGCCGGTATCGTTCCCGATACCAAACAAGTCGTGTCGCACGCGGTGGTGTTCATCTATGAAGTAGAGCCATGGCCGCCCGCGCAAGTGCACGTTGAGACCTACGCCAGTGTGCAAAAGGGCCATGATGCCAGCCCATATACCGAGATCGCGCCGTAAGTCAAAGCTCACAGCGGTCGTCCGGCCGCGGAAAACGTTCCAAGGCCCGATAAACACCGCTGCCGCCGTGAGAAAAAGTGCTGGATACGCGGTGGCAATGCTGAGTCGTGAGATCACATCGCGGCGGATAGAGAACAACTCCCAAAAGAGTGTCACGCAAGCAATGTTGGCCAGTGCGATCACCATGTGCCGTGCGACTCTTTGGTTCCAGTACGAAGAACGATGTTCCCGCTGAACTGTTGTGGAAGGCGGCTTTGACCGAATCATCATCTCGCTTTCAACACTTACCTGTCGGACTATAAGCTGCGTCGCTCGACAAAGCTATGCGGCCGACGCGCTGGGCCAAAAAATAAGGTTTTCGCGGCGACAGCAAGCGAGACGTCCCAATCCGCGACGTTGAGAGCACCTCATTTCGGCGATCGAGTTGGCGTGTTCTCTATCCAACACCGTAAGACGGAGCGAATTTAGAACTACAAGAATTTCAAGACGTTTGAACGGGTGAATCCCGCTATGGGTCTGGGATTGGGCCACCATTGCGCGCCGCATTTTGGACATCGCAAGAAGTCAACAATACGCTGGGTCATGAAACCATCACAGTTGATGCAAGGCTTCGGCTGTGGAGTCGGCACTTGGCGCCCGGCCGCAATCCCGGCTTCCTGTTTTAGATATTCGATGAGCCCGAGCGTACCCCGTTGCAAATGACTTTTGAACCAATCCAGTGCCTGCGATGTTGAATCGGCTTGATCGTCGTATTTTCCCTTGGGAAAGGACGATAGTTCGTGCAGATATTCTCCCAAGTACGGCGCTTGGTCCGGAACATGAACAAAACCATTCTCAATGGTGCTCGAAGCTGCATGTAACCGCATGATTTTGTCCATCGTCGGTTCATACTTCTGTATCGCGTGCATTCCCTCATTGACTAGTTCCTGAATCAACTGTGTGCCCGACGCCTTATCTTCGATCAGAATCGTTCGGGGACTAAATTCGTCTGCTTGATCCCGGACGGCGCGCTTAAGTTCGGGATATCCGACGCGCTTGCGATAGACATCAAGGAGATAAAGGTGCTTGTCTTTCACCCCCCAGGTGGTACAGACGCTGTAATCGCTGAGCTGCGTAGGCTTATTGGCCGTGTCCCAGCTCTGGAGCACCAATTCAAATTTCGCGGGTCGTTCGGCGGAGGTATAGGATTTGAGCCAACTGGTCTTGATCATGCCACCGCCTAAAGGCGCGGGAGCCTGCTGATATTGACCGGCAAAGTGGTATTCACCTTGGATTTCTCGTAACTGCGCAAGAACCTCTAGAGATTCACGTTCCGGGTGTAAGGCC
>JBBQFL010000109.1:0-4419 GCA_038321965.1 Burkholderiales bacterium | reverse complement strand
ACTTCTTCCCTCTCCCCTCGTGGGAGAGGGTGGAGCAGGGGTTTCGTGACGCATGCGTCACGCCTGCGGAACAGCCAGGCGCGACTGCGACTGGCGCGTCCTGCAAGGATCGAGCGTGATGGAGGCGTCCTGGCTCTTCTTCCCTCTCCCCTCGTGGGAGAGGGATCGAGGGAGAGGGGGGATGCTCCACTACGCGATCACTAATTAAATTGCCGGATCCACAACAACCAAAACCATGCAAACACTCAACAATTCACACCCACTATGTCACCACCATCATCCCAAGCGGCGCTGCCGCTTTGACCAGGCTATCGTCAAAAGCAGCAAACCGAAACTCCACAGACGTCCCCGCAACACGAAACACTGTTTCCGCCGCCGCCAGGTGAACGCTGTCAACACCGCGCAAAAACGATCTACAAAGCTCCCAGCCCGCCGGACCAGCGCATCATCGATACCCATGCGTTCAAAGCGCGACCAGGTGCGCTCCAACTCTCGTTTGCACGATTCCCATTGCCTAACGCTGAATTCGCCAGTGCGCCGCTTCTTCGCCAATGCCGCTCGCGTTTCGGCATAGCCAATCAGGTGGCAGACGCAAAGCTGCGCGGCACCAACAGCCTCACGAACCAGCGGCGCGCCGGATACTTCCGCATACAACTTCACCAATGCGGAAGTATCCAGATACAGAATCACTTGCGGCCCTCGATCACGATTCGCGAAAGCGATTTATGGCCATCCTTGATCTTGACAGGGCGCTTGGCACCTTCCGGTTTGCCGCCTTCTCCCGGAATGAGCAACGGCAGCGCGCGTATCCGCGCAATGGCGGCACCTTCAACATTTCCTTTTGCTGCAACCGGCGGTGCCAGCCGCGCCACCACCCGACCATGCGAGGTCATGGCGACCTCTTCGCCTGCGGCAACGCAGCGCAGGCTTTCGGATAAATGGGTTTTCAGTTCTCGTACCGACACCGCCATGGCGTACTCCAGAAGTGTGACTACCCGATGAAAAATTGTAGTCTCATGAGAAAAGATTGGCAAAAAGTTGTGGCAAGGATTGGATGCGTCGCATGATGCTGGATGTTTTGAAGAATGAGTCGTCTGCTGAAGTCGTCGCGCTGGAAACACTGCGCAACGAAGTGGAAGCTGAGCTTGCGGAAGCACTATTGCAATGTGCGAATGCCATGGAAGGCGCGCCAGTGCTGGGGATTGGCGGTGTCACGGAATGAGACGGTGGGTGGGATAGAGTGTAGTGACAATGCAGAATGACTTTGCGGACGCGGTTTTTCACTATTTGGGCAAGGCTACGACTTGCTGGGGGTACGACGGCTGCGAAGCTTGTGGTTCCTATCCTCATTACGAGCCATTGCACAAAGGATGCAGAAAGGAAGTGCCATGAAAAATGCGGGCTTGCCGAAAATTGCGGTGGAAAGCAATCTTCAAACAGCAGTCGACTCAGCGTCGCAAGGGGGCGAAGCCGTTTTTGGTGTTGCAGCAAAGTCCGTGCGCTCGGATACCGCGCGCCGCGATGTGCAACGCGAACTCGTTTCGCGTGCGTTGGCCGCACGCGAAGAGGCGAAGCAAACAGGGCAATACGTTTCGTCAGACGAGATGCTGAAGCGTTTGGATGCGTCGCTTGTCGCAGCAAGTGTCAGGCAAATTGGCTAGAGCCGGTGAGTTATCAAGTTCACGTCGCGCGCCATGCACGCTGAATCAAAACATTGCGACCAGTATTTTGCCCACAGCGCCAACGACGCAGGGAGATTGCACCCGCTGGCTGAACACTTGTGCGCGGTCGGTGAACTTGCAGCCACATTGTCTGAAAATAGCTGTCTCGCCCTGAAAGACGCTGCTTTCTGGGCGGGCGTTTTGCATGATCTAGGCAAATATCGCGACGAATTTCAGGAATATCTTCGCAATGAACGGGAAGGAAGCATCGAAACACATCATGCGGTTTATGGTGCAGCGCTGGCTTTTCAACGGGGGTGGCTCGGCCCGGCTTTCGCTATTGCGGGGCATCACGCGGGGCTACACAATCTCGATCAACTGCAATCCCTGGTTGACGACTCAAATTATCGAGCGACAGACCGGTTGCCACAAATTATTGAACGATTTGAGGGGGAAATTTCTACGATTACAAACTTGATTGTTGAGCCGACGTTTACGATTGATAGTCCGCATCGCGCTGAATTTTACATTCGAATGCTGTTCTCTATGCTGGTCGATTCGGACTATCTCGATACTGAGTCGCATTACAAAGGAACGCTCCGACCGGCTCTCGAATTTCAACCAGATAGTCTGCTGCAACTCCTGATTGTCGAAAAAGAAAGTAAATCACAGGCTGGCGAACTGAATGCAATTCGCAATCGAATATTTCAGCAGTGTATTGACGCGGCGCAGTCCTTACCGGGTTTCTTCTCGCTGACCGTTCCGACCGGTGGCGGCAAGACTCTCTCGGCGATGGCGTTCGCTTTGGCGCACGCGGAGAGGCATAAACTGCGGCGGGTTATCGTCGTCATTCCGTATCTCTCGATCATCGAACAAAATGCCGCACAGTACCGGCGCATTCTCGATCCTGAGAATCAGGGCATCGTGATTGAACATCATTCTGCCGTCGTCGTGCCGGACGATGCAAACGAATCGCGGCCACTGGCATCCTTTGAAAAGCACCCGGCCGAATATGCGGCAGAAAACTGGGATGCTCCGATAATTGTCACTACATCAGTTCAATTCATAGAATCATTGTTCGCTAGCCGTACCTCTCGCTGCCGAAAACTTCACAATATTGCCAAGTCCGTAGTAATTTTTGACGAAGTGCAGACCCTTCCAAGCCATCTGCTCAATCCGCTGCTTAACGTCCTCCGCGATTTAAAGGAAAACTACAGCGTGAGCTTCGTTTTCTCAACAGCAACGCAACCTGCGTTCAGCCATCGTCCGTTATCGCTAAGCGAGGGATTCAAACCGGGAGAGGTTCAGCCTATCTCGCTCGATACCGCCGAGACTTTCAAACTACTGCGTCGTGTAGCGATTCGTACACCGTCAGTCGGTGAGACTATAAGTTGGCAGTCACTAGCTGAGCAAATGGCAAAGCAGCGACAGTCGCTGTGTATTGTCAATGTACGCAGTCACGCTTTCGAGTTGAGGGAAAAATTGCGTCGCACGATAGCCGATGACGAAAAGAATTCAGTCTTTCATCTGTCTTCAGCGATGTGTGCTGAACATCGTTTAGATTTGCTGGGGTTGGACCGCGATCCACAGCCCGGAACCATTCGTTACCGGCTTCGCAATAATCAGCCTTGCCGTCTCGTCTCGACGCAATTGATCGAAGCTGGAGTCGATGTTGATTTTCCGATCGTCTGGCGGGCACTTGGGCCTCTTGATTCAATCGTGCAGGCAGCCGGACGCTGTAATCGCGAGAATCGTCTGCGCGACGAAAACGGAAATCTCAAGCTTGGTGAAGTTATTGTTTTCATTCCTGACGAACATAAGCTTCCGCGAGGCGTTTACCGAACTGCCACAGATATTACGGCTTCACTGTTGGCAAACATAGACGTAGATGCATTGGCGACCGACCCCACACTATTCGAGCAGTATTTCAATCAGCTTTATCAGTATGTGTCGACTGACATAGACATTCAGAACGAGCGAGCGAAACTGCACTTTCGCAACGTAGCCGAAGCAGCGCGGGTCATTAAGGACGAAACACAATTGGTTATAGTGCCCTATGGCAAAGGGCGCGACATAGTCTCAGAAATTCGCGCGCGCCCCGTTATCAAAGGTCGCCCGCGATTCGACCGCGATGATTTGCGAAAGCTACAGCGATTTATGGTTAATCTGCGCACGCATGATTTTCAAAAAATGCTTATGCTAAAGGCGATTACTCCACTACTACCAAATTTAGAAATCCAAGTGCTTTCCGAAGGCTGGTATCACGCCGACTTGGGTATGCTGATCGAACATCGCCCGCTGGAGGATTTTATTCAATGAACGAACAACTCGTAACCATCCGCGTTTGGGGTGACTTTGCATGCTTCACTCGCCCAGAAATGAAAGTTGAACGCGTTAGTTATCCCGTCATGACGCCTTCCGCAGCACGCGGTGTTCTCGAAGCGATTTTCTGGGAACCGGAAATCTATTACCTGATTGACGCGATACACATCATCCGGCGTGGTCGCTGGTTTTCCTTTCGACGAAATGAAGTCATCAGCGTTATCAGCATTGACAACGCAAAAACCTGGATGAAGTCGCCGGAAAAAGTTTCACCGATACGGGCAGGTGGCGGTGCTGAGGATGGCACACAGCGCAATATGCTTGCGTTAGCAGATGTCGAATACCTCATCACTGCTGAAATACACCTGAGTGAGATCGGCCAAAGGAGAGGCCACAAACTTAGTGTTTACCAGGATGAAATAGAACGGCGGGCAAA
>JBBQFL010000108.1:0-4552 GCA_038321965.1 Burkholderiales bacterium | reverse complement strand
GGGTGTTTTTAAACAAACGGCGTAAAAGTTCCACAGAATCGGTAAATCGGCGGTTTATTCGCGTCAACTGATACTTTACATCTCCCGGCCATCAGCACGTCGACTATCGCGCGTTCTGAGCGGCCTGTTTTTTTGCCTTCTCGTCAAAAAATTGGCGCGCGCGCATGTCTGCTGCGGGGTCTCCTGCTTTCAGCCTGTGGACGCTCTCGATTTATGGTCTGTCATTCAAAATAGAATGCCCGCCCGTATTTTCCCTTTCGCGAGAGATCTCGATGCCCAGAATGAACATTTTCAACGCCCTGGAACAGGAGGCTTTCGAATCGCCGCCAAAGTTTAATAGCGTTGACCGCCTCAATTTCTTTTTCGCACCGCTGATGTTTACCGACTCGATGGAAAGCATGCGAACGCCGACCAATAAGGTGTGCTTTATTGTGATGGCGGGATATTTCAAAGCGCGCCGCAAATTCTTTGCTCGACAATTTCTTCAAGCCGATATCGAATTTGTCGCCGGGCAAATCGGCCTGAGTCCTGGCGAGGTTCTGCTTAATACATACAGCAAAGTGACCTACCTTCGACATCAGCGTTTGATTCTGCGTCACTTTGGCTGCAGTCCCTTTGATGAAATGGCGAGGTCTTTCGCGGCCAACGAAATCACGATGATGGTGCGCGTGCAATTGCGTCCCAAACTGGTGTTGCTGGAAATCATTGAGCTGCTAACCAGCAAGAGAATTGCGCTGCCCAGCTACAACGTTCTGGCCGACCTGGTTATCGCTGCGATCAATCGTTATCAACAAGAACTGGGTCAAATTATCGATGCCAGTCTTACCCAGATGCAGCGCAACAAGCTCGATGCGCTCCTCGCAAGAGAGTCCAAGATCGGCAACGATGCCGACGAAAGCTGGCGTTACGCGCTCACGTTGCTGAAGAAGCCATATCAGTCCACCCAGCCGTCGAAGATCAAGGCCAATCTGACCGACCTGGAAACCTTGCTCGCACTCTATCTTGAGTTGAAGCCGGTCGTGGATAAACTGGCTTTGCGCTACGAGTCTATTCGCCACTACGCCCATTCGGTGATCAAATCCCAGATACCGCAGGTTTCTCGCCGCGCTGCAGAAGACCGCTACCTGCATTTGATCGCGTTCATCGTGTTTCAAACCTTCAAGCTGCACGATACGCTGATCGATACACTATTGTTCGCCGTTCAATCCGCAATCAACGTCGCCGAGAAGGAGCATAAGGAGGCCTACTATCAGGAACGGGAGGCGCGCGAACAAAAGTTCTTCACGCTTGCCGATCGGCTTGGACAGAGCATCCTCGGAACGATATCGGCGATCAAGCGCATCATCGCCGACGGCGGCCTGACTGACACCCAGAAAGTGGTGGCTATCGATACGACACTTTCCACACAGGCTCCCAAAGAAGCGCAGGTCGGGGAGCAAATCGATGCGTTCAAAGAAAGCATGGCAACCATTCATCGCGGCCAAGATTACTATGCGCTGCTTGAGCAGCGCTCCCTAAAATTGCAGAATCGTATTGCCGACATTGTGCGGCAAGTTCAATTCGAGCCTCATTGCCGCAAGCCGGCATTGCTCGAGGCCGTGCTGCATTATCAGCAGCGTGGCGGCATCGTCGACAAACATGCGCCGGTCGCATTTCTTTCCGCTGAAGAACGCACGGCGGTAGCAGGACAGCATGGGAAGTTTCGCGTTTCTCTTTACAAGGTACTGCTCTATATCGCCGTCGCCGATGCCATCAAGTCAGGTGCCTTGAATCTGATCCACTCCGAGAAATACCGGCCCCTGGATGATTACCTGATCCAGAAGGCCGATTGGAACGCCAACCGTGACGCCTATTTGCGGCGCGCGCAGCTGGAGCCGTTCGCCGATTGCGGCGCCACGCTGCAAGCCCTCAATCGGGCGCTCGACGTGCAGTACGAAGACACCAACGCGCATTTTGCGGCTGGCGACAATACGTTGCTTTCCCTCCGCGCTGACGGTAGCTTCCATGTCAGCACGCCCAAACTCGATGAGGTGGAAAAGCTATCGCTGTCTGCCTTCTTTCCAGAACGGAAGTACATTTCCCTGCTCGAAGTCCTCGCGACAGTAGATCAAGCGACCGGTTTTCTCGATGAGTTCGAGCATTGGCAACCCAAACACCAGCCAGCGAAGCCACCCAGGAAGGTATTCTTCGCCGGCATCATCGGTTTTGGCTGTGACATCGGTCACCGGAAGCTCGCGCAGATCTCCAAACAGATCAACGAAAACGAGCTCGATACCGCCGTCAACTGGTATTTCTCGCTGGAGAATATACAGAACGCCAATGATCGCATCCTGCAATTTGTGGACCGGATGGAGCTGCCCAATCTTTATCGGCAGAAGCCCGATGTGTTGCATACGTCCAGCGACGGACAGAAGTTCGAAGTCGCGGTGGACTCGTTGAATGCCAATTACTCGTTCAAATATCTGGGCAAAGACAAAGGCGTCAGTGTCATCAGTTTCATCGACATGCGCCATTTGCTGTGGCACTCCACCGTGATCACGTCCGCCGAACGCGAGGCAGCGTACGTGATCGACGGCTTGATGCACAACGATGTGATCAAAAGCGACATCCATTCGACGGACACCCATGGCTATTCGGAAATCATCTTTGCTGGGACGTACTTGTTGGGCTCCAGGTTTGCGCCGCGCATCAAGGGAGTCGGACATCAACGTCTCTATGCATTCAAGAATCGCAAATATTACGAGGAGCTGGGACACACTGCATTGCTGCCCCACCGCACGATCCGCGAAGCCTTGATCGAACCGCAGTGGGACGAAGTCTTGCGTTTCATCGCGACCATCCGGCTAAAAGTGGCGACCGCATCGCAACTGTTCAAGCGCTTGAATTCCTATTCGAAACAACATCCCTTGTACCAGGCGCTGAAGGAGTTTGGGAAACTGCCGAAAACGCTTTTCATCCTGAAGTATGTCGACGATCCGGCGCTCAGGCAGGCCATCGAGAAGCAGCTCAACAAGGTCGAAAGCTCGCATAAATTCGCCAAGGCCATTTCCTTCGGGCACAGCCACGAATTCATTCAAAGCGAGAAGGAAGACCAGGAGATTGCTGAGGGCTGTCGGCGGCTGATCAAGAACGCGATCATCTGCTGGAACTATTTGTTTCTGACGCGCGCCCTGGATGAAGAGCCTGATGAGGCGCGCAAGGCGGAACTGATCGAGGCCATTCGCAATGGATCAGTGGCCACCTGGCGGCATTTCAACCTGCATGGGGAATTCGATTTCTCCGACGACAGAATGGTTGATTCGGTGGGACTAACCAAGCCCGTAAATCAGCAACCACGGATAGACTGAAAAATAAGGATGACCAGCGTCCAAAAAACTGGCCGCTTAGAACGCGTTAAAGCGGACGATCTGTTGGCCGGGAGATGTAAAGTATCAGTTGACGCGAATAAACCGCCGATTTACCGAATCTGTGGAACATTTGCGCCGTTTGTTTAAAAACACCCCATAGCAAGGGAACCTAGTAATATATAACGACTGCACGATCGCAGTGTTCACCGACCATCAAAGTCCGGAAGCTGCTGTAAGGAAACTAGCCGGCGCCGGCATCGACATGAAAAACCTCAGCGTTGTGGGCAAGGGCTATCACACCGACGAACAGGTCGCGACCCTTACTTCAAGGACGGAGCTGCCCGCGGATTTCGCCATTCGGGTTGGCCGCTGTATGCAGATTCATGTACCACAGCCCGGCCATCAAATCCGCTGACTGCACCGAAGTAAGTGTCGCGCTGCCTTTGATCGGGCTGGTGAGGTCTCCTATTAACGGCAGCGCGACGCCCGCACTGGTGCCAACCAACGCTGGGCCATGAAAGTGGCCCGCAGTCGCTGGGCCACTCAATCCTGAGTAGGTTACGGTCCACGTTAATACATTGGTCTGCTTGTTCAGGCTTGTCTCTACCATGCCGTTCGCGTTGCCCGAGACCGGAGGTACTTCGTTCGCGCCAAAAAGACTTGCCGTCATCATCGCGCTGTTTGCCATTGGTGCGTGCATGGTACTTGTGTCAGACGTCATAGGCCCCGTGCCGCATCCACTAAGTCCAACCAAGCTCGCAAGTAACCCACTGAAAATTGCTAGTTTTGTATTGATCATTTGTGACTCCATGAATGGTGGAAGCTCTACAGACCCGGCAACTAATGCCTGTAACAGGGGTGCATCTTGCGCGCAAGGAAGTCTCCTTACCGTTCGTTGCCGCACATAGCGAATTTATATTTTGCACTTCGTTTTTTGCGACTTGCAGCCTGGCGGCAACAACGCAAAACAATGTGCTTGCCTCTGTTCGCAATCGCACCAACTCGAGGCGAGGTTCAATACACTCTTTGCGCCTGCGCTGGATACTCTCCTCGCAAATCGAGCCTGCCTGATCCTGTAAGCTTTTCGTGGAGTACTTAACGAAAGCGAAAATCATGAAATCAGGCAAGAAGAATAACGTACTCGACGGCATCAAGAAAGAACAACTCAAGCGACGCGTGTTTACCCTCGAATTCAAAGCCGAGGT
>JBBQFL010000107.1:0-4623 GCA_038321965.1 Burkholderiales bacterium | reverse complement strand
GTCCTTCCGTACTGAGCCCCACGACCAACGCGTGTTGTGAAGCGGGGCACCAAGCCATTCGAAGAACTGCGTTTGAGTCACAACTGCTTTCCGAAATGGGGCCGAACGTCGTGGTCAGCGGCGCGCTTTGGCGCGGCCGCTGCACCTATAGTTCGGCGTCAATTCGCTACACTGCCGGGCCACTGCCGCGACTTGAGTGCCATACGGACAGTACTTCGAGGCGATTCGATCGAACTCGGTAGTAGACCCAGTACCGGATGCGATCAAGGTGGAATCGCCGCACGTCGGGAGAACTTGCTTCCTCAACGCGCGCGCCTGTGTCCGGCTGAACAAGCAGGACATTTACGGCGGCCTCCAGATCTTGGCGGACTGCGCCGGGAGCAGCTGGCCTGTTGGCAGCCCACCACTCGACGACGCGCTCGACCTCGCGCGCTGCGCGGCGCGAGATTGAGAGTTCGAGCGCCACAGCTACCCGTGGCGACGTAGACGAGCAAAGAACTCGTCGCCCGGAATCATTTCCCCTCGATCAGCCTCGGCGATGCCTGCTTCAAGTTCGGCTAGTGCCTCGGGCGAGAGGCGAACGTTGTCTTCACGCTCGCGCGCGAGGATGAACACATCGGTTCCGTCCTTGAGTTCCGGATCGTTCACGACGATCTTGCCGTCGACAACGGTACCTGTGGCGATTCTCATTCGTAAATGATACTCCTGCTCGGTGGCGAGTGCTTGACGCCTAACGTCCGAGCTAAGCGGCGCGCCGCTTTGTGGCGCGTCCGCTTGAGCGCGATGTTAGGCCTGTCGCAGAGCGCGCGACGCCAACAAGTGAACTCAACGCAGCATTGACAGCTTCATTCGTGGGAAAAATCTTAGCCAATTCCGGTGTCAAAAAGACGAGGTTGCTCCCCTTCTTGAATTCATCAAAGTGCTTACCGCGCACACCTTTTCCCAGGTCTTCACGCCGGTATTCGGCGCGCATATCTTCAGCCTTCTTCATAGGTTTTCCTTTCATGTCGTGTAGCTCGGCGTGCACTGATAATGCGATATTTTCCACGCCGGTGAGTAAAGATAACCGCCAGAACTCGCGCCATGCGCGACAAGCCAAACATAAGCCACCGTTCCTCGCCGACCGAATGGTCGGGATCTGCGAACGTATACGCAATAGGATCGCCAAAGACAGAGGCCGCCTCTTCGAAGCTGACTTTGTGCTTCTTGAGGTTAATTGTGGCCTTAACTGGATCGTTATCAAACTCCATGCGCCATTATTCCACGACGCGAGAATCTTGAGGCCCAACGATCAAGTTGACCGGCGCGCGGCGCTTTTCGCGCGTCCGGTTGAACGCCGTGTTAGACCGTTCTGAGCAGATAAGGACGGATGAAACTCCTCACGAACTACTTGGCGCACCGCATCCAGTAGCGATTGTTGGTGGGTGTAGGCAACCAACGCGTCATTGATCAGGGTTTGATAGTTGCCTCCTCCTGCGTTTTCGACAACGGCGCGGAAATAGTCAAGCACTGTGTTATTGAGGCGAATGGAAATCTTGGTTTTGCCCGGTTCGAGGGGCACGACTGCACCACGCTTGGCGCGAGCAAAGTCAATTTCACGATAGGGTTCAGCGGCGGTTTTTTTCATAGCGCGACCTCTGTGGTTTGTTGGCCTTCCAGGCTGAAATTAGCCGGATTACATCTGGTTCGCGATAGGTGTAAACCACAACCAAGAGGTTGCCGCCGCCGCTCATGCCCAAGGTGACAAAGCGTTGCTCATCAAGCGCATCTGCGTCCTCGCGCGTAAGCGCGAAGTCGTCTTCAAGGACGGTCACGGCTTCAACGAAACTGACGCCGTGATCCTCGACGTTTGCCTTCGCTTTGGCTGGATCCCATTTATATCGCACCAGTCAAATGTATAGACAATCGTCTGCCATGTCAAATTGCACGACTCGAGAGGGCTAACTTTTATGTAGCAATCCGAAATGACGGTTTACAAATCGTCAAAAAACTGTGTATCAATACAGTTTTTGAAATGTAATTCATATAAATCATTGCCTTGGCTGAAATTAGCACGTCCCAATTAAAACATGACAACACATCATTCGTCTGCACCCCGTTTGCTGAATCAAGTACGGGACCGTATTCGGCGCAAGCACTACAGGATCAGGACAGAGGAGGCCTATTTGCATTGGGTGAAGGCGTTTGTGCGTTTTCATGCAGACCACTGCAGACCACTGGCGTCAGGTCTATACAAATAGCGTCGTAACATCTCAATTCTTTCGCTTCGGTGCAGCCCCGTTGTTGTCTGCGTCTCGCACGATTTTACCGGCGTTCGTAAAGTGCATTCCCTAAATAGTCGGCAATTCGCGATGCGGATGGCCGGGGCGCATTGCATGACGCAGGAAATATGCCCCTTCGCTAGTCCCGATGTGCTCCTTGGATGTGCTCCCCCTGGCCTCATGTGGTTTGCTCGCACAGCCTGCAGGTTGGATAACCAGCCTTGCCGTTTGCCCAACGCCGTCGTTCACTCCATTACAGATGTTGGGCAGATGAGGCTTGCCCAACCTACTGTCCTATAAAACTATCGCTCTGAGTCGTGATGCATTTGCTTCGCAGGCGTCTCTCATCGGCTCGTCAAGCGCATCAAGTGCGGCTGCCAGCTGCCAAAACGCTATCGCCCATTCACGCGACTCGGCTTTCTCGTGCGCATAAGTCGGAATCACCATCGAGGTGTCCAACAGCCGGAGGTTTAGCTCGCCGGTATTCACTTCAGGACGCCACATCATCGGCAACATGTCGTACACCGGGGCCAATATCAGCGTTGGTCTGTCGACCGCATCGACGAAGAACGACAAATTGCCAAAGTGCATATCGCTGTTGCCGATGCATTGGCCGAACGCATGAATGCGCGCGATGGTACTGAGCTCGGCTGCCGTGATGCGTTTCATTTCGGCGAGGGCTTGGGCTGTGTGAATCCAGTTGCGGCGCGGTGCATCCACAAATTCGCTGTGCAATGCGTCGATGGCAACTACATGGCGTTTACCTGCCATGCCAATTCGGTCAAAGCGTTGCGATTCCAGATACGTGCGGGTGGGGCTTTCGACGATTTGAGTCTGGGCGGCCGCAATGCCGTGCGCGCTTAAAATCGTTTGCGCGAGATGTTCCAAATGTAGCAGCGCGCGCCACCGCTGTCCAAAGGGCGTATCACGAGGCGGTGTGAACTTGACGATGAGATGGCGGTACCCGTTGCGCTCTGCGAGTTCGGTCAGGAATTTTGGTTGCTCTCCGCCTGCGCTGGAGCCCGCTGGCAGCGTCTTGCCAACTGATGATGCCAAATAATCGTAGTGCGAGGCGCGGGCGTCAATTTCACCCGGCGCATCCTGCACCTGCCGCCCCGCTATGTCGCCAAGCCCGAATGCCCCTGGTGGGTCCGCGGTGTGGTTGGCGGCAATATAGAGCGCTTGCTCTGCGGTCCAAATGTCGGGGTCGTTGGGGAAATCCGGCCGCAATTGCAAATACTGACGGCCCAGAAAACCCTGCGGGCGGAGCGGCTGCAGAAACCATGGGAGCTCGCCCGGCGCGCTTATCCATTGTCTTTTTGATTTCGTACGCACAACGATTTGACGATTATGCAGCTGCGTCAACGTGCCGAATTCGCTGATGGCGCCGGCCTCATCCGTGACATGCAATGGCTGGTTTGCCGGCAAACCGAGAATGTCTTTTGTGAGCGCATATCGCGTGCTGCGCGCGGCACCGAGTTTGCAAACCCTGTCGCTGATTTGTGCGAGGCCAAGTGAAATGCTCGGCTGGCTCTTACCCGTCGCCGCTTGAAGCGCATTTGCGCTCAAGAATGCATTTGCCGATAGCAGTGCTGCAATCTGGCTTGCAAGCGGAGAGAGGGCTTGATTAATCATTAATAGATACCAATATCATAAGTATCTGTAAATTAATGAATTAAGTCAACTTAGTAAGTTTATAAGTAATAGATACTAGAATCTTGGCTTTGTTTTTCGAAAAAATAACCGTGGTCTGTCCTTGCTTGGTTTTGCCGAAGCTGCCGACCGGCGCGGGTAGCGCTATGGCACGCGCTCATATGAGTGAAAATTCGGATATCCAAAAACACCGATGTCAACTTGAAATAGAAGCTTCGTACCAACGGGCATCGGGACAAAGTGGTGTTCGAACTCGCGCCCTTTGACGTCTACGAGCGTAACTGACCAGCCACCTCTGATTTTATAAGAGTCCGAAACGGTGAGCAGCAGATTCACCTTTTCACCCGGTATAAATCGATTTAGTGCAAGTGCGCTGCCACTGGCAATGACGCCACCGGCAAAGAGGGCGGCACCAATGAAAAGTGCAGATCGCTTGATCGGCCTAAACACGCCTGGCACCATTTCCACATGAAGCGCAGCAAAAATCAGTGCGGTGATAGATCCAATGGCCGCGCCGACAGCGAACGCTCGGGCCGCGAGGTCGAGGGCACCCAGCGTGTTTCCCCAACCTAGCAGCCTGTCGGACTCAGCAGCCCGAAATGTTGCATGCGACCAGAACGATCAGCTGACGGATTTGTCGAATGTGGGTAGGGTTTGATGATATTGAGAATCTCGCCATGGCCAACTTCCGCCCGATTGATCGCACCAC
>JBBQFL010000106.1:0-4696 GCA_038321965.1 Burkholderiales bacterium | reverse complement strand
GGAGCAGTTGACAGACCTTCAGCGCTTACGCGCCATCTTCCTGCGTGCGTTCGCCAAGTTCATGCTCACCACCGCTGATCCCCCCGCTTTGTTGACAATCTAATTTGCGCTATTTGATCGGCCAACTGCCGTTTTTAGGATGAATAGACATTGCGGACATTTGAGTTTCTGTGCTTTGATGTTGGTCATGCCTTTGCTCGCTTGGGCTTAACAGGGAGCTGTTCCGAATGGCCTCATCAGGCAAAACCCGGAGAAAACTCGGGACTCTTGTGCCACTAACTAAAGACACCTTTATGAAAACCCCTCGCTTACACCTTGTCTCGATCACTGCAGCCATCCTGTTTCTCTACATGGGCGCTTCAGCAAGCGCTGCGCAACGCGCTGCCTGTTCCGTCTTAACTTTGGCGGAGGTACGCGCCATAGTTGGAGATCAGGTTGTTGTTTTCGCCGCCGGTTCGGCGGCTCCCACGACAGAGAATGAGACGACTATTTCGAATTGCACGTATAGCCTTCCCAACTTCAGCGGTCGCAGTGCGCGCGTGACATTGATGTGGGGTCCAAGTGCGAAACTTGCAGAGACTAACAAATTCTACTTGGAGCGGAATAAGGAACTTCCGAGCATCAAAGGAGACGTTCTGGTGTTGGCTTCGGTCACAGGCTTGAAGAATGGTGAAATGACTTTCGAAAGAGCTGCGAGCCAGGAACTACTTACTGCTGTTCTTAAAAAGCTCTAAGAAGACAGAAATTAAGGAGCCAATGTTGACCACCATTCGTCGAGATCACAACTCATCCGAAAAACCTTGCGTCGCGATGCACAATCCACACAAACGGCACTGTGCTGTTTGAGAAATTCATTAAGCCTCCCCAATGCGGACGGACGCCGGGCCAAAGGAACCAGATCGCGGTTGTATGAAGGATTCACGCGTCGTTTTCGGCGTGACTGGATCCAAGCCTTGGATGGCGGCTATGGGGGGGGAACCGTCAGCAACTGCCCTCGCGATTACGATTGAAAAGTAGCGAAACTTGGCGCACACGCTCACATTTGAGGCGCGCCATTGCGAGAGTTGATTTCGGCGCTGGTCGGCGTAGACTATTTGGGCCAACCGTGAGCCACCAGTCTGGCAGATAAGGTCCTTTACCTGCAAAGTGCCAAATGAGGAGGCCTCAAATGAAAATCAGCAATCTGTTTATGGTCTATGCCGTTCTTGCCGGGGTAACCAGCTTATTCATGCTATTCGGGCCGACGTTTTGGCTTTTCATGCACGGCGCTGCCGCCGACCCGCTCGCCGTTCTCCTGCTTCGCTTTATTGGCGCCCTGTTTGGGGGGCTTGCTGTCATGAGCTGGGCCGCCCGCAGGGTGGAGCCGTCAGCCGTCCGTGACGCCATGGCTCTGGGGCTTTCCGTCGCAAGTGCCTTGAATGCCGTTGTCGCGGTCTTGTTCGCGACATCAAATCTGTTCAGCGGTGCCATCTGGGTATCAGTTGTGGTCTTTGCGATTTTTGCTATTGCCTTTCTTTCGGCGCGGCGGCTTACGGATTCCGGCAGCGTGGTACCGACAGGACATGCGACAGCGAGCTAACACCCGGCGCTAGCCAAGCACTCTTCTCCTACGGGGAGCAGTGTTTCCGGCCCTTATGCCCACGCAATGAGCTGAAGTGTACCAACTAGCGGTCGATCAGCACGGCGGCGGCGGGGCAACACATTACGATACAGTTCACACCTCTTTCCACCGAAACTGGCGCGTTGGTCGCGCGGGCTGTCAAGTCAAACAGTGCTACTCAATGGCAGCGTTTCAATTGGCGAGAATTTTCACCCCCCATGGGCTCTCCCACCACAGTTTGTTCCATCGCTTGCCCCCTATCCGTTCGCCAGCCTCTCCTGGCGCTTTTCGGATGATCGAAACAAGTACGTCACTTTATTTGACAACGACTTCAAGCGACGAACAAACGTTGTTTACTACTTTGGTGCACGACTTGACGCTGAAGAAATGGTGCCTTCCTACTCGATGCTGGAGTCGACCAATTTTCCGACGCTTTACGCGGCCACTCGACCAGGAGCTGATTTTGCCGAGTCATTTGCGTCTTTTGTGCACACGGTGCTGATGAAAAGGCCTTTCGCAATTAGGATTTACGTTGATGACAATATCGCTAAGACGTTTGAAATGTGCTGGAATCAAGCTGCGCTGCAGCAGCAACGTGTACTTGGGACGCAGTGAATGCTGGTAGTGGCCTCGTACTCGTGGCTGCTCTCGCAGACCGGGTAGTTGGGCTCGCGCGCTAATATTCCACGGCCTAACGCGCTAAAACATTGCGTTACAGCGCTGCGAGATCCGGACCGCCCTTCTTCCCAACCCACGTGGCATCGAAGCGTTTTTGCGCGGCCTTTAGTGCAGCAACGTCGCCGCGTTGCCGATAGATGGCGATCAATCCTTGCAGCGCCCAACCATTGCTGGGCGTCTGGGCCAGCGCCTCACGAAAGGTTTTTTCAGCTTCGTCCAGCTTGCCGATGCGCAATAGTGCCGCGCCTAACGATTGCCGGACCGGGTAATACCAATAGGGCGGCTCGGTATACGACAAGGTGTCTTGGACAAACACCGCGTCCTCGAATGCTTTCACGGCCCCCATTGAATCTCCGCGCGCCTCGGCCAATCGTCCCGACGCGACGTGGCGCGCAGTCTGGACGATTTCCTTCCCCGGCACGTCCCATTGGCTGAGTTCCGCGAAATCGCCGTCACGTTCGATTGCAGCCAACATGTCAATCTCTCTTTGACTGGCGGCAGTGTTACTTTTGCGTGCGAAGGCGACGGCACGAGCATAGTGCCACATCGCATTGACCAGAATGAAGTCTTTACCCGGGTCGGGCAGTGCCAGAATCTCGTCCGGCGTGCTGAACTGAACGTGAGAAAAATATGGGGCGGCCTTCACCGGCTGAAGGGATGCAGCGACCTTAAGAAAGTCCCTATCAATGACCTTGTCAAGCTTACCCGCGGCATCGAGGGCGACCTTGCCGTCGCCGCCCATGAGCGCGGAAACCATCACGAAATGAATGTTGTGCGGATAGTACGCACCTTTGTACAGCGGATCGCTGGCTGAATCCTTGAAATATTTTTCGTCGATGGCGATGGCATCGAGATTAGTCTGGAGCGCTTCTTTGTACAGCCCGACTCGATAGTAGATGTGGGCCGGCATGTGCACGATATGACCGGCACCAGGAATTTGTTTGCCGAGTTGTCGCGCATAGGGCAATGCGCGTTCTGGGCTGGTCGATGCTTCCACTGCGTGGATGTAATAGTGCATTGCGCCAGCATGCGTCGGGTTGCGCTCCAGCACCCGTTCCAGCGCGGCTAGTATTTCGCCAGTCCTCCCTTTGGGTTTCGCGCCTGCAGCCTCCCAATAATTCCAGGGTGAAAGATCCATCAGGGCTTCGGCAAACAAAACTTGGATCGTATCGTCGTTGCGAAATTTACCTGCGGCGTCGGTCATGCCGTCGGCATAGGCTTTGTCCAGCGTCGCGCGTTCGACCTTGGTGTCCGCTGAGTAGCGTTTGGCGACGGCGTTGATTAGCATTTTCTCGGATTCGTTCGCTACGGCGCCGAGTTCTACCGCTTTCTGTGCGGCGGCGACTGCGGGCGCTACCGCGTCGGGAAACATTGGCGCATTGATGTTCGGTCCAAGCACCAGTGCCTCGCCCCAAAAACACATAGCGCATTTCGGATCGAGCTTCTGGGCCTCACGGAACGCGCGCGCAGCCTCGGCATGATTGAACGCAAACAGCAGGCGCAAACCCTGATCGAAATAGGCCTGCGCCTTGGAATTGGTGGTGGTGACCTTGTAATGCAAATTACCGAGGTCTTTGAAGAGCGGCGGTGGCGACGTGGCAGCACTATTGACTTCCGCCTTTTTCTGCCCTGGTTTGAATGGTGCCGTTTCCGCTTTAGCGAGGATCAGCTTTTGCAGTAGTGGTGGTGGTCCGACCGTCACCGGCGCACAGGCTTTACCCGCAATGCCGTCAGCAAATAGCGGATCGAAATATCTACTTTCATTAGCGATGCCCAGCCGCGTCTGTGAGACCGTCGCAGCACCTAGCGCAATGATGCCGCCGGCAGCTACTGTTAAGGTAATGTATTTATGCTTCATGATTGCTCGCTCCAAGCGCCGTATCTCAGCGTAGTGATTTTGAGCATTGGCCGAGCCGCGATAACTCGCGGCGGCATCAATGGTGCGAAGAATGTTGCGCGTCTGACCAATTCGTGTCAACAGCCTAAGCAACGCGGGCGCGCCGTTCAAGTGAGACCGTTTTTAAGAAGTCAGACTTGGAACGGGCCGACAATGACCCTCATGGATCTCCATCTGAAGTGTTCTAATAGTCCCGAATGTCCGCAATCAGGCGAATTGGACACTTGCTGGCTAGGACGTCTATGGGTCGAAATTTGACGGTGGCCGGGTGTCCGCGGTATCTTGCGCAAATGAACATTTTTTTCTCTTGCCTCGTTAGATCTCACGGTGAACAGCGTTTGACCGAAAACATCGCAGCGGCGTGCCTTATGATTGGCATGTTCATCATCACGCGTGTTCCATATCTGCGCAGACATGCTGCGACTCTAGCTTTAGGCTTGATACTGGCGATGGGCGCGGGAGCCTTTGTTTCCGGCGCTATATGGCTGGCGGTTCTAATCACTGTATCTGGCTTGGCTTTC
>JBBQFL010000105.1:0-4712 GCA_038321965.1 Burkholderiales bacterium | reverse complement strand
AACGGTCCGTGCAAGGCTTCGGAACGGATTCGGCCGGCATTGAAGGGTTCGTAGGGAACACCAAAGAATTTGGACAGCGAAGGCCCGATTTGCGCCGGCCGGACCTTGAAATTCGCCATCAGGATATGCTCCACCGGCTTGCTCTCGGTGCGGGCGTCGATCAGGCATTTCTCCAGCTCCGCGCTGGTGATTACGTTATCCACGATCAACCCGTCGAATTTCGTTGTTTTTCGCCTTGTGGCTTCGTTCGCCCGTTGCACACGCTGACGGATAGCGGTCGCCAATGTCTTGCACAATTGGGCAACGCCTTCCACCTCAAGAGTACCGAACGGCTGATCACTCTTGTTGTTGATGATTTGCAACACTCCGTGCAACACGTCGCCATCGAGAATGGGGGCAACCAGCATTTGCCGTGTCCTGTATCCGGAACGCTTGTCGACCTCTTTCAAAAAGGTCAATGCCGGGTGAATCTGCTTGAGTGCGTCGTCATCGTAAACGTCCGTCAGATTGAGCAATTGCCGGCTAAAAGCTGCATATCCGGCAAGACTCTGCGGAGAAATAGGCAACTTCAGATCGCGACTGCTATTGAGCCCCGTTTTCACTTTGGAAACAATGGCGGTACGGTCTTCATTGACCGCATACAGGGTCAACCGATCAGCATTCAGTAATCGGCAAATATCCTGACTCGCCTCGAGCATGATTTGCTCGAGATTCTCGGTGTCATGAATTCGTGCGGTGACGTTATGCAGCTGCTTGTAGAAAAGTGCTTCGAACGTCACGCCGCGCTTTTCAGGCGGCAGTTTCTGGTTTTCAAAGAACGCCTGTTCGGACGACTTGTCCCCCGCAGCAGGTTTCAAAACCGCGTTCATAGTTCAAATTCCTGGCCCGCTCGGAGCCAGCGAATATCGTGCGTCACGTTCGGTCCGGATACCGACGTCTGGTCAAATTTCTGTATCTCCGCCATGATCAGATCCGTTTCCGCCGGTTTGGTATGGGTGATATAGATCGGGTAGTTCTGGTCTTTTGCAATGCAGTCGAGTTCCTGCGCCAGGACCCCTGGCGAAAGATGCAGGCTCAGTTTCGCCAAGTCTTTTTCGCGGTTGCTGAATGCGGTTTCAATCACCAGCATCGCGACATTCAACTGGTTTACCCGATTCCAGAAAGCCTGATTACGCTCCGTATCACCCGAGAAAACCCAACAACCGGTACCGGAGGTTATGGCGTATCCCACTGCCGGTACCGTATGGACTGCCGGCAGCACCTCCAGCAACTTCCGGTTGACTTGCAAGGTTTGCCCGGTGACGATTTCGTGAAAGCTGATAAAAGGCGCTTCGGGCGTTGGAATGCGGCTGAAATCAGGCCAAATTACATCATTGAATATGTGTGCCTTGAGAGCCGATATCGTGCCAGCCAAGGCATGAATTTGCAACGCCTGCGTCCGCCGCGCGGCAACGGCGTCAACCATCAAGGGCAACGCTGCAACGTGGTCCAGATGCGAATGCGTAAGAAACACATGATCGATGCCACGCATCTCTTCCAGTGTTAGATCGCCAACGCCTGTGCCGGCATCGATCAGGATATCGTCATCAATCAAAAAGGACGTAGTTCGGCAGTCTTTGGCAATAGCGCCAGAGCAGCCCAACACACGCACTTTCATTGCGACCCCTTACTTTGTTTCGAAATTCGTCGCTCCGTCCCATTCCAGATCAAATGGAAGCAGCCGCATGGAGGCTACACGATCGGAATATAGGTGGTACAGGTATTTTTTGGCATTCATCCGCAGCAAATTCATCATTAGCAAGTCACACTGATCCCAATCCTGGGCTCGGTAGGCTTTGAGAAAACTGTTCCACGCCTTCAATTCAGTTTCTGTTTCGGCACCTATACGATTCGCAGGCGCGACGGGCCAAAATATCGCGACGGCCTGGTCCTTGCCCTTCACCCGCACCCGATCCAATTCCTGCCAACCGAAGTCCGGCGCCAGGTTTCGGGCAGATTCGCTCACCACGATATCGACACCATAAACCTTTGAAAGCCCCTCCAGACGCGATCCGAGATTGACCGCATCGCCTATCACGGTATAACTGCGCCGGATGTTGGAACCCATGTCGCCTACGCACATGTTACCGGTGTTGACGCCAATCCCTATGCCAATTTCCGGGATGCCCTTGGCGCGATGATCGTCATTTATCCCGCGAACCGCATTGGCCATTTCCATTGCGGATTTGACTGCAAGGTGCGCATGCTCCGGAGTTTCGACCGGCGCGCCCCAAAAAGCCATCACACAGTCCCCCATGTATTTATCGATGGTGCCGCGGTTGGCCCGTATCAATCCGGTCAGGCGCGTAAAAACGCCGTTCAACAGCGACTGCAGTTGAATCGGCTCCATCTGCTCGGACATCTTGGTGAATCCGCGCATGTCGCAAAACATCACTGTCATTTGCCTGTTGGTCGCCTGCATGCTGTAGCTGTCGGGGTCTTTGACCATCTCGTCTACTAATTCGGGTGGCACGTAAGTACCAAACAGGTTGGCCAATTCGCGTTTAGAACGGCTTTCCACGAAGTAGCCATAACTCATGTTCAGCGCAAACGCAGTGACGGCCATGGTCAACGAACCAGCGAGCGGCAACACCAATCCGTAACCCATGTACAACCAGAGATTGAATGCGCCCACCGCCGCGATAACCACCACACTCAAAATGACGGCTTTGGTTGCGGAAATAAGTGGTAGTGCAAAAGCAAGAATGACGCCGGCCAACAGCAGAATGACGACCTCGTAACCTACGACGTAATCCGGCTTCACCAGAATTTTTCCGTCCAGCAGACCTGAAATCACATTGGCGTGCGCTTCGACGCCCGGATAGATTTCGCTGACCGGCGTTACCCGCAAATCCTGCAAACCGGGAGCGGTGGTGCCAACCAGAATAATCTTGTCCCGCAAATCGCCTGCTGGAATTGTTTTGGCTAGCAGATCTGAAGCCGAGACATACCGGAACGACCCGCCTTTGGGACCGCCCGATCCGCGAAACGGCACCAGCGAGGACACTCGTTCATCCACCGGTATCGCCAATGTCTTGTTGCCTAATTTCAGCTGGATGCTTTCAAGACCCTGGTAATTGCGCGTAAGAAAGCGCTCCTTGGGGAACCCTGGAACCACAGCTGGAGACCCGGCCAACATTCGGAACATCGCCAAGGAAAGGGACTCGTAATATTGACCCTTGTATTCGGCAATCAAAGGCAGGGATCGGACGACTCCGTCACCCTCGGCGATCGGATTGAAGTGTCCCGCCACTGGCGCAGCACTCGCCAGCTGCGCGATATTGGAACCGTACCCGTTCCAGGTGGTAAAAGTGATCGGGCGTCCCTGCAATGCTTCTTTGCCCATCACCGGCGCCGGCAAGACGCCTGACGTACGTCCATCACGATCACTGGTGAAGTAGTAACCCAGCACCACGGGTCGTCTTTCGAGAGACTTCGCAAACATGGCGTCGTAGTCCAGCGAAGCTCGAAGCTGCTTCAGTTTGTCAACGAACCCGACTTGGTCGCGAAGCTCTTTTTGCGCCAGTTCGTTGAGTCGCTTGAGGCCGGAACTTTCATCGGCTTCGGCGAAAACAACGTCAAAGCCCAGCAATGCGATTTTTTGGCGCTCAAACAGTTCGTCCGTTAGCGCGCTGAGCTTGTTTCGCCCCCACGGCCAACGCCCTACTTCCGCCAAACTTTTTTCGTCTATATCGACGATGACGATGCGATCGTCAAGCGTCTTGGGCATGGTCGCCATGAGACGCGTGTCATAAATGATATTGTCGAGGCGATCAAGGACTCCAAGCCGCAAGATACCTACCGCGTGGAGCAGCGCAAAGATCAGCGGAAGCAAAGTTACCGCTATGCGCGGCCAATGCCTCAGAAGAGGTCCCATGCCACCCCGCTAATTGAAGTCTGGCGAGCCAGCGAGTGTGACATTCACCCAGCCAATTCAGGCCTGGACAAATTGCATCTGCGTCCCTGCGAGTTCAATTAGATCGCCGTTCTTCAATGAAACCGGCTCAGTGCCGATCGGTGCGCCATTGAGAGATGGGTTGCCCGCACCTTCGACGTGGTGAACGACAAAACCATGCTGCCTTTTGGTTATTGCAGCAACTGCTACTCCGGGCTTTCCAATGGTGGTCACGACTTTCGTCAAAGGAACTTCGCGTCCTGACGCCGCTCCTGAAAGCACTTTGATCGACGCCTGAGCTGTCGAAGGCGCTGTTGCCACCCGAGGCGTTAACGATGCCACCCCCGCGGACTGCGCAGTCAGCGCCGCCGCCATTCCACCCGGACTGGACTTAACCATCATGGTTTTCTCAAAGCCGTCGCTCGCAACTTCATTCACGAACTTGATCTTGTATTTCCCGACCTCGACCGTGTCGCCATTTTGGAGCTGTTGCTTCTTGGCTGCCTTTCCGTTCACATAAGTGCCGTTCGTGCTGTTCAGATCTTCTATGAAAACCTCACTTCCAGCCATCTGAAAAACCGCATGTTCTCCGCTTATGGCTAGGTTGTCGATTACGACATCGTTGTACGGTCGGCGACCCAAAGTGGTCCTGTCTTTAGACAACTGGACTTCCTTGATAACAACGCCATCGATCGATACGATCATTTTCGGCATGACCGACTCCTGTTTTTGTGACTGGTTTTCGAAATACGCATGAACTTACTATTTTCCCAACAAT
>JBBQFL010000104.1:0-5047 GCA_038321965.1 Burkholderiales bacterium | reverse complement strand
CTGTGGACGCGCGGCTACCGCACATCCACCAACCAGCCGGGCCACCACCAAACCGCTCTGCAAGCGCTGCCACTGACCATGGGCCTGCCAAACGACATCATCATCGTGCTGGATGCCCTGCGCAAACAACGCAACCTGAATGACTATGAGGGCGACCCTGTGAGTGATGGCGTCGTCAGTGAATGCCTTGCGCAAGCTGCGAGCCTGTTGGCGCACACCCGCCAGTTTTTGCAAACGCAATTCCCCGGCCTCCTGGTAAAAACCAACAACTAAACACCATGCTCGACTCTGAAACCAAACGCCGTATTGATGCCTGTCGCGACATCCTGGTCGGCAAAGTGCCCGACCCTAAATCACAGGTTGAGCAGATCACGATTGCGCTGATCTACAAGTTCATGGACGACATGGACGCCGAGGCTGAAGAGCTGGGCGGCAGCCGCACTTTTTTTGCCGGTGACTACGCCCGCTTTGGCTGGGCCAAACTCATGGCGCCCGGTCTGGGCGGCTTTGATGTGCTCGCGCTCTACAGCGAGGCCATCGGCAAGATGAACGAAAACCCCGGTGTGCCGCCGCTGTTTCGCGACATCTTCAAAAACGCCTATTTGCCTTACCGCGACCCCGAAACTTTGAGAAGCTTTTTAAAGGAAATCAACTACTTCAGCTACGACCACTCCGAGCGGCTGGGCGACGCGTTTGAGTATTTGCTCAGCGTGCTGGGCAGTCAGGGTGATGCGGGGCAGTTCCGCACACCGCGCCACATCATTGACTTCATGGTTGAGGTGCTTGACCCGAAGAAGAACGAAACCATACTTGACCCGGCCTGCGGCACCGCAGGGTTTTTGATATCGGCTTGGAAGCACATCCTCAAGGCCAACACCCAAAAATCGACGGGTGACAAGCTCACGCCCGGCGAACGCGCCCGCCTGGCAGGTGCCATTCGTGGCTATGACATTTCGCCCGATATGGTGCGCTTGAGCCTGGTCAATCTGTACCTGCATGGTTTTGCCGACCCGCACATCGTCGAGTACGACACCCTCACGCAAGACGACAAGTGGAACGAGGTGGCCGATGTCATTCTGGCCAACCCGCCCTTCATGTCCCCCAAGGGCGGCATCAAGCCGCACAAGCCGCTTCAGCGTGCAGGCCACCCGCAGTGAGGTGCTGTTTGTTGACTATATGGCCGAGCATTTAACGGCCACAGGTCGCGCCGCCATCGTCGTGCCCGAGGGCATCATCTTCCAGAGTGGCACGGCGTACAAGTCGCTGCGCAAGATGATGGTCGATACCTCTCTGGTGGCGGTGGTCAGCCTGCCCGCCGGTGTGTTCAACCCCTACAGCGGCGTGAAGACCAGCATATTGATTCTGGACAAGCGCGTCCACAAGCAAACCGCCAGCGTGCTGTTTGTGAAAGTGCAGAACGACGGCTTTAATCTGGGCGCGCAACGCCGCGCGGTGGTGAACAGTGACTTGCCGGAGGCGGCGCGGTTGCTGCGCAGCTGGATGGTTACGCCGCAGGATTTTGAGGGCGATGGGGTGATGGCGCAGGCGGTGGCGCGTGGTCGGATTGGGAATAGTGGGGACTTTAATTTGAGTGGGGAGCGGTACCTGCTTGCCAAAAGCTCAACCAGTTCATTTTCAACGGTTGCACTAAGTTCGGTATGCACCTTGGTAGGTGGTGCAACCCCCTCCAAGGCCAATGAAAGCTATTGGGTAAACGGCACCGTCAAATGGATTTCCTCCCGCCACATAGATGAACATGGCAGCGTCACGGGCAGTGATTTCATTACCGAAAATGCTGTCGCAGAAACTTCGACTGGCATTGCACCGCCCGACTCAGTAATCTTAATCACGAGAGTTTCCGTCGGCAAGTTTGCATATGCCAAGGAGCCCTATGCCATCAATCAAGACCTGACCGCAGTCATCCCGAAGGATCGCAACATCCTGGACTCCAGGTATCTGTTTTGCGTTGCGCGGGAACTTGCAACCATCATCGAAAGCAATGCGCAAGGTATTGGTGTTCGAGGCGTAACCAGGGCATTTGTTGGCGGCTTGCAGATCCCCCTCCCACCCCTCGAAGTTCAACGCCAAATCGTGGCCGAAATCGACGGTTACCAAAAAATCATCGGGGGCGCCCGGCAGGTGCTCGACAACTACAAGCCGCTTCTGACCATCAGCCCAAATTGGGACTCGACAAGACTGGACGATCTCTGCAATCTTGTACGAGGCAGTTCTCCTCGTCCGCAAGGTGATCCCAAATATTTTGGTGGCCCAGTTCCGCGACTGATGGTCGCTGACATCACACGGGACGGCATGCGTGTAACCCCTGTGATCGACACACTCACAGAAGAAGGTGCCAAGAAGAGTCGCCCGATGTTGGCGGGAAGCGTTGTAATGGCTGTGAGTGGCAATCCGGGTCTACCGGCGATTCTTGAACTTGATGCGTGTATTCACGACGGATTTGTAGGCTTCCGTGATTTGGACACTAAGCGCCTTTTGTCGGAGTTCTTCTATTACGTTCTGTTCGCTACCAAGGAAGCTAATAAGTCCCAGTCAGTTGGCACTGTGTTTATGAATTTAACGACGGATCAGATTCGTGAATTCATGATTCCCCTCCCCAACCTCGAAATCCAACGCGCCATCGTCGCCGAGATCGAAGCCGAGCAGGCCCTGGTCAACGCCAACCGCGAGCTGGTGCGCCGCATGGAGGCCAAAGTCAAAGCCGCGATTGACCGGGTGTGGGGTAAAAGCGTCTAACCATGGTTAAATACACAGCATTTTCTTGAGTAATAACCCTAGACCCAGCCTAAAATTACCACGATGGTAACTTTCTACGTCGTTTCGGAGTACATTTCTACTTCGCCAACCCAAGGGGGAGGCGAGAAAATTTCAGGCGGTCCGCTGTACGACTTAAAGCGGATTCAGGCAATTGGCTGCGATGCAACAGGGGTGAAATTGTTCACCCGTGACTGCGTGTTAGACGTAGGCAAGATTTTCGGTGGAGATGTAGAAAAGGTAGCTGACCTTATTCAGCTCATCCGTAAGGCGGATTACAGAGATTCAGAGTGGTGTGACAACGGCAAGGGTGCATGGGCAGCCTGCGACGCTTACTCGGTTTCAGTGAAAGAATGGGTCCCAACGGCTCAGAAAGAAATGCACATTGAGTATTTCCTTAAGCTCTCAATCAACAGGCTTGGCACACTCATATTGACATTTTCTTGTCATGTCTAATTTGGAATCGAAATGAACGACAAAGAGCTCTGCCCAATTTGTGGCGAAGGTCACGTAACCGACCACGTTGACCAGGTTGAAAACGAGTACAAAGGCGCAAAATCACTGTTGCCGATGCATTACCAAGTGTGCGACACCTGCCATTCGGACTTTGCAGGCTCAGAAGAAGGAAAACTGAACAGACGCGCCATCATGGCGTTTCGCAAGTCGGTTGACGGGCTTTTGACTGGCGATGAAGTTCATGCCTTACGCAAGCAGTACCGACTAACGCAAGATCAAGCTGCCAAGCTTTTTGGCGGCGGGCCGGTCGCATTTAGCAAATACGAGAATGACGATGTGCTGCAGTCTGAGTCTATGGATTCGCTGTTGCGTTTGGTCAGACGCAGTGCGTCTGCGTTTTGGGAGTTGGTTGACGAGAAGGGTATGTCGGCAGAGATTAAACCGGCACATGCGGCCAAGGCGAATGAATCGGTCATGGGCCAGATGCAGACCAATGTTGTTGCCATAGCTGATTTTCTGAGTGCCAATTTGCAAAAGTCTTCTAAGAAATCCTCTACGGTTTCCATTGACACAGCCCGCCCCACGGATGACAAAAAATGGAAGTAATTAGTCTCCGGCCCAAGCTGATGTCCTTTAGAGCCACCAGCTTCCATGGGGAAAATAAAGTGGCTTCCAGCGGTAAAGAGCCATGGAATATTCAACTCACCCAAACGATTGAGGTGGGGCTGGCTGCGGCCCAAACACCAGCCACAACCTTGCAGGCGGTGGTGAAAATTGACCTTGTTGCGCACGCTTCAAAACCCGATGCAAAGGATCAGAAGGCGGAATTCAGCGGTAGCTACGAAGCGAAATTCGACTATCCACCGTCGGCGACTGAGGCGCAAATTATTCCGCTGTTCGATCAAGAGCCTTACCAATATGTGTTGGTTGCACAGGCCTTCCCGCTGGCCATGACCCATTTCCGTAGAGAGATGCAGTCGATGGGCTTTGATGCCCGGGAGCTTCCGCTGGGGATTTGAGTCGCGCCGCTCGGTCTTGAGAAAGCGGGACTACGTCAGTAATTGAAGGAGCCGCTGCACCGCATGCCGCACCGTAGCCGCCCGCACCGCTGCCCGGTCGCCATCAAACTGCATACACTCCGAGGTCAGCACTCCACTGACCGACCAGCCAAACCAGACAGTCCCCACCGGCTTATCTTCGCTGCCGCCAGTAGGTCCGGCCACGCCGGTGACAGCTACAGCTACCTGTGCTTTTGAGTGGGCAATCGCGCCCTGCGCCATGGCCCGTGCGACTTCTTCGCTGACTGCGCCGTGTTTGGCTATCAATGCTGCATCCACACCCAGCAGCTCGGTTTTGGCATGGTTTGAATAGCTCACAAAGCCGCGCTCAAACCAGGCACTTGAGCCTGCAAGGTCTGTGCAGGCGGCAGAGATCAAACCGCCTGTGCAACTCTCTGCAGTAGCTAAAAAAAGGCCTTTTTTGATGAGTAAATCGGCCAATAGACCAATAGATACGGGCGTGGCCAGCTCCTGATTTAATAGCGTTTCAGTTTTCACCAGAACCTCCAGATGGCAATGACGAGCAGGGTGCAGAAGGCGGCAAGCAAGTCGTCAAGCATGATGCCGAAGCCGCCGCGCCAGCCAAAACCCTTGAAGGTTTTGTCGGCCCATGCCATGGGGCCAAACTTCACGACATCGAAAAATCTGAACAATAAAAACGCAACCAGTTGCCCGCTGAATCCAGTCGGCATCACCAGCCACAGTACCAGCCAGAAGGCCACCACCTCGTCCCACACAATGCTACCGGGGTCAGCGATGCG
>JBBQFL010000103.1:0-5429 GCA_038321965.1 Burkholderiales bacterium | reverse complement strand
GGCCACGTTTTCTATTTGTGATAAGCCTACTTATCACAAATACGCAACGGGAAAAACGGCGAGGCAGGGCTGTTCGAGTGGCCAAAAAGAGGTAAATCTATCTCTGTGCGCCGCCCGCCAACGACGTTACCCCCGTAAACTCTCACCTAATGAATAGCGCAGCACGATGGGGTCGTCAGCCGGAGCCTCAGAAATGTCTGTCACCCAAAATCCAACGCCGTCACAACACGCTCCACGGATTGATAACCGATACACCGGCCGTTTCGAACGGGGCCGTGTCACGTGAGGCCACAATGAAGCCCCGTGAGGCCGCGATGGCGGCGACGTACCCATCAGGTGTTGGGAAGCCTCGCCCCCGCGACTTGGCCATCACGGCAAGTTCCGCATAGCGCCGTGCTGCATCGGTGTCGAAGGGCAGCAGCCTATCCCGGAATAGTCCCATCAGACCTTCAAGGGTTTCACTCAGCATGTCCTTGCGTTTGCCGACCGGAAGTGCGGCGATGCCAAACAGCAGCTCGGCCAGCGTCACCGTGGAAAGAAACAGCGTTTCGGCAGCTTGTTCGTTCAGCCAGGCGCGCACGGCTGAGTGTGGCTCAGGCTTCATCGCCTCAGAAACGACATTGGTATCTAAGACGATCATTCAAATCTCAGCGGCTCAGCTGGTGTCTTGTCTTTCGCCAGGTTGAAGACCTCAAAGTCTTCATTGGTGAGTCCGATTTTGCGGCTCAATGCCGCGAGCGCTTCGCCCATGCGAACGCGGGTCTTTGGCTTGACCGCCGTTGCCAGAATCTCGCGAACCTCGGCCTCGGTGCTGTGCCCATGTTGGGCCGCCCGCACCCGCAAGGCACGGTGCACCTCGTCGGGCAGATTTCGTACTGTCAGCATCGCCATCGCATCACCTCAACTAAACGCATTCTACGCATTCATTTTACTGCGTTGAATGCATTACTGCAAAGGGCAAATGTCTATGAGCAACGTCTAGAAGACCTCTTTACCGATTGCGCGCGTTGACATTCAGTTGAAGCGTGATATGCTGCCCGACAGTTTCTTGATACAGATCAATAATAATAACGATTCGGGAAATGGAACCGCTTCTCCTTTGTTGAATTTGTCCGCCCTTTTGACCCTAAGAAAACCCGATCATGGACAGACAGTGCATGACCGCCAAATCACCTACCAAAACTACTTTCGCTTGTATGGACTACATTGACACTGATCATCACACGTTGCACTGCGAAGTATGTAACACGACGGATATCAGGAGAGTCCGCCAATCTGGCTCAGCTTATGGAACCCCGCGGTCGTCACGAGCCGGTTTTCAGAACTTCACGGTAAAGTGGGGCGACGGTGGAAAGACAGCTCCAATCATCAAGAGCGCTACATGCAACAATTGTGGACTGTCAGCAGAGATAAAATAGATGTTCGATTTTGCCTATTGATTCTGACAGGATCATCGCTCGGCAGGAGTTTCGAAGGAATGGTTTGGCGATAGCTTTAACGCAACCACGGATAACAGCGTCGAATTACAGCCTCAAGCCAGTTCCAGCATCCACCAAGTACTAAGCATACGCAGTAGTCAGCAAATCCTCATTGGACCGGTGGCAAACGGCAAAAACCCTGCGCCGGCACATCTAGGGCGCTATTGAATTTGCTCGACAGGTTTTGGAACGCGATCAACCCGGTCAACTCGACAATTTCGTCGTCGTCGAAGTACAAGCGTAACTGCTCCACCGTTTCGTCGTCGACTCGCCGACCGGTGTCCGTCATGGCTTCTGCGTAGTCCAACGCTGCCTTCTCCTGAGGATCATAAAGGTCGCTTTCCCTCCACCGTTCAAGCGCATCGACTTTGGCCATTGAACCGGCCCTGCTCGCCAATGTAGCTGAGTTGAGATCAACACAGAACCGGCACCAATTCATTTGCGAAACACGCACGGTAATCAAAGACCGCAATGTGGGGCTTAGAGGACTTTTGTTGCGATCGAGAACACCATAAAGTATTGCGACCGCTGTGAAAAGCTTCGGTACACGCGCCCAAAGGAGGCCAGGAAGCAGAACTTGGCCATATTTTCGTCGTTGATTCCAGAAGAATGGGGCGAGATACCAAGGATATGCGCCCAAAGGCTTTTCGGAAACTCTCATCGTGCGCTCCAATCTTCAATCTTGCAGACCTCTAGTTATCAACTAGCTCCCGCTCGCCCGAAGCTGTGCGAAAACACATCTTGCGCGGCACTTGTCGCACGCCAATTCGGACATTCGACCCGTCCGCACATTTTGAACAGTTAATTCGGGTTCTGAAAATCATTTAGCCGGCCATGATCGAAATTTGATCCAGCGCAAACGATCCGGAAAACTTCCGCCGTTTGATATGTATCAAATCGCGCAGTCTCTCTAGCGTTATGCTGACTTCGTCTCAACCAATCAAGGACTGACCGTGTTCAAACACATTCTGGTACCAACCGACGGCAGCAAACTCTCGCTCAAAGCACTGGACATGGCAGCCCAAATGGCGGCTTCCACCGACGCCAAGGTTTCGGTGCTGCACGTTACACCGACTTATCCCACCATGGCCGGTGGAGATGGCTATATGGTTAGACCAATAACGCCAAAAGAGTGGGATAACCTGATCCGTATTCTGGTGTCACTGGACAACAAGCATACGTCGCAAGCATTGCTGATCAAGAAGTTAGCGAGCTACAAACAATACAACCAAACCTTGAAAGCACTGAGCGAATACAATCGAGCAATTCAGCTGCTGTATCTGCTCGACGACGTAAACGATGAAACACTGCGGCAACACGTACAAGGTGCACTGAATATTGGCGAGTCTTTTCATCAGATGAGCCGCTCGATTGCCACGATGAACGGGCGCGATTCCGTCAAAGGCCGCAGCGAACTCGACTTTACGGTGTGGAACGAATCGGCGAAACTGATCGCCAATTGCCTCTTGTTTTACAACGCTTTCATTCTGTCGGCGTTGCTGGATCACTACCGCAGTAGCGGCAACGAAGCAGCTCTGCGTCGAGTAATCAATACCTCGCCGGCGGCGTGGTCGCACATCAATCTGTCGGGGTATTTTCAGTTCGCCAGCAACGACGACCGCTACCAAATCGAGCAGGTTATCGATGCTTTAAAGCGAGTGGCGTAACCCGAAAGCGCCGTTTTTGGCGCGTTTTCAAAAAGATGGTCCGGCTGGAGGACGCGGGGCAAGGCTTCCAGCTGATCGTGTTACTTTTGTCGCGGATATTGAAAAGACCCCAATAAGGCGGGGGAGGGCCCTTTCAACGTCGATTAAGGGGTAACTTGAGGCGTTTCCCACGGCACGGGAAGGTGCTGCAAGCCTAAGTGCCAGCACTCACCGCCTTTTAGCAACCTTGAATTTTTTGATCGGGCCTTTGTATTGCGCAACCTCGCTGTCGCAGGTGAGCAGCGTGATTCCCTCGGCAATTGCCTGTGCAACGAGCATCCGGTCGAACGGATCCTTGTGAATGGGTGGCAAAGTTGCGGTGGCCGCGGCATGCAGGCTAGACACCACGATCTCCTGGTATCCGTTGTCAAATAGTGCACGGCGCAAGACCTGTGGGTCCACCTGAAAATCCGCACGCCCCAAGGTCTGCTTAATACTGATTTCCCACAAGCTAGCCGCGCTGAAAAATAATTCGTTGGTCGGGTCTTCGATCATCTTCTTTGCCGGCAAGGGTAATTCCGGCTTCCCGCCTGCAGTCCAAAGCAGGAGGTGCGTGTCCAGCAGCAACTTCATTTCTTGCCTGTGAACAGCTGCTCAATCTCCTGGCGGCCCATCAGATCGAAATCAGCGGGCACGTTGATTGCGTCGGCGAGGAAGCCGACCCGGCGTGGTACGGCACGGCGGGTGATTCGCGTCACCGTGACTAGCGGGTTGCCGGCTTTTGCGATCACGAACGAGTCCCCCGCGACCGCTTGGTCAATCAATTTCGACAAATGGGTTTTTGCCTCGTGAATGTTGATGGTTCGCATGATCGGCTCCGATGAACTAACTTGAGTTAGTTTACCACGCCGACCGACCTCTGCCAGGGCTGAATCAGTCTCGCGGTCCGAGTGGCGGACTGGAGATTGGGGCCGAGAAAAGACAATTCCGCCTTATTTTTGGAAACCGTTTTCCCCCGACGTACAAACTAAGTTAGAACATGCTCGCCCCAATATTGATTAAGAGCGCCAGTACTGTCGTATTAAATAAGTAGGCCAAAATGCAGTGAATAGTACCGATCCGTCGCATGCGCTTTGACGCGAACGAGACGTCGGCTGTTTGGCCTGACGTACCGATGACGGCTGAGAAATAGAAAAAATCTCCATAGTCAGGGTGTTCCTCGTTCGGGAACTGCAATACGGCCGGATGGCCATGACAAACCGCCGCGTAGTATTCGTGGGCGTAGTGCAACGCGAACATTACCTGAATGAAGGCCCAGGACGACAGCACAGTCAGGCCAGCCAGTCCAATATGCGCTACACGCGGCCACCCGTGCATCTCCTTTACGACGGCCAGTTCTGCGGCGATCGCCATCAAACTTGCGACGGTGGTAACGACGACAAAAAACAAAAGGACCAGTTGCCCGTCGTCCTGCAGTTGGGCGCGGCGGAGCATGCGATGCTGAGACGACCGAATCATCATTATTGCCGCCAACACGACGTAAAGGCATGTTTCAACGTTCCAGGCGATAAGAAATCGTGTCACCGCGTGGGACTCCACCTCTCCGGGTAGGAGAATGCCAACAGCAATCGCGAGGACCGTCGTTATAAAGATCCGCGGCCTGGCGCGTACGACTCGAAAAAAACTATTCCGTGGCCAATTCATCTGTCTATCGCTAATTTTTACTAGATGCGATGTCAATTTACAGCGCATAAATCGGGGCACATGTTGGAGACTGTTGACGCCGGATGAAAATTGAGCAGTTTTTGAGGGTTGTGCCGGACGAAAATTGACCAGGGTGTTCAATCACCTGCTTATTCATTAAGCAGGAGTCGAGGTGATCACCATGGACATGTTGGGCAAGGTCAGGCGCATGAAGATGCGCGACAAGCTTTCGATCAGTGAGATTGCAAAGCGAACGGGATTGGCGCGGAACACGATTCGGGTTTGGCTCCTGGCGCCTGGAGAGGCGATACCGAAGTACGAGCGACGGCTTGATGTGCACAAGCTGACGGCCTTTGAGGAGAGCCTGTCGATGGCGCTCAAGGCTGATCGTTTGCGCCACAAGGACTCGCGACGAACGGCGCGCGCGCTGTTTCTGCAGATAACGGCGCAGGGTTATCGGGGTGGGTATACCGGAGTGACCGACTTTGTTCGTGCCTGGCGTGAGACGTCTGGCAAGGGCATCAAGGCGTTTGTGCCGCTTTATTTTGAGAACGGCGAGGCGTTCCAGTTTGACTGGAGTGATGAAGGCATGCTGGTGGGC
>JBBQFL010000102.1:0-5494 GCA_038321965.1 Burkholderiales bacterium | reverse complement strand
TGGTGCGATCAATCGGGCGGAAGTTGGCCATGGCGAGATTCTCAATATCATCAAACCCTACCCACATTCGACAAATCCGTCAGCTGATCGTTCTGGTCGCATGCAACATTTCGGGCTGCTGAGTCCGACAGGCTGCTAGTGGCACGCGATCATCGATATTGGCGGGCGTGACCTCGATGGCGCGGATGAGCTTGTGTTGCTGATCGGTGTTGATGTGGGCCTTGTAACCAAAGTAGTAGACGTCGCGCTTGGCCGTCCAGCGGGCGTCAGTGTCGATGTGTGCGGTCTGTTTGTCGCTCCAGTGTGCCGGGGTCTCGCCACCTTTGACGCTTTCCTTTTCTTCCTTGTCCAGATGCGCCTTGGGCACCGTAATGATGGTCGCGTCGATGATCTGCCCGCCTCGGGCTTCAAGGCCCGCTGCCGCCAGTTGTTGGCCGACGATCTCAAACAAGGCCGTCGCGCCGCCACCTTGTGCAAGTAGCTCTTTAAACGCCCAGATGGTGCGCGCGTCGGGCAGGTCACGGTGATCGGCCAAGCCAGTAAATCGCTGCCAGCTGGACCGGTCCAGGAGTGCGTATTCCATCTGTTCGTCAGACAGGTTGCCATAGAGTTGCTGGAGTACGACGATCTTGAGCAGCGCCAGGGTGGGGTACGGTGGCCGTCCGCCTTTGGGTTGCGGCGCTTCGCGTCCAGTCTTCTCGTTCACCGCCGCTGCGAGACCTGGCCAATCTACCGTAAGTGCTCCACGAACCCCAGACTTGTTAGTTGATGCTGATTTTTGCATGCTCGCCATATCGAACTTGAGATGGAGTGGGCATGCAGATGAAAGAGGCATTTTGGACCCAGCACGTTGCGGCGGTGGCGCGGGGAACGCTGTCGACGAGCGCGTATGCAAAGCGGCATGGCCTGGCGGCGAAGTCTTTGTATTACTGGCAGAACAAATTGAAGTTGGCGACAGCGAGGAGCGAGGTCTACAACGCCGCCAGTAAGTTCGTCGCGTTGCGTGTGGTTGATGCTGCAATCGCACCGCGACCGAACCACTGGCCGCTCGTACTCCCTGCCGGCATGCGCCTGGAAATGACCGCATTGCCCGCACCCGAATGGCTGGTGGCGCTTGGACGTGCCGCACAGGGAACACGCTGATGCACCCGGGTTGTCCGATTACCCAGGTGTACCTGTGCCGCGCACCGATTGATTTCAGGAAATCCATCGGCGGCTTGAGTGTCCTGGTTGAGCAGGAGCTGGGCATGAGCCCCTTCGGTAGTGCGCTCCACGTCTTCATCAATCGTCACCGCACCAAGATCAAAGTGCTGTACTGGCACCGCAATGGATTTTGTCTGTGGCAGAAGCGATTGGAGGCGCAGAAATTCGCCTGGCCTGACGCGGATGACGGGGCTACACAGACGATCAATGTGCAGCAATTTGAATGGCTTCTGGACGGCATTGATTTATGGCGAAACAAGCCGCATAAAACGCTACATTTTGCTTCCGTTTCATAGGGGAATTTGCTAAAATGACCCATGTCATTTTCCCCTTCCAAATCAGCCGTTTTGCCCTCCAAAAGGGTGCCAAAAACGGCGGCGCAAATGACATCGGCCGCGTTCACCTTGCCGACGGTTTTACCCGACGATACTGAATCCCTGAAGTCGCTGCTGCAGTCGCTGTTTGGACAATTTGAAGCGCAGCAAGTCGCGCACGCAACTGTTGTCGATTCCATCCAGTCTGCGCACGCAACTACCATCGACACCCTCCAAGTCGCGCACGCAACCACCGTTGACACTCTCCAAGCCGCACATGCCGCCAACGTTGCCACCATCAAGCGCGAAGCACAAGAACAAGTTCAGCGGCTGATCGAACAAATCACGCTGGCGCGTCAGCGCCAATTCGGCACCAGTTCCGAACAGCTATCGGCCCAAGGCCGCCTGTTCGACGAAGCTGAAGCCTTGGCGCTGTCGAGCACCGAGGCTCAGGATATGGCGCCGGTGCCACCGGCGACCGCACCGTCGGACCAACCTGCCGGGCAGAAATCAACCAAACCCGCCCGCGGCAAGCGCAGCCCTCTGCCGATTGACTTGCCACGCGTGGACGTGATCCACGACCTTCCCGCCGACGCACGTACCTGCCCCTGCCGCACCCCGATGGTCGAGATCGGCCAGGACATCAGTGAGCAGCTCGATATCGTGCCGATGCAGGTGCGAGTGCTGCGTCACATCCGCAAGCGCTACGGCTGCCCCGGCAGCACGCATGCCCCGGTGACGGCCCCCCTGCCACCACAGCCGCTGCCCAAGAGCAATGCCAGCGCCGCCTTTCTGGCGATGCTGCTCACCGTCAAGTTCGTCGATGGTTTGCCGCTGGCACGGTTTGAACACGTTCTGGACCGGCATGCGATGCCGGTACCGCGTCAGACATTGGCCCGCTGGGTGATTGGCGCCAGCCGTCTGCTACAGCCGCTGCACAATCTGCTGCGCGATACACTCTTCGATAGTGCCGTCATTCACATGGATGAGACGGTGGTGCAAGTACTCAAAGAGCCGGACAAGAAGCCAACCACCAATAGCTACATGTGGGTGCAGGCCGGTGGGTTGCCGGATAGACCGGTCGTCCTCTACGACTACGACCCGCGTCGCAGCGGGGAGGTGCCGGTACGTCTACTGGAGGGCTATCGTGGTTATTTGATGACCGACGGCTATGACGGCTATAACCCGTTGATCCGCACCGGCGGCATTCTTCATCTTGCCTGCTGGGCGCACGTGCGTCGCCGCTTTGTCGATGCCGCCCGGGTGCAGCCCAAAGGCCGTCGTGGCAAAGCCGACGAGGCCGTGACTCTGATCGGCAAACTGTATGGCATTGAGCGCGATCACAAGGATGCCACCGACGAGGTGCGTCTGCTGGCGCGCCAGCAGTTGAGTGTGCCGGCATTGGCGACGTTGCAGGCGTGGATGGAAAAGACGTTACCTGCGATTACGCCGCAAAGCGCGCTCGGGACGGCGCTGGCGTATTTGCAGAAATACTGGAGCCGACTGACGCGCTACACCGAGCGCGGTGATCTGCCGATCGACAACAACCGTTGCGAGAACGCGATTCGTCCGTTCGTCGTTGGACGCAAGGCGTGGCTGTTCTCCGATACGACTGCCGGGGCGAACGCGAGTGCGGTGATCTATTCGCTGGTGCAAACAGCAAAGGCCAATGGTGTGGAGCCGTATTTGTGGTTGCTTCGTGTGCTGCGCGACTTGCCCGCTGCCAAGAGTGTGGATGATGTCGAGGCGTTATTGCCGTGGAACTTGAACATGCGGAAACTAACCAGCTAAACATAATCCTGCATAGCCTGAGGTTCGTGGAGCGCTTACAATCTACCAACTCGTCAAGCTTCTTGAGAACGCCCGTAAACTGGACAAGCTTCTGTTGCCTGCGTTCGTCAATAAACAAGTAGCCGTTACGCTCTTTCATCTTCGCCATCCCCGTCTATCCAATGCCTTTATAGACAAGGGGGTTATTAGAAGTTCCCATATGGGAACTTCTAATAGCCCTTAATCCGTTCGTGGCGAGCTTGTCGAACCACATGCTCAGACAATGGAATCATTACCTTACATCACTCCCCTTCGACAGGCTCAGGGCGAACGGGGGATATTAGAAATTCCCGTATTTTCAATTTATTTTGCGAGAAATGACAATTTGATGAAGTAAATTGTCAGCGCGCGAGCCAAATAGCCCGGTCTGCGCGAGTGCCAGTACCCAGGCCAGTTTCAACATCCACTGCGACACGAGTGCACTCAGCTGCTATCACTCTGAGTCCGACACATCGCGCGCCTTGAGTAATCCGACTCGCGCACCAACACGCCACATCAGTTTGAATCGCACCCCTCCACCATTTGGCGAGTTGACAGCTATTTACACCTGGCGCAGTATTAGCCGAATGTACCAGAACTAGACAATGTCCTTCAAGCAACTGCAAGAAGACCATCCGGCCACCAGTCGCATACGTGTCGGCGAAGCGAGAGTCGACGCATCGCCATCAATGCGGGTAATCCAATATAAGCAAAAAATAAACGACAAGTCCTACCTGCGCAGGTAGAGACAGTAAGCAGATGGGCGCTCAATAGTGCGGAACAAGGAAGCGATTGCAAGCGGCATCGTTTCGCGCAAATAGAAAGTGCAACGTCTGAATAAAAATCAGGGAGAGCGATGGACGCACTGAAGTTATTCTGGAAATTGGGCCAGACGCTAAGCCTCTTCGGGCCTGTTGCTGGTGCTGTCTTCACATTTCTGGCCGACGAGCCGTATTTCGGGCATCATCAGGATCGACCACGTGCACCCTATTCACGCCCAGAAGCACATGCGCCGATGAATCATCGCTTGCTGCTGGAGGCGGAATGGTGAGGGTGGCGTGCCTGGGTGTGTTCTCCTCCCGGTGTGGCCTCAATCTCTGGGGGTCCGATTCCCCGCCGCTTGCCGCGAGGTTGTTCATTTGGTTATTGCCAAGTGGTGCAGCCGCAATGAACACGCATGCAATCGGGGCAGGCATCCTCGGAACGTCATGCGTGCGCATCGCGAACGGTTTGCGGCGCGGCGAAAACACACAGATGGCCTATCCATGAGCCTCTTGGCAGCATTCTGTCTCGAAAGGCGCGCTAAATAGCAATCTACGTTTCGGTGCCGCAGGATGCGTATTGCGCGCACGCAACTACGGCGCAGGACATACGGCACGCCAATTTGTTGCCCATTGGCAGCAAATTCCCACCTGGTCGGGTGGGGAGCGTGCGCGTCGCAGGCAGTAAGTTTTCCAACGAAGTCAAGCAGATGTTCCGCCATATTCAAAGAGTAGCGCGGCGGCTCATCAACCAAAGGAATCCACCCGTGATCACCCATCGCCCAGCAAGACCTGACATCCTGACCACCTTTGACGCTGCCTGCTGGCGAACACGTTTTAGCGCGCCATGGTTGCCCATCGGCATGCTTGCTGGCGCGCTGCTGGGTTTGGCGAGCAGCCTCGCGCAGGCCCAAGTGCCGCTGACCGGCGTCCAGAAAATCGCGGCAGGCAGATTCCACACCTGCGCGTTGACCAGCGGCGGGGCGGTGCAATGCTGGGGCTTAAACGATTTCGGCCAATTGGGGGATAGCACCACCACGCAGCGTATCGTGCCGACGGCGGTCCCCAGCCTCACCTCTGGCGTGACCGCGATCACGGCGGGCAGCGACCACACTTGCGCGTTGACCAGCGGCGGGGCGGTACAATGCTGGGGCAGCAACAGTAACGGCCAATTGGGGGATAACACCACCACGCAGCGTATCGTGCCGACGGCGGTCCCCAGCCTCACCTCTGGCGTGACCGCGATCGCGGCGGCCAGATTCCACACCTGCGCGTTGACCAGCGGCGGGGCGGTGCAATGCTGGGGCTTAAACGATTTCGGCCAATTGGGGGATAACACCCTCACGCAGCATTTCGTGCCGACGGCGGTCCCCAGCCTCACCTCTGGCGTGACCGCGATCACGGCAG
>JBBQFL010000101.1:0-5642 GCA_038321965.1 Burkholderiales bacterium | reverse complement strand
ACTGGTCTCGACCAGCACGACGCGAACGCGATGCAATGGAGTCACGAGTGGAGTGTCACCGAGACATGGGAACGAGGCAGGCAGTTGGCGAGGATGCGCACGCACTGTCCATCCAGCGCCGCGATGCGATTACCGTGCAATGAATGACGAGCGGAAATATCGCAAAGAGACACGGAAGGAAACAAGCGATCGGGCAAGTGGGCAGGCCGGTTACAATGATGCTTCAATTCGCGCCCCGCCCGCACCCTGGCACACTCTTCCGGCACGATGCATCCCACGCTCACCATTGCGGTGAAGGCCGCCCGGCGGGCCGGCACGCTCATCAATCGCGGCGCGCGCGACCTCGATCGCCTGACGGTGACGGCGAAGGGACCCAAGGACTTCGTGAGCGAGATCGACCGCGCCGCCGAAGCGGCTATCGTCGACACCTTGCTCGACGCGTACCCGGATCACGCGATCCTCGCCGAGGAAGGGACCGCCAAAGGCGCCAACGCCGAGGCGGAAAACATCTGGTTCATCGATCCGCTCGATGGCACCACCAACTTCCTGCATGGCTTTCCGCAGTATTGCGTATCGATCGCGCTCGCCGTTAAAGGCGTGGTCAACCATGGTGTCATTTACGATCCGACACGAAATGAGCTTTTCACCGCCTCCAAAGGTGGCGGCGCATTCATGAATGATCGGCGCATCCGCGTCTCCAAGAGAATCCAATTGCAGGATTGCCTGATCGGCACGGGATTCCCTTCGCGCGAAATGCACAATTTCGAGCGTTATCTGGCGATGTTTAAGGACCTCACGCCCAAGTGTGCGGGAATTCGCCGCCCAGGTGCCGCAGCACTTGATCTGGCATATGTTGCCGCTGGCCGCTACGACGGCTTTTGGGAAATGGGCCTCAGCCCCTGGGATATGGCGGCTGGTGCCTTGATGATTAAGGAAGCTGGCGGACTGGTGACTGATTTTGCTGGCGAAGATGACTATCTGAAAGCCGGAACCATCGTCGCAGCGACGCCAAAAGCGTTTCCTGCTCTGCTACAAATCGTTCAAGCGCACAAATAAGGCATTGCACGGGCAATGCATAAAATCGTCATCGTCGGTGGAGGGGCTGGCGGTCTTGAGTTAGCAACGCGTTTGGGCGACCTGCAAGGTAGGCGCGGAGCGGCACAAATCACCCTGATTGATCGCAGCCGTACACATTTGTGGAAACCGCTGCTGCATGAAGTCGCAGCCGGCAGCATGGATATTCATGCCCATCAGCTCGATTATCTGGCGCAAGCGCGGTGGCATCACTTCACCTTCACGCTTGGTGCGCTGGACGGACTGGACCGATCACAACGCAAGGTCAGCGTCAGCGAAGTGCGCGACGACCAAGATGAAGTTGTCCTCCCCGCAAGGCAATTCAAATACGACACGCTGGTCATTGCGATTGGCTCGCAATCGAACGACTTCGGTACGCCGGGAGTACTTGAGCACGCATTTACCATTGACAACTCGTGGGATGCGCATCTGTTTCACCGGCGGCTTGTCAACGCCTGCTTCAAAGCCAATTTTGCCAATGATGGCCGTGTCATCAGGATCGCCATCGTTGGCGCTGGCGCAACCGGCGTGGAACTGGCTGCGGAACTGCACAACACAACGCGAATGCTGGCCGCTTACGGACTCGACCACTTCGATCCGGAGAAGCAGATTCACCTGTCCATCGTCGAGGCCGGGCCGCGCATCCTTGCCGGTCTGCCGGACTATCTCGCCCTCGCCACACAAGACATTCTCAAGAGCCTCAAGGTCGATGTGATGTGCAATGAACAGGTAACGGCCGTGCACGCCGACTTGCTGGCTACCGCCACAGGAAAAAAAATTCCGGCCGATTTTGTCGTATGGGCGGCGGGCGTTCGCGCGCCTGAAGTACTGCAAAATCTCGACGGCCTGGAAGCGAATCGCCTGAATCAACTTGTGGTGCGCTCATCCTTGCAAACCACAAACGACGAAAATATATTCGCGCTGGGGGATTGCGCGGCCTGTCCGTGGAAAGATGGCGTCAATGTCCCGCCGCGCGCTCAATCCGCGCACCAGCAAGCCAACCATATGGTGCGCGCAATCAAACTTCGTCTGAACGGCAACGTGGCGACACTACCCGAGTTTCATTACCGCGATTTCGGCTCGCTGGTCTCGCTGGGCCACTACAGTTCGGTCGGCACCTTGATGGGCTTCGTATCGAGAGGCAGCGTTCGGGTGGAGGGGCTGCTGGCGAAGATGTTTTATATCTCGCTATACAAAATGCACCTGATGGCACTGCATGGATTTTGGCGCATGGCGCTGGATACGCTTGCGCGCATGATCAAGCGGCAAACCGAACCACGCGTTAAATTGCATTGAAGACCTGCGCGCATCGCAAAGTACGAAAGGCGGTTTTTTGAAGCAAGCCAAAGATACTACGCCCGTACAGAACGGCCTGGAAAATCACACACCTATGATGCAGCAGTATTTGCCCATCAAGCGTGAACACCCCGACATGCTGGTCTTCTATCGAATGGGTGATTTCTACGAATTGTTTTTTGATGATGCTGTAAAGGCATCGAAGCTGCTCGGCATTACGCTCACCACGCGCGGCCAGTCGGCGGGTACGCCGATCAAGATGGCTGGCGTACCCTTCCACGCGCTTGAGCCCTATCTTGCCAAGCTGGTCAAGGTGGGCGAATCCGCGGTGATTTGCGAGCAGATCGGCGAAGTCACAAACAAGGGCCCCGTGGAGCGCGCTGTATCGCGCATCGTGACGCCCGGCACTTTGACCGATAGTGCGCTGCTACCCGACGCCAGCGATGTATTGGTCGCCGCCCTATTCGCACACGACCGCGTACTGGGAGTCGCGACGCTTTCACTGGCCAGTGGCCGGTTTCGGTTATTGGAAACGTCGGTGATCCATTTGAGCGCAGAGCTTGAACGGTTGCAGCCGTCTGAAATCGTTGTACCTGAGAATTCTGCGTTTTCGACCACCGGCGTGACCAGCAGGCGAATGCCAGATTGGCAATTCGATACGGAATCTGCAAAAAGTCTATTGGCAAAGCAGTTTGGCACCAGCGATCTGAAAGGCTTCGGCTGTGATGATATGCCCGTGGCTATTGCTGCAGCCGGCGCACTGCTGCAATACGTGCAACAGACGCAGCGCAGCGTGCTGCCGCACATCATCGGCTTGAGCGTCGAGCGTGTCGATGACTTCATTCGCATGGACGCTGCTACCCGCCGAAATCTAGAAATCTCGGAGACCATTACCCGCGAAGCGGCGCCGACGCTCTTTTCTGTCCTCAACTGCACGGCGACCAATATGGGCGCCCGGCAGATGCGTGAATGGCTGCATCACCCGTTGCGTGACCGCGCGGCGGTTGTAGCCAGACTCGAAGCGAGCACGGCGTTAGCGCCGCGCACCGATGCCATCAGAGCCATCATCAGCGAATGGGCGGATGTAGAGCGTATTGCCACGCGCATCGCATTGAAGACCGCGCGACCACGCGATCTGGCGGCGCTTCGCGATGCACTCGGCAGTTTGCCGAGATTGCATTTGCAGGTAGCTACATTGCAAACCCAAGCATTGGCGCGCCTCTTAGAGGCATTGGCTCTGGAACCCAGTATCCATGCGCGCCTTCAGGCATCGCTAAAAGACGATCCCGCAACCAGTTTGCGTGATGGTGGCGTCTTGCGCGACGGTTTTGACGCCGAGCTCGATGAGTTGCGCGGGATGCAAACCAACGCCAGCAGTTTCCTGCTTGACCTAGAGCGCCGCGAGCGTGAACGCACTGGCATCAGCAATCTGCGCGTGGAATTCAATCGCGTGCATGGTTTTTTTATTGAAGTGACGCAAGGTCAGCTCGACAAAGTCCCCGATGACTATCGGCGCCGCCAAACGCTGAAAAGCGCTGAACGTTTCATTACGCCGGAGCTAAAAGCGTTCGAAGACAAGGCGCTGTCTGCCGGAGAGCGGGCGCTTGCACGCGAGAAGCTTTTGTATGACGTCTTGCTGGATGACGTACTGCCGCACGTACCTGCATTGCATGCGATGGCGCGTGCCGTCGCGGAGCTCGACGTGCTGTGCGCCAACGCGCGTAATGCGACCCTGTTCGGCCTGGTGCCACCCACATTCATGGATGATGATCGCATCGTGATTCAGGGTGGCAGGCATCTGGTCGTGGAAAGCCAGGTGGAGAATTTCATTGCCAACGATTGCGATCTGTCGCGCTCAAGACAACTTTTGCTCATCACCGGACCGAATATGGGGGGCAAGTCGACCTATATGCGGCAGGTCGCGCAAATCGTGCTGCTGGCGCATACGGGCTCATTTGTACCGGCGATGAGCGCTGAAATCGGCCACGTCGACCAGATCATGACGCGCATCGGTGCTTCAGATGACCTGGCCGGCGGGCGATCAACCTTCATGGTCGAAATGACTGAAGCTGCGGCAATTTTGAACAATGCAACCAGTAACAGCCTGGTACTGATCGACGAAATCGGTCGCGGCACGTCAACGTTTGACGGCTTGGCACTGGCCTACGCGATTGCGCGCCATCTTGCTGAAACCACACGCTGTTACTGTTTGTTTGCGACACATTATTTTGAACTCACGCAATTAAATGCAGAGTTGCCGAATCTCGCCAATGTTCATCTGGATGCAGTCGAGATGAAAGACAAGATTGTCTTTTTGCACAAGCTGGAATCGGGGCCGGCAAATCAGAGCTATGGATTACAGGTGGCGCAGTTGGCGGGTGTGCCACGGAGCATTGTGCGCGCGGCGCGCAAGCATCTCGGAAAACTTGAGACCGGTGACGCAATGCCGATCGCACAAGGCAGCCTGTTTGTGCCAAATGCCAAAGCAATTGAAGCTGCGCCACATCCAGTGCTGGATGCTTTGGCGGACCTGAGACCGGACGAATTGTCACCACGAGACGCGCTGGAAAAACTGTACGCGTTAAAGGCGATGAGCGAGGAGCGTTAGCGCCCCGAACTAGTGATGAACGCCATGTGCTCCGTGTACATGGCCGTGCGAAAGCTCCTCTGCCGTGGCTGGGCGTATGTCTTTCACGACGCAGGAAAACAGTAACCGCTCTCCAGCCAGCGGATGGTTGCCATCGATGACAACTTGTCCGTCGGCAATATCGGTTACGGTGTAAACGATCCAGCGATCATCTTCTTCGCCGGGAGGCACGCCTTCAAACTGCATCCCTACCGCGACATTTGCCGGGAACACGCTTTGCGGCTCAACGCGGATAAGCTCTTCATCATATTCGCCGAATGCGTCTTCTGGTTGAAGCGAGATAGAGAACTCGTCGCCGACATGCTTGCCCGCAAGCCCCTGCTCGACCAGCGGGAAGATGCCGCCGTGGTCGCCATGCAGGTAGACCATCGTCTCGGATTCGCTACCGAGCGCACTGCCGTCGCTATCTTTCAGTTTTGCTTCAAGTGTGACAACTGCGTTTTGTTCAATGACCATGTACCTGCCTAACGATTTTCAGTACCGATGCGACATGTTCGCGTGGATTCAAGTCGCGCAGGATGTGCCGCACAGTGCCAGTCTTGTCAATGACAAAAGTTGCTCTGTGTACGCCTGAGCGCGCTGCGCCATTTGCACCGGCGTCCACCAGCACATCATATTTTTTCAT
>JBBQFL010000100.1:0-5646 GCA_038321965.1 Burkholderiales bacterium | reverse complement strand
GCGATAGTCATCCGTCGCCGCGAGCACGGCGGCAGGCGGATCTAGTCCGATGCGCTGCCACTCAAGGCAACCTCGAATCGCCCACGCCAGCACACCAGGCAGCTCAGCTCGCAACTTTTCGATTAGCTGCTTGTCCCGACGCTCTGGCGGGAAAGTCACATTGAACGGAACCAAATGGATGCGTCGCCAAATCGCATATGAACCGAGAATGCGCGGTTTGTAATTCGAGCCAACGATGATTTTGCATTGCACATAAAAGTCTACATACTCCTTGTATAACGCTCTAGCCGTGATCATGTCGCCACCGGTCAACGATTTGATGAGCGCTTCAGCCAATCCACGTCCCTCCTCAATTTCCTGCGCGATAGTCAACCGAATACGTACAAGGCGCATAACGTCATTGCTCGCACCTTCGTGCTTTTGAGCCAAGAACATCTCGGCGGGCGAAGCGACTCCATAACTGCCCATGATTTCCAGCATGATCGACAAAATCGTAGATTTGCCATTCGCACCACTGCCAATGAAAAAGCAAAAAACGTGCTCTCGGATATCACCTGTCAGGCAGTATCCAAAGAGCCGTTGGAAATAGTCGATGAGCGCCGTGTCGCCAGCAAACACTTCTGACACCGCGCGCTCCCAAGTCGGACACCTCGCATCTGGATCAAAATCGACGCTGGTACTTTGCGTCACGAAATATGCCGGATCAGGCGCAATCGCGACACCTTTTGCCAGGTCGACCAATCCGGTCGGCGTACCCAAAAAGAACGGATTGGGATCGAGCTGGTTGTGACTAATTGTAATTCCTTGACGGAGTTTTTCCATGTTACAAATCGCTCTCTAATAGTTCAGATTTGGAAAGTTCGACCATCGCTTTCAGTGAGCGAAGTGATTCAGTCGTAACCGCATGCCGGGCCAAATCGAGCGCCTCTTGCTTGCTTAGGCCGGGTTGCCCAGCCTCAAGGAAAATGGAGCGGGCAGTCGCCTTGGCACGGCGCATAATTTCGCCGTCAACGTCCGGCTGCCAGCGGATGCCATTCCAGATATACCAATTCCCGAATTGGGAAACCCAGCGAAGCTCAGCACCGTGTTGGGAGACTAGGCGACGGGCATTCCCGGCGTCCGTTAGCGAGAACGCTGCCGCTGCCCTTTCTGCGGCGTTGAAAGCCTCTGCCTGGACGTCGCTCTGCGGCGTCGTTTTAACGATTTCGAGCATCGGAGTAAAGATGAAACCAATATTCAGTTTTGTGCAGCTTGGCGAGGATGCTTTTGACGCCAACCGCGTACAGGCTCTGGTAGGTTTCAAACAATGTGGCGTGAGTAGTTTTAGTCCCGAACAGAATGACGCATTCGAGCCCGGCGACCGGCGACCAGTTAAGGCGATAAGCGCGAATATTTTCCGGAACCACCAGGTCAATGAATGGGCCAGGTGGATGCTCTACGTCAACGGAAATAAGGCACGGCAATGCGGGCACCAGTCCGGCGCGACGCATCGCAATGAGCGGTGCGGCATTCAATGGGTAGAGTCGTGGCAGCACGGAAAACAATCGCTTCGCCCGCGTGCAGACATCTGCACTTGTTGCGTCGGCATCGCTGAATCACTGCAATGGAAATAGCGGCTGGCGATCTCTCACTTTGGCCCGCCGTTGAGGAAGTCAACGACAGTACCGGCGCGCCAGCGGCTGCAGCGTTTGCCATATCGCTCCGGCTGTGGAAAATCGCCTGATTTGATCAGGCTATAGAGCTTCGTGCGACCCATGCTAGTGAGTGCAGAGACGCCATTGAACGTCAGGCGTTGCTCAGCCTCTAAACCGGTGGGCACACTTGCGCCGGGTTTGCTCGTCTTTGATGTTTTCATGTTCGCTCCGTGCGGCTATTGCCGCCGTTCATCGTGGGCGAACTTTAACGCTGATCTTTTTTAGAAAGTGTTCAAAGCGCCGCTAATATTGATTGCGTCATTGCGGTCCACTTATAGTCTGAAACGAGCAGCGAGCCTTCTAATAGTGCTGTAGCTGACGCCAAAGTGATCCGCAGCTGCTCTCTTCCAACCGCGCTCTTTACCATGATTATTTTTGTCCCAATCGCTATGAAATTTTTTTATAGCCGCACTCTTGGGTGTGCTACCTCGTTGTACTGCCGCATTCGCGGCGTTGGTATCGCCGACCTTTGCTTTTACTGCCCTCTTGCTCAGTGTCAACAACAGCTCAATGGGGCTACCATCCCTGCCATCCACAATTTTCTTTCCGACGATTTCCGGATCTCGCTCGCCGTCGATGAACAAGTCAACACCAGTCCATAGCGCCGTTGCTTCGGTTGACAGCCTCGCCTTGTAGTAGGCGATCTCGTTTTGCAATTGTTGCTGTTCTATTTTTGCCCGCACGCCGTATTCAACCAATGTTTTTTTAGTGTGCCACTTTCCGGACAAGTTGAAGCGTAGTTGCGCTTCGTATTCAGCCGGGTCCTCGTTGAATGAAAGCTGCGCAATTGGAATGCGTCGACGAATCGGTTTTGTTTTCTTCGGTTGCGCCATTTTTATGTCAACGCCCACGTAATAGGTGGGCGTTGACTCTTGCTGAATCGTCTGCCGTCCGAACGCAAACAAGTTCCGCAAAATTGCATCGTGAACCGTCAAACCGGCGAACAAAACGCGGCACGAAAAACCCGCGTACTCTGCCGCCGATCACCTCTCGGTCTGACGTCACCTATCAGCTCACGTCTGTCTTGGTAATATTCCTGTCGCTCGATTTCGCCAAAACTTGCCAATCCAGTTAGCAGCATGTCACGCGCGCCTCGAATGCACTCTATTTCCACATACACATTGCCAGTGCCAGGTATACGTTTGCTGCCGGTGCTAGTATCGTTTGTAGCCATGGTGTGAACCTCTATTTTAGGTTTCATTACGGTTAGGCGGTCCGGGTGTTGTATCACTCGGACTCGCCGCTTTTTACGTGAATCCGTCAGGCCTCCTCGACCTCGAAGCCTGCCGCCGTCATTGCTTCTGGACTTAACTCGGCAGATTCCGCGTGACAGCGCGCGTCACTTTTATCGAGCGGCATTACACCGGACCCGCCAGACGTGCCGCTATTGCCACAACGTTCTGCCCACATTGTCATGGGACCACCTTTGCCGGCAAGAAAGTAACGGCCGTTCTTTGTCAGATACAGGCTGGTCTGGTGAAAATTAAAATCGCCGGGGTAATAACTGCACGGCAATTCGCAGACCTCGGTTGCTGTTTCGGTGTTGTAAACCCGTCCATCGATTACGCGTTTCATTTCGCATCTCCTACCCGGGTAGCGCCGGGCTTGCGCTTGCCAGTGAATCCGCACTAGCGACGGTGAGCCATGCCTTTTGCTGCGTTTGCTGCTGATACTCTCGGCGCGGAGAGAAAGCCCCCGCTTGCCTTAGGACCGTCAGGCCGGTACTACAGCGCCAATGAGGCCAGCGCCTTTGCAGCATGGTCACGCAGTAGGTGTCCATAGTGCTTTTCAATCATCTGCAAACTTGTTCCAGCGAGCTGCGCAACAGTCAGCGTATCGAGCCTGTGCAATGCGATTAGGTCAGTAATCGTGCTGTGCCGCAGCGCGTACGCGGTCGCATTCGTCGGCAGTCCCGCGGCGATCACCGCAGCCTTAAATGGGCCTTTCCAACTATCCTTGTTCCAGGCCGCGCCGTTTGCACGCGCCAAAAGCGGCGCGCCGGGCAATTTGTCTTTTGCTTGTTGTGCAAAAAAGGCCGCAGTCATTTTCGGCAGGGTAATTTTTCTGTCGCCTGTTCGCTTATCGGCCCCAATGGTCAAGGTCGCAAGACGTTTGTCATAGTCGCCAGCGGTAAGCCCTGCCATTGCGCCAGGTCGAAGCGGCACCAGCGACAGCGCCTTGAGTAGTGCGGCCAGATGATCCGGCGCATTGGCGATCAGCTTCCGGCGATTTTCTGCATCAAGGTACACGTCGCGCCGACCATCCGCATCTTTCACAGGCCGCAGTTTTATTTTCCAAGCGTGATCGCTCGTCACATCACCATTTTCGTGCGCAAGATTGAGCGCGGCCTTTAGCGTCGTCATGTCACGATTGAGCGTGCTATCTGAGCGCGGCTGCGTCGCCGCTTTCGTCTTGTCTTGCGGTATGGCCATCGTGCCCGCCAGATTGACGCGCCACTTGTTCATGTCCTTTGGGCTGAGCCTTTGTAGCTCGATCCCGCCAAAGGTAGCGTCGGCGTAAACCCAGCGCTTGAATCGAGACTCGGCATCATGGGACGTTTTCTGCCTCCCGGATGCCGCAAGGTGTTTGACATAGTTCTCGCAGGCTTGGCGGACCGTGACGGCCCCCGCGTTGCCGCCACGGCCCATATGGTCAAACCACTCCTTCGCGGCCTGTGTTGCCCTGTCAAATCTGTCCGTTGGCGCGAAATCTTCGAAGCGGCCAAGGCTGTGCAACTGCTGAGCACCACTGTCGTCGTTCCGGTAACGGGCAATCCACGATCCGGCAGTTCCACGCGTGGTCTTGCGCAAGCCCAGGAAACACCCCGTGCCGATCTTGTGCCAGTACGGTGAATGGCGCAGTTTGAGTGCATCTCGCCCTTTTACCGTCGTGATATTCGTTGCCATATTTTCGTAAAAGTCGGCTAGGTGTCCAATAAGTGTCCAAAGTATAGCCGAATAACCGCGAACTACAAAATACTATTTCCTCTATGAAAAACGACAATTGTTTGTTTTTGTTTGTTCGCAAAAAGCCGCATTCCCACCCTTCACACGGCAGGGGTCACTGGTTCGAACCCAGTACTACCCACCAACAGCGACGCGGCATTTGGAAATCTAGAGTTCCAGTGCCGTTGCTTTGTAAGCACACGATAAGCACCTGACTGACGCATTCTTGAAGACGCCCAGGTATGCCGCAAATCGTGTAACTGATAATTCTCGATCCCTGCTTTTTTCAGCGCATTTTTTCACGCGGTATTTGTAAGCTTCCATCCAATGGGCTGCCCCTTATACGTGAACCAGAACAACGGATATTTGCAGACTTCCGCCTCTAGCCCGCGCACTGCCTCTATGTTCAACGGCACGCCTCTCCGCGTTCCATTCTTCGTGTGATGGAGCCATGCCGTTCTGCGGGTAACCGTTAACCCCACGGCGTCATAGTCACCTGACCATCGTCTCGGCACAATGCCCTCACGTTCAACAACACGGAGAGGCAAATGAGCAAACGAGCATCAGAGTCAGTTGGCGCGCAGCGGGAAACGGTATGGCGGAATCGATTGGCGCGCTTTGCTGCGGCTAAGCTAACGGTCGAGGCATTCTGTCAGAGCGAAGCCGTGTCGGTGGCATCGTTCTATTTATGGCGGACGCGCCTTCGCAACAGCCAGGGCAATGCCGTGACGGCGCCGCGCGCGGCACCGGTGGCGGCGGCTTCGCCATTCATCGACCTCGGATCGGTCAGTCATCGCGCCATCAGCACCGCTGCCATTGGCGACGCCCACGACACCCACCACCAACCGCCTGCAATCAACATACGCCTCGACCTGGGTGGCGGCGTGGTGCTGCATATTGCGAGGCACTGATGTTCTTCCCGGAAGGGCAAGTGCGGGTCTTTCTCTACGGTGAACCGGTCAGCATGCGTCTGTCCTTTGACGGTCTGTATGCCCTGACGCGACACC
>JBBQFL010000099.1:0-5852 GCA_038321965.1 Burkholderiales bacterium | reverse complement strand
CAAATCTGCGGCAGATTGTGACGCTGGCCGATGGCATAGTCATTCAGGTCATGCGCTGGCGTAATTTTTACGCAGCCGGTCCCGAACGCCTTGTCGACATATTCATCAGCGATGATGGGAATGACCCGGTCCGTCAACGGCAGCTTGACGAGCTTCCCGATCAAGTGTTGGTAGCGCACATCATCAGGATGTACCGCGACGGCCACGTCGCCCAGCAACGTTTCCGGACGTGTCGTCGCAACGACAAGTCCGCCGTCGCCAGTTTCAAACGGGTAGCGAATTTCCCAAATCTTCCCGTCCTCCTCCTGGCTCACCACTTCCAAGTCTGAGACAGCCGTCCCCAACACCGGATCCCAGTTCACCAGCCGCTTGCCGCGATAAATCAATCCTTGCTCGTGCATGCGCACAAACACTTCCACCACCGCCTTGGACATATTCGCGTCCATGGTGAAGTAGCCACCTCTATCGCCTTCGCTGTCCGCGTAATCCCAGTTCGCTGAATCTCCCAGCCTGCGCATTTGGCGCGTGATCGTAGAGCCGGATTCTTTCTTCCAGTCCCACACGCGTTCGGTAAATTTTTCGCGTCCCAGGTCGTGCCGCGATTTGCCTTCCGCCTGCAACTGCCGCTCCACCACGATCTGCGTAGCGATACCGGCATGATCTGTTCCCACGACCCAGTTGGTTTTGAAGCCGCGCATGCGGTGGTAGCGCACCAATGTGTCCATCAATGTTTGCTGGAAGGCATGCCCCATGTGCAGCGTGCCCGTTACATTCGGTGGTGGCAGCTGGATGCAGTAGCCCGGCTTGTCTGAATCCATATCGGTTTTGAAATAGCCTGCCTGCTCCCACTTTGGATACCAATACGATTCGATGGCGATCGGGTCAAAGGCTTTGGCGAGCGCATTGTCCAGCGGGTTAACAATGGCAACGGTTTCGGAATTGGCTACTGGCTGATCTTGACTCATGGGGCGTGGGGTTCTTTGCAGATGATTTCGGGTGCTGCCTGGGGAAGTGACTGCGGCCAACTGAGGCGCAGCACACGGTGTTACTTTTCGCGCAGCTTGTCGGCCAATGCGGCGTTGACGGCGTCGCCGATTTCGTTGGCGATATCCTGACGCATATCGGAAATGACATGCGTGATCGCGCTGTTGATCTGCGTGGATAATTGCGCGGCGATGCGGTCTTCGAGCTTGGCGGCGAGGCTGTGATCGATACGCTCCAGTACACGCGTGAAAATGTCGTTCGATAGCGCGTCGATCTCCTGATCAGACAGCTGCTTTAGGCGCATCGCGGTGCTGACGGCCGGAAAACCAGGAGCGGGCGTAGCCGCTGATGGAGTCCAGTCAGGTGCTACGACTAGATCAGTCAGCAAAGGCACATTGCGGTCGTCGCTGACTTCGCTTGTGCGCCCGTGACGACTCAGCAGTGCATCCACGCGCCCGGCAAGTTCCTGATCTTTATCCATGCGCAAGCATATCGTGAGTTTGTATCTCGAAGCCTCGCGCCTTATAAAATTTCAAACGCTCACGAGCGCTGGCACGATCATCCGAGTCGCTGCTGACGATTTCCCGCAAGGCATCGAAGCGGCTGAAAAACGGCGGCGGCTCATCGCCAATATTGAGCAGGGAGTCGTGGTGCGGCAGGGCGGTATCGTCAGTTGCGATCACGACGGGCGTCTCAGCTGCAGCCGGATGAGTAGCCTTCACATGGGGAACAAATGAGAGCTGGGAAAATGTCCACAGCAAGCGATCAAACTCATCGGCCAGCCTCGCTGTGGGTGCATAGACGATCAATTTGCGACCATCCTCGTACCCGCGCTTGGCCATCTTGCAGGCGAAATGCAGTTTGTTGTCGACATTGAAGAAGAACTTTATTTCGGTCATTACAAGATGGTCTGCCTCTTTCCCCACTAACTAGAACCCTCTCCCGTTGTTGGGAGAGGGCAGGGTGAGGGGTCGGGCGCAAAAGGTACTAAAGGTGCCGTATTTCGCCTAAATCCCTGCGCGCTTGAACAGGAAATTGGCAAGCAGTGGTACCGGCCGACCGGTGGCACCCTTATCGGCACCCGATTTCCAGGCTGTTCCAGCGATATCCATGTGCGCCCATTTGTACGATTTGGTGAATCGCCCCAAAAAGCAAGCTGCCGTAATCGAGCCACCGGCGCGTCCACCACTGATGTTTGGAATATCGGCGAAATTGCTTTTCAGCAACGCGTCGTACTCGTCGCCCATCGGCAAGTGCCAGGCTGCGTCATTGGCCACTGTGCCAGCGCTCACCAGTTCCGCAGCGAGCTTGTCATCATTAGCGAAAATACCCGTCGTGATATGCCCAAGGGCGATAACCATTGCGCCCGTCAGCGTCGCTGCATCAACGACTACGGCAGGCTTGAAGCGCTCCGCGTAGGTGAGTGCATCGCACAGGATCAAACGGCCCTCAGCGTCCGTGTTCAGAATTTCAATCGTGTGACCGGCCATCGACTTGACGATGTCACCTGGCCGCGTGGCGTTGCCACCCGGCATGTTTTCGCAAGTTGGCACCAGCATGACGACGTTTAGTGGCAGCTTCATCATGCCGACCGTTTTCATCGCGCCCAACATCGAGCCCGCGCCCTGCATGTCGTACTTCATTTCATCCATCTCAGCCGATGGCTTGATGGAAATACCGCCGGTGTCGAAAGTAATTCCCTTGCCGACCAGCACAACGGGTGCGGCACCTTTCTTGCCACCGTTGTGTTCGAGCACGATGAATTTCGGTGGTAGATAGGAGCCTTTCGAGACGGAAAGCAGGGTATTCATGCCCAGCTTTTCCATGTCTTTTTTCTCAAGGATGGTGCACTTGAACTTGTACGCCTTGGCCAAGTCCTTTGCGGTGCTTGCCAGATAGGCCGGTGTGGCGATGTTCGGCGGCATATTCCCCAGGTCTTTGGTCAGACTCATGCCTTTGCCGATGGCCACGCCGCGCTTGATCGCACCTTGCAGCGCTTTTTCATTTACCTTGCCATCAAAATGCAGCGCGACGGCTTTGCCGACATTCTTGTTATCGACCTTGCTCTTCATCTGGTTAAAGCGGTACGCGCCTTCAATGGCCAGGATGGCGGCTTGCTCCACTTTCCAGGCGATGTCGGAGAGCGCATGTTTGGCGTTGAGTGCAATCGTCACGTCTGTGGCTGCGGTATTTCTTAGCGCCTTGAATGCGGCCGACAATGAAGCGGCAAAGATTTTGTTGCCGTACTCTTTGTCATTGCCGTAGCCCACCAGCAAGACACGCTTCGCGCTAATGCCGGCAACCGCCTGCAACATCAATGTGCTGCCGCACTTTCCGGTGATGTCGCCCGAAGCCACTGCCGCGAGAATTGCGCCTTTGGATGCCTTGTCAAGCGCAGTTGCCGCCGTGGAAAGTTTCTTTGAATCAAAAACGCCGACGATGACACAGTCGGTCTTCAGTTTCGAGAGGTCGCCGCCTTTTATGCTAAATTCCACGAAGTTTCTCCTAGTCCGTTGGCCTGATTTGGCATCTACTGGCGCATGGTAAAAAAGTTCTTACCGGCTATGCGCAGTCAATCCGCAATTATCGCCGCTTTGGGGGTTGGTCGTCAAAGCAATCTCCCGCAGTTTTGTGCCGTTGTGTGTCGACGTACAACCTTTCGATTTAGCTCACCGTGACTATTTTTCATCGCAGTATTACCAAGGAATTTACCGGCATCAGCCTGGGCGTCATCGCCGTGCTGGTGTCGATCATGGTCGTACAGCAATTGGCGTTTTACTTGAAGCAGGCGTCCAGCGGCGGTATCGAGCCTGAAGCCGTCATGGCCCTCCTCGGATTTGCCATGCTGGGGTACTTGCCGGTATTGCTGGCACTGGCGCTGTTCATCGGTGTGCTGCTGGCGTTGTCACGTAGCTATCGAGACAGCGAGATGCCCGTGTGGTTTTCGTCGGGACTGTCGATTGCGGCGTGGATCAAGCCCGTTCTCAAATTCGGTCTGCCCATTGCATTGTTGACCGGACTACTGAGCTTGTTTCTCACGCCCTGGGCACTCGCGCAGAGTGCCGAATATCAGCGGATTTTGCGCAGCAAAGACGATGTCGCCCGGCTGGCGCCCGGCAGTTTCATCGAGTCGCGCGGGACCAATCGGGTATTTTTTGTTGACAATACCTCGGTCGAAACCGGAAAGCTGAACAACATTTTTGTGGTGCAGTACAACGCGCAGGGCCGCCCGGGTATCGTCGTCGCCGAATCTGCGTTCCAGAAAACTGAAGCCAATGGCGACAAGTTTGTCGTGCTCAAGAACGGCCGTGATTATGAAGGCACACCTGGGAAACTTGATTTTCGCATCATCGAATTTGATACGCAGAAAATTCGTGTTGAAACTCAGGAGATCAAGGCAGAGACACCCAACTCAAAGCAAACGCCGACCTGGATGCTGATCACCGAACCGAACGCCGAGCGGCTGGCTGAATTGCATTGGCGCGTCGCGCTGCCGATTGCGGCATTGGTGCTTGCCCTGATGGCAGTGCCGTTGTCTTTCGTCAATCCGCGCTCAGGGGCGTCCGGCAATCTGTTCATGGCAATCCTGATTTTTTATCTGTATTACAGCCTGCTGACGTTATTTCAAACCTGGACGGGGCAAGGTCAACTATCACCCTGGATTGGCCTGTGGCCGGTCCACATCGGCATGATCGCGACGTTACTGATACTGTTTTCGAGGCAGCTTTTTTCGTTCAGGTGGTTGTTGTTTGCGCGGAAGTAACGCCCCGCCTTTCAAAAAATGAAACCCAAGCGTTAGTGCGGCTCGTGGCACACTTTTGGTCCGAAAGGCGCGCCAGTACTTGAGTTTTGCGTTCAGCCTTAGCGGCGACCAAGGCAGCGCCTATAATCCGGCCATGACAAAAACATTCACCATCATTCCGGGAAAACTCACCCTCAGCCAATTGCGCCACGTTCGCGATGAGCACGTGACCTTCGAACTGCCGGCAACTTCCTGGGGTGAAATCCACGCGGGCGCCGAGACGGTCGAGCGCATCGTTGCCAAAGGCGCGCCGGCCTATGGCATCAACACTGGCTTTGGCAAGCTGGCCAATACGCATATCAAGGCCGATCAACTGGAAGCGCTGCAACGCAACCTCGTGCTCTCGCACAGCGCGGGTGTGGGCGCACCGCTGCCAGATGTGGTGGTGCGGTTGATCCTGTTGCTAAAGATCGCCAGCCTTGCTCGCGCACGATCGGGCGTGAGACCACTGATCGTTGAGGCGCTTTTAAGACTGTTGAATGCAGGCGTTTACCCACTCATTCCCGCCAAAGGCTCAGTCGGCGCATCAGGAGATCTTGCGCCACTGGCGCATATGTCCGCTTTGTTGCTCGGCATGGGTGAAGCACACGTGGGCGGCAAACGCCTGCCTGCGTTGGACGCGTTGATCGCTGCGGGGTTGTCGCCGATTACGCTCGCGCCAAAAGAGGGCCTGGCGTTGCTTAACGGCACTCAAGTTTCCACGGCACTCGCCCTTCATGGCCTGTTCCAGATCGAAAATGCGTTCGCCGCCGCGATGGTGGCCGGTGCCATGAGTGTGGACGCGGCGATGGGCAGCGATACGCCGTTCGATGCGCGTATTCATGAGTTGCGTGGCCAGCCCGGCCAGATCCGCACCGGCGAAATTTACCGCGCGTTGTTGAAGGGTAGCCAAATACGCGACTCACATTTGGTCGACGACGAAAAGGTGCAGGACCCGTACTCGCTGCGCTGCCAGCCACAGGTGATGGGCGCCTGCCTGGACGTGATGCTTAGTGCGGCGCGTACGCTCGAAATCGAAGCCAACGGCGTGACCGACAATCCGCTGGTATTCCCCGATACCGGCGAC
>JBBQFL010000098.1:0-5885 GCA_038321965.1 Burkholderiales bacterium | reverse complement strand
ATTCGCTCGGAAGGCGCGCCAGCGCTTGCGTTCAGGCGATTTTGTCCAAGTGCGGAGCAGTTGCCTTATGTGGCCGAAGACCCGCGCCAGTATTGGGTCTCGGCTATTTTTCACTTAAAACCCAACTGCCGTTTCTAGGTTGAAAGACATTCCGCTCGAAGAAGTGTTTCGCCGAATCGACCTCATCCATCGCCATTACGGCGATGGCACCGATGTTCAGGTCACCGGCGGCGACCCAACCCTTCGTAAGCGAGACGAGTTGGCCTCGATCATCAGCTATATCCGCCAAAAAGGCATGCGATCTTCGCTGTTCACCAATGGCATCAAGGCCTCTCGCGAGATGCTGGTGGAACTGGCGGCAGCCGGGTTAGAGGATGTTGCATTTCACGTCGACATGACGCAGGAGCGTGTTGGTTACGCCTCCGAGGCCGCGCTCAATGCTGTGCGCAAAGAGTACATCGACCGCGTGCGCGGCTTGCCGCTCGCGGTCATTTTCAACACCACCGTTTTTCCCGGCAATTTTCATGAAATTCCTGACCTTGTGAGGTTTTTTGTAACACACGCCGACGTTGTTCGCTTTGCCTCATTTCAGGTTGGTGCGGACACCGGTCGGGGTACTGAGCGTGAGCGCGTCACCGTCAACCCCGAAACGGTCAAGAACGCGATCCGCGAGGGCGCCGGGGCGAAACTCAACTTTGATGCCGCCAGTGCCGGTCACGCGGAGTGCAACGGTTATGCCTACGGCCTCATCATCAACGGGAAGGTTCACGATTTTTTCAATGACCCTGCATTTGTGCGCGAGATTCTCGATAAGAGCGCTCACCTGCGCTTGAAGCGTGCGAGTAGATTCGGCGTGTTGAAAACAGTTGTTGGCTATCTTGCGGCGCAACCGCGCCTCTTGGCCCGGGTCGCGTTTCACGTTGCCAGCTTGATTTGGCGGGAGCGTCGCGACTTTATTGCGGCGCGCGGCCGCATCGGCAAGATTTCTTTCTTTGTGCATAACTTCATGGATTCGTCGCAACTGGACCGGGAACGTTGCGATGCTTGTTCGTTCATGGTGATGACACCAGACGGGCCGCTGTCGATGTGTGTGCATAACGCCAAGCGCGATGCATATCTGCTGGTCGCAGCCAAGGTTCAGAAAGACAACAAGATTCGCTACTTCAACCCAGTCACCGGCCAGTTCGAAGACAACATGCCAGCCCGTATCGCCGTGAACCTCACGCGCAAAAACGCGCGTGGTCGAGCCAAGCAATATCTTGAGGCCAACGCCGCCGAGTAACAGACAACCATCGGGAAAAACATGCAGAAAATACTTCTTGCCCTTGCCTTTCTCATCCTCGGCGGTTGCGCTTCGGTGCCACGCCCTTCGTCGACCACTGCACCAGTCGGCCCGCCGCCATACGAAGCTTGGGCACGTGTGCTGACAAAATTCGTCGATGACGAAGGCCGAATCAATTTCGCCGCAGCGGCGAAAGACCGCGCAGATCTGGACCGCTTTGTGGCCTACGTTTACGACAACGGTCCCAACAACCAGCCACAACTTTTCCCGACGTCGGCTCACGCGCTCGCTTTTCACATCAACGCCTACAATGCGCTTGCCCTGCACAACGTACTTGAAAGCGGCATACCGGAGTCACTATCGGGCTTCAAGAAGGTCAGTTTCTTTTACCTCCGGAAGGTACAGGTTGGCGGCGAGTCAATGTCGCTCTACGACTACGAAAATAAAGTGATCCGCGCTTTTAATGAGCCGCGCATTCACGTCGCGGTGAACTGCATGTCGATTGGTTGCCCGCGCCTGCCCAGAGAGCCATTTTTACCCGAAAAGCTCGACGCACAACTCGACCGGGAAGCGAAACGGTTCTTCAATGAATTACGCAATGTAGCCGTCGATGATCCTGGCAAGATATTGTCGCTATCGGAAATACTCTCGTTTTACACCAGCGATTTCCTGGCAAACGCGCCGTCATTGGCGGCGTATGTCAATCGCTATCGGGCGGCGAAAGTACCGGAATCCTTTGCGATCAAATTCATTGCGTACGACTGGACAATTAATCGCCAACCTTAGTATCGAACGCCCATTTGCGACCTCACATGAATACCGCAATCTCTTCCAGCGACTTTCGCGAAATTGTCGGCACCATTGCGCCCGGTGCGGGAAAGCCCACCACCAGTAATACAAACGGTCGCTCATTGTCGGGTCGCGCGAGGATGGTGTTTAAGAACGCCATTGGACTTGGCGTGTGTGTGAGCGACGCCAGCCCGGCATGATGCAGTGCGGTAATCAGGATGCCGGTTGCGATGCCGACCGAGTCCATCGGGTAATAGCGCTTCTCTCGTTGCCCATCGGCATTGAGCCCATAGGCTTCATAGAAAATGGCAATCAGCCAAGGTGCCGTTTCAAGAAACGGTTTGGAGGCATCGGTCCCCAGCGGCGCAAGTGCAGCGCGCCACTCTTCGGTGGCTCGACGTTCATAAAATTCGCGTTCCTCGACTTCGGCTGCGACGCGAATCGTCTTTTTTATGCTGGCGTCGCTGATCGCGACGAAGCGCCATGGTTGCTGGTTGGCGCCGCTTGGTGCGCAACCCGCCGCACGCAAACAACTCTCGATCACATCGCGCGGCACGGGCTCGGATGAAAAATCCCGCACCGTACGACGCCGGTTGATCTCATGGTGGAACGCCTGTGCATGGTCGCGCATCTCGTTGATCGGCATGCGGGTAAATTCTAGCGGCATGTATCTTGCGGACATGACATTTCCCTCTATTGCAGTTGAAATATTGGCCAGAATGCCACGGATTCGCAACTTCGCTGCATGCGGCCTGTCGGCACCTTTTGTCTCTCGGTCATTTTGCCGCTTGGCGTTTCTGAATTCTCCATGGATGCCTTAAAGTGTACCGATGAGAGCCGAAGAAATAACCACTTTGGGTGCGCGATGATTGTAAGCATGTTTGCACGTTCCAGCCGCTTTCGTTATCTGCTCCCCATGTGGCTTTGTGCAGTGCTATGCGCCGCTTGGCAGGCCCATGCCATTGAGATCCGGGGACTCGTCGATCTGCGCGTGGGCACCAGTGACGCCGACCGTAGCTGGACGCGCGATGGCCTCGACAAGACCCGCTTTGATCGCAACTCTGGCGGCATCCGGCTAGGCCAGGCGTTCTTGCGGGTTGATGGCGACGTCACGAATGACGTGAGTGCATCGGTGGTCGCCAGCGCCAGCGATGATCGCAGCAACCTGGTAGATATTACCGAGGCCTGGTTAGGCTGGAATCCGGTACCGTCGAGCGCCTGGAAAACGCGCGTAAAGCTCGGCGCATTTTTCCCTGCTACCAGCCTCGAGATCGATTACGACAGCATCGGCTGGACGCCGCTACGCACCATTTCCAGTTCGGCCATCAATAGCTGGATCGGTGAGGAGCTGCGGACCCAGGGCTTGGAGCTCACGATGACGCGCAAGGGAGTCACCGAGACTTCGCCACATGACTACGGCTTTACGCTGGCATTGTTTGGTCGCAATGATCCCATCGGCAGCTTGCTGGCCTGGCGCGGCTGGTCAATCAGCGACCGCATCACGGGACTGACGGAATCTATCCGCTTAGCCGATCTGCCCGTTTACCGCCCGGACGGCGGGCTGCCACGACAGAATCGATCCATCCGCATCGCCCGAGAGATCGATAATCGTCCAGGTTTTTATGCGGGCGCGCATTATGCCTACAAGCGCTTGTTAAGCGTAAGTGCGATGCACTACGACAATCGGGGCGACCCGCTAATCGTGAAGAATGGTCAGTACAGTTGGCACACCCGTTTCAATCATTTCAGCGCACGCATACAGCCAGACGACAAGTGGCAGATCTTGCTGCAGGCGCTTCATGGCGAGACCATCATGGGGCCAAATGCAGTGCACTTTCGCTACGCCGCGTGGTACGCGCTGGTAAGCCACCCGCTTGGTGAAGGCAATCTGGCGGTGCGCGTTGATCGGTTCAGCGCAAGGGAGCATAGCGCAGACATTTTCCCCTCCGACCCAAATGGGGAGAGTGGGCGTGCACTGGCGATCGCCTATACCTGGCCACTAATGCCATCGGTGTCGTTGGTCGCTGAGGCCTTGCGTGTGAAAAGCGATAGGCCCGCGCGGATTCTGATCTTCGATTCGCCAACGAAGACTGAAACAAGCTTGACCGCCTCGGTTCGATGGCAATTTTGAGGTGGCCGAACCGACAGGGAATTTCTGAAAAGCCGGTCGTCCCGGCGAAGGCCGGGATCCAATTTCGAACCGATTGATTCGATGCCAAACTTGGGCCCCAGCCTTCGCCGGGGAGACGATAATTGGGAGTATCAAGAAGTCTCCGACAGCATAACTCCAGCATCCGCGAGCCTCTTCAGGCATTTTCTGCCTGAAAAGCTCACCAATGCTCGTGTTTTAATTTTATTGGTACGCGGCTCCGATGCTGCGGGCCTCATCAAATGCTAGGATTGCGTTTCTATGAACGCCCGCCTCTATTTCGCCCTCTGGCCCGACGACGGTATACGCCTGCAACTTTCACGCTACCGTCTGCAACTGGCGCGCGAAGGCGATGGCCGCGCAGTATTTCCGGTTACTTTGCACATGACACTCGCGTTTCTGGGCGATGTCGATGCCGCGCTGATACCAGTGATCGAGAAAATCGGCAGCCGCCTCGAAGCGACGCCGTTCAACTATTCAGTCAACATGGCCGGATGTTTCCCCAAGGCGCGCGTCGCGTGGCTGGGCGCAAAAGAAACGCCATGGCATTTGTTTGAGTTGCAAAAAAATTTGCAATCACTGCTGGCCGCCGCACGGCTCGGACACGACACTCGCACCTTCCGGCCACACATCACGGTAGTGCGCGACATTCAAACGCCTTTCGCAGACCGAGCGATTGCGCCAGTGAGGTGGCCCGTCGACCAGTTCTGTCTGGTGTCGGCACGCACGGGAGTCAACGGTCCGGAATACGACGTCCTGAAAAACTGGCGGCTTAAAGCGTAACGCCGCACTGTACCTGCGCATTATTTTTTCGGGGGTGTTTTCAATCGTTCAAGCCAGGACTTCCAATCCACCGGCCCCACTTCAAATCGCCTCTTGAGATTTTTCATGACGTTCGGCCATGCCTTGGCAAAGTAGTCGTAGGCCTTGTCCCATTCGCCACCTTCGCCCCAGCCGATATGATGCAGGGTGACATCGGTGAGCTGATCGCCGCGCGAAATGAAACGGACAATCACCACGCTGCGTTGGTTGCGTGCCTCGGGCAAGGAAGGCGGCGCATTCCAGGTAAAGCTGAGCATTTTCTTTTCCTGAAAGCCAATGATGCGCATATCGTCTGCGCCCTTCATGCCCCGCTCGGCGAATGGGTTCATATAAATTTCAAACGGACCATCGACGCGCAGCTCCACTTTGGCATCGGGCGCAAAAAACGTCTTGATGCCCTCGCTAGTGGTCCATGCCTTCCAAACCTCATCTACGCTGGCTTTGACGGTTATTCTTTCGTCGATGGCGCGTTCCTGTGCTGGGCAAATTTGTGCTGCCATCAGCATCGTCAGCGACAACAAGAGTTTTCTGAAAAACCTTGGCATGGAATTCTTCCTTGTAAAATGATTGAGTGCCTGATAAATAATTCTTGGCGGCCCGCATCAGCACTCCCAAGCAAAGCTTGCCGCTTTATTGCCGGCCACTAGCAAGATGTTTTTGCATCCTCTCGACGGCCTCATTCAATCGCGAAATCGTTTGTGTGTAGGCAATGCGAATGTGTTTTTCCGGCGCGTTTGTGCCGAAATCCTTGCCCGGTGTAATCGCAACATGCACATCATGCAAAATGCGCCGCGACAACTCGAAGCTATCGGCAGCCAGCTTGTCGCTCTGCGCGTAAATGTA
>JBBQFL010000097.1:0-6045 GCA_038321965.1 Burkholderiales bacterium | reverse complement strand
ACGGAAGGTGACCTGCGGTCCCTGGTCAGCTTGGCGCAACTGGCGCAATGGCTGCCGCCATCGACGTTTGCGGTGATCGTCTGCATTGAAGGCAGCCGCACCTGGAATTTGCCGGTCGAACGCAGCGGTGTAGTGAGCGACCGGCTGGAGGAGGCCTTGCGTCAGGCCCACGAGCAGTGTGTGCAGGCGGTCGGCGGCGACGGACGCCAGACCGTTGACGAAACGCCCCTGCGCTTGGTCGCTGAAGCGCGTGGCCTGTTTCAGGCGCGGCTGCGCCAATTGATGCCGGCAAGCCTGGCGCTACAGGCCTGCCTGGGGCCGACGGCGCCGCAGTCACAGCAACAAACCTGCTTTCAACGCCTGGTGGGGCGCGCGATGTCTCCGCAAGAGGCAGCGTTGCTGGTATCGACCGCTCGAGCGCCGGCCAACGTGCAGGGTGAGCCCGGCAAAGACTTGCAGTGCCGCGTCGACACAGCGGCTCGCTGATGACACCGCGGCCACTGCACCGGGTGTTCGTCGCCTGCACCGAAACCTATCCCAACTGGCCGGACAGACTTCATGAACCTTACCGGCCGGACCCCCGGCGCCTTCCCACCGGTCCGGCCGAGGCCGGTGAGCTTCGCGGCATGCAGCGGCTTTGTGAAGCACAGCCGCAGCACAACGCGGGCGGTCGTCGCCAAGCAGCCCCCTTTCATCGGCGATCTCCAATCGTTCATCGGATATCCATTCTCGGACGAATCAGCGTGCGAGATATTTATTCCTCGAGCTGTGAACGTAGAACCTCAATTCACCGACTTGGTACCAACAACATGCACTGAAAACTGAATCGAGTGATTTCGTAGCACGCGATATCCATCCACCCGGAGAAACCGATGAACCTTAAGAGTGTTGGAACAATCCTCGTCATGACCACTGCCCTTGCAGGCTGCGCGTTGGATCCATCAAAGATTGGCCGCATCGATGGCCTACCCATTGCAGCGAAGGAGTCTGTCGCAGAACTGGCATGGGGCAGCGCCAAGGCCTATCCAAATCAGATCATCACCGCCTGGTCCTATCGCGTACTAGAGATTGATGGTAAACCATTCCCCGAGGGCAAGGCAGTCGTTCAACTGGTGCCTGGCGAGCACACCGTTAAGGTGGCATGCGGCGGACGCTTTGGTGCACGAGATACGGGTTGGTTCAACGCCGAAGCGACCACGACGGTCACTTTCGCTGCGGGCAAGCGCTATTTCGGCTGGATCGGCACTAGACCAATCCTGACCAAGGTCACCACAGATCGATCTGGCTCCAGCATCGAAACATCCTCGGGCCAATGCTGGGTCAATGGGTTTACCGAAACAAACCCCTTCTTCGTGGTTTCGTGAGCTTCGGGAACTCCTTCAGCGTAGCTGCTACCGCCCGGCGCTGCGAATCACCCTGGGCGTCCAAAGCCCGTCACCACTTTCAAGGTAATCCATGAATATCCTGTCCCTGCCAAGATTCGCACTGACGATGTCTCTGGTGTGCACTCTCATCGCGGCACCGCGCGATTCTCAGGCTGCCGCCAAGGCTGCAATCGCGCCGCGACTGGTCATTGACCTGATCGCTATGAACAGTAGCGACAACGACGCTGTCATAACCCAAGACTTCCTCGCTCAAGCCTTTCGGGAAGGACTGCATTCTGCCGGCGTGACGCTCGGCCCTGGCAAGACATCCGCCAGATACGTTCACCTTTCAGTGCAGATTCTCTACAAAGAGCGCCTAGAGGATTTGCGCGTTATCTCTTCCCTCTTGGCGCTCCGTGATGTCGCGACCGCGAGCGGCGGAAAAGACTGGCGCGATGTCGCTCTGTGCGAGTTGAACCTCAACCACTGGAGCTCCGGTCCATCCGTCAATGCCCATATTTCACCGATCCGCGAAAGCATCGTTAACGAAGCTGCAGAGTTCGCCACACGTTGCTTGAAGTGACTGTTGTATTCACCCTCGAACAGTAGTTGCCGCGACCACCAGTCGCCCACCCGGACAATTGAATCTGCAACCTGTTCTCCTCGATGCCTAGAATACAAGAAAATCAATCTGGATACCAGCATGATCGAGTGCCGTGCAGGAACCTGAACTTTTAACAATTGTGAATACCAACATGAAATCAACATATCGCAATATTATTATTGCTGCAGGCGTCGCCCTGACCAGTGGCGGCGCATTCGCGGTCGACCTCGCCGACAACCCTCTCAACCATGCAGCCGGCGCCCTCAACAACGTTCTCCTGGGTCTGCTCGGCGGCGGCGAACGTACTTTGCAGGCCATCGACAAGGCGATGTTAAGAGTCGAGGTAATCGGATCGGGCGAAATGTTTTTTCTGCAGGCCTTTAACGGCAGGCGGCAACAGTTCAGCGCCACCCAGAACGATGTCGAGTACGTGTTCCGCGCAGGCTTGGCCAGCGCAGCTGTCAAGGCGTGTAGCGGCCGGGACTACCGTTTCACCGAGTCAAGCCCGCGAGCCACCTTTGTGTGGCAAAAGTGGCTTGCCGAGAACAGCCCCTTCGATTACAGCAATATTGAACAACGCACAGTGGTCATGTCTACCGGTCCTGATTTCTCGCTGGTATGGCACATTGAGTGTGGTCAGCCAGGCGGCTGGCATTATCCTGGCGAGCGGGCATTGGCGATCCCCATAAGTGCGTACATCAAATTGCAAGAGAGTTTAGTCAAAGGGATGTCGCCGCTGCATCGCCAGGAGGGAAATATAACCGTCCATATTCCATCGGGTGAATTTTTGCGCAAGGTCTACGCCCACGACCTGACGACGCAGGAGGGGCATCTGGGCCTTTTCCAACAGCGCCTACTGGGTGCCTCGGTAATTGCCCGTTTGCGGCAAAGTGGCGCCTTCAATGTTGTGGATGTGAAAGAGTACAACGATTCGTCTGAAGTCGGCAACACGGAAGGTCTCTACGTCGCTGCTAAACCTTTTACCTTTTCTCTAGTGGGCCGCGACGGTTTGCCGCGTGGCTGGAACCCGAAAACACAGTGGCAGCAGTACATGCCGGTTCCGGTCAACAGTTATGCCAATGCCATGCTCTCTTTTGGCGACGCGGGTGCAAGGTTTGCAGTGTCGGCAAGCTCGGCGCCGTAACCGACCACAATTTCCGAACTCAGACCGAGTGCCCACTTGAAATGCAGTAGGTGAGCCCGACGCGATGGATGTCGTTCGCCGACAAGACTGATTCGCCGAGAGCAATATTACTGATCACACGCCAAGACCATCGACAGCGCGATCAAAAGGCAGTCTCGGCGCCGCAGGGCCGGCAGGAGATCCCTAACCAGCGGCCGAACCTTGAACTGTCCGGCAATGCACGGTCGTATTTAGGGTGCAGCGGCAGGCTGGACGGCTTCAAACTGATGCCTGGTACTTGCGTCAACAATGCATTGCCGCAAACTCCTTAACCGCGTTTGAGTCGCTCTTGTTGTTGGCGATGTTCCTGTTGGGCGATCCGCCATACCCGTCACCGATGCATGCAACAACATCCAAACCGAAAATTTAAAGAGATTCCCAAATGAAAATGGCCGAAAAAATTCTACTGACACTGACCGTCGCGATGGCAGCGGGCTGCGCCCAAATAGCACGGCCTATCAATGAAAACTTTGTATTCAGGGAAGACAGTTGGACAGCGAGCCAAAAGCACGCGAATATGCAGGCCGCTGTGACGGCAGACGAAGAGTTTTCTTCGATTCGCACTCGCTCGCTCGAAGTCTATGCCGGTGCGGGTCCGCAGGAACTTCGATTCCGACGAGTTACGCTGATTGTGGCTCACTCGGAAGGGGGGAAGCCATTTCTCGGTTTCAAAGGCCATATGCACTTTGAAGCGATCGTACCTGACGGCATGCCTATGCTGAAACTTGGCGATTTGGTCGAAGTCCGCGTTGGTAAGGTCTACGATCACTTGAAGGGCTTCGCACAAACCGGCGAAGGTACCGCCGTGTTGCGGCTCCTTTGCCCAGGAAATCTCACAAGAGCCGAAGGCCCGGCGGTCTATAAATGCGCAAAAAATCTGGCATGGTTTGAGCCGTGGGGCGAGGACAAGCGCTATTTCGATGGGATCATCGCCTCAACCTCTGGCCGCCCGTACTTGAGCAGCCTCAAGGAACACACCGAGTTGACCTTTTCACCTTACTACAATGAAACGGGCACGCTGCTGGCGTCCGCAGTGACGCCGCTTGATCATCAAAATATTAACAATTGGCCTACGCCCAAGCGCTATTAAGCGCGTGAGCAGCGCGCGCGGAATGTCCGGGGTTCCTCCCTGGCCACGCCCCCGGCTGCCGAAGATCCCCAATTCACTGAGCAGGCAGAGATTGCTGCGTCGCTCGAGTTGCTACGCAAACCCTGCGCTCGGTTACGGGGCGATGGTGGATGAATTAATTTCAGGGCCGACCATGGAGTTTGGCTGAACTACTTGTTGCACTAGGCCCCTTGTTTGGCGAACCGCAGCCAGTAAAGCTGGGGTGTTCGCCACCGAGGTAGGCCTCGTCGATCTGAACATCACCGGAGAGTGGCTCCCGGCAACTTGCTCGGCCATTACGTCCATGAGCGTGTGGTGTGCGACGCATGCGGCGCTGTAACTAATTCACAACGGGCAGATCAGCACCAGCGACGACATCCTCTGTCTTGTCTTGGCTCATCAGGTGAGCTCGTTACAGCAGGTTCCGTCTGGCCAAGTCAGAGGCGGCTCGCTGGTAAACCCAGCTGAATTTTGAATCTGATCAGGAAAGGCTATTTTTACAAAGAGCTCAGGCGCGCAGCAATTGTTCGTGGCGTCGGCGGCCCTCATCGGACCGCACTTCGTCACTTGCGGTCACGACCTGAAAATCCCGCCGTACCCGGGGTTCGCAGTATTCGGCCAGTTGGGTAATGTTTGCGCGTCGGGGCTCATTCCAGTAGTCCCGCGCGCCAGAGATGTTGGCCGCCAAAAAGTCAAGAAGCTCTTGGCTCGGGTTAAGGTGATACAACGCGTTGTGGCAGCGCAAGAGTGCTGCAGTCGGCTTGCTGTAGGCCTCGGCTACCACCATAGCGCCGCCGATACATTGGAGTAACGCTGAAAGCTTCACCTGCCGTTGCCATCTGTCACGGTCGTGATTTCTACCGCCCTGGCTCTTGTATTCCAAGCTCAGCATGCCGTTCCCAAACACCAACACCGCATCCGGCTGGCCAATGAGATCGCCGAAGGTAAAATTCTTGCGGTCGGCTTCCGTTGCCACGAGCTGCGGGCGCGCGATCTTGAATACGGGCAAATTACGAGCGACGAAATCGTCGCTGGACTCCGCAGTTCTGGGATCGAAGAAAAAGGCTTGTACCTTTATGCCGTAAACGACGGCCTCATCGTGCCACTGGAGATCATTGCTCACATGCAGTCCAATCAAAATTTACTGGAGAGTCCCGAGGCCTTCGCGCCGGCGTCCTTGACAGCGGCACTCTTGGCTGCATCCAGCATTCGTTCGAATTTTTCATCATCGGAATACGTCAGCGAGGCACCACCGCCAAATGTTGTCTTGTAGACCAGCTGCATGCCGCCCAGGAATACCCAAACGTACTTGCCATCGGAAATGTACTCACGGTCAAAGTCATGGACGCCTTTTGGCTGTCCGTATTTGGCGACCAGCATTTGACGAAGGGTTTCATCGCGGCCCTCAACGGTGAACTGCACGGCGACAAGTTCAGGGCCGTTGCCGACGGCCTCGAACTTCGTGAGCGCGGGGACCTTAGCCCTGGTCACGTCAAATTCAAGAGCGCCGCGGCGCGCGGACGTCAGCTGCTTGGCACCTGCAGCGCGCGCAGCCTTCAGGACGTCTGCGACGCGGGAGTCCTTGAGCTTGAGTCCATACAGGACAAGTTCGGCCGTGACCGGAATTACCGCTGCGGCCACTGCCGTGTGCGCGACGCTGCTGACGGCGGCACCTGCAGCAGCCAGGGCAAATCGGATCAGACGTCGGCGATTGAACGGGTTCATTTCTACGGCGTCCTACATGCGCTCCCGGAGGCGCCGCAGCGTTTCCAGATCGGCGGCTTGC
>JBBQFL010000096.1:0-6278 GCA_038321965.1 Burkholderiales bacterium | reverse complement strand
CGACCCAAACCAGCCGTTCGCGGCGTGCTTCCAATTTGCTCCATATACGGACGTTGCACTCAGTGTTTCGCCTTTGCTTCCGCGACAGTTTTTGCCAATTCATCACCGCTCTTTTATTCTGGCACTCTGAAGAGCATGCGTTTGGTCCGCTGCGCAAAGCTGTTGCAGCCTTGCGCTTCCTTTACCCAGTATTTTTTGCCAGCATCAAGTTGCCCACTTCGTCGAGCAGGAATGTATCCTTCGATCCATGACCGCCGAAAATAAATAGCTTGCCTTCGATCATTTTCCACGCGTCGCCGTCGCCGCCCCAGAGAATGCAGTAGACAAGACCATTGGCGCGATTGCCACTGAATTCAGGCAAATAGCGCGTCGAGTCCGAGTTGATTACTGTTTTGCGTGAGCGGTCGCAAGAATTGAGGCAATCATCGTCGGTGATCGTGGTACCGAAATTCCAAGTCCAGGTATCGTCACAGTCGGGCCAATAGAGCCAAGGCGGCGCAAAGGAGTCACTTTATCCTCTATCCAGAGCGTGACAGACGTATAGCAAAGAGCCTGCTCCAGTGCCTGAAGACTATCCTCACCAGGATAAGTCACGTTTGAGTCGATGGCTCCACTCACTTCGACTAAACATTGCCAAATCCCCTCGCCGTCTTGAATAGGACGATATATTTTCAAAGTCACTAGCTCTTGCTGCGACGGGTTCTCTGGTCGCTCAAGATAATATTCACGCTGGGCAATGATTTCACCTTTACTTGTCATGCTAGGCACCTCTGAAATGAGTGATTAAAACAGTATTGCCTCTAGAGCTTGCCGACGATGTGGCAGATTGTACGCTGGGCCGCTTTAGAGAAAAGTCTACTTCCCATCCTGGCCGATTTCTGCGGATTCGACTTTCGGCACAAATCGACCCACTGCGGACAGACGCGACCACCCTTCAGTTAGGAGCATTTGTGGCACTTCGTCGGATTATAAATGCCGCTGCAACGCCGGTTATTGGGATGAAAACAAATGCTGTCAGGAAAACCAACAAGGCAGTGTTGTGTCCAAATCCAAGCAGGTTGCCAATAGCCATACCAACGAAGCCGCCAATGATGGGTCCAACAAAAAGCGCGGACACCACAATGCCGAGCCAATGGCCAAGTTTGTAGTCTTGTTGATTATTCAAATCAGAGCGCCTCCCGGTCCGTCTCGTCGCGACCCACAAGAGTCATAGCGCTTGTGCTTCCAATTCGATCCACAACAGTTAAAGCGGCTCGGCTCCCAGTTCGCTCCAGCCCGATACCTATGAGAGGATTGCATCGACGATCACTGTATAAACGCCTTCAAGATCTCAGTTGCCGATCCACAATTGCTATCGTATCCGTACGACTCCAAGTCGGGCCATTGATAGTGGGGGACCTTTGCCTCTTTAAGCCGTGAGTTTTCTTTTATCAATGCACCAACCATGAGAGGTACTAGAGTCCATTCGCACTGTCGGCCCGCTTGAATAAAATGCAAGTTAGAAACCACCCCTTCGATGTCGAAAACGTACTCCTTAACTGTTGCATGGCGCGTCTTCAATTCGATTTTCTTCCCGTTCCAGACAGATGTTCGCTCAGATTCGCCATGCCCGCCCAATGACTTAAATGGCTTATCATTTGCCCGCGCAACCGCGCCGTAATTCGGGTAGAAAAACGACAGTCCGGGATCGTCATTCTTCAACCTTGCTTCACTAGGAAGGTGCTCGGGTATTTTTTTTGGTCCCCAAGCCGGAAAGTAAAACTTCCCACTTTTGTCGGTCACGGTCTCCATGACCTGAAGCTGATAAGTACCCCCACCTTCGAGGCCATAGCGCAGTTCCCAATTCGCCACGACAATCACCCCCTCAAGCGGCTTCTTCGTATCCGCATCCACCACCCAGGCCTCGATCGCCTTAGCCGAGTACGTGTTCGAGCAGGCTTGAAGAGAGATTACGGCACCTGTAATGACAATGAGCTTGAGGAGATTTCTAACCGATTGCATCAGCAACCTTCATATTTGGTAAATAGGCTAGAAACGATCTTTGTCAGTGGGCTGCGTGAATGAAGTTACCGTCACAGTCGAATCGTGCCGAAAATTAGGTGAAAGCGCTAGCAGAATGACCGCTATCGAGAAAATTCTACGACTCCTCCTGGCCGATACTTGACATAGAAAGTTCTCCATTGCAGTCGCTCGAATTGCCGCAAAATGGGGGCATCTGGCTTACCTTGAAGGCTTAGGTTACGCGCCAATCTGTCAACACTCTCGCGTTCAATGTGGGATCATTCGCAAAGCGGAAAGGTCATTCTACAGCCGGACGAAATGCGACGAGAAATAGTCGCTCCCAACGGCACATTTCGTCGTCTACCGAACCGGAAACTTCTCCGTCATCACGCGCAGCAAGGGGTCAATTGATTCCTTTCGCATGTAGCCCATCGAAATCCGTATTCTGTCGCGCTTATTTTCCGGCACAAAACTCAAGTTGGAAGCGCCAAACGTGTTTCGCAACGTGTGCGGCGTGTAGTGAAAGTCTTTGAGCTCCAACTCCTCCAGGATCTCAATCCATTGCTTGCGAAAACTCGACTTCTCCAACGGCGCACCATCTCGCGGCGCGTTCGGGAACACAAACGCGGTCGGTTCGTCGATGATCACGCCCTGCTTGATCGCCACGTCGACCCACTCACTGAGGCATCGCTTCGCATAGGGTGCTAACGGCGTATCGCGAGCCGGATAGTTACCCGTGCCAGGGACGGTGAGTTTCCATGCTCGATGGGCAGCGCGATCGGCGTCGGATTCGTAGTGGAGGGTGCTCAAGGTGAGGTCCAGCGCTTCGTTGGGTTTGAGACCCGCACCCAACATGACGGCACAGATGACGCGATTACGAAGCTTGCGCCAATCGCCAGTCATCGGCTTTTGGAACCAAGCAACAAATTTTTCTTTATGTGCCGACGTGAGCGCCTCGGGACTCGGCCTGTTTTTCCGCTTGAGGGCATCTTTGTCAGGACCGCCATAGCGAAAATCATTGGCGGTGCGATTGGCCGCCTTGCCCGTCAGCGACGCTTCGAACAGCAGTAACTCATCGATCAAATCCAAATAACGCGCACGGTTCTTCGATGTCGGCATCGTGGCCATCAACTTGGTGAGCAATGAGTCCGTCACGTGCTCGATCTCGGTCTCGTGTTCCCCGAAGAAGGCCGCGATGCGATAGGCGCGTGACCGATAAACGCCGGCGCTCTTATCGCTTAACCCCTTTCGATTTTTCGCGCGGCGCAGCACCCAGTTCTCGAAGAGGGCGCGAATGCCTTCCGTGATCTTGATCCGGGTGTCGTCCAGCTTCCCTTGCTCAGGCGGTTTGGTCTTCATACCCAGAGGTTATCGCATCGAAACCATTAAGTCTACTAACCACGTAAGCCATTCGGCGCATAAACTTCCCCTTCTTACCGACCTTCTTCCCATGATAAAAGGCCATCTCAAATCACCGAGAAAAGCGAAACCCGTCATTATAAAACCGTCCGGTGGTTAGTAGACTGGTGAGTGGTTAAGGAAGCAAAGGCCGGCCGCTCATCCATCGCGTTTGCATACGCTGAACCTAGTTGCTAAAGACGTCGGGAAACGGATCGTAGCCCGCTTGCTCAGCGTCGCTTAACTTGAAGCACCATTGGCGTTCTGTGTCGGTGAGCGTGGGGTGGCGCGTAAACTGCGTTCGTTCTGCTGCGGTCGACCGCGTCGAATGGCGGTCATGGTTTACCACGCATTCTAAAAAAAGGGCGTGGCTCAGCAAAGAAGCAGCCTGTAAAACAATGAAATCAAGCCCTTTACATAGTGACCCCCACGCCAGTGCTGCAATCCAAATCGTCACTTTCGACATGGAAAACAAAACGATCCCCAAGCGCGGTAATATGCTCTTGACGGCATAGTCTTTTAAGAGAATAATTTGAACGTGAAATGGGAAATTGAATACACCGATGAGCTGGGTGAGTGGTGGGTTGATTTGACCGAAGCTGAACAGGAGTCCATTGATACTTCTGTCCGACTGCTGGAAGAGAAAGGTCCGACCCTTGGCCACCCACATAGCTCCGGCCTTGAAGGCTCAAGCCACACACATATGCGTGAGCTTCGAGTTCAACATGCGGGGCGACCGTATCGTGTGCTTTATGCATTCGACCCGCTCCGTTGTGCAATCTTGTTGATTGGTGGCGACAAGACCGGTGATGATCGTTGGTATGAATCCCATATACCGATTGCGGATCGTCTTTACGACACGCATCTAAAAGAGTTGAAGAAAGAAGGGCTGATCGATGACTAAAAAATTCTCCGTATTGCGCAGCAAAATGTCGCCTGAGTCGCAAGCTCGCGCAGCGGCTCGTGCAGAGGCTATCCTGGTTGAGATGCAACTTAAAGACTTGCGCAAGTCTCGTACCTTGACGCAAGTCGAGATGGCCAAAGTAATGAATGTCGAACAAGCGACCATTTCAAAAATTGAACACCGCGATGATATGTACGTCAGCACGCTCAGCGATTATGTCAAAGCGTTGGGCGGTGAATTAAAACTCGTTGCCTCATTTCCGGATGCCGAAATTCAGATTCACCCGTTTGTGCTTGCGCAATAACGCGCATGGGAGGCAGTCATGTTTTCATTGCACCTCGTACGCCCATATTTCGGCATGACCTAGTGGCGCAAAATTATTGGAATGAAGATGGCGTGGTCCACGAGCGCAAGGGCGGCCTGCTCTTGCACAGGGTTGTGAGCACAATCGTTCCCCGTCTTTGATTTAGCCATTTGGACATGTCCTTATCGGGATCACCGACTATATTTTTTCGCTAGACCAAGCATGCTTTCGAGGTCGTCACAACCATCACGAGCTCCGATATCAGCGGAGAGTAAACCTTCGAAATAGGACGCAGTGAGCACGTAGTCAACGTCCAAGGTGTTGTTTAGCAATTTCTTCTCATTTGCCTGGCTGGGATCGCCCCTCACGTACTGGGCGAGAGTTCGGTGAACATGCATCAACCAATAGCGAAGCGTCATGCAGCCGGCCGCTCGCATTTGACGGGCTTGTTGCGCTGAGATGGCGTGTTCTCGCATGTAGGCCTCATAGGCCGGTACGGCAATGAGGATGCATTTTGCAATTCGGTACGCGCGACCTTCTTCCTTGTCGCGGAACAGCAGCATCTCGCGCGCCGTGAGTGACTTCTTGATGATATCAACTAGGCTCACCAGTTGCCGCTTATTCGCCGCGCCATTAAGCTCATTTTCCGCTGTTTCCTTGCGTACCCCAGCAATACTGTCCCCGAACTTTGCAATCATCCGAGATTTTCCATTAGGAAATAATTCAGGGTGAGTAAAGGGGCGTAAATTTGGCCGGCAAATCGATCTTTGTCGCCCCATCCCACAAGCCCTGCATCCACGTTCGCTGTTGCATCGCCAGCGCCATGTTCAAGATCGGTTTTCGGCTTTCAGTGGTGATGTAGGCGGCCTTGGCGAACAGCTTGTAACGCAGCGTTTGTAGCGTGTGTTGCACCGTGTTCGATGAATGCTTGACCGCACTGGTCTTGAGTAACACCTGACGCAACAAACTCATCAAATTGTAGGCCAGCATCACCGTATTGAGCGCCGCCTCGGTCGCCCAGAAGTCTTTCATATTGAAACTGTCCGCCGCAAAATCGTATTTCAGCTCTTTGATCCGGTTCTCGCAATCCGCACGGCCTCGATACATGCGCCAGATCGCGACCGCCGGTAAATCCAGATCGGTCACCAATGCCGAGAACCGCCACTGGCCAATGGCTGGATCATCGGCAAACAGATTCAGCGTTCTGCCCTTCGCTTGAGCGCGCTGCGTGATGTGCTGGCGGATACCGACCACCCAGCGTGGCTTAGACCAAGTGTTGGCCTGATAGGCAAAACGGGTCAGCTCAATGCCTTCGACGTGCTTTCCCTTGTCATCCTCCAGTACCCACCAGCCTTGGGCATTGACCAGCGCCCGTTGCAGGGGCTGCGTCTGTCTCATCGCAATGATGTGGTGAATGTGTTGTTGATCGAGATGGTCGAGAAATGCGGCGTCGCTAAATCCACTGTCGGCGCGTAACAATGCGACCTGCTTATCGCCCAAGCGGTGTCGGGTGTTGGCCAGAAACGCCTGGACATTATTGGCCGAGGCGCTGTTGCCAGGACGCAGCCAGCAGTTGGCGATCATGCGCGTATCGGCAACAAAGGCCATCAAGGGATGGTGACTGGCGCGACCACGTTTGGCCGGGTTGTAGCCGCGTACTGCGCCATCCTG
>JBBQFL010000095.1:0-6334 GCA_038321965.1 Burkholderiales bacterium | reverse complement strand
CGCAGTTTGAGCGCGCATGCAACGCCGAATTGATCGAGTCAGCCAACGACGACTTATCCACAGTTACCATTCAAAACAGCCAATCTGCTCGGCTGACAAAAAGAGCGGCTTAAACCCTCAATGAAAAGTGGACAGGATCAGATCGTCGTCCGGAATCTTGCGTTCAAGACCGCTTTTATTTGGCACAAGGCCACAGTATTCCTGAAACTGCTTTACCGTCATCCCGTAGTAGGTAATCTCGCGCGCTTCAATAACCGTGGACAGCTGCTTCAGACTTGGCGTCTTCCCGAGGGTAGAATTCAACTCAAGCGCGATTTCCTTGAGTTGCTCCAACGTTCGCCGGGGAGATGACACGATCAGCTGCTCCTTAAATTTTGGGTTGAACACTCGCGCGTGGCGACAAGACTTCCGATCAGGCGGGCTTGATGGTTGGTGCGGACGACGTTTGGTGGGGATGTGAGAATTGCCTTGGAGATGGTTGGGACATTGTGCCAGTAGGGTACTACTGCTGGGGTGATTCGGAAGGGTGTGGGTTAGTGCGGAGCAATGCAGTTGTAATTGACCTGCCCCCTCTCCCTCGATCCCTCTCCCACGAGGGGAGAGGGAGGAAAGGTGCCAGCGTGGTGCAATTAACGTCGCAAACTCGTCAACAAAAAAAACAAAGCCCGCATGTGCGGGCCTTGTTTTGTAACCGTAACTATTGCGACAATTCAAGCCGCAATCGCCTGCCGCAACTTCAACTCCCCACAAGCCTTCTGTATCCGCTTGCAAGCCTCTTCCAGCACCTCGGTAGACGCCGCATAAGAAACCCGAAAGTGCGGCGACAATCCAAACGCCGCACCATGCACGACCGCCACACCTTGCGACTCAAGCAAATAGCCGCAGACATCTTCATCGTTTTTTAGCGTATGCCCCGACGGTGTCGTCGCGCCGATCAATCCTGCGCAGCTTGGATACACGTAGAACGCGCCTTCCGGCGTATGGCAATCCAGTCCCTGCGCTTCATTGAGCATTTTGACGACGAGATCGCGCCGTTGTTTGAAGACGGCGTTGTTCTTCGGAATGAAGTCCTGCACCCCGTTCAAGGCTTCAACAGCGGCGGCCTGGCTGATCGAGGAGGGGTTCGAGGTGGACTGTGATTGGACGTCGCCCATTGCCTTGATGAGGTGCTCGGGGCCGCCAGCGTAGCCAATGCGCCAGCCGGTCATGCAATAAGCTTTGGATACGCCGTTCATGGTCAGCGTGCGGCCATAAAGCGAGGGTTCGATCTGTGCTGGCGTGAAGAACTTGAAATCGTCGTAGACCAGGTGTTCGTACATGTCGTCTGTCAGCACCCACACGTGCGGGTGACGCACGAGCACGTCGGTGAGGGCTTTCAATTCGTCGTGAGTGTATGCAGCACCACTGGGGTTCGACGGTGAATTGAGCAGCACCCACTTGGTCTTGGGTGTGATCGCTTTTTCGAGATCAGCGGCTTTCATCTTGAAGCCGGTTTCCTGCGTGCACCCCACGAATACCGGCGTGCCTTCGGCCAGCAGTACCATATCCGGGTAAGAGACCCAATACGGCGCAGGGATGATGACTTCGTCGCCTGTGGATAGAGTTGCCATGAAGGCGTTGTAAAGCACCTGCTTACCGCCGGTGCCCACAGTGACTTGTTTGGTCGTATAGGTGAGGCCGTTTTCGCGCTTGAATTTGGCGACGATGGCTTCCTTCAGTTTTGCCGTGCCGTCAACCGCGGTGTATTTGGTGTCACCACTCTGAATCGCCTTGATCGCTGCAGCTTTGATGTTGTCTGGCGTATCGAAGTCCGGTTCGCCGAAGGAGAGGGCGATGATGTTGCGGCCTTGTGCTTTCAAGGCAGCGGCCTTGGCGGAGATGGCGATGGTGGCGGAGGGTTTGACGCGGGAGAGGCGTGAGGCGAGGAAAGACATGGCGGGTTCCTGGGATTCAACCGCGATTGTTGCGGTGCAGAGCGATTATACGACGAGGCCCAATATGACGGAAAATTGAGGGCGGCCCTTACCGTGTCCGGTACATGGCCTGTGCGATAATTCTGCAGGGAAATTCTTAGAAAAATCATGCGCATCCTCCTCTCGAATGACGACGGCTATTTCGCGCCTGGATTGGCCGCGCTCCATGAAGCCCTGTCTACGCTTGGCCAACTGACGGTGGTGGCACCGGAGCGTGATCGAAGCGGGGCATCGAACTCGTTGACACTCGACAGACCACTCACAATCAGGCAGGCTGCCAACGGTTTTTTTCACGTCAATGGCACGCCGACCGATTGCGTGCACATGGCGGTGACAGGCCTGCTGGATTTCGTGCCCGACATGGTTGTGTCCGGCGTCAATTCCGGCGCCAACATGGGTGACGACACGATTTACTCCGGCACCGTGGCCGCAGCGACCGAGGGCTTCCTGTTGGGCATTCCCGCGATTGCGGTATCGATGGTCGGCAGCACGCATAAACACTTCGAGACAGCCGCTTGGGTGGCCGCTGAACTGGTGGCACGATATCAACGCAACCCCGTCAAGTCGCCAATGTTGTTAAACGTGAATGTGCCCGACATTCCCCGCGAACAACTGCAAGGGTTTGAGACCACCCGTCTTGGCAAACGCCACAAGGCTGAGGGTGCCGTGAAGGCGAAGAGCCCGCGCGGTGAAACGGTTTACTGGATCGGCGCGGCGGGGCTAGCTGCGGACGCCGGGCCGGGAACCGATTTTTACGCGACCGATAACAATCGCGTATCGGTAACACCCCTGCAAATCGATTTGACCAATTATCAACAGATGAAGCCGGTGGCTGAATGGCTAGTGTCGTGACACAGAAATATCGATACATAAACCGGTGTCTTTTTCCGCATGGCCGCGTTGCTCGTCGTTGCCATAGCGGTGCTATGTCGCCTCCTCACCCTTGCAGGGCGCGTCTGCGCAAGCATGCGCAGACCGTTCCGCAGGCGGACAGCGCGCTGTCCGAATTACCTGCTACACCCTTGCCCTGCGAAAAAATCCATCCGTTTTATTCGCATCGCTATTTCTGTGTCACGACACCGGTAGCATGAGCGTGGCCGCCTCAAAATTCACCGGCTCGGGCATGACCTCCGACCGCACGCGTGCGCGCATGGTCGAAGCACTACGCTCAAAAGGCGTAAAAGTCGAGCGCGTACTGAGCGTGATGGGCGAGGTGCCGCGTCATGTATTTGTAGAGGAAGCATTGCAGGAGCGCGCCTACGAGGTCGACAAGGCGCTGCCGATCGGCCACGGCCAAACCATCTCTACGCCAGAAATCGTCGCCATCATGTCCTCGCTGCTCTGTGAAGGCGTGCTGGGGATTCCGAAGAAAGTGCTGGAGATTGGTACCGGCTGCGGCTACCAAACGGCGGTGCTCGCGAAATTGAGCAAAGAGGTGTACACCGTGGAGCGCATTGCACCGTTGATGGACCGGGCTCGTTGCACGCTGCGTGACCTGCGCTATTTCAATATCATTTTCAAGCACGCTGACGGGCACTTTGGCTATGCCGATGCCGGGCCGTATGAGGGCATCATCATGACGGCAGCAGCAACCCATGTGCCAGAAGAGTTGAAGCAACAACTGGCCATCGGCGGACGACTGGTGTTGCCGGTGGGCAAAGAATCAGAATCGCAGAAACTGACCGTGATAGACCGCAGTGCTACCGGTTTTACGGAGATAGTTGTACATGATGTGCGTTTTGTCCCACTCGTCCCCGGTATTTTGTAATCAGAAAGTTGGAAGTCACTTCATGAACCTGTCGAGTCGTCATTTCCTGTTGTTGCCAGTTATTGCAACACTCGCTGCCTGTGCCGCGAATCGGCCTGCTCCTGTAACCGACGCGCGTCCTGCAACAGCGATTACATCGGCGCTAACCGACACCACGCCTGTCGTGAAACCGGCACCGGCTGTGGAGGCAGTCAAGCAACACATTATTCAGAAGGGTGACACGCTCATCAGCGTGGCTCTCGCCAATGGGCTGGATTACCGCGAGCTTGCTGCCTGGAACAACATCGTCAATCCCAACCTGATCAAGCTCGGCGAAGTGTTGCGCCTGGCGCCGCCCGGCAGCATGGTGGCCGGTTCGCCGTCGGCCGCCGCTGAACAGGCACAACCCGGTGCACCGGTGGCGACACCGTTGACGATCACGGCGGTGCCGTCCGCCACACCACTGGCGAACACCGAGAAATTGAAAACGGAGCCCAAGGCGGTTGCCGTGCCGTATACCGATCAGGCGTACGCCAAATTGTCGGCCGACGCGGCCGCCGCATCTGCATCAACTGCGGCTGTCACTGCCACAGCCCCTGCCGCGCCGGTACTGACAACGCCACCGCCAACAGCTGCGGCCGCAAGTGCGCCCGCCAACGATGACGTGGATTGGGCATGGCCAATCCAGCCTGTACCCAAGGGCAAGATAGTGGCGACATTTACCGACGCGAACAAAGGCGTTGATATTTCCGGCAACAAAGGCACGGCCATTCTGGCGTCGTCAGCAGGCAAGGTCGTATACAGTGGCGCCGGCCTGCGAGGTTACGGTCGGCTTGTCATCATCAAACACAATGCAACCTGGCTATCGGCCTACGCGCACAACGAGAAAATCCTCGTCGCTGAAGGTGAAGAGGTGAAAAAAGGCCAGAAGATCGCCGAGATGGGATCGAGCGATGCGGATCAGGTGAAGCTGCACTTTGAAATCCGCAAGCAGGGCAAGCCAGTAGACCCGATGAAGTTCTTGCCGAACTGAGCTCTCGTTCCTCACTGGCGGTTAGAAATGACAAGCTACAACTAGCATTGGCGCGGCTCCCAGGCAAAAATGTGCTGGAAACGCGCGTCAATGCTGGTGTTTGCTATTTCCCGGCTTTGTCTGCGTCGCGCAACTCGCGTCGCAATATTTTCCCGACATTGCTCTTTGGTAACGCATCGCGAAACACGATTGTTTTGGGATTCTTGTAGCCGGTCAGCTCTTTTCGGCAGTATGCGGCGACTTGCTCGACCGTCAGCGCCGGGTCTTTCTTGACGACAAAGAGCTTCACCGCTTCGCCGGTTTTTTCGTCGGGGATACCAATCACCGCGCATTCCAGTACACCGTGACACGACGCCACCACATCTTCGATTTCATTCGGGTAGACGTTGAAGCCGGAGACCAGAATCATGTCTTTCTTGCGATCTACAATTTTCAGGTAACCGTTTTCGTCCATGACAGCAACGTCGCCTGTGCGCAGGAAGCCATCAGTCATCAGCACCTTTTCAGTCTCGTCCGGTCGTTGCCAGTAACCCCGCATGACTTGTGGGCCACGGATGCACAGTTCGCCGGGCGTGCCGATTGGCTGATCCGTGCCTTCGTCATTACGGATGACAACTTCGGTCGATGGAATCGGCAGGCCGATGGTGCCGTTATATTCTTTGAGGTTGAGCGGATTGATGGTTGCAGCAGGGGATGTCTCGGTCAGGCCGTAGGCTTCGAATAATGTGGCCCCCGTAACCTGCTTCCAGCGTTCTGCTACGGCACGTTGTACCGCCATGCCCCCCCCCAGTGTCAGGCGCAACTGGCTGAAGTCGAGCTTGCAAAATTCGGGATTGTTGAGCAGTGCATTGAACAGTGTGTTGACTCCGGTGATTGTCGAGAATGGATGCTTCTCAAGCTCTTTGACAAATCCCGGAATATCCCGTGGATTGGTGATCAGGATATTGGTCGCACCGATCTTCAGGAAGGTGAGGCAGTTCGCGGTAAGGGCGAAGATATGGTACAGCGGGAGTGCCGTAATAATTGTTTCGTGATCGATCAGCACAGGCGTAAGCCAAGCATGCGCTTGCTGCAGATTGGCAATGATGTTGCGATGAGTCAGGATCGCCCCCTTTGATACGCCGGTTGTTCCTCCGGTGTATTGCAGGAAGGCGATATCCTCGTGACCTATGCTGACCTTTTCCATCTTGAGTCGGCTGCCGGCCTCAAGTGCGTCACGCAACTGGATGGCGTTGGGAATGTTCCAGGCCGGAACCATCTTCTTGACATGTTTAACAACGATGTTGACCAGCAGGCGCTTGGCAAAGTCAAGCATGTCGCCCAATTGGGTGACCATCACATGTTTGATCGGCGTGCGACTCACGACCTTGTCCAGCACGCTGGCGAAGTTCTCAACAATGACGATCAGTTCGGCACCGGAGTCCTTCAATTGATGTTCGATTTCGCGTTCGGTATAGAGCGGGTTGCAATTGACTACGGTATAGCCGGCGCGTAGCGCTCCAAACAGGCAAATCGGGTATTGGAGCGTGTTCGGCATCATCAGTGCAATGCGGGCGCCCTTCGGCAGTTTGAGTGTCGACT
>JBBQFL010000094.1:0-7196 GCA_038321965.1 Burkholderiales bacterium | reverse complement strand
TCTTTATGGCTTCAGCGGCAGTTTTGCGGCGCGCGTCCTCGGCGAGCCGCACGGCTTTGCGCGCATCGAGCTCGCGCATCCAGGCCTCTTCCCGCGCGATCGCGCCGAGAGCGGCAATTGGCACGGTACGCGCCGGTAATCCGGCCAGTGCCAGAAGTTGGTCAATATTTCCCCAAGTACTGCTAAATCCATCGTTGTATGCAAATTCGCTGATTAACGGCAGATTTAGGGCCGCATAAATCGGTACCCAGGTTTCTGCTTCACCATACCGACGTACAGCAAGCTTCGGATTGAACTGGTAACGTCCTGTGGCGACGCGCAGAAAGAGTGATCGGTTGAACGCGTAGTCACGGTCAATTTCATTGCGCGCCAGCACGCCGGAAATATGTTGGCGTCTATTGCGTTCGGGTCTGACGACGTTGCCGGGCAAATGCTGCCATGCATCAAGGATGATCTTGGTCTCGAAGGCGCTGTCAAGATTGCGAAAAATTTTGTTGAAACGTGCTTTGAATAACACCCACAGCGTCTGGAAGAGAAAGTACTCCGATAAATGCTTGTCTATGCGTACCAGCCGTCCGCCTGTGTTGACGTCGACATATGGCGGCGCCAACAGGTCATAAATGGCGGCCAGGTTGTTCGTCGCAAATTTTGCATCACCAAACGCGTGACGCAACGCCCAGTGAAGCGCATTTTGACCATATTGATCCGCTGCATCGCGATCAGCGCCCCGATCCAGTAGCGCTTCCACAAGAGCAATATTGCCTGCGGCGGAAGCGGCCATCAGCGGTGTTTGATTCATCGCCAGGCGATGATCTACACCATGCTGTTCACATTGCCTGAGGATGTCTTTGAAGTGACTGGAAAAGTAGGGAACATAGGTCTTGCGGCCGAGCGCCTCGCGCCGTTGACAAAAATCTCGCGCCTGTGCGAATTTCGCGTCATCTGCCAGCCACCGAGCGAGCTGCGGTTCGTCGTAACAGGCGGCGTAGTCAAAGAGGATTTGCTTGGCCTTGTCGCCAGGACTTTGCTCCCGGAACACCTTAGTTAGCAGTGCCCGGGTCTTGCTTTCGTCGAACACAGGCCACGGTACCGGCTTCTGTTTGAGAATGTTGCGCCGGATCGCTTCGGCCTGTTCCTGTTTGCCCTGCAGTTCAAGTTTGTGCGCCTCTTTCTGCCAGTCTTCTAATGTCGATTGTTTGGCGTCAATCCTTGCGTCGCCAGGATCGAGGTCCAGCAGACCGAACAGCGGGTGTTCAGTGTCCGACTCGATCAAGTAGATATTTTTTGTGGCGCGCGTGAGCGCTACATAGAGTGCATTGACAAAGAATTTGTAAATTTCCAGCGACTTGTCACGCTTGTCGCGCGCGCGCTTGTAATCCAGTGCCTCTACCGCCAGATCAGCTTTGACGACGCCGTCGACAATATCGTTGAATTCGCTGCGGTGATCGGAGATGAAGCGGAACAGCACGATATTCTCGTATTCCAGGCCTTTGGCTTCGTGGATTGAGAACAACAGCGGCGTTGCAAAGTATTTGCGCGCGACGGCTTTGTCTTCATCGCGCATGACCAGAACGGCAAAGTGCGTCGATTGACGCGTCTTTAAATCCAGTTCTCGATTGGTGGCGGCCTTGTCGGACATCAGTGCGACTTGCCCGTGCTCGCCACCAACGGCCTGCACCAGATAATTGCTTTCGCGGTCAATGGAGCCAAATCGCTGCTGCTTGATTTTTAGCAACTGATTGGCGACGCGCGTTGCTTCTCGGGCGTTGCGAAAATTGGCCGTGAGTATTCGCAACTCTTGTCGCTCGGCCAGTTTCGGCTCTGTCCAAAACAGATTCTTTATCTGGCCCCAGGAAAAAAAATTGGGGTGAACGATCTGATTGGAGTCACCGCAAAGCAGGAAGTGGCCAGGCTTTTTCAGTGTCCTCAAGACCAGCGCGAGCTGCACGATGGTGATGTCCTGCACTTCATCGATGACGACAAAATCGTAGCGCGGTGATGCCAGCGCGAGCCAGTCCTGGGCGACCAGATTCAGGTCGTAAAGCTTTGCTTCAGCTAGCCAGACGCAATATTTTTCAAACAAATCGTAGAGCAGATCGCGCCGGTCTTCAGTAAAGATCGATTGACGCACGCCAAGTGCCAGGTAGTCACCTCGCGTAAGTAAACCACCAGATCCGGCAGCAATCACACCGCGAATTTCTTCGAACGCTTGGTGAGCATCGACGTCCTTGAAATTCTGCCTGACTCGGGGAAACCACCCCGCAAAATCCCGCCATCCGGCCTCTCGTCCCGCAGGTACCTTTATTGACTCGACGAATTCGCGGTAGGACAGAAATACGGCATCCTGACCATCGCGCTCGAATCCGTTGGCGTAATAGAGATTTCGGGCACTCTGCGCCAAAAACGCCGAGTGGGTGACGTAAAGGACCTCACCGTCAGCTTGCTTTAGCTTTTCCAGGGTCAAAACGGTCTTGCCGCTGCCTGCGCTACCGACAACGAGTAAGGGCGGAGGCTGCCTGAAAATGGCCCCCTGCGCATCATCAAACGAGATCGGCTTGTCGAGCAGATGAATGACGGTGTGCTCTGGATGCAGGTAGCGCAACGGTTGCGCTTCTAGAATCGCCTCGTCGGCGCCGATGTCCGCTATTTTGCTTTCATCAATTGCCGCACCGCGCAGAAAGCGGGATTTGTCGTAATCGTGATTGGCGATCACCTCCAACATCAGCGCACACACCTCATTGCCGTGCCGCACTAATGTGAACAACAGTCTGTCCGCATCGTCAAGTTTTGCCCGATAGAACTTGCCGTGGCTTAAGTTGGCAAGCTTCTTGACTTGTGCTGCGCGGAAATCGTCCCGGCCTATAGCCTCGGTTATCTTGCGATAGCTGGCACCAACACGGGTGGTGTCGAGGTCCGTGTATTCAAGAATTTTCATTGCACCACAAGGCCGGTCACCAAATCTTGGAGTTTCGCATACCTCGCAGCACCAATCGGCTCAATGCGTGCGTCATTTACGCCCATGCCTGTTGGCGCGCGAATCGGATTACGCATGGTGCGCGATGTGACGGACTCACGGGACAAGCAACTAAGTGCACTCGTGACGCAATGAATGTTGAAATTGGTCTGAGTACTGGCACTCGCGCAGACCGGGTTATTTGGGTCGCGCGCGCTGACAAGCCCGAAATGGAGAAGATGCTTGGGCCGATGTCGCGATATGTTGATGTGCATCGGGATAACTTGAAAATAGGTCTCCATTCGACCCGAAGCTGCCTTTCGTGGCCGGATTCCAATTCGCTCTCAAGCAGCCATAGCCGATTATCCTACTCTACGCCGCATGTTGGCAAAGCTCTTCGGTGCCCAGTTGCGTTGCGCAACCATGAGGCACGCGCCACTGCGTTGATCAAGAGATGCAAAAATGCTTTCCCGATGAAACTCCGCGAATTTATTTCGCAGCTTCCGGCACTGCCCCTGCGCAAGCGGCAACCCAGCGGCGTTAGGCGCACGAACTTCAAGATAAATCAAACTGGTGCCTGGTCAATTGCCACCGACCCGCACAACCCCACTCAACGCAATAGCGCCTAATGCAGACCTGTTGCGCATATTTGACTGGCCAGACGGCAAGGCACATAGTGGCAGCTTGTCAAAATAGTGTTTGAAATTCCTATCCCCGGTATTGACCGGCGCCAGGAGTGTTTCAAATCAGTGGAGCTTTCATGGCGGACATGCAATCAAGCTTCACCGGTTCCATTCCTGAGTACTACGACAGTTGCCTGGGTCCCGCATGGCTCGACGCATATGCGCAGGATCTTGCGCAACGGCTTCCAACCAAGCCGCTTGGTGATGTTCTAGAGATCGCCTGCGGAACCGGCATAGTGACCCGGCGGATATGCGAACGAATCGATACGACGGTCCGGCTGGTCGCCACCGATCTCAGCAAGGCGATGCTGGATTACGCGCGCAGCAAGTCTAATGACCGCGTGGGCATTGAGTGGCGCGAAGCCGACGCTGTCAAGCTGCCTTTTGGTGACGGCGAGTTTGGCGCTGTGGTCTGCGCCTTCGGTGTCATGTTTGTACCCGACAAAAAGGCAGTGTTCAGGGAGGCCCGACGCGTGCTCAAACCAGGCGGGATTCTACTGTTCAACGTCTGGGATCGCATGGAAGAAAATCCGCATTCCACAGCAAGCGCGGAATTTATCCAAGGCATGTTCCCAAATGACGACGAAATGCGATTCACCATTCCATTCGAGATGCACGATCAGACACTGCTGCGGCAATTGATCACTGAGGCGCGATTTCAGGAAGTGCGGATTGAGAAAAAGCGGCATCAGTTGAACCGTGTGAGTGCGCATACCCTCGCCACAGGTCTGATACGCGGCACTCCCCGGTCAGTTCTGATCGAAAATCGCGGCGTCTCGCTCGATATGGTGGTGGAGAAGGTGACCGCCGCGCTTGTGAAGATTGGTGGAGCGGACCACTACCAAGGATATGCGCAAGCGGTCGTCGTCGAGGCGAGAGCGATCTAATCGGCTTCCTTTCCCGCCAGATAACATACAGCTCATTATATTGGCTTTGTCAGGGTGATTGATGCTCTGGCCCGTCTTGGGATTGAGCGGGCGAAGCCAAAGTCAGTCAAAATCGGCGCGCTCGGTCAAAAAACACGCCAGCACCAACAAACAACAAGCAAAGAAATGGAAGACTGATATGACAAAAGCAATAACCATTCAAAAAGTGGGTGGCCCTGATGTCATGGAGTGGAATGACGTTCAGTTAGGTGCTCCCGCTCCCGGCGAAGTGCACATCCGCCACGAGGCAATCGGTGTGAATTACATTGACGTGTACCATCGCACTGGAGCCTATCCGCTGCCGCTGCCAAGTGGCTTAGGCGTCGAAGGCGCTGGCGTTGTTGTGGCGGTCGGATCAGATGTCACCGTATTTAAGGCAGGCGACCGAGTTGCCTACGCAGGTGGTCCTCCTGCAGCTTATGCAGAGGAACGTTTTGTTCCAGCAGCGCGGGTTTTGAAAATTCCAGATAGCATGAGCTTTGATACAGCGGCGAGCCTGACCTTCAAAGGGTTGACTGCCGAGTACCTCATTCGTCGCTGCTTTCAGGTCAAAACCGGCGACTCCGTACTATTCCACGCGGCTGCGGGGGGAGTTGGCAGTATCGCCTGTCAGTGGCTCAAACACATAGGTGCCACTGTCATCGGCACAGTCAGCAGTGATGAGAAAGCGGCGTTTGCAAGAGCCAATGGCTGTACCCATACGATCAACTACAAGACTGAAGACGTGGCCAAGCGAGTACGCGAAATTACCAGCGGCGAAGGCGTTGCCGTGGTTTATGACTCAATTGGCAAGTCCACTTTTGCTCTGTCACTACAAAGCCTGCGCACGCGCGGTATATTGGTGAGCTTTGGCACTGTGTCCGGACCGACTCCACTGCTGGATCTGGGCGAACTGGGTGCCAAAGGGTCGCTCATGGTGACCAGAGCATCCATTGCCCACTACACAGCTAAGCGCGACGAACTGGAAGCCGGAGCCAAGGCGGTGTTTGAGATGATCGCGTCTGGAAAGATCAGAACAGCCAAGAGCACGGTTTATGCCTTAAAGGACTTAGCAAAAGCCCACGCTGATCTGGAGTCAGGCAGAACCGTAGGTTCGGTCATCCTCAAGCCTTAATAGCTCCGTCCGGCTTGTTGGCGCGCGACTCAGGGAATTCGTGGTCAAGTGAACTCGCGACATGGTGAATGTCCGATGTTGGGGCTGACATGTGTACTGCATCTTACGCAGACCGGGTAACTCGGCTCGCGCGCTTACAAAGCCACGATCAAACCTTATCCGTTAGAACGCGAGTAGACGCGTCTGCCGCTGTTTCACGCCGCTGACAATTCACTGTGACCTCATTTTCGCGCCGCGAGGTGTTCGGCAATGTAGGAGGCATCCTCTCCGCTTCCCCACAGGAAAGCTGATTTCACTTTATGGAGTCGCGCTAGGCCAAGGAAGTAGATACCGGGCACCTCAGTGACACCACGGCGATGACGAGGCTTGCCATCGTTATCGAGCACCGGACAATCGATCCACCGGAAGTCATAGCAATACCCTGTCGCCCAGATGATCGATCCAATGCCAGCCGCACGAACATCAAGATCGAGAGCCGACATAGCCACAGGCCGCATTGCTGGTGAAACCTGTTCATCGGCTGGCGCGCCGATTTCCCGCTCAATGACGAATGCATCCACCATACGTTTGAACACAGCGACGCCTTTGTCCCCTTCGACAATGTTCGCTTGAAGGTCCGGCTTGAAATACAGACGATTATCGTTAATGCCTCGAAGACTCCCGAGAAGCGTGGCTCCCTCGCTTTCGAGAATGCGAATGTCAGTATCCTTGCCACCGTCCACCCCGGTAAGGAGCGGCGGAACAAAATTCGGAGGAAGTGTGTCCGCCGTCCGATCCAACGCTCCTGTTGTCTCCTGCCAATACCCGTAATCTTTGCCTCGGTAGCGACGTGGCACTCGCCGGTGCCTTCCGACCGAAAGGTACACTCGACGCCCACCTTTGAGTAGGTCATCGGCAATCTGGTATCCCGAGGCCCCCGATCCCACCACGAATACCGCGCCATCTGGTAATCGGTCGGAATTTGAATATCGATTGGCCGTGGTCTGGTACAAGTCCTTGGATAATCCATCTGCAAATAATGGCAACGAAGGTTCCTGGTATGGACCTGTGGCGACCACCACATTTGACGCTTCAATAATTCCGCCATCGGTTTCGACAGTGAATCTTGCGGACCCAGTCACCTGCCGCAGCCGTCTGACGTTAACGCCGCAGCGAACCGGCGCCGCAATTCGCTGCGCGTATTCATCGATGAAGCGAATCACGCCGTCTCGCGCCATGAACGTCTCCGGTTCATCCCCTTCGTATAAGTATCCTGGCAGCCTGATCATCGAATTCGGGAATTGGAAGACGAGCGATTCCCATCGTTCACTACGCCAACGCTCGGCGACACGCCCGCGCTCAAGGATGATGTGCTCTCTCCCTAACTGACCAAGGTGATAGTGATCCTGTAAGCTTTTCGTGGAGTACTTAACGAAAGCGAAAATCATGAAATCAGGCAAGAAGAATAACGTACTCGACGGCATCAAGAAAGAACAACTCAAGCGACGCGTGTTTACCCTCGAATTCAAAGCCGAGGTGGT
>JBBQFL010000093.1:0-7238 GCA_038321965.1 Burkholderiales bacterium | reverse complement strand
GCGTCAAGGGCCTCGGGGCGAACCCGTACCACGCAACTCGCGATGTGTAGTTCAGGCATTTGACCCTCCGAGTGGCCGTACGTGAATGGCGTCCTGCGGACAAACTTTCGCGCACTCGCCGCACTGTGTACAAAGGTCCGGATCTGCGTGTGGCCTGGGTACTGAGCCACGTTGAGGCGTAAAGCGAATCGCGTCGGCTTCGCAGACATCACGGCAGCTTTGGCAATACACCCCGTTGAGCGCAAAGCAATGGTCGGATAGCGCCACGCGTGGCGCCGGCATTTCGCTACGAAGCAGGAAGGCGCGGCGCGATAGCAGGACTGGGACATTGCCGTTCATGGAATCAGCCTGTCGGCGGCCCCATGAACATCTGGACCAGCCAGATCAACAAACCGTATGAGCCAACGATAACAAATGCCAGCAAAGGTGCCAGCACTACGGTCAAGAACACAAACACGCGCGTTTCGCGCGACTTGCTGCCGGGTGCCGCAATCTGTGGCGATTGTTCCATCGTCTTGTCTCCCTGCCTAAGCCGGTCTTTACCTGCTGGATTGATGAAGCGTCATGTTGGCGGAATTCGCCGTCGACAAGTTGATATGGATCAAATCGAGACTGTTTAATGGACATGTATATGGCGGTGTTTGCGTCGGATCAGAAGAGGGAGCGTCTCACAACGCAGAACGCCATTTGACGAGCCGTTTCAGACATAAACGCCCTGTGACGCCCGCCGATGCTTGCCTTTGTGTTTTGGTGAATATTGGCACCCAGCCTGAACTCCTCATGCACGTGTACTTGCCCGAAACACGCTAAACCGCAATTAACTGCGCCGCGTTTGATACGGATCAAACAGACGTTTCGGCGTTTCCGTATCTTTCAGGTTCCGCAATCGAGTTTTATGGAGCCTGTAATGAAAAGAACGATAAAAACCTTTGGCCAAGTAGTGACCGCTGTGCTGGTGCTGGTGTTGGGTTCGTTGATCGCGATGGAGTCTGCTGTCGCCGCGTCCACCAAGGTGCCGGGTGATTTTGGTCCGCCTCGTGGCAAGCCGATACAGGCAGTTCTCACCAGTCCGCCGAACGTGCCGCCGGCAACCAATCGCAACTATCCGGCGAAAGTGATCGTCGAACTTGAGGTGATCGAAAAAGAGATGCCGATTTCGGAGGGCGTGTCGTACATGTTCTGGACGTTCGGTGGCACCGTGCCAGGCAGCTTCATCCGCGTGCGTCAAGGCGATACCGTGGAATTCCATCTCAAGAATCATCCGAGCAGCAAGATGCCGCACAACATCGATCTGCACGGCGTCACCGGGCCGGGTGGCGGCGCGGCGTCGAGCTTTACGGCACCGGGCCATCGCTCGCAATTCACCTTCAAGGCCCTCAATGAAGGCATATACGTTTACCACTGCGCCACCGCGCCGGTCGGTATGCATGTGGCCAACGGCATGTATGGGCTGATTCTTGTTGAGCCACCAGGTGGACTGCCGAAGGTCGATCACGAGTTCTACGTCATGCAGGGTGATTTTTATACGACCGGCAAGTATCGTGAAAAAGGTTTGCAGCCGTTCGATATGGAAAAAGCCATCGACGAGCGGCCAACTTATGTGTTGTTTAACGGTGCGGAAGGCTCACTCACCGGCGACAAGGCGCTCCTCGCCAAGACTAATCAGAACGTTCGCATGTTCGTTGGCAATGGCGGCCCGAACCTGGTGTCGAGCTTTCACGTGATTGGCGAGATTTTTGACAAGGTGAGCTACGAGGGCGGTAGCAATGTGCAGCGTAACGTACAGACGACCCTGATCCCGGCCGGGGGTGCGGCGATGGTCGAGTTTCATACGGAGGTACCGGGAAGTTATGTGCTGGTAGACCACTCGATATTCCGCGCCTTCAACAAGGGCGCACTTGCCATCCTGAAAGTGGATGGGCCGGAGAACAAGGCGATCTATTCCGGCAAGGAACTCGATTCCGTTTATCTGGGCGACCGCGCCGAGCCTAATTTGAATGCCGTCACGGCGGCAACCAAGGCAGCCGCGTCCGGCACGCTCACCCAACAAGAGCAAATTGACGCGGGCAAGGTGCTATTCACCGGCACCTGCTCGGTATGCCATCAGGCAAACGGCGAAGGGCTCGCCAGCGTATTCCCGCCGCTCGCCAAATCGGACTACATCGCCAAGGATGTGAAGCGCATCATCGGCACTGTCCTGCATGGCCTGACCGGCAAGCTCACCGTCAACGGCAAGGAATACAACTCGGTCATGCCGCCGATGAATCAATTGAACGACGATGAAGTCGCCAATATCCTCTCGTATGTCTTGAATAGCTGGGGCAATCCCGGTGGGCGCATAACGGCCGATGAAGTGAAAAAAGTGCGTGCACAACCGGTGACGGCGCAAAAAGCGGAGCATTGATGTTTGTGTCCTCAGGCAGCGTGCGGCACGCTGCCTGGATGATGTTGCTGATTGGCACGATGCAGGCGCTGTCAACCCATGCCGCTGTCGAGTATGTGGCCATTCCGCCGGGCAAGCTCGCCAGCGTTCTTGCCAGTGATGCCGATACCGGTCCGGCGGTGATCCCGGCATTTGCCATGCGCGCGATGCCGGTCACCAATGGCGAGTATCTGGCGTTCGTCAAATCTCATCGCGAATGGCAGCGTGGCAAGGCTCCATCGAGCTTCGCGGACGGGACCTATCTGCACAGCTGGCGTAGCTCGCTGGCACTTAACGTTGGTATGAGCGCTGACCAGCCCGTCACCAATGTGAGCTGGTTTGCAGCTGAAGCGTTTTGCGAAAACGAAGGCGCGAGACTGCCGACCTGGCTCGAGTGGGAGCATGTCGCTGCGGCCGATGAGAAAGTGTTCGACGCCCGCAGCAACCCAGCGTGGCGTGCACGCATCCTGTCCTGGTATTCACAAACTTCCAGTGCGCCACTGGCCCCCGTTGGCGGAGAAGCGAACGCTTATGGTGTGCGCAATATGCACGGCCTGGTGTGGGAATGGGTGGACGATTTCAACGCCCTGCTGGTCAGTGTCGACAGTCGCAACCAGGGCGATCCGGACAAACTGCAATTCTGCGGGGCCGGTGCCATCAGCCTCAAGGATCGTGACAACTATGCAGTCTTGATGCGCATCGCGCTGCTCTCGTCATTGAGCGCGACATCGACCACCAACAATCTGGGCTTTCGCTGTGTGCGGCCAATGACTGCGGAGAAAAAATGAAAAGCACGTTCAATCTGCGTTTTCGCCTGATGCCGGGCTTGATGGCGACTGCGTTGCTGTTGTTGCTGTCACCGGCTTGGAGTGCTCCGGCAAAGACGCTGCCAGCGAACTCCGTTTATCAGTTGTCGGTGCCGTTTACCGATCAGGAAGGTCGCGCTTCGACGTTGGCGGACTGGCGCGGCAAGCCAGTGATGATCACGATGTTCTATAGCTCCTGCCAGTTCGTGTGTCCACGAATTGTCGAAGCGCTGAAAAAAACCGAAGCGAGTCTGTCACCGCAAACCGCAAAGCCAACCATCCTGATGGTGAGTTTTGATCCTATTCGCGATGACACCGCTGCTCTCAAAGCGATGGCCGATGAACGCCATATCGATTCCAAACGCTGGACGCTTGCGCGCACGGATGCACGTAATGTACGCAAGCTGGCAGCAATGCTCGGTATTCAATACCGCGAATTGCCGAGTGGGGAATTCAATCACAGCAGCGTGATTATCCTGCTAGATGCCGAGGGCCGCGTTGCAGGTAAAACGTCAATGCTTGGGGAGGCTGATCCGGCATTTGTGAAACTTGCGCGGCAATTGAAACCGTAGGAGTTTGCTGCCCGCAATACGCCAATGTGGGCCGTTGTTGACAGCCACCACACAGTGCAGCTCATGTTGTAAGGAGCATTGCTCGGCCTATCGCATTGAGTCCCAAAATGCTGGAGCGACTCCACGCGTAAAATGTCGAGGTTGACTTCTCAGGAACTGCCTTGACGACCATTACGATCAATTCCACTATTAACGTCAGCAATCACCGCCCGTTTGTTTTGTTTGGCGGCATCAACGTGCTCGAATCCAAAGATCTCGCCTTGCGCGCGGCAGAGGAATATGTACGCGTTACGCAAAAGCTGCGGATTCCCTACGTTTTCAAGGGTAGTTTCGACAAAGCCAACCGTTCCTCCATTCATTCATACCGCGGGCCAGGGTTGGATGAGGGGTTGAAGATACTCGACGCAGTGAAATCAACATTCGGCGTCCCCGTCATCACCGATGTTCATGAGCCGTGGCAGGCACAACCAGTGGCAGAGGTGGCGGACGTGTTGCAGTTACCCGCATTCCTCGCGCGCCAGACCGACCTGGTGGTAGCGCTGGCAAAAACCGGCCGCGTCATCAACATCAAAAAGCCGCAGTTCCTCAGCCCCTCACAGGTACTCAACATCGTCGAGAAATTCAGAGAAGCCGGGAACGCACAGCTCATCATCTGCGATCGCGGCACCTGTTTTGGCTATGACAATCTGGTGGTGGACATGCTGGGTTTTGGCGTCATGAAAAAAGTGACAGAGAATTTGCCGGTGATTTTCGATGTAACACATGCGCTGCAGCAGCGCGACGCGAGTGCGGCGGCTTCCGGCGGTCGACGAGCGCAGATCGTCGAGCTTGCGCGGGCCGGTATGGGCGTGGGCCTGGCGGGACTGTTTCTGGAGGCGCATCCGGAACCAGCCCAGGCCAAGTGTGACGGGCCCAGCGCGCTTCGGCTTGATCAGCTTGAGCCTTTTCTTGCGCAGCTCAAGGCGCTCGATGACGTCGTCAAGTCTTTCGCGCCGTTGCAGATCGACGGTTGACGCGCTTGTTAGCGTTTGCACTATCCAAGGTCGCATTCGATGTAGCAATAAACCGGTGCGGTCAGACGCGTTTCCACAAAGCGGCTAAAGTGCGGTCCAACGAACACCACGATTAACGGACTTAGAAAGCCTCTCTCGAAACATTTTGAGTAAGTATTCAACAGTATTTTGCCGGAAACTATTTTTTGTTTTTGTAGCACCTCCCTACAACCAAATAAAGGTGTGCGATGAAATCGCTGCTAATTGCTCTGCTGGCGTTGTTTATGATGGCCGCTCAGGCCCAAACGGCGAATTCCGATGAGCTACTCAATGCCGCACAGGTGGCATATGAAAAGAAACATTATGTGGAGGCGTATCAAATATTTCTCCCACTCGCCGAGAGTGGAAATGTAACTGCGCAGTACAAGTTGGCTGGGATGCTACAAGCTGGTCTAGGGGTTGGCAAGGACGGGGCGGAAGCAGTCCAGTGGTACCGTAAAGCGGCAGAGCAAGGGAATGCACATGCGCAGCTAAACCTGGGCTCGATACTGGAATGGGGACGAATCGTCGCAAAGAACGAGGTGGAAGCCGTCCAGTGGTACCGCAAAGCGGCAGAACAGGGGAATGCAACGGCGCAGAGCATGATGGGCGAAATGCTACAAACGGGACGAGGGGTCGCCAAGAATGAGGTAGAAGCGGTCCAGTGGTATCTCAAAGCCGCAGAGCAGCTGGATGCGAACGGGCAGTTCATGATGGGCGTGATGACAAAAAGCGGTCGAGGGACAGCAAAGAGCGAGGTAGAGGCTGTCCAGTGGTTCCGCAAATCGGCAGAGCAGGGAAATCCTGCCGCGCAATGGCAACTTGGCGACATGTACAAAGATGGCCGAGGGGTCAGCCAAGACTATGTCGAGGCGGCGAAGTGGTATCGGCTCGCTGCGAATCAGGGTTTTTCAATTGCGCAGAGCGACTTAGGCGACATGCTCAAAGATGGCCGTGGGGTCAGTCAGGATTATGTCGAGGCGGCGAAGTGGTATCGGCTTGCTGCGAATCAGGGATTACCGTTTGCCCGCCATACCCTCGGCGTGATGTACAGAGATGGCCTAGGGGTCAAGCAAGACGTCGTTGAATCGCAAAAGTGGTTCGACCTAGCGCGCGTTAGACAATAAAGACCGCGGCCGCCAGGAAGTCGACTGAATAGAAAACTTCGTGTCATGAAGCAAGCGATGGATGACATCACGCTGCGCGAACCGGGCACGTAAATCGTTCATGTTTGCGTATTTGAAGAGAATCCAGAGCAGCTCGGAGTGCGGCTGAAAACTCTTGAGCGAATCAAGTTTGTACAAATGGCGTCGGCATTGTGGCGAATTGGGAGTCAGGCGGCGACGACGGCTTCTGGTCGGCAAGTGCCGGATGAGCAGACTGAGTGATTGCCATTGTTTGCATTGTCCTATATAGAATCGATGAGAACAGGAGCGCCCTGCCAATGTCGCTATTTCTAATACCAAAGCAGTTTGGCCCGGTAAATGTGCAAGGTCGGCAGCTTAAATGCACCATATGCGGAAATGGAAACTTTTGGGAGCATGAGATCCAGCTTCCAACCCCTCTGTTCGACCTTCTCGACCTGCAGGCATGGAACAGAGTTGCGCAATGCGCTGTTTATGAACGATGTGGATACGTTCATATGTTTATCCCGCCAAGTAGCTTTCAAGAACAACAGGAAGAAAGTCCACGGGAGGCGCAGGAAGGTAATGCCTGAAAATAGATCGGAAAGCAGGCACGATCGTCCGCAGGGGGTCGGTCTTGTACTTTTGGAGCATAGACGAAGAATTATGTTTAGATTTGGCGCATACGTTATTTTCATAACAGTACTGCTGGGATGCGCATCAGTATCGCCGAATACTAGAGAGATCAAAGCGCTTGAGCAGCAAGCCCAATTCAGGCGTTTGCTCTTCGCGCCATTACCTGCGTCTGTGGCGACGCAGGCGGAACAGAGCGATACGATTTCCAATTCGGAGGCGGCCAGCACCGCGTGGAAGGCAGCGTTTGCTTTGTTATCGGATATCAAAATGGTATTGGTTAGGAGCATTGCACAACTCTCTTGCGAACCGGTAGAAATTCAAGACCATGCGACTTGCAGCTATGCCGTAAAGATGCTGCGTTTTGGCCGCACTTTCAAGGACGGTCGGAATGTTGTGGAATTCAAGAATCCTCAGGAAATCACTGAGGTGAAGCAAAACGTAGGCTTCACAAGAAATGCCGAAAAATGGACCATGGACCAACAGTAAAACGCACTGCTTATTTGAATTCAGTAGTGTCCCAACGTTTTTCATAGCAGAACACCCTGAAATGACGATTGAGACGCGGTTGAATTATTTGCATCAGGTTCAAGCAATTGATTTATTGGGGTTGTTTCAAACATCGTCAAACTCAGGATTTGTAGAATTTC
>JBBQFL010000092.1:0-7438 GCA_038321965.1 Burkholderiales bacterium | reverse complement strand
GATCATTCAGCTAATCGATGCCTTCATCGAGCGCGGCCAGTTGAAGCGCAAGGCGCAGGGGGCGAAGGCGTGACCACCGCACCGGTGCCAACCGAGATCATTGCCGAGCGCATTGTCATCGTCCGCAACCAGAAAGTGATTATGGATTCGTAACTGGCCGCACTCTACGGTGTCGCGACGCGCCGGCTCAATGAACAGGTGCGGCGCAATCGGGCACGGTTTCCCGAGGATTTCATTTTCGAGTTGACTGCCGATGAGTTCGCCAACTTGAAGTCGCAATTTGCGACATGGCTAAATGAGCCCATCCCCTCGAAAAGGTAAAACGAGCTGATTTCCCTTGTTGGCATGAGCGAATCTCAGTCAAATAGATCAAGCTGTTGGGGCTGTGTGGCCTTGCTCCAAAACGCCGCGTCAGCGTATTTGGCCGCCAGCTCTTCCATGTCGATATCCGGATCTTCGTCGCTGAATTCGAACGAGCCAAACATGTTTACGTGCTGCCACGCCATCGGCGACATGCCTTGGATAAAGGCGATGGCATCCAAGTCCCCTGCCGCCACCTTCTGCTCATACACCTTGGACAACAGCATGGTGTTGTAATAGATCACGGCATTGGCGATCAACCGCGCACAATCATTCCAGACCTGCTGTTCCGTTTCGGTCTGAACCTTAAACTTGCCTCCGTTGATAAAGGCCACCGCTCGGCGAAACCGATGATATGCCTCTCCGCGGTTGAGCGCCTTCTGCACACTCTGGCGCAACTCAACATCATCAATGAAGTCCAGAATGTAGATGGTCCGAAGGATGTTGTCCAATTCCCACAATGCCTTTTTTGTGTTGTTTTGCCGAGCATAGCTGCTGAGTTTGCGAACGATGGTGGCTTGCGTCGTGTCCTTTTGCCCGAGGGACGCCATGATGCGCTGGATGTTGGGCCATTCGCTGATGATCAAAGCCTCATTCACCTTACTGCTGGGTCGGATTAGCATGTCGGCCGGATAGTGGCTTGGCAGGTTGAAGCCGACCATGGAAGCTGTCTTCTTCTTCAGAGTTTTGTAGCGCGGCGCAAAGCTGTAGCCGTAGGCAAACAGGCTCCAGAAATTGACCTGGTTGGCGCCATGCGTATCGGTCGAGTGGCGCGTGGGCTTGATGTTGGAGGTGTTGTTGTACAACAGATCGAACACATAGTGGCTCTCGTGTTCATGGGTGCCGATGATCCTGGCATTGATCGGTACGTGATTGGCCACGACGGTGCAGGCGCTTACCCCCTTGTCCCAGCCGAAATACTTGGGCGAATACCGCGAGTTGAAGGTGTTGATCTGGGTTTCAAACCGCTGGCCATCACTGCTGGAATGCAGTTCTTCGCGGATGTTGAACAGCTTGAAGGCCGGCAGCCCGGCGGTGGCGTTGCTGATGGCGTCATTGGCCGCGCGCACGGTTTCAAGCCGCAAGTAGCTGCGCGCAGTAGTGATCAAGGAGGCATGGCTCATGCCCGAAACCTCGGCCATCTTGCCCAATCCCATATTAGTGCCGAACGCGACAACACAGGCCAGGATTTCTCGCAGGTCTGGTGCGTGTTTGACGCCGCGGCCCAGTACGTGCGTAAAGTCCTCCAAAAATCGGCACTCCCCATTCACAAAGCGCAACAGATCAGCTATGCCGATCCCAGGTAATTGACTGTAGAACGGGCTGTTGCTGCTCTCCGGCGCAGCAGGATAGATCAGTGACCAGTGCTGTTTCTCTCCCTGCCCGACCACCTTGATGTGCGCATTGACACTGTCTTGCACGCGCTGATTGACATTCACCAATCGGTCTTCGAGCTTGGCGCGTAACGTGGCCAGGGTTTCTGCAATCGGTGCCAATAGAATGGGTTGGCCGATCTCGGCGAGGACGGCGTCTTTTTGGCTCCAACGGACGTCATTGATCAGGTCATCTTCAAATTGTCGGAATTCGTTGCTGTGGTGGACATACATGTCCCCGGACTCCAATGCATTGCGCAACAGCCGGTAAACCAGAAACTCGTAGCGATCGACATCCAGGCTTTTGCGCTTGGCCCCGTTCTCGATGGACTCGACAAACAAGTGTTTCCTGAGAATCTGTGGAATGACAGCCTCGGGAAACTGAGTCGAGTCTGCCTGGCGCAGTGATTTGTTTTGCCTTAGAAGGCCTTGCATCGTAGAAATTGCCTTGACCAGCGGAGCATCCTCCAGCCGACCCGCAAAGTCGATATCACAAAAGAGATGCCGCAAGTTGCGCTTGATGGTGGAGGACAGCTTGGTGAAGTAGGTCCACTCACAGTCGAGCCTGTCAAAAGCCACATTGCGTAGAAAATTGGTCACCGACGGAAATGCGTCGGGTTCCAAAATGCCGAATGCACGCGCCTTGACTACCGAAAACGGCGAGTCGCTGGCGATTGACTCATCCAAAAAGAGGCTCAGCACCTCGCCTGCCGCTTTCAAATTGTTGTTTGCTTCCTCCGAAGCTTGCTGCATGGCCGCCTTCGCCGCAAGTTTGGCTTGCTTGTCGAATTGACCGACCAGGTGAATGAACGCTTCAATCAAGTTGTCGTTAATCTGCCGGAATCGGTGAAAGGCAAAACACAAGAGATACAGTCGAGCAGAGGATGCCTCCATGCGGCGCAGCTTGTAGATGGTGTAAAACTGAACCAGTCCCGCGTAATACTTGATGCTCTCGGCCGACAGCGCGGCATCGACCAGAAATGTTTGCGCAAAGGCATGCAGTGGAGCCAATTGCTTGCGGCGAGCCACCTCCTGACGCAGTTCCTTGTTGCTGAAGTCACTGGCTTCGTGTTTCAGAACGTTGATCAGATGGATTTTGTCGTCTGCATGCAGCAGGGCATTGAGGGATAGCTGCAAATTGGCAGGCACTTTGTCATTGAGCAAACGCGTGACACGACTGCGCTCATCGGTCACCGCGCGGCTCACCAGATCCTGCAAAAATGTGTAGCCAGGCGCCACGATGCGCTGGGTAGACAGGTACTCCAGCAGTTCACGCAGGATGAATTTTGGCTGTGCTGACAGCATGGCTGAGCGTTGTGCCACGGCTAGCAGGGCCTGCTTTTCGTCCGTGCCGCAGAGGCGATAGCCCAACAGGCCAAGTATGATTTTCTGCTGAGCCAGTCTGGTCGGTTTTGACAGCACTCCCACTTCTTCAATTAACCTGCCCTGAAAATGGCGGGACAGAATATGGTGTACCTCAGGCCGGGCGTAGTCGAGATCGACCACATAGAACTGCGCCCTGGCTTTGAAGTAGCCCAGTTGCAAAACCAGATGGACGCTCGCTGTAATGGTGCGCGTGCCGTCGATGATCACTTGCTCTGCCGGACTCAGGTCAAAGTGGGTGTGTCGTTCACCTTCGGTGAAGTGAGGAAGGCCGAACAGGCTATCAGTCTCTTCCGTGGAAAGAATGGATATCCGGCGTGAGACGGGTGTTTTCATATGTGGCAATGTCGGCGTGCTCCGAATGGAATGCGCAAATGAGGGATGCTTTTTGGGTCGCCAATCGCCTAAGCGAACCCAAGAATGGCACATTTCACTCTGATGGATATTGAGAAGCATATCAGTTCATGATAAGCTTCGGCATGGGTTCACAACATTCACCGGCCAATGGTTTGGAATATTTACTTGGCTTGAATGGCAATATTGAAGTCCAAAATGATGCGGGTTACTGGGTCAAGATGGAAGTCTCGAGTGTTGACGTGACGGTCGAGCGACCGCACGGCATCCGGTACAGCTTGACACTGCATTCGCCGGACAACACTCGTCTAATTGGTTTCGATAATGCCCATAGCGTGAAACCAGCAGGGTCGCGATTCAAACATGCAGGTAAAAGATTCCCGTACGACCATCGCCATCGACATGCTTTGGACGAGGGTGTGTTGTACGAGTTTGACACCGCGTACCAATTGGTCAGTGATTTTTATGCTGAAGTAGATCGCGTTTTGAAAGAGGTCAGTCCATGAATAAGGTTTTGAAGTTCGGCATTGCGCCAGTGCCTATGCAGCGTGCCCGTTCGCTGGCGATTGCGGCTGGAACGCGCCAACGCGTCAAAAATGAACCCAACGTTTGGTTCCCCTCTGTGTCCGCCATGGCACGGGTCCTCTCAGATGAGAACATGGCGCTGCTCAAGGTCATTCGAGAGAGTCACCCAGACTCCATGGATGCCTTGGCCAAAGCGGTGGGGAAACATGTCCCTAACGTTTCGCGCTCGCTGCACACGATGGCGCAATATGGTTTGGTTACGCTAACCAAACATGGTCGAACGGTGACACCCCAAGTTACTTCCGAGGGAGTTACGGTGGATTTTTCCTGGGGTGGCTGACACTACACGCTGGATGAAAAAAGGCGGCATTTCTTCCCTTCCCCTAGAGCGAAAGCCAGCTCGTTTTACCTTTTCGAGGGGATGGGCACATTTAGCCAGCTATCGAAGACTCCGCTACTACTGTCGCATTCTGGTTCGCGCGCGCACTTCGATCACCCGCGTAACCTGGACGATGCCCGCCTCCGCAAGCTCGCTGCAACTGGTGGCGCGATTTGCTTCTCGACGATCTACTAAGCGATGTAAACATGAGCCCCGAACGCGCGGCCCTATTTGCAAAGCTCGAAAATATATCGGACTTGAGTCCAGCTGACCAGGCGAAGCTGAGCGCGGGCTGGCACGCGCTCAACGCCACTGCACCGATGTGGACAAGCACGTGCGACCAATATATGTCTGGACTGCTGCATACGATTGAGGTCGCTGGGGTTGATCATGTTTGTTTCGGGGCGGACTTTGACGGCGGCGGCGGCATCGCCGGCCTTGAAGAAGTGTCGGCCCTCCCCCGCATCACGGTCGCACTGAAGGCAGCAGGTTTTTCCGACGCTGACCTCGAGAAGTTGTGGAGTGGCAACGTTCTGCGAGTCCTCGGTAACGCAGAGCACTACGCCAAGTCAGTTGAGTGATAGCCTGGACCCATAGCAGTCCTTCCGGCGGTACTTCCAATTCGCCCTGGATGCAGCCATACCGCTTGTCGGGTTGTTCGAATGCCCGCTATTCAAGTGGTGAATTTAAATGGCCCGATTGAGGAATTGAATATTCCTACTATTGCTTATATTGTTTGCCTAAATTCCCCAGCATGGAATCGAGGCTCGCCTTGGAGTAATAGGTACCACGACGCACGACGCCACTAATTTGATGCAGGTTTTTTTCGTTCTCCACTGGGTTGGCGTTGAGCAGGACTAGGTCAGAATTTTTTCCTGTCGCGACACTTCCCATCGTTGTTTGCTTGCCCAAAAATTCTGCGCCATTTATGGTCGCCATCTGAAGAATTTTTAGTGGAGACAACCCTGCACGGCCTAGCTCGTCAAATTCTTGATGAAGGGAATAACCAGGCACCAGCCAGCCTCCGCCATAGTCTGATCCGGTCAGCATTTTTACGCCGGCCTCATCAAACAGCTTCACCATGCGCAACTGTGTCGCATACGCAGCTGCGAAATTGGCTTTAGCGGCGGCCGGAAATTTGGTGGTGAAATCGTGCGCCACGCTGACCCATAATTTAACCTTTTCAGGCGGCATATAGGCGTAGCGAGGATCGCTGAGATATTCAGGTGCATCACCTAATTCCATTGTCCGCAAGCGGATAAGCGTTGGGACTTGCCAAGTGTCTGCCGCGAGCAGTTTTTGCGCGGTGACTGCACATTTCGCTGTGTCAAAAGTCGCGACCGCCTGTTGCATCAAATTGCTGTCTCCCATTTCACTCTCAACGGTGGGGTTCACCAAGAGACGCCTGATTTTGGATGCAAACAGGGTGCTCATAAACGGAATTTTGATTGGGGGCCCGCTAGGGGGCGTTTTTTTTTCAATGGCCGCGCGCAGACCAGCTTCATCGGCCGAGCATGGCGTAAGCAGACTGACGCCGGTGCCGAGATGCTCCATCGATCTCATGCCATTGCGGGCCGCCACAAGCACGTCGACGGCACCTGGTACATGCCCGACAAAAGGCAGATTCAATTTTTTTGCCTCCGCTTGCGCTGCCAAAAATACCGGGACGCTGACATTGACAACCTTGATAAAATCCGCACCCTGCTCTTTTTGGCGAATAACCTCGGCAATGACTTCCTCAGGCGATCCGGCGTTTAGCGGCGTCAGAATTTCGCCCGGCATCGCCAGTAGTTCAGGCGCGCCTTGAGCATTGGGCAAGGTACCGCCGTTTCGCGCAGCAAGTAAGTCCTTTGAACCTTGCATCTGCCGAAACCCGGTAACACCATTAATCAGCATAAGCGAAAGGCTCGACGCCGCATCGCTATCGCCGAAGACGTGTGCGTGCATGTCAAGGTAGCCGGGGACAACATATTTACCGCTCGCATTCACTACCGTAAATGACGCATCCAGAGTCAGATCGGCTGCTGGCGCGATCTTGTCAATGCGTCCCTCTGTCATGAAAATGTCCATGTGAGGCGACAGATGCCCGTCGCTTGTATCGACAATTGTTGCATCGGAAAGTACCAGCTTTCCGGTCTTCTCGGTCGGCACAACGGGTTTTTCAATCTTACTGCAACTTGAAAATGCCAAGACTGATGCCGTTAGCGCCACCATCACTACCAATTTTGTTCTTACCATGATCATTTCTCTCATAAACAAGCATTCTTGCAACGGGCTTCTAGGCTTTATTCGCCGCATTTTTAGTGCCATTAGCTTAACGAGCATATCGTTCAATCCCTTATGAATGCGCGATTCACTGTTGGCCTTTTCGCCAACTTCAAGTGCAGGGCTGACCGTGCTATTTGTGCAACTTCCTGCGCTAACGCCTTTACAAGTTACATCACAGCCCCTTTGTTGCTGGCTCTGGACTCGGCTCTTGTAGTCTAAAAAATAACAGTGCTATGGCGGCCAGAATCGCACACCCACCCATGACTAACGACACGCCCTGATTGCCAACACCGGCCGCAAAAAATATTCCTGCCACGATGGGCGAAAGTGCACTGCCGCCACGTCCAACACCGATTACAAAGCCCGTCCCTGTCGCACGCAGGCCAGCGGGAAAGCTTTGTGTAATGATGGCGTAAATACCGACGATGCCGGCAAAAAGGCAGAAGCCGGCAAAGGCTGCTGTGATTTGCAGAAGGGTTAAATCCACGCCAGCACCGCCGAATAGCGCCGTGCCGATGCCCATGCCAACAAGCGCCGCAAACGTGACCCGTCGCAACCCTAGACGGGACGCGAACCAGCCCAGCAAAATCCCACCTGCCACGCCAGTGAGATTTGCCAAAACCGAAACACTGGTGGCGACTTGAGTAGAAAATCCGGCACCTGCCACGATCGTTGGAACCCAACTCAGAAAGTAATAAACGGCCACAACAAAAAGAAAATTGATTAATGTGATGTGAAGCGTGCGCCACATCATCGGACGAGCAAATATATGTTTCAGCGGCACGCCTGGAGCTCT
>JBBQFL010000091.1:0-7830 GCA_038321965.1 Burkholderiales bacterium | reverse complement strand
ATTCGCTCGGAAGGCGCGCCAGCGCTTGCGTTCAGGCGATTTTGTCCAAGTGCGGAGCAGTTGCCTTATGTGGCCGAAGACCCGCGCCAGTATTGGGTCTCGGCTATTTTTCACTTAAAACCCAACTGCCGTTTCTAGGTTCAACGATTGTCGGCACCAGTGCTGGCTGTTTGAATCAATGCTCCGGACGTATTACAATGTCATTCACGCAACGCAAGGATAAACGATCATGGCCGCAAACAAGCTTGTGCAGACCCGCATCGACGGGGCAATCAAAGAGGAGGCTGCCGCCGTGCTGGCCGCGATGGGCCTGACCGTGTCCGACGCCGTTAGGCTGATGCTGACGAAGGTGGCCCGTGAGCACGCTCTGCCGTTCGATCCATTGATTCCCAATGCCACCACTATCGCCGCCATGCGTGAGGCCCGCGCGGGCGGCCTCAAGAGCTTCGACAGTGTTGATGCACTGATGGCCGACCTACATGCGGAGGATTGAACCGACGGGCCAGTTCAAGCGCGACTATAAACGTGAGGCCAAGGGGCAACATCGGGCGACGCTGGATGTTGATCTGACGCCTGTTTTGCAGAGGCTCGTTGCCGATCAGCCACTTGAAGTGCGTTACCGCGACCACGCACTAACTGGCGAATGGAAAGACCATCGGGATTGCCACATCAAACCCGACCTGGTATTGATCTACCAAAAGCCGGACGATGAAACCTTGCGGCTTGTTCGGATTGGGTCGCATAGTGAACTTGGCTTGTGAGGAACATTAATGATGTCCGCTATTATTGAGGCATGAGTTTCGTGGATTGCGACTTGCTTTCCTGCTTGGGAAATTTCCGTCGGTTTGGGGTGTTTTTAAACAAACGGCGTAAAAGTTCCACAGAATCGGTAAATCTGCGGTTTATTCGCATCAACTGGTACTTTACATCTTCCCATCCATCAGATCGTCCGCTGTAGCGCGTTCTGAGCGGCCAGTTTTTTGGACGCTGGTCATCCTTATTTTTCAGTCTTTCCGTGGCGACCTATTTTTGCGCTCCGTTAACCCGACCGAATCAACCATTTTGTCGTCGGAAAAATCAAATTCCCCATGCAGGTTGAAGTGCCTGTTAATTTCAACGCCAAACGAGGCCGCCTTTTCACCGAATAAATGAAGTCACTAAAATTTTACATAACCCTCTGCCCAGACTTGTACTTATCGCGCTACCAATGGCCCAAATTCGCGCAGAAATTTCAATTAGAAATGGCCTCGTTTGGCGTTGAAATCAACAGGCTGATCCGCAGGCTCCACTTGTTGGATGAAATCCAGTATGACGCCGTGTTTGTTTTCCTGCTTCGAGAGGTAGTACTGCCGGCGTATTGCGAGCTAGCTTTGCACCTTGGGTTGGATGATCGTGGCACTAGCTGTCAGTATTCAAGATGCAAACGGAACCCGACAAACGTCACCGGACCACGATCAGTATTCATGCCGGGGTTGCGAATGTACTGGACATCTGGCGAAAGCTGCAGATGTTTTAGGATGCCGATACGGTAGTAAGCCTCGATGATCTGCTCTCGACCGTAATTTAGCGCGTCATCGGCCAGCACAAAGCCCGACCCGCCAGCCTTCAGGTAGTCCCGGTGGTCACGTGACAAGCCATTCGATGCGTAGGCAATGGCAAGGCGATCATCGCCGCGACCCCATTGTGCGCCGGAAAGTTGCCCACCGAGCGTGATCGTCTGATCGATTTCGGTGAACGCAAATGACTCGGTCCGGCCGTCGTTCCAGCCTGCGCGCAGGAACAGCCCGGTCTCGCCGTCATCAGCAAGAGGCCGTTCGACGTTGAGGCCAAAGCCGGTCTTCTTCCGGCGATCCTTATCCTGAGTGCGTATATCGGGCAAGCTCCTCCTCGCTGTAGCCGCGGCGTCGATGGCATCTCGATAGTTACCCATTCTCGCCAAATTGCGATAGGCAAGCAGCCGCAATACCAATCCGCCGTCAGCTGGGGAAAGTGTCAGCTCCAGGTTTTCAGAACGCGCCTTGAGCACTGGCGCATCAAGGTCCTGGCCGTTGGCCTCGGATGGCATCTGATGGATGCCTGCCTTGAGCGACCATTTGGGACTGATATAACCGGCCACGATGCCGTTGGTGTAGCCCCGCGTATCCGCGCCGAAGTCCCATGCGCCGTTATTCCACAGGGACCAGTTCATGAACTGGGTACGCGTGCTGTTGGCGTAACGATTTTTGTCAAAGTCGTCGTTTAGCGCCATCGTTCCAACTTTGAATTCGAACCGGGTAGCTGCTTCCTTGCCGCCCAGTTGATCCATGGCGCGGTCAGTTTCAACCATGTCCTTGGACAATGGCACCACATAACGCAGATAACGGCGGGCAACGTAAGGCCGCTTCTTTAGATTATTGGAACCCTGGCGAACGACGTCGCCATTGGTGAGTCCTGCCAGACCGGTTGAGCCGCTCACCCCGGCGCCCATGAATTTCTCAATGTCGACATAAGCTTGCAGCGTGTCGGTGAGGCGCCAGCCGAAATAAGCGCCGACCGTATGGGTCCCGGCAACATCGCCGGTCGGGTTGAGGCTTAGTGGTCCTGAATACGGTGCGGCGAAAGACGACTGATATTGGCGGACCCATGTATATTGTGCGCCGACGAGCTGCGGCCAATAGCCATTGACGTCTGTTCCGGCGGTGGGTTTTGCGCCGCCTGACGTGAACACCGTATCTGCGAAGGCGTTATTGGTGACATCGGCAGCAATAGTTGGGATGGCGGCAGTCAGGATGGCGGTGAGAGCCGGGACAAAAATGGCGTACAACTTGATTTTTTTGTTGATCATTTCGTTTCTTCCTGATGCAGGCGCAACCGATTGGCAGCCCCATTCTGGCTGCCCATTGTTTACGCCGAGGCAAGCAAATTCTGGGCTGACTGGAACAGCGGGACACGATGTTTAAATTCACGAGAAGGGCGCGACATTGCCGCGCGATGTTCGAGCGATGCTGCAATGTTGCAAAGGCGCGTTGCAGTTTTATGACTTTTGCACGCACCGTCCCGCTTATCTGCAAGACTGCGGCAAGGGAAATGGAACTACCGAATCAGTGCGTCTCGCTGTCTATCCAGCGATTGAAGAACTCCGACCAGGGCACTCGTCCATGTGCAGCTCCACTTGTTTCGATGCGGCGAAAGATACGCGCCGATCTTTTTGCTGTCAACTCTGTCCAAGTGAAATGAAATTATTGCGCTAATTTCCCTCGAAGAATTCACCAGAGTCTTGCGCTTGTAAGCTTGAATTTGGTCTCCCTACAACCGGATCAACTACTGTTATTTCCAAAAAAACATGACCGCAAGAACTTCACCGGCGACACAAACAGTGCTGCGTATGGCCCTGCTATTGAACTGGCGCGAAAGAGGGTACGCGCGTCCACATTACGGTTTGGTCAATGACGAAGAGTTACTACGTACTGGAACAGCGATGTTCCTTACTGCCGATGGCAAACAGGTGATGGCTAGGCGCAAAGATCTATTATTGCTGCAGCATGGAACTAGCGACAATATCGACGCGCACCAAGAGTTGGCACTTGCGATTTAGCCCGCATCTTTCGGCTCGAACCGCCGCCATTTTCATTGGCGATAGCTCAGCGTCCAATCCGACCGTTTGGGGCGAATTGAACCTGCAGCTTGAGCGTCGCCTATATTTGGTCGAAAGCCGCACTCTCGGTATGCGGTGAGCGCAATCAGCAAGCAAATGTTGGCGCGCGAGCGCGGATGACCCACTGCGCGCGAAGTGCCTGACTCAGGTGAAAAGCAGCAAAGGCCGCTTATGACGCAGGTGAAATCGGAATTGGCCTGGGTACTCGCTCCCGCGCTGGCTGAATAATTTGGCTCGCGCGCCTACAACCTTGGTCTGAATGGCTGCAGTGGGTGACAGTCGCCGAGCTGAAGACCAGTGGAAATTGACTAGCATGAGTCTCCTCAGCATATTCAAGCGCCGCAGAGATAGGGGACCAAAAGTGGAGTCGGTGCTTCTGGTCGTGTTGTTCATTACGGCGCGCGAGGGTTTATCTGTGGATGCTGCTTACGCTTTGCGGGCAATCATTTCCAAATCCTCTCCGCTCGATTTTTTATTTTCTGAACCCCACAAGCAGGGTATCGTGCGTATTCCGGTGAAGATGACCGGACCCTCAGGCAGAATTTACGACCTCGACATCCGAAACACGCTGACCCCCGTGGCGCTTCGCAGCTCCGGCAACAGTAACGACTGGCTTAACGAGATCCACTCCAACCGGGGCGGCCACTGGAAATTGCGGAAGTGCTGTCACCGCAGATTGCCCGGATCATTGGCTAGCGGGGGGATTGCAAATGGCAGCTGAGCATGTCCTTTCCGTCGATTTTGACTGAAACAATTACTTACACCCGATTGCCGCGAACGCATATAAACTTTCGCACTACCTATGAAGCGAAATGGCCGCTTCTAACGATGAGGAGAACAAACATGACCAAATACATGATCGCAATGCTGGTTGCGGCCTTTTCCGCAAGTGCGCTTGCCGACACGCCGCCTGCGCCGCCCACCGACCCGCAGATCGCAGCCGACAAAGCCCAGCTCAAGCAGGATGTTACAAAGCTGAAAGCGGATGAAGCCAAGCTCAAGACGGACGAGCAGCAGCTCAAGACCGATAAGGCGGCAGGCAATGCTACTGCCATCGAAGCAGACAAGCAGAAAATCCAGGGGGACAAAGCTACGGCTGAGGCTGACCGCGCTGCTGTAAAGGCGGATCACAAGAAATTGAAAGCAGACAAGGCCGCCGCACACAAGAAACACGCCAAATAGTCCATTGCTAACGGCTGCGCGAAAGCCAATTCCGCGCCGACACCGTGTTCTTCAGACTTGTGAGACAAGATGATCACGATTTGCTGGCGGATGACCCCGCTCCGTTCAGCGTATTTCCATAGGATTGCGCCTTGCCAACGCACTCCAATCTAGTGGCGGCTATGGCCGCGGCAATATTACTGACCGCCGCTCTTATCAGCTTCGACGCCCAATCGCAATCTGCGCCGGCCAACCCGCGGCAAGCCGGACCCAACGAGCCAAGAAAGAGCGACGTCGGCGCGGACAACAAGACCCAAGAAGAAAAAGAGGAGGCTCGCACGGGGCGCCGTGAGCTCCGCAAGGCGGTGAATCATCGGCAGCGGCGCAAGCACTGAGCAACTTGAATCGGCATTAAGCAGTACCCAGTACGGGCGCGAGCAAATCGGCCACCTGAAATTGCTATTTCTCAGTAGGTGAGCGGTGCTTTTTTTCCGTCGTGCTTCTCTTGTGCGCCTCTTCCTTCTTTGCTTTTACTTCCTTCTGTTTTTGCAATCTCTTTTCTTCAACTTCCTTAGCAAGTTCCTTACTACGCGCATCGATTCTTGCCTCGTTGACTGTTTTTTTGTAGATTTCCGGGATTCGCTCAAGCTTCTTCGGCGCTGATTTTGCGTCATGTGGAGAAAAGGCCGCTTCGTTGGCGTTAACCACGGTTTGACCCGCGGCATTCTTCAAGACAGTCGCGCCTTCATTAACTTTTTCATACGTTCCGTGTGGAGCGGCAGCCGCCTCTCCCGCCGCAGGTGGCAAGATCACGAGCGGCTCGTGATCGGTCCCACGGATGCCAAGCGTTGCATTTGGGGTTTTGATGGCATATTGAGACGGATTGCTTTTCCCGATCCAACCTGTGATTGATCGAAGAGTCCCATAAAGGAGGGAAACAACTGCGTTGTCCTCTTTACCGCCAACGGCAAGATAAGACTCAATTTTCACTTTTGTATTCGCGCGGAATGAAACATATCCGTGATCTTCTGTGCGGGCTTGCAATTCACCGTTACGCCCGATCACAACGGTCTCGCCCACCTCAATGACATCATTGACATGCGGTATGCGTGCTTGACCTTTGGTGTCGACAATAGAAACTGCTCCTTCTACAAGTTCTATATACGCATAGATTGGTTCGGCTTGCACCACCGCCACATTGAAAAAAGATCCCAAGAAAGCCAATATAAAAGTACGCAAAAACAACTTATACATTTTTCTCATATTGATTCCCTTTCAAAATTCGCAATTTCTGTCATCGGATACCGATCGGCGCAGCTAAAAATCTCGCGATGCCGTTATGCCGGCGCCGCGATCTGGGCTCTGTGTTGAACGACCAACTGAATAGTATAGGTTTACCCTAAACTTCTTTACGGGCTTGAAGTTCACATTGGCCGTGATATCACGGGTTCCGGGCAGCCCTTCAATGATAGAACCACCCGCAGCGTAGGTAATGCCGACTGATACGCCTTCATTGATCTTATAGCTGCCGTCCAATGATGCGTAATAGGCGTTACGGTAGCCTTGGTCTGGCGGTTTTCCTACAAACGTATAGCCTATGGTAAAGGTCGTATTTAGCAACCCAAACGAACGGCCTAAAGCCGTCTGAATGGCAAAATCGGATTTGCCCGAACCCAATCCTTTGCTGACCGAGGCCGTATGAAACTTGAAAACTGTTCCTAAGTCCAAATCTCGGCCGTTGTCTTCTTCATTGAGAACGTAGCGCGTGACTCCGGCGGTCACATCACCTAATCCACTTGCTCTCTGGTCTGGGCCGATGGTCAAAATGCCGCGCTGGCCGGCAATCGCAACAAGCCTTCCTGGTCCAGACTGTTGAAGATAGGGAACAACGAAATCGAGAGAATAATTGTCGGTGTCATACGCTATCGTCACGGAATTCGTCGATGCCGTTGAACTCGTAGACTGGTCGTATTTTCCGCTCGTTCGGTCATATCCCAGTTTGACATTCAAACCAACTCCAGAGTCCTCTTGTTCGGCGCTAGCTTCTGCTTGCGCCGCGTACAACGGAAAGGCGGTGACTATGGACAATAGTATTCTCAAAACCCCAAATCGAATTCGCTGCATACGATATACTTTCTTCAAAGTTTTTCAAACACGTGCGACTAATATATTGAATTGGCGTCTTGCAACTCAGTCGGTGAACGAGTTCATGCGATAAGGAGTGTTGTTTCGCGACCCATTGTGCAAAACGCCATAAAATGGGTTTGCTTTGCGTCCCATCCGCTCCAGAGCTGGTACCCGCCCAGCTTTAATGTTTGCGACGTTGGCGGTGATTGACGGTTTTGCGATGTTCGCGACGCTCTTTTCTTGCGTCACGTTTGTTTTCAGAGGCTTGAGTTTTGTTCTGACCCGCAACGGCAGCCGGATTAGCAATAGCTTTGCTGTCAGATGGCGAGGCAGCCTGTTGCGCGTACAGGGGCGATAATGTGAACAGCAGTGCCGCAACAACTGATTGGGTAAGTCTCTTCATTTGTTGAGTCTCCATTAGCTTGACAAGATGGATTATCCGCCTTTTTCCTAGCCCGATAACTGGGCAGCTTCTCGTTATTGCACGCCATGCGCACATACTGGGACGAACGCATATATCAATAAACCCGCCAGCTCTTGCCGAATCGTAATATCGTCGCCTTAATTGTGTTTGATTGGCCCTACAGCTGGCATGGCGACATGAAACCCAATTGGCCTAAGTTAGTCCTCATTTTGCGCCGCCGCAGTGGAATCGGTGTGTAGGTGTTAATTTCAACGCCAAACGAGGCCGCCTTTTCACCGAATAAATGAAGTCACTAAAATTTTACATAACCCTCTGCCCAGACTTGTACTTATCGCGCTACCAATGTAACCGTTAACCCCACGGCGTCATAGTCACCGGATCACAGTCTCGGCACAATGCCCTCACGTTCAACAACACGGAGAGGCAAATGAGCAAACGAGCATCAGGGTCAGTAGTATCGCAGCGGGAAACGGCATGGCGGAAT
>JBBQFL010000090.1:0-7838 GCA_038321965.1 Burkholderiales bacterium | reverse complement strand
GGTCCGATGGTGAACCAGTCGATTGGCGCACCCTTGTTCTTGAGTTGCTCGACGCGGTAGTTGTATACCGTCAGCGCCAGCGGAACTTCCCCGGAAACCACCAGGTTGGTCAGCAGCGTGTGGCCTTTGCGTACTGAGAAGCCGCTGTTGCGCGCGATCTCGCGAAAGGTCTGCAACGTCTTGCTCTCGCCGTATTCATTCGCCAGTGCGGCCAGCCATTGCGGGTCGTCGGCTTCGATGCCGAGTTTGCCTTTCCATCGCGGCAAGGCGAACTCCTCGAACGTCTTTGGCAAGTCTTCTTTGCGGATCAGATTGGTGTTGTAGGCTTGTGTGAACAGGTTGAGCCGCGTGCTTGCCCACTCCTTGTGCGCAGGGACTGCCTGCGCGAGCAAGTCGGCGTGGAATACCGAGTTGACCGGCTGCAGCAGTTTTTCGCGGCTGAGCGACTCGAGCTCCGGACTGATCGTCTCGACGATATCAACATCATTGCGTCCGCCTTGTGCTTCGGTGACGATGCGCTGGAGAATTTTTTCAGAACTTGCGCGCCATACCTTGAGTTTGACTCCGTATTTCTTCTCGAATACAGCCGCGAGCGCCGCAACATCGTCGGTACCCAGCGATGTGTAGATGCTGACTTCGCCTTCTTTTTTGGCGTTCGCCGCAATGCGCGCGGCGCGATCCGCTGACTCCATCGCGGCCAGCTTGCTGAGTGTTTCCTGCGCCGACAACAGCGTGGCCGCGAAACTCAGCAGGAGTGCAGTCGCACAGAGGAACAGCGCCGTTCGCGACAGGGCAAGGAAGCCGAACATCTGCGTTCAATGCATGCAAGAACCACCATCGACCACGAGGGTTTGGCCGGTGATGAAATCGCTGTCGGCTGAAGCAAAAAATACCACCGCGCCGGTCAGATCATCCGGCGTCTGCACGCGCTTGAGTGCACGTGCATTGGCGGCTTGGGCGCGCATCTTTAAAATATCGTCGTCGGGGTTTTCCTCGGATAGCGTACTGCCGGGCGCCACGCAATTGACGCAAATTCCGTCCTTGCCGACTTCATTGGCCAGCGTTTTGGTGAAGCCGAGAATGCCTGCCTTCGACGTGACATAGTGGATCCGGCTGGGCGAGCCCTTCAATGCCGTGCCGGAACTGACATTGATGATCTTACCGTACGCCTGGAGGCGCATTTGCGGCACCACCGCGCGGCTGGCGAGCCAGGTGCCTTTCACATTCACGCTCATCATGCGATCCCATTCGTCGACCGAAATTTGATCGAACGGCGAGCGCGACATCGGTACCGTTGCAAAGATGGCGGCGTTGTTGACCAGCACATCAATGCGGCCGAATTTCGCAACGGCTTGTTGCGCCATGTTGGTCACACTGGCTTCATTGGCGACATCCGTCTGCACAGCGATGGCATGATGGCCGTGCGCCGTCAATTCAGCCACCACCGCGCTCGCTGCCGCGCCATCGAGTTCCGCTATCACCACCTTGGCGCCTTCTGCTGCGAGCCGCACTGCATACGCCTTGCCGATGCCGTGCCCGCCACCAGTGATGATTGCCACGCGTCCATCCAGTCTGCCTGCCATGCCTGCTCCTCGTCGTGATGCTGCTTTAATATTGATACTGCTAATTTGCCAAAAAACTAGCACTGGCGGGCCTCTTGGCACATTTGTGCTTCAAACGCCGCGCCGAATGGCGTTCTACACTACATTGGATACGCTGACGCGAACAGAGGCCTTAAGACTTCACCTCAAGTCTGCAGCAAGAACGGTTTCTCACCCTTGACCGTGACCCGCCGCAACTTGCGCAAATGCTGGTCATCGAAATCGCGTCGCGCGTGCAGCGTGCAACGGTTATCCCACATCAGCAGATCACCTACCTGCCAGCGATGTTCATACTGAAACTGTGCCTGCTCCTGGTGATCGAACACGCGCTTGAGCAGGGCATCACTTTCTTCACGCGGCATGTCGACGATGTATTCAGTCATCAGGCGGTTTACGTAAAGCGATTTCCTGCCGGTCACAGGATGGGTGCGAAAAATCGGATGTGCATACGAGCGGGTATAAGTTGAGCCTGACGTTTCGAGGCGCGCCTTGACGTTGCTGGCGCCGTAGCCGGGCTCGTAACTATTCATTGCCAAACGACTGCCCATTAGCAACTTGAGATCAGGAGGTAATGTGTCGTAGGCCGCGTACATGCTGGCGAAAACCGTGTTGCCACCCTCGGGGGGGATCGAGATGGCGTGCAGCAGCCCGGCCATGCACGGCTGCTCGAGATAGCACATGTCGGAATGAAAGAACATTTCGCCGTCGGGCAGAGCACCGATGTACTTGCCGTCTTTTCTCTCGTTGGTGACGTACATGATCGCCGGATGCGACGTGCCCTCGAAATGCTTGAGCGTGTGCGCCAATTCGCCGAAGCGCTCCGCAAAACGCACTTGCTGCAGGTCGTCCAGGTGTTGTTGACGAAATAGCAGCACGCTGTGTGCATGCCAAGCCTGGGTGATGCCGGCGAAGGTGTCGTCGCAGATCGCGGCGGAAAGATTGACGCCGCGGATCTCGGCACCAACGTTTGGCGCCAGCTTATGCACCGCCAACTGCAGCGAGGCTACGTTGTCGCGAGTTGATGGCAACATATTTTGACTGCCCTCCGTAAAGCTTGTGACGCGCGTTGCGCCGGTTTTTTTGTGATCCAACGATGCTAGTCCTGTGTGCCGATTCACGTCAATGCAAGGTTCCTGTATGCAGAACCATTTTTCATATATCGGAAATGGCAGGTAAGTTTGATGTTTACTTTCGCACCCCGGGAGCCGACCTTTTCGTGTGTCATGCCTTGGCAATTTAGTGCGGCAAGTCACTTAGTGCTTAGGTACAGTATGCGGCGCATTGCAGAAGTTCCGATATGCGGACCGTCAACCCGTAACGCGGAATTTGGCTAAACTAGGCAGCGTCATTATTGTGGGCTAATCGCTGTAGTAGCCCGCTTGCACGATCGTATTGATCAACTACAGGTACGCCATGACTTCGTCGCAAAAACTGTTGCACCTGCTGTTTCTACTGCTGGCGATCTGCGCGCAATCCGCCTTTGCGCAACCACCGCCAAATAGTGAATCGTATCCCAACAAGCCGATCAAGCTCATCGTCACCTATCCGCCCGGCGGAGGCAACGACATCATTGCGCGCCTGCTGGCGCAAAAGATGACTGAATCGATGGGCCAGCCAGTGCTGGTGGATAACCGCGCCGGCGCAGGCGGTACGATCGGCGCCGCAGTCGCCGCGAAATCGCCACCAGACGGCTATACGATCGTGCTGGTGTCGCCCCCCTTCATCATGGCGCCTTCCCTCTATTCCAATCTGCCTTACAACACAGTCAAGGACCTGGTGCCGGTAACGGTCATCGGTGCAGTTCCTAACGTATTAGTAGTGCATCCGTCACTGCCGGTCAAATCGGTTGCCGAATTGATCGACTATGCCAGAGCAAAACCGACCGCGGTCAGCGCGGCGACATTGGGCAGTGCCACCACACAACATCTGGCCGCCGCGATGTTCAACACCATGGCCAAAACGGATGTGCTGCTGGTGCCATACAAGGGCAGTGCACCGGGCATGAACGACCTGCTCGCCGGCCAGGTACAGATGATGTTCAATGCCATGCCGTCGACACTGGCGCATATCAAGGGTGGTCAGCTTCGCGCGCTGGGTGTGACGAGCCTTAAGCGTTCGCCCCTCGCGCCGGAAATTCCCACCGTTTCCGAGTCGCTGCCGGGATTCGAAATTTCCACCTGGTATGGCGTGTTGGCACCGACCGGTACGCCCGAAGCCGTGATTGCGAAACTGACACGTGAAATCGCCCACGCCGCACAGCTGCCGGACGTCAAAAAGAAACTTACTGATATGGGTGTTGAATTGCAATTGTCCGGCCCGCAGGCGTTTGGCGCCTTGCTCAAAGCCGAACTCGGTAAATGGGCTGAGGTGATTCGCGTCACCGGTGTGAAGGCCGATTAACGGATTAGTTTCATTCCAAACGAACGACGGTGCAACGACAATGCGCCGCGAGGAGAGAGTGATGGCAATGGACAAGCAGTCGGACGGCAGGCCCAATATTTCTGCACACGAGAGCGGCTCGCCAACTGAGAACAAGAGCGTGCTTGATCGCCGGAATTTCCTGAAAACCGCTGCGGCGGCGGCTGGCGCGAGTGCCGTTGCCGCGGCGAGCCACGCAGTTGCGGCGGACGTTGCCAGCGACGCAAAGTCTGACAAGGCGGCGGCCTCGCTCGCACCCGACAAACACAAAAAAGACAAATTGCCCCTCGGTGAGCGCACCATTCCGCGCCCGGGCTCTGACTTCATGGTCGACGTAATCAAGACGTTGAATTTTGATTACGTCGCAAGTAATCCGGGCTCGAGTTTTCGCAGCCTTCACGAATCGACCGTCAATTACGGCAATAACAAGAAGCCGGAATTCATTACCTGCATGCACGAAGAGTCTTCTGTGGCGCTGGCACACGGTTATGCGAAAGCGGCCGGCAAGCCGATGGCCGTGTACGCGCACGGCACGGTGGGCCTGCAGCATGCATCGATGGCAATCTACAACGCCTGGTGCGACCGCGTGCCGATCGTGATATTCGCGGGCAACGGCCAGGATGCCAACAAACGCCGTCCAGGTACCGAGTGGTCGCACTCGGTGCAAGACGCCGGCGCGCTGGTGCGTGACTTCGTCAAATGGGACGACATGCCCGGCTCGTTGCAGCATTTCGCCGAGTCGACGGTGCGCGCGTACAAACTTGCAACAACGTCGCCGATGGAACCGACGCTGATCGTCGCCGACATGGAATTGCAGGAAGATCACATCGAAGACGAAGCCGCATTGCGCATCCCAAAATTGATCGCCGCGATTCCGTCGCAAGGCGACGCTGGCGCTCTGGCAGAGGCGGCCAAGCTGTTGGTCAACGCAAAATCACCGGTGATTCTCGCCGATCGCGCGGCGCGTACGCAGGCCGGCATTCAGCGCCTGGTGGAACTGGCCGAGGCGTTGAACGTACCGGTGGTCGATCTTGGCGGGCGCATGAATTTTCCCAGCCGTCACTATCTTTGTCACAGCGACGCGCGACGCGCGCTGGTGCGTGAAGCAGACGTGGTGCTGCTGCTCGAGGTGTACGATCCCTGGGGGCAGTTCAACAGCGTTGGCGACCCACACAAGGAGTATCGACGCATCGCCAAACCGGATGTAAAAATCATCAGCATCTCGATGAGCGACGTTTACATCCGCTCGAACTATCAGGATTTCCAGCGCTTCATGCCGGTTGACCTGCCTATCGTGGGCGATGTTGAGGCCACGCTGCCCGTATTGACTGAAGCAGTTAAACGCGCCATGACACCGGATCGAAAGCTGGCCATCGACGCGCGAGCACCGAAGCTGCGCGAAGCACAATTGAAGTTGCTGGCGACCGCCAAAGAGGAGGCCGCAATCGGCTGGGACCTCAGCCCGATCACCACCGCGCGCATGGCCATGGAGGTCTGGAACGTGATCAAGGATGAGCCGTGGTCGCTTGCGGTGAGCGATCGTATTTCCTGGGCACGACGATTGTGGCCAACCACCGCGCACTACCAGATGTTAGGTGGATCGGGAGGGCAAGGCGTAGGTTACGGCGCGCCTGCGGCGGTGGGTGCGGCGCTGGCCAATCGCGATCGCGGTCGCTTCACGGTGACTTTCCAGCCGGACGGCGACCTGATGTACGCGCCCGGCGTGTTGTGGACCGCGGCGCATCACAAGATTCCGATTCTGTTCGTGATGCACAACAACCGTGCTTACCATCAGGAAGTCATGCATTTGCAGCGCATGGCTGCACTGCACGATCGCCGCCCCGATCAGGCCGGTATCGGCAACGCCATCGACAATCCGAACATCGATTACGCGAAGCTTGCACAAGCGCATGGCGTCTGGGGCGAGGGTCCGATTACCGACCCTGCAAAACTGGGCGCTGCGCTGAAACGCGCCGTTGCCGTCGTGAAGGGCGGTGCACCAGCGTTGCTGGATGTAGTTTGCCAGGCGCGCTAGTGTGTTGCTTCACTTTTGCTACGACTAATTGAAACGATGGATTTTTTGTCGAATCAAGGCGGAAAGCACAGCAACTGCTCCACTATTGCGAGCATTTTCAACGCAGTGTTTCGTGATAATGAACCTGAAACTCTGTTGCGCCACTAAGGATTAGAACGAGAATCGCCGGCCAATTAAAGTCGTAACTCGACTGCAGGCGCTGACGAGAATTGGTCGATTTGCCGGTATGTAGTTACCAGTGTGCTGTTGTTAACCGAGGGTTCTAGTTGTTCAGCTTGATCAGCCGCATCTCAAAGCCGCCAATTTCGGGGCGCTTCCAATTTTCTCTCGAAAGAAGTCATAACCGATCATCCTTCATTGGGGCGCCTGTTGGCATAAATCGAGATGACAACCAATCATTGAAAGGCCGGAAAGCGAATACAGTTGACCTACTGTTGAAATGTAGCGTCGCAAGAGAAGAGTGAAACGGTACTACTTATCACGATAGAGTGCGCAGAGCTTATTGCCGCCGGCATCACGTTGTTTGAATTTCGTGGCATCGCCTTGTTACTTCACCTTGGACTTTAAGCGCAGGCCTGCGAATGCGCTTTTGATGACCACATAGCATTCGCAGCTCTGATGTTCAAGTTCCGGACGATTCAATAGCGTGATATGACCGCGGCTGTAGTCGATGACACGGTCGGCCTGCAAGCGACCAGCTGCCTCCGTGACACTCACTCGCCGCACTCCCATTAACGACGCGATACGTTCGTGAGTAGTTTCAATTGTATCGTTCGGTACGCGATCAAAAGCGCGGAGCAGGAATCGACATAGACGCTGATTGATGGTGTGGGAGTGTTCACAAATGACCAGTTGTGATGCCTGTGTTATCAGTATCTCAACGTAGCGCAGCAACAGTAGCTGTAAGCCACCGCCTAGCTTGAATTCCGTTCTGAACAACCGCGCATCAAGCTGAAATCCCTCGCCTGCCACTTGTATCTCGGCTTGTGAGTCAGCAGTTGATTCTCCAAGAAATGCGGTAATGCCGACAATCCCTTCGTTTCCAACTGGCCATGTTCGGGGCGTGGCAATAGCGCCAACACCATATGACAATAATGCAATGCAGGTCGTCGGGAAGTAAACATACCGCTGTTTGACATTGGCGGGTATCAATATTTCACCGACCGAAAACATCCTTGCTTGCAGCCGCGGCAAGAGTCGCGTGTATACCATGGGCGGCAATGCGGAAAGGAGATGGTTTTGCTTTGGCCCCGCTGTAACGTTTTTCATCGGCTCCGCCTGACGAAGTAAAGAACATGAAATGCGAAAAAATCCAAATGGATAAGTGCGCATCCCCGTCAAAAATGACGCTCTCGCAGTATGCGCGCTCAAACTGTCGCTTTGGCTTAAGGAAGCATTGATTAAGTCGATCTGACTTGGAACTCAACTCAATCAGTGTTTCCCTAATACTTCATATTCTATGAGAGGCATTTTGGAAAGTCCGTTCGCCACCGTACGTATAGCTAAATGCTTAACCTGGAGTGCAATTTTCCAACCTATTTAGGGCGGGTGATATTCGCCTGTAAGATCAGGTTCCATTTTGTAAAAGCCTTATGGGTTTCGATTTGCGCAACTCGTGACGTTCACGATTCGCGTCGAGCCTTGTGATCCTGTAAGCTTTTCGTGGAGTACTTAACGAAAGCGAAAATCATGAAATCAGGCAAGAAGAATAACGTACTCGACGGCATCAAGAAAGAACAACTCAAGCGACGCGTGTTTACCCTCGAATTCAAAGCCGAGGTGGT
>JBBQFL010000089.1:0-8070 GCA_038321965.1 Burkholderiales bacterium | reverse complement strand
TCGCCATCATGGAGCTGTTCAAAATGGACGGCGAAATGGATGAGCTGATCGCCCGTCGTGCCACCGGCAGGGAATTTCGCGATGCCGCAAGGAAAACCGGATTTCGTTCTCTTGCTGAGGATGCAGTGGCGCGTGTGCTGGATGGTCAAACCAGCCTGGAAGAAATCTCTCGCATTGTCGACTTGACGGATCGCATCGGCTGAGTCGTCGAGCAAAAACAACTTGAACATTACCCATCTTGCATACGAGCGCCATGCGGCGTTGCAAAAACACTTGTGTGGCCAGCCACACGGTGCGTTTTGCGCCTTGCCTGGCATCTCGTCTGCAAGTGGTCAATTGTCCAAGTTATATTTGCTCGACTCCTAACTGAATCAACGTGGCCTCCTTCTCATATCGCGCTATTGATGAAGCCGGGCAAATGCTGTCCGGCAGCATGGATGCGACCAATGCTGTCGATCTGGAGTTGCGGCTAAGGCGTCTGGGCCTCGACTTGATCACCTTTGAGTCGATCAAAAAATCTGCGTTGATGCGGGTCAGCAAAGTATCCCGAAAAGAACTGATCACTTTTTGCTTCCATATGGATCAGCTGATGCGCGCAGGTGTGCCCATCATCGAGGCACTATCTGACCTGCGGGACACGGTGGATAACCCCGGGTTCAGGCAAATCATTGGCAGCATTCTTGAAGATATCGAGGGAGGCCTGAAGCTCTCTGACGCAATGGCCAGCCATCCCCAAGCCTTTGACCAGGTTTTCATTGCCCTGATTCGTACCGGCGAGCAAGCCGGGCAATTGCCGGAAGTACTCTCCAAGCTTTCTGAAAACCTCAAGTGGCAGGATGAGCTTGCCGGCCAGGTTCAAAAGGCGATGATGTATCCGATCTTCGCGGGCTCGGTGATTTTTGGTGTCGTATTCATGTTGATGGTATTTCTGGTGCCGCAACTCGGCGTGACGATGAAAGCACTTACACAGAATCCCCCCGCCGCAACGCTGGCCTTAATTGCGGTGTCAGCCGTGATGGCCAAGTACTGGTATTTGTTCATCGGCTCCCCCATCTTTATTGCAGTCGCTTTTTTCATCACTGTCAGAACCAGCGAAGCAGCCAAGTACCGCGTCGATGCGCTGATGCTGAAACTGCCGATCATGGGACCACTGATGAACAAGATTATCCTGGCAAGGTTTTCAACCTATTTCGCGTTGATGTATCAATCGGGGCTTGCGGTACTTGACTGCATTCATGTTTCGGAAAAAATTGTCGGCAATCGCGTGATTGAGGAAGGACTTGTACGCATTGGTCGTGAAATCAGTGAGGGCACCGGCATTACGCAAGCGTTCCAGAATGTTCGGCTGTTTCCGCCGCTGGTCTTGCGTATGCTCAAAGTGGGGGAGACCACCGGTGCGCTCGATACCTCGCTACTAAACGTGAGCTATTTTTACAATCGCGAAGTAAAAGAAACGATGGGAAAGTTACAAGAGATGATCCAGCCATTGCTTACGGTGGTTTTGGGTGGCGTCATGATCGGTATTCTGGTGACGATCTTCCTGCCGATGTACGACGTCATTGCCAAAATCAAGTATTAGCAGGCGGCCGTGCAAAAACACTTTCTTTATTTAACCAATGACAAGCTGGTCGCCCTGATCTGGAAGGCTGGCGCCATTGTCGAGCGCGACGTGTTTGGTTCGACAGAACTGGGCATGAATGATTTCACACAGTACATATCGCGACATCGAGCGATATCGACGTACATCATCACCGATCTTATCGAAGAGGATTTTCGGCTCGATACCGTACCGCACCTGCGTGGCGGCGACCTGGACGCCGTTATCGGGCGCAAGCTCGCGCAACTCTACCGCGCCAGTCCTTTCCGCCATGGCATCGTCCAGGGACGGGAAATCGAAGGTCGCCGTGATGACAGAGTGCTGTATCACGCCGTCACCAACCCGGAGTTACTCAAGCCACTTCTCGCCGCCATTGAGCGCGCTGAAATTCCGTTGGAAGGTATTTATTCATCGGCGGTGCTGTCAGGAAAGCTGCTGGACGCACTCAACTCGTTTTTTCAGCACACGTTACTGGTGACGATTGTGCCGGATTTTGGTTTGCGCCAGACGTACTTCCAGAACAAGCAGATCAAGTTCAGCCGCCTGACACCAATCATTTTTGACGAGGGCCAGCCGGCCGGCGACCTGATCGCTGCCGAAACCAGCAGAACCTGGCAATACCTTGATAGCCTGCGATTTTTTGCCGCCGGCGAAACGCTGGAGGTTTCGATCCTCCTGCATTCGCAGGATCGCCAGATGGTCGCAGATGCCATTCGCAATTACCCGCTAATCCAATACCGCTTTCTGGATATCAATGAGGTCGCCACCAAGCTTAAGTTCACGCCTGCCCCGGTTTCGTCCCACGCTGAAGAGGTGCTGGCACATCTGTATGCACAAGGTCGTATTGAAAATCATTTTGCTACGCCGGAGCAGCGATGTTTCGCTCTGTACAAGCGGGCTCGAATTGGCCTGTTTGCACTAACTGCAGGTGTCCTCGCGGCCGGTGCACTCGCGGCGAGTTTTAATCTGTATGAGGCCAGCGTGATCTCAACGGCGATTGATCAACGCACAAAGACCATGAATCCTTTGCAGGCGGAGTACCGCGGGGTTATTAGCGAGATCAGCAAGCAAACGGCGGCTTCTGAAACTGTTCGCGATGCCAGCGGCTTTTTCATCCATTACATGCGGCCAGCGCCTGCAGCACCCGGGGATTTCATGCGCATGTTTTCCCAGGTTTTCGCTGAATTTCCCCACATACAGTTATTGCAACTAGTCTGGCAACCCGTTGGCGACGCTACAGTGACGCCAAACTTCGTTGTTTCGGCAACAGCATCGACGGGGCTACTACAGTCGGTGACGAGAGCCGGTCCCGCGTCTACCGCACAGGGCACCCCGGTAGCGGCGGCCGCGCCTGGACAACCGTCAAGTTCCGAGCAGGACCCGTTATTGTCAGATGGAAAATTTCAGGCACTGATCGTGGAGGCGGCGATCCGTCCCTTCGACGGCAACTACCGCAAAGCCAGCGATGATATCCGCAAGTTCATACTACGAATCAATGAATTGCCCGGGCTAAGCGCCTCACTCATCACCGAACCGCTGGACGTTCGCCCGAGCGCAAGCATCGCCGCTCGCGACAGCGCACTGGCGTCTGCCGGTTCCGACGCGCGCTTTGTGTTGAAACTTGTCCGCAGCATGAAAGTGGTGCGGCAATGATATTTACACGCGCAGGATTCAAAGCCCTTAAATTTTCATATGCCGTATTGATCGCGGGTCTGGGTGTGGCTGGCTTCATTGTGGCGGGCAGTTATCTGTATTGGCAAGCCGAAAAGAAAAATGACCAACAAAGCCTGCGCGCGTTGACTGACCTGCGTGGAAGACTGACCATAGCGATGCGCGATCGCGAGGATTTGCGCGGCTCCGAAGATACCTACAAGATGCTTGCCAACCGTGGCGTATTCATTGCTGAGGAGCGATTTGACCTGATTGAGGCACTCGCCGCACTTAAGGCCCGTCACCAGCTGGTCACGCTCACTTACGATATCGGGCCACAACGGCCACTGCGCCTTGCGTCAGCCACTGCGTATACCGGCGTGGATATCGTGGCAACACGCATCAAAATGAAGCTCCAGGCCTTGCACGATGCGGATCTGGTTTCGTTTCTGGATGAGTTTCCGAGGTTGCAGCGCGGTTTCTTTCCGCTGGAGAAATGCGTGATAAAGCGCAACGTCGATGCACCCTCGCCGACTGTGTCTGCCAGCGCTACAGCGGTCGATGACGCTTCGCCTGCCGCCGCAGCGGCGGCCGCAACGGCGGCCCGTTCAACCCTTCTGGCGAAACTTGATGCCGAGTGTTCCGTTGAATGGGTGACGCTGCGCGCAAAAGGTGGCCCAGTTAGCATTCCTGGTGGCGCTGTGCCGGGCGCGAAACGGTCATGATGATGGTCCGAACGTTCGCGGCCTTCGCCGTATTTGCCGGCGCGCTTTGCAAGCCGGTCTGCGGCTTCTGCCAGTCCGTCGTTTCGCCGACTGACGTGCAACCGGCCAATGTCACTTCGGCCGCGCCAGGCATCGAAACAGCCAGGCGACTTGAAGGACGCCTATTTTTTACAGCCGCTGAGCGGCTGCGGTTGGATCAAGCGCGAAAGCGCGGTCTGGTGGTTAATGATGAGGGTAATTTTGTCGAGGCTCCGCCAAATGTGCTCAATGGATTCGTCAAACGTAGTGACGGAAAGGCAGTGGTGTGGGTGGATGGAGAAGTGCGCTGGAATGCGCAGACCCAAAGCGCACAGAGTTTAGTGCCAAGTAACGTTGGGGGGCCGGCGACATACGTGCAATCAAACATCGGGGAAACGCTGGCGGCCGCGCCCAAGCCAAATGTGAACGCGAAGAAAGTTGTCAAGCCGCGCGTCAGAAAAATCACCGTGCCGCGCTTGCTGCCACTGTGAGGGCCCTTGGAAAATAATCAGGTACTCGCGCGAGTCAACGTCATTTCGCAGAAGCAGTGGTTTTTTCCTGCTGCTCATAGTTTTTGGTATTCTGGGGATCGTTGCGCTGGTTTTTTTAGTCATGCTCGGGGCAGGCGTTACGCGCGACGAACAAAGAAATGCGACCGGGTCAGGGCGGGATTATTTCCAAAGGTAGATCGAAAAGTTGCTGGATCAGCGTTTGGTTGGCGGGGTTTCGGAAAGGTTGGCCGAAACAGACGAAGTCGATTGGCTTTCGAGGCAATTTTTGTAACAAACCGTCGTCTGCCTCCTATTGTTTTTGAATCGGCAGTGAAGCCAGTACGCAAGCCAGCCCTGAACTCACTGAGGGCGAACAAATATCCATGCAGCTTGACGCAAAAGTCATTGACTGGCGGGCAGTTTCAGGCATTTTTGTTTGGAATTGCCCTGCAATAGGGGACTTTCAATGACTACACGCGCCCGCATCCCTGGGAAGAAATTGCCCCTACGCCAGCGAGGAGTCATCCTGCTGCTGATTGTGTTGTCAATGTTGGCGATTATCGGCGTCGTTTTCCTTTCTGCGCTTGGGCAAAGCGCTGGTGGCCGTTCGCAGACACAATTGGTCAGTGGTGCGCAAGTGCTCGCGGTGGCAAAGCAAGCTCTATTGGGCTACGCCGTCAGTAATTTGGCTGGCGGTGGCGCGCGCCCAGGACAATTGCCACTCCCGGATACCCTTGCCAACGGCAACTATGACGGCTCTGCCGAAACTGCATCATGTCTAAACGGCGCCGCTACCAATGGTATGCCAGCGCTTACGGGAGTGTCTGCGCAAGTCGCTAATTTGAGCTGCCTCGGGCGCTTGCCATGGAGGACATTGGGGCTCTCTATCGATGGAGCGAGCGAGCGGGATCTCTTGGGCTTAGTACCGTGGTACGTCGCGAGCCCGAACCTTGCCGATCCGAACCCGTTGTCGGCGTGTATGAGCATTCTCAACCCCACCACTGCCGCGGGCGCCGCGGCGACGTTTACTTGTGGCGTAACCACCGGGCCGGCGTGGCCTTGGCTAAAGGTTTGCGATGGCACTGGCAAGCTCCTAAGTGACAGGGTAGCGTTCGTGCTCATCCTTCCCGGCGAAGCTATTGCAACAACAGGTCGGAGTCAGGCACGGACAATTACTGCTACGGGATCGAACCCGCAAGGAGTCGGCAATCCCGCTGACTTTCTTGATGCCATCGCGACACCGGCTGGATGGTCGGCATTGCCGGTCGCACAACGCTGCTCTACGTTCGACAATGCAGGATTGACGGGTGAATTCATTGCGACAGAGAAGACCAGCGTCATGAACGACCAACTCGTGTACGTGACGATCGACGAACTGATGGCCGAAATGGAGAAACGGGTAGCGCTCGAAGTGCGCGAAGCCTTGGCTAGAGCGCGTACCAGCTACGGCGGCTATCCCTGGTTGGCGCCAGTTGCAATTCCAACACTGGCGACAACTGTGAGCCCAGACACGATCACCACTTACACCGGCCAGCTGGCGACAACCGCTGGATTCGTACCGTTTCATGACTACACAAACACCAATCACCGCTTTCTAACTGAACTCTCTTGGAGTATCGGCGGTGCAGCGACGGCAGATACGGGTCCGTTCACCGGCAACAACACAACAGCAGGAACACAATTCCAGTGCGGTGGCGGCGTCAATGCTGTGTGCACCTGTCGTGCTCGTCTGGCAACGACGGCTACGGCAATTCCGAGAACCCTAGACAGCAACTCATTTGGCAACGTAAAACTTGGCGCGCCAAGCATTACGACACCTACCGCCTCGTGCCAAAGAAGTACTTCAACATCAAGTACGACACGCGAAAATACCTTCACCTGCACCGCCACGCAAACCATATCGACCGCATCTGTGACTTATGCGATCCAGCGACGGGATAACTCGTCGGGTGGAGACTGTGTCACTACCGGAACGCGCATCAATATCGGCAACTTTTCCGGCACGACCACGCGGTCGCTGTCGTTGGGATTTGTCCTTTTTACCGGCACAGCCGCGTTTCAACCGGGAACGGCAAGTACCCACCTCACGCGCAGCATTACGAATCCGAGCGTCGTGTCCACTGGGATGCTGACAGTGACAGATAAGTGGGTTCCTGCAACGCTCGGGGCGATACCTTTCGATCTGTTTTCGAGCACTTTCCCGACGGGGATGACCACCGGCAGCGGCATTACCGCCCAGACGACGAGTGTCACAGTTTCGAACATCCGAACCTATCCGGATATACCAGCTTGGTACTCCTCGCAGAAATGGAACGAGTTCATTTACGCGGCAATGTCTACGGATGTGTCGCCCACAACCGGTAGCGCGGCTTGCGGGGCAAACTGTCTTACGTCAGGCGAGCGAAGCAATATTGATCTCGTTGTGATTTCTGTCGGGCCCGCTCTCGCGGGGCAATCGCGCTATTCTGGCTCCCCTTCTTCGACTGATTTCCTTGAGGCCGCCAACGCAACCGGCAGTTCAACACGGGTCTTCGCTTCAAGCTCCACAAACCGTTCAGCCACCTATCAAGATACCTTGGTAACATTCCCCAGATGAAATACGCAGGACGATCTTTCCAAGTCTGCGCAGGCTTTTCGCTCGTCGAAATCGCCATCGTTCTCGTCATCCTCGCTATCCTGGCTACGGCGGTAGGCATTCCGCTTGCCGCACAGTTGGATCAACAGCGCACTCTTGATACGCAGAAACAACTCGAGAACGTCAAAGAGGCGATCTATGGGTTTGCGATGGCAAATGGGCGACTGCCCTGCCCGGCCACATCCGCAGGGGGAACTGAAGCCCCGGTCGGCGGTGGCATCTGCACGACTGACAGCGGATTTGTGCCCGGCATAACGCTTGGGCTGTCGGGGCTCGATAGCCTTGGGTTTGTTGTCGATGGTTGGCGTGACGGACTAGACGCGAGGCGCATGCGTTACGCCGTTCGATCTGTTAGCACAATAAGCGGCGTACCTACCCAATGCACGTCCACGCTCACGCGTGTGCTAACAACGTCTGACAGAATGCGAACTGCTACTATGGACTGCCTTTCGCAGACTGCGGTGGGCATGCTGACGGTCAACACAACCATCATCACCAACGTTCCCCCATTCCCCGGGACTTGCACGGCGTCAGCACTCACCACTAAGGCCCCATTTGTAGTTTTTTCGCTCGGCAAAAATGGGTTGACCACTGGCACTGGCGCAGACGAAACCACAAACCTTGTTACCAATGCAGTGACGTTCATCTCCAATACGCCAACGGTTGCAGCAACTTGCGCAGGCGAATTCGACGACATCGTCACCTGGGGATCGCTCAACACGCTGTTTGCCCGAATGGTTCAGGCGGGCAAACTCCCCTGAACTCCTCCCACATGACTCGATAATCGGCGCTTTGAGATTTATTTCTGAGCGATAACTAACGAAACGAGCCCCGGACTAGGCTGCCGTAACCCTTACCTCATGATCCTCGTCCTCTACGCCCACCCCTACCCCCGACACTCGCGCGCTTGCAAGGCCTTGCTCAGCGCAGTGCAGGATCTTCCCACTATCGAAA
>JBBQFL010000088.1:0-8848 GCA_038321965.1 Burkholderiales bacterium | reverse complement strand
ATTTCCCTTGCAATCAGCCGCCGATCCCGATCCAGCACGCTGCGGGTTTCATCTTCGGAGAGATAGCCCATCAGATGCTGAACCAGTTGCCCTGCAAGGTCGTAGAGCAAATCGGCGTGAGTGAAGTAGTCGATATCATCAAAGTCCACCAGGGCATGGACAATATAGTCCTCCGGCCGCGCTTCCTTCAAACCGACTTCCGAGGCCAAGGTGAATTGTTCATTGGTACGCAGCATCTGGCCGACGATCTCGCGTTCGCCCGGCTGCAGATGCAACTGATCAATATCCAGTTTGAATGGATGAAAGCCCGTGGTGACATCACCTGTAGGCACCACAGCAATGCGGGGAATGTCGATGGTCTGCTGCACCACGATCTCGGTAGTTCTCGCCACCACGGCGGCCAAATCGATCTTGGCATCGTCTGCGATCAAGCTCCCTTGCAATGGTCTCAACCGTTCGGTGACCTCTGCAAGAATCTCGCGCTGCACTTCCGGTCTGAGCAGCGCATTGCTGGTCGGCACCAGATCGCGCTTGACCTCGTATGTGCCGATCACTTCCATCACGACACGCGCCGCATGGCGTTCTGAATGCGTGGCGAACACTGGTGGAGGCGGCGTTGTTGCTTGACTTGATCCTATAACCGAGCCAGGCCCCGCAGGCGCAACCGTGATTGTCGGTGCATCCGCCAATCCCAAACGAGTCATTGCCCCAGAGCCAACCTGAACACTGACTTTCTTGTCGTCAGCGCTCGGTACATCAAGGATGACCTGCTTGAGGCGAATCGGCGAATCGGCGCGGTTTGCGTCATCGATGATTTCTTGAAACTTGTCGTGAGCGACGATGTTGAGGCGATCCACCGCCGCGACGCCTGTACGCTTGCCATAGGGCAAGCGCAGGCCACGGCCGATAGACTGTTCAATCAGCGTGCGTGCATTGGCCGCGCGCAGCGGCACGATGGTATAGAGGTTTGTAACGTCCCAGCCTTCTTTCAGCATGTTGACGTGAATCACGATTTCCGTTGGCTCATCCACGCTTTCCACGGCCAGCAAGCGACTGATCATTTCTTCCTCTTCCGCGCCGGTGCGGCTGGAATCCACCTGAATCACCTTGCCCACGTAGCGCCCCTCGTAAAACGCCTGCGACTCCAGAAGCGCCAATAATTGCCCCGCGTGGGTGGTATCGCGCGCAATGACCAGCATGAACGGTTTTACGATTTTGACGCCGTTTTCGCGGGCGTAAGTCAGCAGTTCCACTTTTGTGGTCTCGTGCAACCGCACGCCATCTTCCAGCTTGGTTTTTTCAATTTCCTCTGGCGTGTGTGCTTTGGCGTCAAAATTTCGCTGGGTGACGACCGCCGGTTCTTTCACGAACCCGTCTTCCATCGCCCGCGCCAGCGGGTAGTCCATCACTACGTTTTTAAACGGCACGGTCTTACCGCTACCCGCTTCCACAAACGGAGTGGCCGTAAGTTCCAAACCAAATAACGGTTTCAAATCATTGATTGACCGTACGCCAGCACTGGCGCGATAGCGGTGCGATTCATCCATTAACAGGACGAGGTCGGGCAAACTCGCTAGATGATTAAAGTAGCTATCGCCCAGCACCTCCTTCATCCGCTTGATGCGCGGTTCCTTGCCGCCACGCACTTCGGAATTGATTTTGGAAATGTTGAAGATGTTGATGCGCACGTCGTGCGCAAATCCCCTGGGCTGATCGTCTACCACGGCACCCGACTGATCGTAGTTGTCACCCGTGATGATCAGGGGCGATTGTTGAGCAAACTCGGCGATACCTTTGAATACGTACTTGGGCGTATTGCGGGTGAAGTCGGCAATCAACTTGTTGTAAATCGTCAGGTTGGGTGCCAGCACGAAAAAATTGTTGATGCCGTGGGCCAGGTGCAGATACGAGATGAATGCCCCCATCAAGCGGGTCTTGCCCACGCCAGTCGCAAGAGCGAAACATAGCGACGGAAACTCCCGCTCGAAGTCTTCCAGCGTCGGGAACTCCGCTTTCAGGCTGGCCAGAACTGACGGCAGGTCTCGCTCATGCCCAAGCATTTCAGGTGAAGCTTCGAGCGATCGCACCAGACGCAAAAGAGATTCCGCCTGCGGCGGGCGAAGTGACAGACGGCCGGTGACGGCGTTCAGTACGCGTGCATTCATTGTTCATTCTCCCCAAACAGACCGCCCTGTCCGGGTGTGGCCTTATTTTTTTTCGATGGCTTGTTGGCGCTGGCAGCCGCTGCAGACTGTGATTTCTCGACCTTGGCCATAGGCAGATTGGCCACGTTCAGGCTGTAGTCGTCATGGCCCCACTCGCAGCGAGCCAACACCATCTTGGGGATTTTCTTCAGCGTCAGATTGGGCCAGCGCTCAGCCGCCTTGGCAGCGGTCACGCCGTGAAAGGCCGCGCAGCACACGAGAAGACTTTGTTCGCTGCCAACTTCGTCAGACAGCGCCTGTAGCTGATCGGCCGAAAAATTCTGCGTGGTGACGTAAATGAAATCGCGCTCACTGGAATGGCCGTGCTGCCACCACAGCGTCTCAGAAGGCGCGTAATTGAAGCCTTCCAGCTTGCACAATGCTTCGGCCAAGTGCGCGGCGTTGTATTCTGGATTGACTACTGGATTGCCCCAGCGGTCGTTGATGATCAAGCTAGGTGCGAGCTTGTAGTAACGGAAGCCGCCGCCCCCTTGCCAGTTCACCGCCTTGCTGATGCCGCCCTGATCTTCGCCATCGATCACTTTTTGCAGGCGCGGAATGATGTGCGTGTGGCAGTGTTCGCCCAGCTCAATCATGATCCAACGGCGCCCCATCTTGTGCGCAACTGCGCCCGTAGTTCCGGAACCTGCGAAGGAGTCAAGAATGAGATCGCCTGGATTGGAAGCAATGTGAATAATGCGATGTAAGAGCCGTTCAGGTTTGGGTGTATCAAACGCCTTATCCTTTCCGAAGAGGACATGCATTTCTTTCTTGGCTTCATCGGTATGTCCGGCGTCCTCATGTGGCCACCATGTATTTGGAACAATTGCTGCGGCATCTTTCAAATATTGTTTGAAGGACGGCACGCCATCCCCAGACTTTCCAAAATAAGCCAAGCCCGCTTCGACAATCTCAAGCCACTGATCTTCTGTTCGCGACCAACATCTTCCGGAAGGCGGCATGCGTATTTTCCCCGTCAGAGTTTTAATAGGGTAAGTAAGATTTGGCCTTAAGTTTGGCGCATCCCATGGAATGGCTCGCCAGAGTCCATTGGGATCATTGTCTGTATTTTTGTATTGCCCAGCCTGCTCTTCTGTTCGAGTTAACCGATTCCTAATTTTTTTCCATTTTTCAGGATTTGACGCATAGACCAGTATTGAATTGTGAGACAAAGAAAGGCTAGCATCGTTTGAGCGTGAATAACGGTTTTGCCAAACAACATTCGCAACAAAATTCGCTCTGCCAAATATCTCATCGCACATCACTTTTAGGTAGTGACATTCATTGTCATCAATCGTAATCCACAGCGAACCATCCTCCGCCAGCAAACGTCGGATGATCTCCAGCCTATCCCGCATCAACCCCAGCCAGATCGAATGCTCCAGCCCATCGTCGTAATGCGTGAACGCGCTGCCGGTGTTGTACGGCGGGTCAATGAACACACACTTCACCTTGCCCGTAAACTCCGCCTCCAGCGCTTTCAACGCCAACAGGTTGTCCCCGAAGATCAGCCGATTGTCGAAAATATCGTTCTCCGTCACCCGATGCTTCGCGTGATAACTCATCGCCGGGTCTTCCAGCAAAATTCGCGGTTCCAGCCGAGGGCGCTTCTCCTTGCCGATCCACGTGAGTTCTAGTTTTTGTCTTGTCATCATCATTCCTTAAAGTGCTTGCGTCAGCGCTGGCATCATCAAGCGCTTGACCTTCTGGCAGTCAGTTTTACTTTCGAATACGCTGCGAACCTGTTTGCCCCACTGCTGAGACTTAGTACTGAGCACCAGTTGATTGGCAATCGCGTCAATGGCAATTGAAAGTCGCGACTCCTCTTGCGGAGTCAAGGTGAGGGACGCGCCGATTTGCAACTGCGTCTTGAGCGACAGAATATGTAAGGCCAGCCAAATCCCTTGCTGCAATATTTCTTTCTCATCGGCAGGTTCGCCGTTGGCGCGTGCCTTGATGGTTTTCTGGGCAAATCGACTAATCTGGACAGATCGCCAAAGCTCCCGAGCGGTCACCGAGTCGGTGAACAAACGCGAGTAAGCATCGGACAACGGTGCCGTGTCGCCTACGAAGGCAGGTTTGCGAAACAGCCGCTTCCGGTCCGTTTTTGCAGCGACTACGAAATCGGCCCAATCACCACCCGTCTGGCAGCATGCCAGAGCGAGCGCCGCCTCTTGCACACTGAAAACCGTTGGCGATAGTGGCGAGTCGTCATCCCCGTGCTTGAATATGTACTCAACGTCCGTCATCGACAGAGTCTGTCTCCAGCTCGATTGCTTTTCGTCTAGTGCGGCGAAATCCTGAATGTCAACTGCATTTTGCCGATTACGGTATTGCGTGACCCGATCACCGAATGCGTCAGGCGTATTCTCAAGACACACAAAGGTCGCGAGAACTTCAGCAGGGTGTGTCTCATAGTGGGCGATGGCCTCTTTCGCAATCGCTCCAACTGTCTGCGCGCCGTTGATAATTGAAATGCCTCGCGCACGGAACAGTCCTTTTTGACGGTGCGTATCGCGCGGATGAATTTCACTCATGGATTCACACAAAAATGTGACGCCATTGTTGAAATAGAAAAAATGCTGCGGTTCGTCTTTTAAGGTTGCACTCAATCCATCATTGACACCTGTGGAGCCTTTGAATCGGCGAATATTGCGCTCAACCAGTGCATCGCGATACTCGACCCCAAGTTCGGCTAATCGCTTTGCTGAAAGACGACCATAAAAAGCTTTGTAGGGGCCTGGCACGTAACCGAAATCATGCAGTTCGATTTCGGACTCAATCGGTTTTAGTGCATTGGAGGCAAGCTGGATGTCGTGCAGCGTAGTCAGCCCATAGGCAAAGCAGCGCAAGAATCCCGGATTCGTCCCATTGAATGCCCGCTCCAGATCACCAAATATGTGGCGGCGGTCTTCCGAAATAGCGGTGCCGCTGTACGCAAGGACAACTCTAATTCTGCATTCATCTTGGTTCAACGCGCGTCGGATGTCCGGAACTTTTGCATTGAGAGCTTGATTGAATCGCTCGAATCGACCATGAATCAGGTCAGTTACACCATCACGAAATTTAGCAACATCACCTAAATCGGGTTCTCCGCGACCAGCCTCAATGTACTTGGACTGAATCAACCACAGCGTATTGTCCGAGCTAATAAAAACTGAATCAATGCCGTGATCAAATCCACCATCAATGCTGGCGGCTGCTGCAAGCTGCGGTATGGCACCTGCCTCATGCACCAAGACATAAGCGGCAACGGCTTTTGAGTAGAAATTGCGTTTCTGCTCGATTGCGCTATTGCCTGTGCCGCTAATCAACGCACCGAACTCAGCATCCAGCGCTCCGGAAAAAAGAGTCAGTTCGAGCGGGATTGGTATTTGGGTTGCCATCAAACCAGCTCCCACTCAATCGTGAAGAGTGTTTCCTCGCGCACTTGCTGTTGCAGTTGCTGTTCAAGTTCGGAAATCAAGTCATTACGCTGAGCCTCAATTTCATCCTGCCGACTGAAGAGTTCACGGCGTAGCTTGTTACGTTTTCCCTCAAGTTCACGCTGGCGTTTTTGCCAACTAAGCTTTTCATCAAGCGTTGGGGCCGTGGCTGCAGTTCTGCGAATCTCCTTCATTTCCCGATCGATCTCTTTAATCGATTGCTCCAAGCCGAGTTTCAAATCGTCGGCCCACGCGTCGAGCTTTTCGACCTCTTGCTCGAAGTAGCCTAGGTTTCGTTGGTTAATTTCGCGTAGCAATTGCACCTTGCGTGTTTCCATGTCCGCTAACAGCGCTGTGTCCCCAGTGGCGAACAGTCCTAGTGGTCGCATTTGCGCCGGGAAGCGCAGCAATTTTTCCGGATCAACCTCCGCCAAAGCAACGCCATCGGCGGTGGTGGCAGCCACGATCAAGTGCTGTTCCTGTTGACCCAGTGTGTCAACAGAGAGCAAGTTGACGGTGAGCCACCCGGTCTGACCCCGATAGGCTTTCAGCGTGCTGACTTGGGTGCCGTAACCGTCGTAGTCGAAGGCAAGACGCGCGCCGGGCAACTGTCGAGTCTTGGCTTGTTCGGTGATCCACACAGCAAGCGGGTGGCTGAGACGATAGAGGTGAGACTCGCCGCTGCGACGAGGTAGCTCGTAGCGCCCGAGATCAATGCCTTCGAGTTCGACGCCGGGCGCGCGCTTCAACGTGAATCCGTCTTGGTCGAATTCAGCGTACTCGCTGAGTTCGGCCTCGGTCAAATCCATGAACATTCGCTCGTAGCGAGTCAATGCGGCGCGGCTGTCTTCGGCACGCACCCGGAGCTTGTCCTGTACCTCTTCGTCAAAGTTCTCCAGCAACAGTTGCCGGGTCTTGACCATCGCCTCTGATATCTCGCCCGACAAGTCGAGCTGCAACTGCTCGAAGCTGGCTTTGATCGCAGCTGGATCACGGCAGTTCTGGTAAATGTCAGCGATACGACGCTCAAAGTCCACGCCGGAGCCAATCGCACCGAGCACCTCGTCGCTGGCCCCAAAGACACCCTCAAACAGTTGGAATTTTTGGGCCAACAGCTCGTACACGCGCGCGTCGGCTTCGTTGGTGCGGTCGACGAAATTGACCACCACAACATCGTGTTTCTGCCCGTACCGATGGCAACGACCGATGCGCTGTTCGATGCGCTGCGGATTCCACGGCAGGTCGTAGTTGATGACCAAAGAGCAGAACTGCAGATTGATACCTTCGGCCCCCGCCTCAGTGGCAATCATGACCGTGCCACGCTCCTGAAAATGCTCGACCAAGGCAGCGCGGGTATCGGCAGTTTTAGAGCCGCTAATTTTGTCAGACCCTTCGTGACGCTTTAGCCAGTCCCTGTAAACGGCTTGTGCGCGTGGGTCACTATTCGTGCCGTTGAAGAGCACGATGCCCTCGCCATAATGGGTATCCGCCAACAAGGACAGCAGGTAATCCTGAGTCTTTCTAGACTCGGTAAAAATGATCGCCTTCTTGGCTGCGCCCAACCGGTCTAGCTCGGCAAACGCTCTCTCAAGTGCGGTCAGCAGCGCCTTGCCCTTGGAGTTGTCGCGGATGTTGGTGGCCAGCGTCTTGAAGTGACGAAGCTCGGCGATTTCCTGGGTGATGGCATTGCGTTCGTTCCTGTGGGACGTTTCGCCATCACCATTGCTATCGCTTTCGTTCCACTCTTCAGCAGTCTCGTCGAGCGACTCGTAGTCTTCATCTAGCTGATCAACCAGTGCAGGAACGTTCGGGGCTTCATCAAGCACCGCTTGCAGGCGCTTGGCCATTGTTTCAAGGGCACCAGCTATAGCGTGGGTTGAGGAAGCAAGCAGCTTCCAGAGCACCAGCGATATCAATTGGCGCTGGCTGTCCGGTAGCGCCTTCAGATTGGGGCGACGCAGGTAGTCCGCCACGAGAATGGAAAGCTCCTTCTCCTCCGCCGATGGTGTGAACTCTTCAACGATGGCACGTCGCGCGGTGTAAGGCACGTACTGCTGCACTTGCCGACGCAGCGTGCGTTTGCAAATTGGGGCTATGCGTGCGCGCAACCCGGCAAATGCCTGCTCTCTGTTCGGCTGGCTGAATTGAGCGCGAAAGCTATCGAGATCGCCAAAGACGCGGTCATCAATCATGCTCACCAGTCCGTAGAGTTCCAGCAGCGAGTTCTGCAGCGGAGTCGCTGTTAGCAATACTTTTGAGTGAACGTGTGCCAGCGCTTCTTTCAGCGCCTTGGCAATGACATTGCTGGTTTTGTAGACGTTGCGCATCCGATGCGCTTCATCCATGACTACCAGATCCCAATCGATGTCCTTGACGTCTGCTGCTTTGGATTTTGCGAATTGGTAAGAACAGATCACTGGCCCCATCGGCATCAGGAACGGGTTCTGCTGCTCCTGCTTGCGGATAGTGTTGTAGTTCTTGGCCTCCAGAATCAGTGCCTGCAGACCAAACTTGTCTTGCAGTTCCTGATGCCATTGCTTGCGCAGGTTGGCCGGGACAATAATCAAAATGCGGCGGCGGCGCTCAGCCCAACGTTGGGAGATAACGAGACCGGCCTCGATAGTTTTCCCGAGTCCAACTTCGTCGGCCAGGATGACGCCACGAGAAAGCGGGTTTTTGCAGGCAAACAGTGCTGCCTCGACCTGATGCGGATTGAGGTCAACCTGCGAATCCACTAGGGTGGACGCCAGTGATTCGACCGTGTCGCTCGCCGCGCGACGAGTCAGCAACCACGCGTAATATTGGCTTTGGTATGGCGTAAGTAGCTGTTGTGTCATCAATTTGCCTCCGGTTGCTTCTTCTTGTTGATGCTTTCGGCAATCCAGAGATCAAGTTCTGAGCGACGGAAACGCCACGTTCCACCAAGCTTGAACGCGGGAATCTCACCCTTCTGGGCGAGCCGGTAGACCGTCCGCTTGCCGGCTTTCAGGTAGGCCGCAACTTCGTCGAGTGTAAGGATTTCGCCATCTGTGCCGGTCATTGTCTCTTTCTCAATGGTGGCCTGCAATGAATTCTGCTTGCCAAGTCTGGCCAATTTTACCGCGCCGGGGGTGTTGCTGGCTAGGACTATGGAAGCAGCGTTTGGCGGTTCAACGGCAGCGGAGGTCGCGCGTCGGACGGTCAATACGGACGCGGGTTTGGTTGTAAACGTGGAATCGA
>JBBQFL010000087.1:0-9923 GCA_038321965.1 Burkholderiales bacterium | reverse complement strand
CGGCTCTTGCCGACTCGCTAATGCCTTACGTTTCGCTTCACCCATTGGGTGAGTCCTCCCGCAACACAAAATTCCCCGGAAACCCGCGTCCAGTATCACTCTACGTTAGCACCATCGCGGTTCAACTGCCGTTTATAGGATCAATGATGCGCCAAGGATAACTGGCTTCAGCGGCATTGCTGTTGGCGAATCCTGCCGCAACGATCAAGGCTTTCCAAAGTGTCCAAGCCCGTCCACGCGCCCAGGTGCCCTCGTCAAGCGGTAGCTTTGCGCGAAAAGTTTCCCGGCTTTCGCCTTTGAAAAGTGTCCAGGAGATTGCAAGATCGCAGGCGGGGTCGCCGATTGCCAAGCCTCCAAAGTCGATAACGGCACTCAATCGGCCTTCCCGCAACAGCAGATTGCCGAGGCTAACGTCGCCGTGAATCCAAACCGGTGGTGCCTGCCACCTGGTCGCGAGCGCTGTTTCCCAAACTGCCGTCGCAAGGGCAATATCAATCTTGCCCGCCAGAGCGGCTAGTGCCTTTCGCGTTTGTACGTCATAGGTCGCAAGCGCTCCGCCACGATAGAAGTTATGTGGCCCAGGTTCAGGTCCGCCGGCCGGATCGATACGCTGCAATGCATTTAAAAATTGGGCCAGGGCAACCGCGAAATCGCATTCATCAGCGATGTGTCCGACATCGGCTGCTTCGCCTTCGATGCAGTGGTAAATGGACCACCGCCAAGGATAGCCCTCCGCCGGGTTGCCTATTGCCAGAGGAGCAGGAATCGGCAGAGGCAAAAAGGGAGCTAACTTCGGTAGCCAGCGCTGCTCCTTTTCCACTTGTTCAGCATAGTCGACGGCGCTTGGCAGGCGCACGAGCATATGGTCACCGAGGCGAAAGGTCCTGTTGTCCCACCCGCCGGGAACGACTGGCCGAATCGGAAGATCTGCCCAATGCGGAAACTGGTTGGCAACCAGGCGGCGCACGAGTGCGTCGCTTATGACAGGTTTTCTAATTTCTAGCTGGGTGTCGGTCATCGCAAATTTTCACTTTCGCAAACGACTCATAGCTGCCATTCAAGGCTTGGCTCCAATCAGACCGATAACGATGCTCCAGACCTTCATATAACCGTGATCCGGTACCGTAGGCCCGGCGTGCCTCCACATTGAGGTGGCTTAATGAATTTCTCAAACAGCTCACCACCGTTGGCTTCGATTACACGTTGCGACGCAAGGTTTTTCGGGTCAGTTGTGATCTCGACGATTGGCAAACCAACTCCCTTTGCCTCCACAAGAATGAGTTTCAAGGCCTTGGTGGCATATCCGTTTCGTTGCTTCCACGGCACCACCGAATATCCAATGTGGCCAAGGCAAGTTGGTGGAAGCGCAGTTGTTCCTGATTGCCATCGCAGGCCAATATTTCCAGCAAATTCACCATCCCACATCCAACGCCGAATCCCTGGCAACCTGGGGACAACGGAACCATCGGGTAAAGTGATTGGAGGGCCCTTCGCCTCAGGGTCCTCCATGCTGTCCAAGAAGGCACCAGCATCAGCCCGAATCATATCGAGTTCGTCGTCAGCAGCGGCTGGGCGAGAGTTGTCCCAGGACCAACCCTGCTCAAGAGCGGAAATGTAGCTCGCCAGATGTTTGTGTGTGGGGCGAATGAGTTGCATATGAATCTGGCTATTGGCCTTTCCTTACATTTTCATGTTTCATTCGCTGGCGTCAGTGACTGGCTTCAGACGACCCAAACGGTCAAAGCGGCAAATTTACGATTTCCTTGTCCCGATAATGACCGGTTGATAAAAAGAGCCGTCAATTCGATCGACGGCAGAAAATCCAGCCATTCGCATGTGGTCGCACAGCTTTCCTATAGTGACTGCGTAATACCGCGACTGGAACGTGTGTGTCCGTGTGGCGCCACTACTCATATCCTCTTCGGCGATTTGAAGCGTCACATTGTATAAGTCACCATCGAAGTCCCAGATTTGGGATGGTGTGTAACGCTTCCCATGAATGACTTGGGTTGCGTATTGTCTTTTTAAGTCCTTTTCTCTGCTTTCCTTTTCGTAGTCTCGGACCGTAATTACACATCCTCCGCCTTCGCCAAGGCACGCATACATTTGACGAAATGCCAGCAGGATCTCATCGTCACTCAACAAGTGAGGTATCGAATTGTCGCAAGAGACAACCACATCGAACCCATCGCCGTGCGCAGCGTGCGCATTTCGCATATCGGCGACGCTGAAATGAATTTTCGCGCCTGAAAACTTCGCTTCTTTTATCGCTCGTGAGACTGCTCCGGCGGAAATGTCGGAAGCGGGAACATCAAAGCCCTGTTTCGCCAGACCAATGGACTGCGTTCCAATACCGCAGGAGACATCAAGAACTCGGCGCGCGCACGGCCACGGTTCGCGAATTAATACTGCAAGTTGACCGGCCTGGCGATCAACACTCCTTCGCCAATCATTGAAAAGCAAGTGATAGTGCGGAGCCAAGCTGTCGTAGAAATCCATCAACTCAATCTACACTCGGACCGTTCACGACCCACAGCAGTATTAGCGGCCTGACTCCCAATTTGCCAGAAAGGAATCATTTATCTCAAAGTAAGTTCCGTTAACACAGGGATGCCTCATGAGGCCCAATGCCGTCGTTCACCTACCGGAGCGACGACGCGAAGCGCCGCTACCGAGTGCGGGATGCGACCGTTTATAGGCCGCTGCTGCAGTACAAATTAATACTAGAACTTACAGCCCGCGCACACGACAAGCGACCAGCAAAAGACCGAAACCGATAATCCATGACCAAACGGCAATCTGCGAATCAATTCTGACGACGCCGAAATGGGCGACTAGCGCTACTAAATAAAGTACAAGACAGATTACCCAAACCACTAATGTCGGAGCTTTACCGGAATTGCCCATGGATTTCTCACTTGTTGGTTGAAGAAGACTGAAACGTTAAGTCTACTGCAGACGAGAGAGGCGACAACGGATATACCATACCTACGGGATGCGGAAGTCCGCTCACTTCTCTACCCTGCCTTCTTGCTCAGGCAGCGCCCTGCACCTTGCGGCGCGAGCGACTGACGGACGCTGCCTGCCGAAGTTCCTGCGCCGATTACTTACTATTGATCGCTGAGAGCAACTTCGTATTCGTGACCAGTTTTCTTACGCCGTGCGGATGGTCTTCGGCAAATTCGTTGCTCTTGCACCATTCGCTAAGGCTGTTGATGTCAACTTTTGCACAACTCGGGCGCACGCTCCACGTGACCTGCAAGGGCGAGCAGGTGGCCTCAGTGTATTGCGGGCCAGTGGTCGAGCCGATGAACTGTACCGGCTTGCCGGTGTTGCTTGGAATGGCTTTGGCCTGGTGGAAGCCGTTGACGACGTTGCCACCATAGCCCATCTTTGTGAAGTCCAGCGCGTTCTTGTCATTGACCACCATGAATACCTGGCTTTCGACACGCAGATCTGGATTGGCGCAGCTTGCCGACAGGCAGGAGCCCAGTCCTTTGCCGGGTTTGACATCGCAGGAACTATGGACCCAGTGCACCTCGATGGTGTCACCCGGTTTCAGTCCCTTGCAGCTATTGGCAGCCGGAGCTACCAATTCTGCCTTGCTCAGCTTCGGCGTTTCATTACACTGGAATCCCACGCTATCGCCGCCCGGAACCAAAGAAAAGGCCTTCGCCTTGTGCTCGGCTTGCGTATGGAAGTGGATATTGCAGAGGTTCAACTGTTTGTAATCAGGGGCCATCGCAATCGCCCGCTTGTTGTTGCCAACCTTGGCATCAATATCACGCGGTGTCTGCGGACCAAAACCTTCACAGGCCGCGCCCTCGACCGCGGCGGGCTTGGCTGCCGTCGTGTCCGCCGCCATCGCTGTGGCCGCGAAAGCAGTCAGCATCGTGGTCAGGGAAATTATGTGAATCCGTTTGCTTGAAATCATTGGTTCTCCTTAGTTTGGTTTATTTTCAGTCAGTCACGCAACTTTCTTCGTTGCATGCCGCTTTTTCCCGTCTACACCTTCTACATATTGGGGCTAGGAATTTCAAACGCTATTTTTTGCCTAACCACCGATACATCCTCGCCACCGCGCACGGCCGACTAAAGTAATTTCAGTCTAACCGCACACGCCACCACTAACCGCGAAATTGTGCGCCAAATTCCCCATAAGCGCATAATTTTTCTCAGCCTTTTCGCCGCTTCTTCACTCCAGCCCGAGCCATCTCGGTACGCCACAAGTTGTTCAAATTCTGTTGGAACTGCGCTATTCAAAAATCGACCCGCTTCTGCCGTTTCCGACGCACTGTCAATTCGCTCGAAAGCTGCCATAGTTGATTATCCTTTCTTGCACCGCATGTTGGCAAAGCTCTTCGCTTCCCATTTGCGCTGCGCAACCACGAGGTACGCACCACGGCATTGGAGACGCGGTGCGGCAATGCTTTCTCGATGCAATTGAACCGCGCTGGATGCTCGCGGTAGTATTGCCTATGTGTTGGCGGACGAGTCGGTTTACCCAGCCTGCGCAAGAAGCGGTACCCGTGTAAGTCCCAGAATCCACCAAGCCACTAGCGCACTTGTCCGCGAATTCCATGAGTTGGACACATCGCACACTGTGGGCAATCTGACTTGAGCGCTCGCACGCATTTGGATACAATGCATCGCCTACCTCACCTCAACAAACATAGAAAAACATCCATGAACAATAAGCTTGCAATATCAATCCTGAGCGCAATGATCTTCATTGCTGTCGCCGCCTGCAGTTTTTCAACGGCAAATATCAGCAGCTTCAAGACTGGCAAGGACAAGGCTATGACGCAGCCGTCGACTGTTTTCAAGAGTGGCGACCCTTTCTTTGCACAAGCAGTAATTTCAAATTCGGGAAGCAAGGTCACCGTAAAATTTTACATGGTCGTGGAAGACTCGCCAGGCTTCAAAAAGGGCGATCCAGTTCCAGGAAGCGAAGTCAAGGTCGACCTTCCATCCAGTGGAACGGCCAATTTCAATGGTAAGTTTCCGTCAGCTTGGACCGGGAAATTTGTCCTTTTCGCAGACATGCTGAACGAATCCGGTGAGAAAAAGGATAGCAAATCTGTGCTTCTCACAGTCGAGCCCGGCGCAGCGGAGTCCGCTTCTGACGAACCGGCAGGGAAGAACGCAGTCGGCAAGAAGACATCCGATGGAGACGGTGACGCGCCCGTTGAAAAGTCTGGCGACAAGAAAGGCAGCAAAGAGAAAGAGGGCGGTAAGTAGTCGCTTATATTGGACTTGGCTCTGAATTCGGATTACGGCGTGTTCATGATGCAGATGCCGTATTGCGGGCGGCATTTGCGTGTTTGCAGTCGCCTGCTTGGGCATTTCCATCAACTGCTGCAAACACATTCGCTACTGGCCGCACCCGCTGCAGTGCTGACGCTCCTCGCGTGGGGGAGTAACCATGAAATAACTTTAGAGGCACACTGCAGGATGGGCAAATATTGGGATCCAACGCCGACCCGAACCTTGTAGTTGCCACTTCATCCCCCTGCGGGCAACGAAACAATTTTTGCCAGCGATATTCCGCTCCGTGGACGTGGAAGGTGTCCACTTCGCGACGCAACGGCACCACCTGCTCAGGGCAGAGGAGGCAGCCGAAGTGCCGGACGAAGGCGATCACCGACGGCCTTCTCGCCCCACTCTCCTTAAGCTCATGCTCCTGCCCATCCAGGTCCATGAACTTCGTATGCGCGCCTACTTTGGAAACGCGATCCATGAGCCCCCCCGATGAGCGCTCAACTTTGTTGTACTGAGAAGTCTAGCGCCATAGCCGCGGCGCTTGCTCCCTGACTCTGCGCCGTGGATCGCCTTCAAAGCCGCATGCAGCCTGGCTCCTGGCCATAAAGCCGCTGGTTAATGCGACACTAAATAATCGTGACAAACAATACTGCGCCATTGCCTCAATTTAATGCCATGCTGGTGTTGATCGATGACCATAGATGTTCAACTTGACCAGCCGCACCCGACCCGCACCAGCCATTCGCGGGGTGTCGTCTAATTCGCTGGTAAGCGGTCGTCCCCTTTCATATTTCAACTCTCACAAGCGACATAATTTGCGTGATTATTGAAGCCATCCGATAATTGCAGATCAGGAAGTCGCTCGACTAAGCAAGCTGGAATGAACGCAAGTTGCTGGCGACGGCGATCTGCCCCATCTACAAAGCGGAATTGACATGATCACGATTTATCACCTGGAAACATCGCGTTCCGAACGTATCGTCTGGCTGATGGAGGAACTTGGCCTCGAATACAAGCTTGAACGCTTTCCACGCGAATCCACAGCCGCCGCGCCCGCCCCGCTGAAGGCCATTCATGGGCTTGGCAAGGCGCCGGTTATTCGCGACGGCAATATCGTGCTCGCGGAGTCAGGCGCCATCGTCGAGTACATCGTGAATCGTTACGGCGCTGGACGCCTTGCCCCGACTCCCGATGCACCCGCATATCCACGTTATCTCTACTGGCTGCACTTCGCCGAAGGCAGCCTGATGTCGCTGATGCTGATTTCGCTCGTGCTTTCGCGAATACCGGAAGCAGGTGCGAGTGCGGTTACCGCAAGAATCGGTGAGCGCGTGAAGCAAATGCTTGCCTTCGTCAACGCCGAACTTGGCGATGGACCATGGTTCGCTGGCGACACGTTCACCGCCGCCGATGTGATGATGACCTTTCCATTCACCACAATGCGGCACTTTCTTGACGTCGATACGTCAACCTATCCAAACATCGTTGCCTATCTGCAGCGCATCGACTCCAGGGCGGCCTATCGCCAGGCGATGGCGATTGCGGGCCCGAACGCTCATTGAAATGCACTTGCCGCGGCTGATTGTGTTGGCTAAGTTTTCTGCAAGACATCGCAAAATACTATGGGGTGCGCCGACGCAGTATTCACCGCGACCGGTTATCGCTTTATATGTGCCACAAGTTGCTCTAGCGCCTTGCCCTAGCCGTTCCGGAGGGACATATCGTCGTGCCCATTGTGGCCGCCCCTTTCCCGATGCATGGCGAAAGAAAGCTAAAAAATGTGGGGCGACTCATGTTGCCCGCTTGTGACCCATAGTGTACGCACCGGCACGATATCCAATTCTCTCTAAAGCAGCCATAGCGATGCCCGATCATCCCTCCTCCCGCCGTATGTTGGCAAAGTTCTTCGACTCCCACTTGCGCTGGGCGTCCATGAGACATCGCCGACAGCACTGGCTAAACGGTGCGGCATCGGTTTCTCGATGCAGTTCGGCAACTGCCTGATATCCAGAGCCAAACAAATCTGAAGATTCGCCGTGGAGCCGACCTCCCGCCATTGGGTAAAATGTAAACGAATCTGTTCCAAACTGTACTGCCACCAAACAACAACGTGTGCCGTTGTCCCTACCTTGTCTGAATACCGCGTTCTATAGCGAAAACTTATGACACGAACCGAAGAACTCACTCATCTGCCCGCCGCCGCGTTTCAAACCCAAACGGACGGCAGCTTTCGCGCTAGCGGCCTTACGCGTGGGCCGTGGCATCCCGATCACGAACACGCCGGCCCACCGATCGCTTTGGTCTCGCGGGCTTTCGAACAGGCTGCCGCTGCGCTAGGACTCGACCATATCGGAAGATTGACGGCAAACCTGTTGCGCCCCGTACCGATCGCCGACCTGACCGTTGCCGTCACCACGGAATATGCGGGACGCAACGCGGCACATTTTGCAGCAGTCCTAATGTGTGCAGGGAAAGAGGTTGCCCGATTCACGGCGCTGGCACAGCGTACCGCTGCAATCGACTTGCCAGTTGGACTTCCAGGGCATCCGCTACCGGTTGCGCCCGCATCCCCCGCCGATTCACAGCAGGTTAGGTTCCCGTTCGTGCCTGACACAATCGGCTATCCGGATCTCGTTGAGACCCGCCTCGCCGCCGGTGAATTTTTTCACGGCCCATGCGCCGTCTGGTTCCGCTTGTCTCATCCATTGGTCGAGGGAGAAATAGCGTCGGCTTACCAGCGCGTGGCGGTTGCCGCAGATTCCGGTAACGGCATCAGTTCGATTCTCGATTTCACGCACTATACGTTCGTCAATTTCGACTTGACGATCAATCTGTTGCGCCGGCCGCGCGGTGTATGGATATGTGTGGAAGCGAAAACCCTGCTCGGTGCCGACGGCGGCGGTCTGGCCGAATCACGCATTTACGATGAGGAAGGCCTTATTGGCCGTGCGACGCAAACTCTGATGATTCGACCAAGGTATTAGCCGAAAGCCGCGTCGCCCGGTGTCTCAACCCGACCCATTGCAGCCGCTGCCGGCCGCAGGCCAAAGGACAGTTCGAAATGTCCAATCAAGCGGGCTGCGCACCACCATAGCCTTCAATGACGACTAAATCGCTGATTGCCGCCGTTAGCCTTAGTTTGATGGCTGCTTGGTACTCGGCTGAATTCCAGCAATCTACCGCGGCCTGATAGGAAGGAAACTCGATGACAACATTTCTGGTTCGACTCGATCCTTCGGGATTCTCGAAACGTCCAGCGCGGACTAAAAAGTGAGCGCCGAACTTCTTGAAAGGCGCAGCGTTCGCGGCAATGTAGGCTTTGTACTTCTCGGCGTCAGTGACATCCACACGGGCAATCCAGTAACCTTTTTCCATTCGCTACTCCTGTGAGGATGCTGATATTTTCTACAAATTGCGGCCAACCTAAACCACCTGATCTTAGCAAACCCTCGTTGAGGGTTTAAGCCGCAATACCATTCACGTTCCAACGCAATTTCGTAGTCTCCTCGCTCAATGGGGCACCGAGGATTTTTCCGCTTTCGTCGTCTAAGATTTCCGTCATTTCGATGGCACTTCAATCGACAGTTCCCGACTCATTGCGGGCGTTAGCACTGTTTGCTGATACCTGGCCAGAAATATCAGGCCGCCGCAAATGAATGCACACCAGCAAGACGTTTACCGATAGACGCCTCGGCGGTTTGTAAATCATATGCAGCTTGCAAATTGAGCCAATATTGTGGAGTCTGATGAAAGGCCCGGCCAATTAAAAGCGCTAACTCCGCAGAGACCGGGCGCGCACCATTTAGTAGGTGGGAAATTCGCATCGGCGAAACACCAATTGCTCGCGCGAATTCGGCTTGAGAGATCTTCATCTCCGCCAAGATTTCGCGGAGAAACTCTCCAGGATGTATTGCGGGTAGGCCACTCTTAACCATTTTCATATTCCTCAGTGATAGTCAACGATCTCAACGTCGTAGGCATCACCATTTGCAAATCGAAAGCAAACGCGCCACTGCTCATTAATGCGAATACTCCATTGTCCTACTCGGTCCTTAGTTAGTCGCTCCAGCCGATTTGACGGCGGCAGCCGTAAATCCTCAATCCGCGTCGCGGCATCGAGCTGTTTCAATCGCATCGCAGCTCTCCCGAGAATTTCCGAGGGAATCTTGCGCGACTTTCCCGTCGTGAAAAATCGTTCCGTTTCGGGATTTCCAAAAGATTGAATCATTTCGGACAACCATAAACAAATAGTTTATCTTTGTCAAGCGTCGATGACTTGGAATGTCCGCTACCGAATTTCTACGACCGCAACTGGCCGATCGGTCTCATAGAATTTTCTCTCATTGAAGTCATTCAAATTCTCGGACCATCGCAGCAATGGGACTACCTTGAATGCTCAAGCCACGCTCTAATCCGTCAACACCATCACGAATATTCTGGAAAATCAACGCATTCGCACGAGCGTTTGGACAGTCGTGGCCAATCACTACAGCAAGATGCCATCGCAAGCATGTTCCTTTATCCTATAAACGGCAGTTGAACCGCGATGGTGCTAACGTAGAGTGATACTGGACGCGGGTTTCCGGGGAATTTTGTGTTGCGGGAGGACTCACCCAATGGGTGAAGCGAAACGTAAGGCATTAGCGAGTCGGCAAGAGCCG
>JBBQFL010000086.1:0-9955 GCA_038321965.1 Burkholderiales bacterium | reverse complement strand
GTGTTGGTCAACATCCTGCGTCGAAGGTCGATGAACTGACACCACGGCGGTGGAAGCAGCTGTTTGCGGCGAATCCGCTGCGCTCCGATCTATACGGCGTCGGCCGGTAACGCAATAACGTCGGTGGGTTACCGGTTACCTGCGCTATCTCATTGATCGAAGCTTAATGCGACCGAGGTGTCTAATTGACCTAATTGCCCACTGCAGGGGCTTCGCGATCAATCGCGGACATGAAGTCATTGAAGTGGAGGATATCGGAAGTGGGCTGCACGCATTTTCGACAAACCTTCTTACGGAATTGGGACTGGAAATCAGGGATGTCTTTCCTGATGTACAGGATGTCCTATACGCTTTCATTGACTCGAAAACAACCATGAGTCTTCAGGACGTAAGAGCAAAGCTCCATGAAATTGGGGTGAAACCCACCGATACGGAACGACTCGTTGAGATATTGATTTGGTTCGGTTTCTTTGGAGTTGCTTGGAATGGCGAGACGAAGTTCATATACACCGTGAACTACGACATGAAGCTGATTCGCGCCTTCCTGCGAGGGAAAGCAGACGATTCCGTGCTGCTCATTGTCAATCCAGCATTTGTTCCTGGACTCGCAATATCTACTTGAGGGCAGATGCTAGTGTGAAAAGGTGCCAGGTTCGCTATATTTAGCGCAAGAGGATTTGTTGAGAATCAATGCAAACCTAGCGCCTTTTACGATGCTGCCTATCGACAGATGAGAATAGATGGGGCCACGCGTATGTCCTTTGGATGGGAGGTTGCCATGACGATTCGGCACAAACTTGCGGGGTTATTGATATTTGGGCTCACGCTTGGCTTTGAACCAGTTGTGCATGCGGGACCGTTTGAGGATGGACTTGCGGCCTATCAACATGGCGATCATGCAACCGCTAAAAGACTCTGGCAACCTCTAGCGGATCAGGGCGTTGCTTCTGCGCAGTTCAACTTGGGAACAATTTATAGCAAAGGTGAAGGCGTAACAGAATCAAAAGGGTCAGCGTGAATTGTTTTATGCAAGTAATGGAATCAAAGGGGTCAGCGTCAATTGTTTTATACAAGTAATAGAAATTAAACGGGTCAGCGTTATTTCTTTTAACAAAACCCTGACTTATTCAATGAGCCATTGGTGCTGCTCTCGTAGCAAAAATGGCGGGAACGCCGCACCAGTGCTTGAGTTTCATTTCTTGTTCTTGCGCGCTGTCTTTCTCAGACTTTTGTTTTTCGCATCCAGCCACGCCGCTGCGCCGAGCGCCGGCGCAAAGCGCTCCAGCGCGGCTAACCCGTGGCGCGCCCGGTCGATCCAGCCTTTGCCGCGCCTTGCAAGGTCCGCCCATGCTTCTTCCACCTCCCACGCGCGATGTTGTTTCAGCGCGTCCAGCAGGCATGCCGCTTGCGCCAGATCTTTGTTGGCCTTGGCGGCAAAGCTGCCTTCGCGTTCGCCGTAAACGATGAGCTTGTGCAGCGCGAAACGCGCGGGATGCGGCACATTCGCAATCACCACACCGGCCGGTGAAAGAAGTGCCGCCTGTTGAACGTTCTCCAGCGAAAACTCCATAAACTTGAGTGGCTGCCAACATCAAGGGTCAGTGTCGAATTGTTTTTCAACGAAAAACAATTCGACACTGACCCTCAGCTAATTTGAAATGGTTGCGGCCTATGCCGCGATTGTGGCTTTCGGCAAAGGCAGCGGCCACCCGGCAAATCTGAATTTTGGCGACGTGTTCAGTTATGCGCTGGCCAAAGTGCGCGCGCCGCCACTACTCTTTTAACGTAACGATTTTGCGAAAACCGATATTGCTTGCGCGACGTGAAAGGGATTGTGAACCTACTGGTGCGAATCCTCAGGGACAGACGACTAATACTCTTCACACCGCCAGAATTTTGACATGTAGATCGCCATTCCACGCGTGTCCCAGGCCGAAAACGGTCGGAACGCCGCAGCAGTGCTGGAGTCCCATTAATTTTGATAAGGGTTCAGGTTCTCATGGCACTACCTTATGCATATGCTCATCGTTCCTGAGAACGGCGTCGAGAACGAAAAATCGCTACCCAGCAGGCTGGATCCCGGCACAACCCTTGTAGTTGTTCCTCCGCGACTGCGGGGGAAGGCAGGATGGGGGCGTGCCATTTTGAGTGGCGCCATTTCGTATATGCATCGACCCCATCCCATCCTTCCCCTGTCGCCAGGGGAAGGGGATCATTCGGCGACGATGAGTAGCCAGGTTGTAGATTGAGATCGTGCTCGCGATTGTGGGCGGGGCCTAAGAGCGCCATGCGGTTCAGGTTCGAACTGTTTCTTGCGTACGAGTACTCATTGAAAATAAACGCGAGCCTGGCCCCTTATCGCTTTCGTCGCCATACAGAACGGCTTTGTTCAAACCCGTTCGCGCACGGCAACTTCGTCACCGAAGCCTTCTTCATTTGCCAATCACCCTCGGGCTTTGCTCATGTTGCAGCCCTGATGATCGTGCTCTACAGAAGCGCCACCGAATTCATTGAGCCGTCGGCGATACCTGAACTGGTTCGGCGTTTTTTTGGAAGAACCGATAGCTTCCGCTGCGTTCCTGTTTTGCGCTGTACATCGCCTGATCGGCTTCCGTTAGCAGCTCCTGGGCAGAGCTCCCATCGCGCGGATACATGCTGATGCCGATACTCACCGATGTACTGATCGTATGTCCGCCGATGCTGCAGGATTGCAAACTGGCGGCGACGATTTTGTCGGCCAGCGTGGCCGCGTCCACATCGCCGGAGAGTCCTTCCAGCAGCACGACGAATTCATCGCCGCCGATACGCGCCACCACATCCGTCTCGCGTACCGACGACTTGATGCGCGCCGCCACCTGGCGCAGCAATTCATCACCCACATCGTGCCCAAAGGTGTCATTAACCGATTTGAACTTGTCGAGATCGAGAAACATAACGGCCAGGCACTCCTTGCGCCGCGTGGAGCGAATGATGGCGTCCTCGGTGCGCTCGAGCAAGGAGCGCCGATTGTAAAGTCCGGTCAGCGCGTCCCTGGTTGCCAGCTCACTCGCACGCCTCTCCGCTTGTCGGCGTTCAATGATCTCCAGTTGCAGCGCGGCATTGCTTTCCTTGAGATCATTTACCCGCTGCACACGCAAATCATCATTCAGCTCCGCAAGCTCCCTGGTGGTTTCAAGCAATTCCAATTTCTTCTGTACCAGTTGCACAAATACCGACACCTTCGCCTGGAGTATTTGCGGAATGATCGGCGTGAACAAGAAATCCACTGCGCCAAGTTGATAGCCCTTGTGCAGGCGGCTGATGTCGTCTGGCGAATAGGCGGTAACGAAGATGATGGGCACATCTGCGCCGCGCCGACTGGTGCGCATGATCTCCACCGTGGCGAAGCCATCCATTTCCGGCATATTCACGTCCAGCAGGATGACTGCAAATTGGTGATGCAGCAGCAAGCGCAATGTCTCTTCGCCGGACGTGGCCGCGACGATGTCGTAGGTGCTTGCGTCGGGTGCGGTTTCCAGCACCGTGCGGAGTACAAGGAGACTCGCGGGGTTGTCGTTGACGATCAGAACTGCGGGTTTGATCATGTTGGCCGCCCTTGTCTCGGGGACGAATTGCTGGGTAATCGCTGGCGACGCATTCTTGCGGTTTATACCAATACGGACGCAAACGCTAATAGTCAAGAGTCTGCCGAAGCCCCCCAGTCGGGCCCGTCAGCAATCAGCTTGCGAAGCGGTAGGACTAAAGCGGGCTTTTTCGTAGGAATGCGCGGCGGCATATACTTTTTTCGCCCTTTGCGATGTACATAAAACCGCGGTCCAGCGGTACGATGACGCGCCACCGTTACCCACCTGCTCAAAGAACTCGTTGAGAGGGAAATTAAGCCCTTCTCCCCGGGGAGAAGGGTGGGGATGAGGGGTAGATAGTTGCGTTGGCGGTTACCCCTCACTTGCAGTGCGCGTATTCCGTTGCATCGGAATAGCGTTCGAGAGGCGCGTCCCATGGGACGCGTATTCCCTCTCTCACCCGCTACCACTCTGCTTCGCTTCAAGTGTTCCCTTGTCCCAAGGGAGGGGAAGGAAATGCAACGCGCCTAGCGCCTGGATCACCTCAAATCAAACCGATCCAGATTCATCACCTTGTTCCACGCGGCCACAAAGTCGCGCACAAACGCTGCTTGCGAATCGCTGCATGCATAGACTTCGGCGATCGCGCGTAGCTGTGAGTTCGATCCAAAGACGAGATCTACAACAGTGCCGGTCCACTTGATGGCGCCGGTTTTCCGATCCCGCCCTTCCAGAACTCCCTCCGTGGTGGTGGACTTCTGCCACACGGTGTTCATGTCGAGCAAGTTCAAGAAGTAATCATTGGTCAAGGTCTCCGGACGCGAAGTGAACGCGCCGTGTTTGGCTTGTCCGGTATTTGCATTGAGGGCGCGCAAACCGCCGACCAATACGGCCATTTCGGGTGCGGTCAACGTCAACAGATTGGCACGATCCACCAGTAATTCGGCGGCTGATCCTTCGTGACCCTTCTGCACATAGTTGCGGAATCCATCCACGGCCGGTTCCAACACAGCGAACGCATGCACGTCGGTCTGCGCCTGCGACGCATCCATACGTCCCGGCGAGAACGGAACCTTCTGCGCATTGCCGGCTTTTTTTGCCGCTTCTTCGACCGCAGCGCAGCCACCCAACACGATCAGGTCAGCCAGCGAGATCTTTTTGCCGCCCGACTGTGCACCGTTGAAATCCTTCTGAATCGCTTCCAGCTTCTGCAACACCTTCGCGAGCTCTGCCGGATTGTTAACTTCCCAATCCTTTTGCGGCGCCAGGCGAATGCGTGCACCGTTGGCACCACCACGCTTGTCGGAACCGCGATAGGTAGACGCCGATGCCCAGGCGGTACTGACCAATTGGGAAATCGACAATCCCGACGCGAGCACTTTGGCCTTCAGCGCAGCGACATCCTGCTCGTCGACTAGTTTGTGATCTACAGCAGGAATCGGGTCCTGCCAGATCAGCTCTTCTTTCGGCACCAACGGGCCAAGGTAGCGCGCCAACGGCCCCATATCGCGGTGCGTCAGCTTGTACCAGGCGCGGGCGAATGCGTCGGCTAATTCCTGCGGATTTTTGTGGAAGTGGCGGGAAATCTTTTCATAGGCCGGGTCCATCCGCAACGCGAGGTCCGCGGTGGTCATCATCGGGGCGTGGCGCTTTGACGGATCATGCGCATCGGGCACCAGTGTCGCCGCGGCAGGGTCCTTGGGCTTCCACTGGTTTGCGCCAGCCGGGCTCTTGGTCAGCTCCCATTCGTGGCCAAACAATGTGTCGAAGTAGCTGTTATCCCATTGGATCGGCGTGGGTGTCCAGGCGCCCTCGATGCCGCTGGTGATGGCGTGAACGCCGACACCGCTGCCCAAGGTATTTTTCCAGCCCATGCCCATCTCTTCGATGCCCGCACCCTCGGGTTCGCGACCGACATACTGCCCAGGACTGCCTGCGCCGTGGCATTTGCCAAAGGTGTGCCCGCCGGCAACCAGCGCGACCGTCTCTTCATCATCCATTGCCATGCGCGCAAAGGTCTCGCGGATATCACGCGCTGACCCAATCGGATCCGGCTTGCCGTTTGGACCCTCAGGATTCACGTAGATCAGGCCCATCTGCACGGCGCCCAGCGGGTTTTCGAGTTCGCGGTCACCCGTGTAGCGCTTGTCGCCCATCCACTCTGTCTCTGATCCCCAGTAAATTTCCTCTGGCTCCCAGACGTCGACACGGCCACCGGCGAAACCGAAAGTCTTGAACCCCATTGAATCGAGCGCGACGTTGCCCGTCAGTATCATCAGGTCGGCCCAGGAAATTTTCTTGCCGTACTTCTGCTTGATCGGCCACAGCAACCGACGCGCCTTGTCGAGGTTGCCGTTATCAGGCCAACTATTGAGCGGCGCAAACCTTTGCGTACCGGAGCCCGCGCCGCCGCGACCATCGGCGATGCGGTAGGTACCCGCGCTATGCCAGGCCATGCGGATAAAGAACGGCCCATAGTGACCATAATCGGCGGGCCACCAGTCCTGCGAGTCAGTCATCAGGGCGTGGAGATCCTTGATCACGGCATGCAAATCGAGGCTTTTGAATTCGTCGGCGTAGTTGAACGCCTTGTCCATGGGATTGGTCAGTGGCGAGTTCTGGTTCAACATTTTCACGTTCAGTTGATTGGGCCACCAGCTTGCATTGGTGGTCGCCCCTGCTAATGCATGTTTACGTGCGCCGCCCGCGAATGGGCACTTTGCTTCCGTCGTCATGGTTGTCTCCGTTGGTTAGTGGCAATTATTTACCCGAGCATTGGCTGGGCGAATGTATGCAGGCTACGCTGGTGATACACATATTGAAAATTGATTGATTGTATGCCAGTGATAGGCAAAGGCTATTGCTGCCAAATCTAGCGAAGCGAAGTGCGAAAAAATGTAGAACGCCATTCCACCAGCCTGACAGACCAGAATGCGCTGGGAATCCGCGCCAGTGCTGGTGTTATTGCAATGCGCTGGCGCGGCGGAACTAGCGCTTCTCAAGCCCCACCGACGCCAGATGGCTTTCCACACGTGGCTGCCATTGCTTCATGCGTCGCGAAAGCACGCGATGGCCGGCGGGGAGAACTACCGATTCAACGAGAATTTGCTGCATTCCTTTTATGTTGCAGCGCGGAGTGCTACTTTCCGCCGGCCGTCTTACCCTTCTTCGATTCTGCGCGACCCATCTCCTCCTTCGACACCTTCACCTTCTTGACCTTGGTTGGCGTTGCTTTTTCAGTCTCCACTTTTTCCTTCTTGACTCTTACTTTCTTTTCCTTCTTGACGACCGGCGCTGCTGCAGCCTGCTTCGCTTCGCGCTTCACGCGTTTGGCTTCGACTTCAAGCTCCCGCTTGTGCTTTTGATTCTGCCTTCTGGCTTTTAACATCGATGCATGGCTCATTGCGATCTCCTAAGATGAATAGTTGGAATGTCACGCTAGTTTGACCGATTTTGCGTTCAACGCCGAACCACTGCTTGTCTGCCCCAATTGTTGAAACGTTCACACTAAGCAAGCGAGCGACTCGACCCGGCGCAGGATGTCTCCGCAGTCATCGATCGCTATCACACGACATCGCCTTGATGATTTAATGCGCGGGCACTGCGGAGAAGCATTTGCGCGACCACTTTCCGCTTTCGTCGCGTGGGCCGGTACAAATTGATGGAAAAGCGCGAAAAACTTACTTGCTGTGCGGATGACGGGCACAAGCCACCAGTCCCAATTGTTGGCATGCGATAGATGCGCAAAAGGTGCGGATAGCCGGCATGTTGTCGGCGTCAGATCAAACTGGTCATCAAGATTGTGCAGCCGCCTCCGCAAGCGTGGGCGCGGGTATGACAACATCTGCCGGTGCACTCGTGCTCTTCACGGTATAGACCCAAAATAAGCCGAAGACCGCGATCGCCACAGCGATGAGGCCGTTGGTTCCGTAACCGGAGATGTGTCCGTCCGCGCTGTTCACAAGCAGCAGGCCACCAAGCCACGCGCCGCAACCTGTACCCACGGATTGGATCGCGCTGTTGAGACTCAGAAAAGCGCCGCGCTTGGCGGGCGCCGGCACGGTGGTGAGCAAAGCCTGCATGGGAATCATGCGGCCCGACATGGCCACCATGAATATCGGAAAGAAGGCCAGGATGGCGAGATAGGAAATGCTCGGCATATGCGTGAGAAAGAGGATCGGCAATGTCGACACCGCGCCGATCCAGCAAAACATCAGGCGTTTTCCATATCGATCCGATAGACGGCCGATGGCACGCGCGGTGAAAAACGATGCCGCGCCTCCCACCATATATATCCACGCCAGCTGGTCTGGTCGCACAGCGTGATTTGCGACCAGCGTGGGCGCGATGAACGGAATCACCATCATGTGCGAAACCATCATCGTGAAGGTGAGCACAAAAGCGCGCAGGTGATTCGGCTGGCTGACCAGATGCCACAGCGCCGGCAGCGTCTGCGAAAGTGGTACCGGCACATGTGACAGATGCTCGCGCAGCGGCGGCACTAGCTTGCTACAAGCTATCCAGATCAACACAGAGAGCAGCGCCAGAAGATAGAAGGACGAAGCCCAGCCGAAGTGGGCGCCGAGCAATACACCGGCCGGCACACCAGCCACCGCAGCGAGTGAAAACGCCATCATTACGGTACCGGTTGCTGCGCCGCGGCGCTGCACGGGAATGACGTCGCCGATGATGGTCATGACGAGCGAACCCATCACGCCTGAGGCGATGCCGGCAAAGGCGCGCGCGAACAGCAACATCGCAAAATTCGGCGACAGCGCGCAAGCGAGATTCGACAACGCGAACAGGGCATACATAAAAAGCAACAGACGGCGGCGGTCGAAGCGATCAATATAAGTCGCGGCAAACAAGCCCGACAATCCGGCACACCACGAAAACACCGAAACGGCGGTGGCGAATCCGGCAGGACCGATAGCGAAGGCCTCCATGATCTGCGGCCCCAGCGGCATCATCACCATGAAATCCATGATGAGCGTGAATTGTGTCAATGCGAGTAGCCAAAGAAGGCGGCGCTCGCGGTTTGGTTCAAGTCGATACATTTCTTGCTTTCCTGCTTTGCGTAGTTGGAAAAAACCGGATGCCGAACGCGGTGCTGATGCCGACCTTTAGTCCGCGCCCTTCTCGTCAAGTTTTTCGATGTCAGCCAGAGCGCGCTTGAGAATGGCGGCGACTTCGCGCTGACGTTTTGCGGGTGCACCCATCATCTGCACCAACATGTGTTTCAACGCGCGCCGCGCCGCGCCCAAATCGCGATGCCAGCCGAAACTGTCGGATTCATCATCCGATTTTTCGTTAACCGATTCGCCTGAAAATGCACGCCGCACAGAATCCATCTTGCTGCCGATTTCTTTTAGCCTTTCGAGGATCTGATCGGCGCGTCCGCGCTGCTCAGTTAGAAAATCGTGCCCGGCCTCTGCGACCGTATAAAGTTTGCGATTGCCCTCCTGCGCCGCGCTGACGTAGCCGAGTTCTTCCAGATAGGTGAGCGCCGGATAAACCATGCCGGGGCTGGGGCTGTAAAAACCGTTCGAATGCGTTTGCAGGGCTTTAATCAACTCGTAGCCGTGACGCGGCTCTTCTGCCAGCAACGCGAGCAGCAACAGTTGCAAATCATCGCTACTGACCATGCGACCGCGCGGCATGCCGTCACCCTCGCCGCCAAAGCCGTGGCGTCCGCCGTGGTGACCATGTCCGTGTCCGCGCTGGCCGTGGCGGCCGATGGCCTGTAGAAAATCGTGGAATCTGGACGTGAGGGAGCCGTGGCCTTGTTCATGCCGACAGTGATGGCGATGAGCATGGTCGTGATGCGGGAGTTGACGCATGGGAAACCTCTTTGATTATCATTAGATATATCGTACGATATATATCTTAAGATAGTTTGTCAAGGGGCTTTAGTCGAATGGCACTCACTAAAGCGTCTGCTGGACAGTATTTCAACAGCGATGACATCAATCGCGTGTCGGTTGCGCCGGGCTGGGATGAGGGAGTCGTCGCAGGAGGCATCGCCCCCATCCCGCCCTTCCCCCGTTGCCGGGGGACGGAGTCGATTATCAAACCGGCCCACAGTATCGAAACAACTTCGTTAGGCACGCGGACGCTTATGTAAGTGCCATTCGGCTTTGGTCGGTTAATGAAGGCCAGCGATACTTCTCCCGGCAGCATCTTACTCATCAGTCGTTAATATAGGCGACGGAAGACTAATGCGATGCGGGTTGTCTCCTTCCCCCGCGCTTGCGGGGGAAGCAACCGTGTCAAGAGGCAGCCTTCATTTCCCATGGTTTATTTGTCTTTAGCATGGCATTGAGAATGGTCAGGAGCTTACGCATGCATGCAGTCATGGACTTCTTAAACGGCTTACCTGCCTTTAGCAGGCG
>JBBQFL010000085.1:0-10234 GCA_038321965.1 Burkholderiales bacterium | reverse complement strand
CTTCGCATTTTTTTCCACCTGATGACCAGCGTAGGCACCGCCCGCGGCACCAGCAACGGTGGCGACATCTTTGCCGCGCCCTGCGCCAACCTGATGGCCCAAAACGCCACCCAAAACACCACCGGCTATGGCACCCAGGCCAGAGCCTTCGCCCTTGATTTCTACTGTCTTCATATCGGTAACGCTGCCGCAGTTATCGCATTTCGCATAAGCGCCGCTGGCAGCAAGCGACACTACGAATGCCGAGCCAAGCAGAACTGATTTGAGAAATTTCATGCTGGTTTCCTTTCGATAGAGACCGTGACCTACCCATACTAACGCGGAATGGCGGCTGCGCGTTTACAAGACTACAAGTCGCCGTTACGCATTTGCGGGAACAGGATGACATCGCGAATCGACGCGCTATCCGTCAGCAGCATCACCAGTCGATCGATACCAATGCCTTCGCCTGCAGTAGGCGGCAGACCATACTCCAGCGCGCGCACATAGTCGGCGTCGTAATGCATGGCTTCGGCATCTCCAGCATCTTTCTGACGAACCTGATCCATGAACCTTTCGGCCTGATCTTCCGGGTCGTTGAGTTCGGAGAAGCCATTGGCGATCTCGCGCCCTGCAATGAACAATTCAAAGCGATCACACACCGCCGGATTTTCGTCGTTGCGGCGCGACAGCGGCGATGTTTCTGCCGGGTACGAGACAATGAACGTCGGCTGAATCAGTTTCGACTCGGCCGCCGCTTCAAACAGCTTCAACTGCAACGTTCCGATCGTGTCCGTTTCTTTGGCATTTTCGCCATTTGCACGGATGTGTTTTAGCAGGGTTGGCGCATCATTGAAATCGATACCTGCCAAATCCGGCGCATATTTTTTGACGGCCTCTACCATTGTCAACCGATCAAACGGCTTGCCGAAATCGATTTCCGTTCCCTGATAGTTAACCAGGGTTTTGCCCAATACTTTGGTGGCGATATCTCGAAACATGTCCTCGGTAAACTGCATCAGATGCAGGTAGTCACGCCACGCGATGTAAAACTCCATCATCGTAAATTCCGGATTGTGGCGAACCGAAATGCCTTCATTCCTGAAATTGCGATTGATCTCGAACACGCGCTCAAAGCCACCCACCACCAGGCGCTTCAAATAGAGCTCAGGCGCAATCCGCAGGTACAGCTCCATGTCGAGCGCATTGTGATGCGTCTTGAATGGCCGCGCGGCGGCACCGCCAGGGATGGGGTGCATCATCGGCGTTTCGACTTCGAGATATCCGTGGCTCACCATGAATTCGCGCATTGTCTGCACGATCTTCGAGCGCACGATGAATGTGTTGCGTACTTCCGGATGCACCATCAAATCGACGTAGCGCATGCGGTAGCGCTGCTCGGTATCGGTGAGGCCGTGAAACTTTTCAGGCATCGGCCGAATAGATTTCGTGATCAGGCGAATTGCCTTCACATGGATCGAAAGCTCCCCAGTTTTCGTTCTGAACAGGTATCCCTCGGCACCCACGATATCGCCCAGGTCGTAGCGTTTGAACGCGTCCATCAGCGCATCGCCGATGTCGTTCAGCGTGGCGTAAAGCTGGATGCGTCCAGAAACATCTTGAATTGTCGCGAAAGCGGCTTTGCCCATCAGGCGCTTGAGCATGATGCGACCAGCGACCTTGACGTCGATATGCGCGCCAGTCTCAAACTCTTCTTTGGTCTTGCCGCCGTGAGCCGCAAGTAAATCGGCCGCGTCGTGGGCCGGGCGGTAGTCATTGGGGAACGCGATGCCATTGGGGCTTGCCGCGCGCAAGGCTTTCAGCTTTTCGCGCCGCTCAGCGATGACGTGGTTTTCGTCTATGGGCGGATTCTGGTTTTCTTCGGACATGTTCAGTCTCGTTTTGATTGATTCTTCGGTTTGCTTTGGATTGCTAAACGCCTTGCTTCAAGCTGGCCTCGATAAACACATCCAGATCGCCATCGAGTACTGATTTGGTATTGCCCACTTCAACATTGGTACGCAAATCCTTGATGCGGGAGTTATCCAGCACATAAGAGCGAATCTGGTGCCCCCAGCCGATATCGGTTTTAGAGTCTTCCAGCTTCTGCTGATCGGCCTGGCGCTTGCGAATTTCCAGCTCATACAGCTTCGCTTTCAACATCAACATCGCTTCGGCGCGATTGCGGTGTTGGGAGCGATCGTTCTGGCACTGCACAACCACACCCGACGGTGCATGTGTAATGCGGATCGCGGAATCGGTTTTATTGATGTGCTGGCCGCCTGCGCCCGATGCCCGAAAAGTATCGATGCGCAGGTCGGCGGGATTGATTTCGATATCGATGGAATCGTCCACTTCCGGGTACACAAACAGGCTGGCGAACGATGTGTGGCGGCCGCCTGAGGAGTCGAACGGGCTCTTGCGTACCAATCGATGTACGCCAGTCTCGGTGCGCAGAAAACCATAAGCGTAAGCGCCAATTACCTTGATCGAACAGGATTTGATGCCCGCCACATCGCCTGCGGACTCCTCCAGCAGTTCCGTCTTGAAACCTTTGCGTTCGCAGTAGCGCAAATATTGACGCATCAACATGTTTGCCCAATCCTGTGCTTCGGTACCACCGGCGCCGGACTGAATGTCGATAAAGCAATTGTTCGGATCCATCACATTGGAAAACATGCGGCGGAATTCCATATCCACCACCAGTTTTTCAAGTGTTTTCGCGTCGCCGCTTACGGCGAGCAACGTGTCTTCATCGGCTTCCGCTTTGGCCATCGCGAACAATTCCTGCGCATCGGCAAGACCGCGTCCCAGCGCGTTCAGGTTGGTGACAACCTCATCCAGGATCTTCTTCTCTTTGCCCAGTTCCTGCGTGCGTTTGCTGTCACCCCAAACCGACGGATCCTCCGCGAGTCGATTGACCTCTTCGAGCCGCTCTACCTTGGCGTCGAAGTCAAAGATACCTCCGCAACTCGACCGTACGTGCGGTCAAGTCGGAGATGAGGTTTCCAATCGCGTTTAGCTGATCTGCTTCCATTGGGCTTCGATTCGTTCTTGTTTGGCCGCTCCACTTGAGGGGCGACGATATTGACTGCTGGGCCGGCATGAGAGATGCCAGTCATGGCGTTGCGCCAGCCACCAGTCAAATTGGCATCAGCCGGAATTATACGCGACAGGGCTACGCTCAAGCCACGTAATCCAGCAGCAATTGCAACGTTGTGTTGCCACGAAACTCGTTGATCGATGGCCTGAACACCGCGTCTATGCTGGTGTTCAGCGCATCGCTCGAACCAAAACGCATTGCCTCGAACGTGGCCGAACCCATCGAAAGTTTCAGCTTCAGGTGCTTTTGCCCAACCACCCGTTGGTCCAAAACGCGAAAACGGCCGGTAAACGATGGAGCTCTAAACCCCTGCCCCCATACTTGCGCGTCGATCGACCGAACGAAGTCAAACGACAACTCGTCGGCGGCTAGCGCGCCATCGGTCTCGATCCGTTCAGCCAAATCTGCGGGGGTGAGCTGCTCACGCGCGACGGCTTCAAACGCGTCCGTGAAATCAGCCATGCCGGATTCTGGAATGGTCAACCCGGCCGCCATGGCATGGCCGCCGAACTTGCTGATCAGCTCTGGGTGGCGCTTGGTAACGAGATCGAGCGCATCGCGCATGTGGAAGCCGCCAATCGAGCGGCCCGAGCCTTTGAGATTGCCTAGCCCGTCCTGCGCGAAAGCAATGACGGGCCGGTGATATTTTTCACGGATCCTGGATGCAAGTATGCCGACGACACCCTGGTGCCAACTGGGGTCAAACAGTGACAACGCATGGCGCGCTCCGACATCGACCTCTTCAAGCGCGGCAAACGCACCATCGCGCATATCCGACTCGATCGCGCGGCGTTCGCGATTCAGCGTGTCCAGTCTGGAAGCAAGCTCGGTCGCATTGCGGTCATTCTCTGCGAGCAGACATTCGATGCCCAGCGACATATCGTCGAGGCGCCCGGCCGCATTCAGCCGCGGCCCGACGACAAAACCGAGATCGTATGTCGACGCGCGATTGGGGTCACGCCCAGCCACTTGCAGCAGCGCGCGGATGCCCGGCGACATGCGACCTGCGCGAATTCTTGACAAGCCCTGCTCGACCAGTACACGATTGTTGTGATCTAGTCGTACAACATCTGCCACCGTGCCCAGCGCCACCAGATCAAGCAGATCGGCAAGGTTGGGCTCGCTCTTTCCCTGGAAAAAACCGCGCGTCCGTAACTCCGCACGTAGCGCCGTCATCGTATAAAAAATCACGCCTACACCGGCGAGATGCTTGCTGGCAAAGGTATCCCCAACCTGATTCGGGTTCACGATGACGGCAGCGTCTGGCAATGAACTACCGGGAAGATGGTGATCAGTGACGAGCACCTGAATGCCGCGCCGATTAGCTTCTGCCACGCCATCGACGCTGGCGATCCCGTTGTCTACAGTGATGATGATGTCCGGGCAACGTTGCGCCGCAAGTACAACAATCTCCGGCGTCAGACCATAGCCGAATTCAAAGCGATTGGGCACGACGAATTCAATTTTCGCGCCCATCGCCCTTAGCGCGCGCATGCCCACGGCGCAGGCCGTCGCACCGTCTGCATCATAGTCGGCAACGATCAACAGGCGCTTGCCCGACTGGATGGCATCGGCGAGTAACTTGGCTGCCTCCTTCACCGAGGCGAGGTGGACAGGCGAAAGCAGGGCTGGCAAGCCATGATCCAGATCGGAAGGATGGGTGACGCCACGCGCGGCATACACACGTGCCAGCCGCGGATCGACGTTGGCCGCAATCAGCGCATTGAACGCGGCGGGATCGCGTTCGCGCGTGACGATTTCAGGCACGGGCCGACTCAAGAAATGGGCGGGGTCGTTTCATCAGCTTGTTCCACCAGCCTGAAATCCCGCGGAGAGATCGTGCCGCTATCGTGACGACCATGGAGTCGCGGTCTCGTGGCAGCGTAAGGACGACCTCTTCGATTAAGCCGTTTTGCAGCGATTCCAATAACGGTGTCAATATCTGAGCGTCCAGTTTCAGGGCGGATTCTCGCCAGCTCTCCACATCGCCTCGTTCATGAAATGCAGTTAGCGCATCGAGCATAAACAGGCTGCCATTGACAGGGGATTCGTGCTTGTCGATTACCCATTGTTTCAGCGGTGCAATCGTCGCGCTGCTCAATTTTGCGAGCCCAATTGAAAGCGGCGTATCGCCAAACACCGCACCAACAATAGGCTTCAAGTCCATATGCCGAGCCGGAAGCACGCCTTCTCCCCAGAACCACAAGCCGTTGATGGTCAATGTCCCGCTGGCCTCGCGTCGCTCATTGACGGCATGTGAATGGAACAACATTTGCGCTTCGTTTTGAATCGCTTTCCAGGAGAGCTTTCCAGTCGACTGCGGCAGTTTTTCAAACACAGCGCCGCGTTGAGCCGCGCGAAAGGATGTCGTGTGCGGCAACGCCAGCGCGTCGCAGCAGACGTACCACCGGCCAGACGCGCCGCGGGAAAACGACAGGCCCCTGTCGTCAAAATTGGCGTTGAGCGCATCGATCAATTGCATCGCTTCGTCGGCGCTGATATCGAGATGGGATGACGGGAACAGATTGACCGTATCGCGATCAGCCTGGAAATGCGCGGGCTCGGCAAACATCCAGCCAGCCCCGTCAGTATCGATCGCATCGCCGTGTGCAGAAATCGCGGCGATCCCGCCGGTCGTGTCGAACCGGGCCAGCAGGGGCTTGGGCCACTCTTCGCCGACTTGCGCACGGCCATGTGCCAGCAACAACTCTATAGCAGGCAAGCGTGGCGGCGAAGAATCGGCAAACCAGTCCGGCGAAACCAGCAGCGAAGGAAGGAAAACGTCAAATCTCATAGCGGGAGACACATGCAAAGTAGTTTATCATCGGGCCACCGCAATCCCCTGGTTCGCCATATCTTGCAACCCCTTTCGCTCTTCATTGGCCTGCGCTATACGCGCGCAAAACGCCAGAACCATTACATCTCCTTCATTTCGTTGGCGTCCATGCTGGGGATTGCGCTCGGCATCGCCGCGCTCATCACCGTGATGTCGGTGATGAACGGTTTTCAAAAAGAGGTCCGCGCACGCATTCTGGGGGTTTCAGCCCACGTGCAGATCATGGGCGGTGAGAGCGGGCTAGAGAAGTGGCAGTCGGTACGCGAGGTGGCAATGAAAAATCCTGACGTGCTTGCCACCGCACCATTCGTCAATGGCCAGGGGCTGCTTGCGTATTCATCGAACGTGCGCGGTGCCATGGTGCGCGGCATACTTCCGTCTGATGAAGATACCGTTGCCGACCTCGGCCGAAGCATGCGCGTTGGGCAGCTCAGCTCACTTGCACCGGAGGAATACAACATTATTGTTGGCGCGGATATGGCACGCCAACTTGGCGCCAAGATCGGCACCAAGCTGATGCTGATCACACCGCAATTCAGCGCGACACCCGCCGGTATGGTGCCGCGCACGCGCAGCTTTACTGTGAGCGGCATATTCAGCTCCGGCCACTACGAGTACGATTCAACGCTTGCGCTGATCCACATGCGGGACGCGCAAGTGCTGTTTCGGCTGGGCGAAAATGTCAGCGGCATTCGATTGAAACTCAAGGATACCGACCGCGCACGCAGCGTTTCACGCGTGCTCGGTGACACGCTGAAGATCGATGGATTTGTCACTGATTGGACGCGCCAAAACGAGGTCTACTTTCACGCTGTGGAAATCGAGAAGCGCATGATGTTTATCATTCTCGCCCTCATCATTGCCGTGGCGGCTTTCAATCTCGTTTCCACACTGGTGATGGTGGTGACGGACAAACATCCTGACATCGCGATCCTGCGCACGCTGGGCGCTTCGCCCGGCATGATCATGAAAATCTTCGTCGTGCAAGGCGCCGTGATCGGTGTGATTGGTACGTTGATTGGCGTTGTTGTTGGCGTGCTGCTGGCACTCAATATCGACGTTGTCGTGCCATTCATCGAGACCGTCATCGGCGCAAAAATGCTGAGCCCGGAAGTGTATTTCTTAAGCGAGATGCCGAGTGATCTTAAAATGAGCGATGTGTGGATTACCGTCGTTATTGCCTTGTCGCTTTCCCTGGCGGCAACGCTATACCCGAGCTGGCGCGCGTCACGCGTGAACCCGGCTGAGGCGTTGCGCTATGAGTAAACAAGTCATCCATTGCCGGGGCGTCTCGAAGTCGTTTTACCAGGGCGATATACCGGTACATGTGCTGAAGGACATTGAACTCACCGTCAACGAAGGCGAAACGATCGCCATCGTCGGTGCTTCAGGCTCCGGCAAGAGCACACTGCTGCATATTCTCGGTGGGCTGGATGCGCCGTCGAGCGGCGAGGTCGATGTCATGGGCCAGCGCATCGACAAACTGACAGCGGTGGAGCAGGGCAGGCTGCGCAACATTGCGCTGGGATTCGTCTATCAATTCCATCATCTTCTGCCGGAATTTACGGCGCTTGAAAACGTGGCGATTCCACTGGCAATTCGCGGCGAGGCAACAGCGGTCGCTAAGGAGCGCGCTGCCGTCATCCTTGGTGAAGTTGGGCTCTCGCATCGGCTGTCGCACAAGCCCGGGGAACTGTCCGGCGGTGAACGCCAGCGTGTCGCAGTTGCTCGTGCGCTGGTGACGCATCCCGCATGTGTGCTTGCGGATGAGCCAACCGGAAATCTGGATCGCGGCACGGCGGATCATGTGTTTGAGCTGATTCTCGAACTCAACGCCAAATACAAGACCGCGTTGGTCATGGTCACGCACGACCCAAGTCTGGCGGCGAAAATGCAGCGGACTTTGACATTGACTGACGGAAACCTGCGCTGACCGGTTCCGACATTTTTGGCTAAAACTCCAGCACCGGCGGGCTTTCCGGAGCCTAAGTGGCTGTAAAGCCGCGCGGATATTAGCGTTTACTTTTTTGAGTTGCTCATTTCGGTTGCCAGCGAAAGCGCTTCAAATCCACTTTGCCGTTGCTGTCAAACTGCACACCTTCCGCTTCCAACAGGATTCGTTGCAGATCGTCGCTACCGCTTTCCCAGTGCTTAAGCCGCAAACTGATTTTGCCCTGCGCATTGATGACCCGATGCCATGGAATCTTTTTGTTTGCTGGCGTTGCCGCCAGCGCATAACCCGCCTGCCGCGCGTGTCTCGGCATTCCCACCAGCGCGGCGATCTGCCCATAGGTCGCAACTCTGCCGCGGGGAATGCGCTTGACGATTGCCCAAACCCTTTCGTAGAGCTGGTGGTCCATCAGTACTCGACGGGGATGGGGTCCAGGCTACGCCACAGATACCAGGTCGCCACCGTACACCAAGGAGAGAAACGCTCGAAATACCACTGTACTTCTGCCTTCTCCAGTCGATCTCCCCCATGGAAATGTTTTTCCACGGCGCGAATCAGTCCGATGTCATCGATGGGCCAAATATTCGGACGCATCAGGTAAAAAATCAGGAACATTTCGGCGGTCCAGACGCCGATGCCTTTGACTTCCACCAGCTCGGCGATCACGTCGTCGTCTGCCATCGTATGCCAGCGCTTGGGTTTGATGCGTCCGTCTACAAAGTGTGCCGCGAGATCCCGCATATAGGCAATTTTCTGCCGAGAGTTGCCAGCCGCGCGAAGGTCTTCTGGTGTCACGGCGAGCATATTTTTCGGGGTGATCTTTCCGATCACCGCTTCGGTCTTGTTCCATACTGACTGCGCAGCTTTGACTGAAATCTGCTGGCCGACAATGGCCCTTGCCAGCGTTTGAAACGGGTCTCCGCGTGTGCGCAATTGCGCCTCGGGGTATGACGTGATCAGTCTCTTCATGACCTTGTCGCGCTTGGTAAGTGCGATGCACGCCTCGTCCCAGTAATCAGGTTTCATGTTATTCGTCCACGTAGTCTGTTGCGGTGACCCGCGCGTTGTAGGCTGCGGGTGACGGTATGCTGCACTAATTCTATTTCGCATTAGAAATAGCATTAATAATCCATGGCCATGCGGCAATGGAATTCACCCGTTTCTGGTCAGCCTCAAAGGTCTGTAGCGCAACCACAAGATTGTCTTCGAGGGCGTCAAGACTATCGAATGCGCGGTTGTGGAAGTGTTTTTCGCGCAGTTCATCCCAGATGTGTTCGACCGGATTGAGTTCTGGCGAATACGGCGGCAAGAAGAGCAAGCGCAAGTTATCGGCCAACTGGAGTTGCCCGCCCCGATGCCAGCCTGCGCCGTCGACCACCATCAAGATATTTTCGTCTGGGTAGCGCGATACCACTTCATCAAGAAATACTTGCATACAATCGGTATTGACGTGCGGTAGCACCAACGAATCCATGCGTCCATCAAGTGGGCTGATCGTCGCATAGGCGTAAACGTATTGGTGGGTCAGCATGGCGCGCACGATCGGGCGCATCGGCTTGGGACACCAGCAATAGCAGCAGTCGCTGATACGCCCAAAGCGTGCCTCGTCCTGGAACATCAGGCGCACCGGCTGAATCTTGGCGAACGTGGTTACGGCTTGTGCCAGCGCATCGGGGAGTTTTTTTTCCAGTCCTCGCGCGCCGCCGGGTTGCCTTGTGGGTGTGCGGTATCAGGTGCGAGCTTGCGCCATCCATGGCGCGCAAGAATTCGGTAGAGGGTCGAGAGGTCCACCTTGTGTCCCATGTGCTGCTCAAAGGCGGTGTGCAGGGTAGGTATCACGATCACCCCGCCTTGGGCTGCGCCTTTGAGCACCTTGTCTAGCATTTTGGCCTCTTCGTCAACTGTCAGGTGGGCGCGGTTGCGCAGGTCGCGCTTGCGACGTCCAGGCAGGCGCTCCTTGGCGGCGATGGCACAAAACTCACGCCGTAGACGACAGGTGGCGGTGACAGAGCGGCCAATCGCGCGTCCAGTGTCGGCCAGGCTCAAACCCAGCTCCAGGGGCAGTAGAACCGCCTGCGCGGCACGCAATTCATCGGCCGTCTTGGCCGTCGCCATTGCTTGCCGTGCTTCGTCTATGTGTTTACCACCTGTTGCCGGTCTGGCCATGATTTACCCCTGAAAGAAAACATGGCTATATTATTACTGATTCTATTGCGAATTGGAATTATCTGTATTGAGCGGAGGCTTAGCTTTGCCGCGCAACATAGGGCCAACGTCCGCCCCTCGGCGGATTTGGCGAAATAGCAAAAATTGCTTTCAGGGATAGGCCCGGCATAATGTATCCACGTCACTGGGAACAAAACCG
>JBBQFL010000084.1:0-10356 GCA_038321965.1 Burkholderiales bacterium | reverse complement strand
CGGCGCCCGATCTGGTTTGGCGGCGCTGACCGCTCCGAGGCGAGCATGGCGATGTTCTTTGATGCGCTTGGCAAGAAGAAAAGCGCTGGGATTCGGCTGGCGGTGATGGATATGTGGAAGCCGTTTCGCAATGCGACCCTGTCGCATGCTATGGGGCTCGGTGCATATTGCGCTCGGTTGTATTCCACTTTGACGTGCCGAGCGTCTAAGCAAAGCGAGATGCCACGTTAATTTGATTTTCGGAAGTGAAAATACGAACATCGGTTTGAAAAGAGTAAATTGCTCCACGTTCGTAGTATTAGTGAGGGTTTGCGCGTAGATTTACTTCCGAGTGCTTTTGCGTCCAAATGAGGCGGAAGCTCATGTGATAGTGCCTCCATAAGAGCAAGTCCTGCGATTTGTCTTTATGGAGGCACCATTACTTGTTTAATGGAGCTATGTTTAAGTGCTCTGAAGTATTCGTGACTACATTCAATGCACGTCAAGTATCTGATTACTAAACAGACTACTCTTGAAAATGATGCCTTAATGGCAGTTTTTCTTCAATATGATCTGAAGGAAAGTTGGATTTCCGGGTCGGGTTGAACACATTTGGACATTCGGAGAAACGTCGATGCACCTAGGCTGTTTCGTTGCTGATATTGCGCCAAAATCAAGCGGTGAATATTTTGGTTGGCGTTGTAAGCATTGAGTCAATTAACGAAGGAGAGGTACTGGTGAGAGATAGGTCACATGATGAAGCCATGGCTGAGTTGTATCGGAGTGCCCCAGACTTCGCAATTGATTTGCTCAACAGCATTCTTGAGGACGATGATCGATGCACGTTATTGAAGGTGCTGCGTCAAATGGCGATAGCTTTTGGTGATTGTTCAATCAATCGCTGAATGCACTTGCGGCGTCATGAGACGGGTCTGCTCAACTTCAGCAGGCACAGAATCAGCAATGCCTGCGCTGAAGGGTTCAACAGCGCTATCCAACTCATCAAGGCCAACACTCGTGGGTTTCGTAACTTCACCAACTACCGGGCAAGGATTTTGTTTCATATCGGTAAGCTCAATTTGGCAATGGCGTAAAAATCACAGTGAAATTAACGAAGAACCCTATAAATAAACCGCGTTGTCATTCGCTGCTCGACGCCGAACGTCGTGTATGTTTCGCCGCCGTTGATCCACAGTGACAAATGCTGACTTGCTACCCCTGGATTATTTCAGTGCGGTTCTTACAGGGCCATGCTGCCGCGCTAGGTAGTCTCGTAAGGCGTGGATACGACACGAGCGCTCTTGGCGAAATAGCGAGTTTGAAAACACCATGTTGAAGACTGGAAGAAATGAAAACACATACTGAGGATGACCTTTCCCGCGCAGCTACGTCTTTTTGGTGCTACGAGGCGCTTGGCTGCTTAACCGCCAATCAGTTGCGGGTCACGACGCCCGAACTTCTTTCTCGGATCAATTGCGTGCTAGAAGCGTTTTGTCTCTTTGATCGAGTGACTGTGGCAGAAGAGTGTTTCCGGGAAAGTAAAGAGCTCCTTAACGACCTTGATCCAGAAAACAAGATTGTCGAAATTATTGCGTCAGCGAACCTGCAGCACGGACAGACTCTATTACAGAATCGCATCACGATGGACCGGTCGCTCTTTGAGCGGGCCGCGCCAGCCCTGGAAAAGACTAGCGATGCCTGGTATTTCGAGCATTTACCGGAAATTAGTAGTTCAATTGATCTAGCAGACCCTGATGATCCAATTCTTGCGGGGGCCAAGATATTTCATTTGCTTCGCCTATGGCAATGGTCGCATTGCAAGGAGATGAGTCAGGTTACAAACGCAACTGTGCTGCTCCCCAACTCTCTTCAAGGAATAGGTCGATATGATGCGCCTCCTGGCTCAGATCTATTTGTTGCCAAAATCGATGAAGTCCATACTAAAGTAGTGACGGGATTGCGTGACATCGATGCTCATTTACGGAAGCGACCGCAGATCGTATTGGAGCATATGCCACCATTGCTTGCGTTGTTCGTTGATCTCTATATCCCTGGAAAAGGGGCCGGCGAGCCAATCAGAAAACTGCGAGCAGAACTCGAGGACATTCGGGAATTACGTCGTCGTTGCGAATCTGCCATACGGGATGCAAATACGTTTGCCGAGAAGTCAGAAATCGTCAGCGACTGGTCCAGTAAATGGAAGCGTGTTTGCGATGCAAAGTTCAAGCGGCCATCACTTCTCCGCTCCGATGTTTCTGGCGGGGACATTGCGAAGGGTGCGTTTGACGCGATGGAGCTTAAGGCAGGCGCAGTTGTCTCTGTCGCCGCAAAGATTTTTGAGTATGTTGAAACCCGCAAAGCCTTTCGGCAATACATGGCTTACACGTCGCTCCACGACCGGGTGGGCAATCTATTGCTAGAGGAAAATGTGATGGATTCGCTGCAGTCAAAATTTGAAATCCAACGGTTTTCGAAGGCTAATTTGCCAGCGGGGGACTAGCGATGGAGTGCGCAATCAGCGAAATCGAATGGAACAATTTTGGCATGTGCCGCAAAAACCTGCACATGTCTGGGCTAGCAATTGAGAGATTGGTATGGTTCTGCAATCTATACTGAGTACTTCTGGGAAACTATTCTCAGTAAAGCTGCGGACGCTGCCTGCTTTGCCCGCAACGAGCGCCCGGCCGCCGCCGCGCTGCGTTTGATCAAACAAGACCTGCACGCGCGCCGTGGCGCCAACCCGCCGGACGGGGCGCAAGGCTACGTGACCAGTCCAGGCGCCGACACCAAAACGCGCACCCGCGTGGGCAAGTGTCGGGTCCGGTTTACCCAATCCGAACTCGACGCCATTTCGGCTGAGGCGACCCGTTGCGGTTTTCACAACAGCCAGGAATGGATCGTGGCGGCGGTCCGTGGCGCGCTGACCCGGGCGCCGCAATTTTCGTCAGCTGAGTTAGATCGCCTCACCGACTCCACCCGCCAGCTCGCCGCGATCGGACGCAGCCTGAACCAACTGGTGCGCGTGATCAACGCCTCGCCGGTCGAGGTGACGCGCATTAACCCTGAAAAAATCGGCATGCTCAAAGAGACGATCAAAACCGAGCTCCGCAATCTGGGGCTGGTCGTCACCGCCAGCGCCGACCGTTGGCCGCTGAAGCCGGCACCGATCCAATGAGTGAGAACCAGAACCCGGTCAGTATCGATGGCGTACTCGTGCAATGGGGCAGCTACCTTTTTGGCGAAGCCAAGAAACCCCGGCAAGCCAAGCGCGTACAGTTGCCGCGTATCAGCACCACCGGCAAGGGAGGTAGCGGAAGGGCGCAAGGCGCCGCTTCTGTTCGTGCAAAACTTGCCCTGACGGCACGCCGCGCACCCGAGGTCATGGTCAAGATCAGCGGCTCGGCCAAGACCATTGCTCAAGTCAAGAACCATCTGGACTACATATCCCGCAATGGGCAGGTTCCCATTGAGACCGAAGATGGAGATCTCCTTTCGGGCCGGGACCAGGTGCGTGAGCTGCGGGACGAGTGGCACACGACGGGACACTATCCGATTCCGGAAAGCAGTGCGTATCGAGAGACGATCAACATCGTGCTATCGATGCCGGCCGGCACCGACCGCCTTGCGGTCACACGCGCGGCACGTGACTTTGCGACGGAGCATTTCGCCGACAATCATCACTATGTGTTTGCGGTACACGACGACCAGGCACACCCGCATATTCACCTGGTGGTCAAGGCACGCGGCTACGACGGTCGGCGGCTCAATCCGCGCAAGGGTGACCTGCGGCAATGGCGTGAGACCTTCGCTGAAAAGTTACGTGATCACGGCATTACGGCCAATGCCACCCCGCGCTTCGTGCGCGGCGTTGCCCGCCCTGGGGTGCCACAGACGGCGATACATATCCCCAAGGAGGGGCGGGCAGTGCGTACCGTCTATGATCCAAATCGACCGGCACCAGCGCCTATCGTTGCGCGGCAACAAGCGCGGGACGCCAACGTGGTTAACGCATACGGGCATATGTCCAAAGCGTTGGCCAGAAGTGCCGATGTTGCTGATCGCGACCAGGCCATGGCGACGTTGCAGTTCGTGAAAGAGACGCCGGTGCTTATGCAGCTGGTTAGGAAGCCGACGGTTGCCCCGGCGATCAAACCGGAGAGGCCACCGCCGTCGGTAGTGATCGGGCCAAAGATGCGGCGATAACATAAATACCTGATCAATACGAGCGCAATGAGTAAAAAAATTGCCAGCAAAACAATACAAACGGCTGTTAGTATTCGTATCGCTTGTCCTACATTTTTAACTCACTTGAGAGTCCCATGTCGAATATCTTCGCGAGGTCGGGTTGTAGTCCGCGCGGTCCCCATAGTCATAGTGAATGCGTGACTTGCATGGGTAATGTATGAAGCTAAGTGTCAAGGTTTCAGCGCTCGTTTTAGCTGTGCTTATCGTCGGCTACTTCGGATGGTCGCAATTTGCACGCGACAACACGCGATCAGAAAATGGCAATCCGAGTTCGGCAGCGGCCAGGCCAGCATCAGAAGCGAAAGTAAGTGTGCTTCAGCCCAATGGATCAGAGAAGTCCACTCGCGAAATTGATATACCCAAAACCGTGGCCAAAGACCCTGGACCGGTAATTGTTGTTCCAAAGCTAACAATCAGGCAAGAGTTCGAGCAATCAAGAAAATTGAAGCAATTTTTCGATAAATATCTTGCTTCCTTGAATAGCGCTAGCGGAGAAGCAAAGTTTTATATGGCTGAAGTGTTGCAACACTGCAGTTCATACGTCGGACGTTCACTGTCAAAACTCCCGCGACGTCCTTTGATTGAAGAAGGTGAGAAGAAGCATCCCAACTTCGAAGAGCGTTCCGCGGCTGTACAGCGGCGTACCTCTGAATGCGAAGGATTTGAAACTTATGAGCCACCTAGCGAATTCGTTACCACGCTGATGAATGACGCTGCTAAACAGGGGTTTCCTGCAGCGCAAGCTGCAGCCCTCGTTAATATGCAAATAGCTGGGAATACTCAGGAGGCCTACAGCTTGGCTTCAACCCTTATTAAGGGCGAACTTGATCCCTATATGCTGCGCGGTTTGCTCGAGTATGCGCTTCGGGTTGGTCCCGCATTAGGTGATCCCCCGGTTATTCCTAAGCGTGATCAGTACGCGGATGCCTGGCAATTGGCAATTTGCGATTTCGGAATGGACTGCAGCGCCAATAGCCCAATTTTGTCGCAAATTTGCATAATGTCGGCCCGATGTGGCGCGGCTTCATATGAAGAGTACGTCGCAAAATACCGTTATTCATCCGCAGAATTGCCAGAGGTACTGCGTATTAGACAGTTGATTTTATTAGCACTGCAGCAGCGTAAATTGGTGGCGCTTGGAATAGGTCGCTAGTCATTCAACTATAGGAGGTTCAAAAATGTTCAAAAGTGCATTGAGAGTGTCGTTTGTAATAACAGCGTTTTTTTTTGGAGCGCTGGTGCACGCGAATAGTTATACAATTAATCTTCCGGTTACCCCCTATATGCCAGGAGATGATTCCGACACTCGTGTAAGTCAGCAATATAGAACCGCCGTCGCCAACGACCAACTCCAGGCGCAAATGTTATTGGGAATCCAAGTGAATGTAGATGATACGCTCACGATTGTTTTTAGCGACAAAGCAAAGCAGACATTTGTCGTTAAGAGCGGGCTAAAAACTGAACCAGTACCTAATACATACCAACCATCACCCCCTGGCACTAACCCTAATACTTATGCTGGCGCCGGCGGCCCTGTATGCACCACATCGCCACTTGTTGCTCAGGGATACTGGCAAGGGGCAGTTGTTGGAGGTGGCGAAACGGACGGCCCCACAAGCTGGATGTGGATCTTTACGGGCTTCACCGGTGGAGAGACGACCTGCGCATAGTATCTTTGAAACGAAACTAGTTTGATCCCAAGTGGATCGCTAATTAGTAAATGCGAATGGCCCTATGTGGGCCATTTGCATTTATTGCAAATACTTCCGCGCTTCAAGCTGCGCAAAGATTGAGTTAACGGAATCAGTCTCCTATACACCTAGTCCCAGGATTTGGAGCCTAAAACACACTCAAATCGGCATACCATTTCAAATAAGGTTTGTACTGTTGGCGCCGCCTAAAGCCAACGCAGTCTTACGGCGCAGACTTCAAAAAGCCGTCGCAACCATCGTACTCCTCGATCCAGTCTACCTGGGCGCGCAAGCTTTCTCTGGCGTCCGGGTCGAGCTGGTTGAGCATCGTGATCACGTCATCATAAAAAGATTCTCTCGGTACAACCAACTTAGAGTTCTTTCCGGTCGCTCCTTGCTGCATAAGGGCATGATTTGTATACTGGCAGCGATTCCACCATTGAGAGAACCCGCACCAGGCTTATTCGCGAAGACCAGCGGCTGTTTGCTCGAAATCAATAGGCGGCGCAATTGCCAGCAAGCGCGCCAGAAGAGGAGATGAATTGGTTGCGCAGGTAGTGGCAGCAGCTCCTGGAAGGCATGACAATGGGTGAAATGGACTCACACAATGCGCTCATGCCGGAAACCCCGGCGCTTGCGCCTAAAGCGCTTGCGCAGTTGAACACATAAGAGCAAAGTGAGGCGGGCATGATCGCAAAAATTGTTGACGCCAAGCGCGAAATTTCCGCGTTGCTCGATTCGGTCTTTGAACGCATTCAATACCCGCCGATAAAATCAAATGGCAATTAGCGCTGCGCACTCTCGAATTTGATCACCACGTGAGATGGTATGAAGAATCTTGAGAAGGCCACAAATCCCCGCCATAGTAGTGTTTCGATCACGCGAGAGTAGTAGCTTCAGTGGGTAAAGAAACAGTCCAGAGGACAAGGCGAGAGAAATCGCCTGGAAACTTGTTCGTGACGGGATTGGTATCGAAGCGCGAGGCTAGTCACCTCGGCGCGGGATGACTATATGAAGCACTCCATTACGTTGCGTCGGTATCAACCGCCACGCCAGAATCCTTGCCTATGTGGTTCTCATCTTCGCAATGTAGAAAAATGTCATGTCACGTGTTGGGTCGACCAGAAGGTCCAAGTCGCTGCCGTCAACATCATCGCCATGAAGACCTGAACCGAATAACCCGGGATTACCAGGACGATGTGATTCCACGACGCTGCGAATTTCTTCTCTGTTAACGGAGAATGCAATGGGGGTTTCAGGGCGATGTGTCTTTAATATACCGCGGAGTGAGCGAGGACACCCCAACTCTATATCAGCTCAACAATGGTGCACCTTTATACGCCGATGGTTATCGGCAACGGACTAAATGATTTCTCTGCCTACGGGCCGTCGTTGTAGCCACGCGATTGCCTCTGGTGCCCTGGGTGCCGCTGGGTCACATTGTGCAATCAACTCGTCTAGGGTGTAGCGCGGCGCTTTGCCAGCTGGCGAAGCGGTGGACGGTTGGATTAGTTTGTCAGTAGACATGCCGACAATGTTACGGATTAACGGACCCCACATCAAGCGTGCCAAATCGCGCGCCAAACCGCACGCAAAGTTGACCCACTTTCGCGTCCAAACTTGCCCACCTGAAACGCAATTTTCGGGAGTCCTTCATAGGGAAGACGTTGCCAACCAGTGAGAATATTGCCGATTTCGCAACGTCCGATTCACCCTAGGAATCCATTTTCCGCATTTTCAAACCGGCCAAATTTCTACATGTCCGCGCTGGCGGCGACAACTGGTTTTCTGTACCCGTCCAGACAACGGGAACCTTCCGCCAAATCTGGCAAGGGGAGTAACGGTTCGGCAAGAGGCAGGATGAGTTGGATAGTTACGCATTGCCCGCTAGACTAGCCCGACGTGTGTAACTAGGAAACTTGGCGTGCCTTTACCCCCATTGATGTGCCAGACGAATCTGGCGCGGAGGCAAACCGCGCTGCTTTTCTTTCGTCAATTCCTGCCCCGCGCCAGCGCGAAGAGTTAACCCGGCTCGCGCTGTTACAAAGCGATTTAATCGGTTTGGTATTGCAGTCGAGTCATGTTCAACTATGAAATGCATAAATCAGAGAGGCTGGCTTAAAAAATGAATCAGTACTACGCTATCGCTTGGAAATACTATTGTCGGTTTCAAAGTCTCGCTCACTATGATTCCTTTTTCACATGGAAAATGGCTGCGTTCGTATTGGGCTCTATAGGCATGTGCTTTGGTTTCGCACTGGCAATTGCGAATGCTAGTTTCGGGCAATTTTGGGACTACATCGGAATATGCATTGCTTCCGAGGTCGCCATGCTCGCAGGCGCAGTCATGATTGAAGCGAGGCGCCGGGAAAACATCGTTAAGGCGATCAATGCAGAATACAGTACGCGATTTGAAGATGTGAAGAGTTGCAAAGCGCGCGTTCTGCAAGACCTATTAAACAGGCCGCGCCACGAGTTTTTCCAAGCCGCCCAAGAAACCTGTGATCTCTTGGCGCTAGACGATCGGATGAGAATGCCAATTGAAATGGGTTGGGCGGAGTGCGTTGAGTACGTTTACAACCCCGACTCGAAGGCCCGTATTCTTGCACTTGCCCTTGCTTTAGTGACCGTTGTCATAACACTGCTATTTAGAACCGACGAGAGTCGGGACATGCTGCTTGGCGCCCTGAGCAGTGCTGCATATTGGAAACTACTATTGCAATTCACGTATATATCGGTTGCTGCATTCATAGTCTTGATTGGCTTGCAATTGGCCGTGCGCCAAGTGCTGCATGTATTAGGGTCAAAGCTAATCATGCTGCAGGGCGAAAATCTGCGTAGCCGTCGTGCCCTAAAGTTCCTCATTCGCGATCTTGCACAGTTGCATCGGCAAAAACCGCGGAAAGCTTCTGTTCAAGCGCCAGAGGGTTCGCGGCTCGCCTGTCCATGACTCAACGATGCTGCATACTGAGTTCTGGCACTCTACGCGTTATCACCATCACCTGCGGACTAGCGCAAACTAGCAGCGGATATAGATCGGGCGTTTAAGTATTGGGTGAGTTGGTAAAGGAGCAGTAGTGATGAGAGATACGTCGCGCGCTCACACGCCGATACGTGGACGCGGATTTGTCAGCTCGTCAATATCCGCTTCCACCATGCACTTTACAGCGTCGTGATCAATGCTCTGCCGTGGATCGTCGAGCGACTCCTGAATGTTGGACGCAAGCCGGTCAGTTGAACCGAACGTTTTATGATCGTCGCGCAAAGCATTCTTGAGGACGGTGATCGCGGCGCGGTATTAATAGTGATGCGTCAAATGGCACTGGCCTTTGGTGATCGGCCTTCCAACTCTCAGTAGGCTCTCATTGGGGAATAGTCCAGATTACCGCAAAACGAATTTTCGGCTTTCCAGATTAGTACGCCACATCGAAGCACGCCGAGGCTGCGACTGGTTGTGAACTTACCCCGTAGAGGTGTTTTCGCTTTTAACGCCAAAGCGAAGGTCGTTACCGTATCCGTAGGAGCCTATGCCAGCGGCCCGTCATGCGTTTCACAGCCCTGGCAGCAGCCCAAAAGCTTGGCGGGGGAAAGGTTGCGCTGTGCGTGAGGGTTGAGTTTACACATGTCTCAGATTACGAATAACCTGTAGCATATGCAGAGTTCCACTTTCGTGTTTTCATGAATGCACTAAACAACCTGTTAGCGATTGTAGTCGTCGATTTGTACGACGCTAATCGCGTTTAAACGAAGGTACCATAGGCATGGCAGATTCGGCAGCTCTGGCAGGTAATACGGATGCGCAGTCCGCTTCACAAGCAGAGGCCGCCGCGAAGCTAGCCGTTAAACAAGAAGCAGCGAAAGCGGCCGAACTAGTCGCACTGGCGGTCATCACCGCTGCAGAAATCGCTGAAAGAGCGGCGGTGGCAGCAGCAACTAAGGCGTTGGTCGCCGTAGGCATGGCGGCGGAATTGGCGTTGAAGAACGCTTATGAAGCTTCGGGAGCTATCAGGGATGCAGCGACCGATGCAAAAAACGCTATTGCGCAGAATGCAGCGAACGCAGCCCAAGCTGTCGCGCTAGCGGTACACAGGGCGTCAGACATTGCAGAAGCAAACGCCACACGCTCAGAGAGACTGGCGGCGGTGGAAATGGAGGCGGCGAAGGCGGCCGAACTAGTCGCGCTGGCGGTCATCACCGCTGCAGAAATCGTTGAAAGAGCGGCGGTGGCAGCAGCAACTAAGGCGTTGGGCGCCGCAGGCATGGCGGCGGAATTGGCGTTGAAGAACGCTTCTGAAGCTTCGGGTGTTGACGCCGGATGAAAATTGAGCAGTTTTTGAGGGTTGTGCCGGACGAAAATTGACCAGGGTGTTCAATCACCTGCTTATTCATTAAGCAGGAGTCGAGGTGATCACCATGGACATGTTGGGCAAGGTCAGGCGCA
>JBBQFL010000083.1:0-10619 GCA_038321965.1 Burkholderiales bacterium | reverse complement strand
GACATTATTGGCCGAGGCGCTGTTGCCAGGACGCAGCCAGCAGTTGGCGATCATGCGCGTATCGGCAACAAAGGCCATCAAGGGATGGTGACTGGCGCGACCACGTTTGGCCGGGTTGTAGCCGCGTACTGCGCCATCCTGTGCGCCGTAGCGGGTCATCACCGTGGAATCCAGATCGAGGGTGATGCCGTTGATGCTGATTTGGCCAAACATCCACCGGTAGAGTGCGTCCATCACCTCTTCATTGGTGCCTTGGGTGAACTTGTTGAAGAGCCTGATGACGGCTTTGAAGTTGGCCATGCCCTTGAAGCCGAAGATCCGTTTCAAGACCGGGTCATGCCGGGTGACTTCACCATGCTCAAAGCGGTTCGCACCACACCATACCGAGAGCATGAATTGGGTAATCAGTTGTTCCGGGTGGTAGCCACGATTGCTGCCGCGCGGTGGCAGCCCACTTTTGCTAAGCGCCTCATCAAATCCTAAATGATCAAGCATGCGTTTCATCAACGCCATGCCACCCCAAGCGGTGATCTCTTTGTCAGTAAAACGCAGATCAAAATCCATGCTTCACCCCGCACTCAATTCGCGATCACATATTCTGCCCGCAAACTACCCTAAACAGCATCACAATCAATCACTTGCGCTAATGGCTTCCATTAGAAATGAGCGGCCAATGGAAAATCTCGGATCATTTCGTCGTCAGTGTCGACCTGAGACGCCGCAATCATTTCGCGGAGCAGATGGGTAAAGTCTGCGGGCAGTAGTTGCGACGTGCTCACCGGACCGTGTTGCACTTCGTAAGTTAACGCGCCCTGGATCGATATCGACATGTAGCACTGGTCTAGACGAGAAGCTATGCGGGCAAAGCTCTCTCGAAACGTCAGGGGCCACCGTTCGGTCTTGGTCATCTCGACGAGCGCTACATCGGGAACAATGAGTTCAGCAGTCTCGTCGCGGAAGTCATCAAAGCGTTCCCGCATGAAGTTTTGGTCAAGTACGAAACGCGAGCGAGCGACCGAGGGCATTCCAGAATGGTAGAGTAAAAAACTCTTTCGAAGATAGGACTGCCGCGATGCTCTTACGAAGTGCTTTTGCAGCGATTGTATTTATAGCTTTGGCAGGATGCGGCGGGTCTAGTCCTGGCCAGCTAGGCGGGACTTGGCAGGCTAAGGGCCTTGTTCCGATGAACGTAATCTACCGGGACGGCGAAGAAGAGGCGATGGGGATCATCACAAGTGTGTCGTATAAAACCCAGGGCAAAGATGTGATCGTTACCTACAACGACGGACTAATGAAGGGGACGTCTATCCGATACACAATAGTGGATGCTAAGACTGCACGCTCTGACCTGATTACGCTAGTGCGAAAGAGCTGAGCGAACGTTCGAACGACACCGCATTTTTGATGGGGTCTTTCGCAACGTTTGCCAGGTTTATCCGCCAGTCTTTCTAGTTACAAACAGTTTTCTTAAACCGCGGATAGAGGCACGATTTGCCGTCTTTCAGTACGCCACCTTAAACGTCGGCGAATCCTCGGGCTTCATCCGCCGTCGATCATAGATCCGGGTCGTCGAAATGTTGGCGTGGCCTAGCCACTCCTGGACCTTTGCAATATCGGCACCGTTATCCAGGGCATTCGTCGCTGCGGTCGCCCGCATCACATGCGGGCCCATGTTGTCGCCTTTGATCCCGAGGTGGTCAAGGTACTTTTTGACGACCTCGCTGTACACGCTCCCGGGGGTAATCGCCTGGCGAGTATTTCCCGCGAGGCGATTATGCATTGGTCGAAATAGAGCGCCGTTCGCATCAGCGCGGTGGCCAGCGGCCTCCAAATAGTCATCGATCAACGTCAACGTGCCAACATGGGTCGGCACATAACGCAGTTTTCCGCCCTTGCCGTGTACCCGCAGATGCGGTACACCTTTGCGCAGGTGATTGAAGTCTTTTACTTTCAACGTCGTCAGCTCTTCACGTCGCAGCGCGTGGTACAGAAGCACCGACAGGATCGCGCGATCGCGTTTGCCTTTCAACGTCGTCGCATCGGGCACATTCAACAACCGCCGCACCTGGTGATCCCCCAGCGCCGGCGTTTTGCCTTCCTGAGACTCCACCTTCGGCCGCTTCACACCTTTAACCGGGTTGTGCGCGACAGCGTTGCGATCACAAAGATATTCGTAGAGCGATGACAGTGCGGCCAACTTGCGGCGCAACGTCGATGCCGCCAGGCTTCGATCTTCCAATGTCTTCCGCCAGGCCAACACGTGGGCGCGTGTGATGTCGCGAAATTGCTCCGGCTTCACGATGCCGGCGAACTCCATGAACTCGTTCAGGTCGCTGCGGTACGCACGTCGCGTCTGATCGCTATCCAGATTCGCAAACCATTCCATTTCCGGCGGTACCGCCGCCAGCGACTGGAACTGCTTGCCCGTCAAAAAATTGCGCGGCGCTACAACACGAGCGACAGCATTGCTTTGAGCCATCTAAAACTTCCCATTGACTGCGTAACGGCAACGACTCCGAAAGTCGCGACCGTTTTCAGGAAGCGCCGGTTCTGGAACCCAACGATGGTTAAGAATCTTATGTAACAAAATCCGGGTCACCGAGTTCACCTGGAATCGCACCTGGTGGAGGTACCGCACCTTCGACGTGGTTCTTCGGCGCACAGCGCCAGATGTCCCAAAGAAGTTCTCCCGGAAAGGGTGATGCCGGTAGCCCGTCATCAAATACCCAGGCGAAATAGGCTAGGCAAATATTGCGTAACTTTCGGATGCTGAAGTAATAATCGCCCTCGGTCGTGATGCCAAGCATTCGCTCATGATGAAAATACGAATACCAGTTGTCGATCTCCCCGTTATGGGTTTCAGACACTTTTCTTTTTTCGGCGCCAGGGTTGTTAAGCTGTAGATGCTTGCTGCTGACTGCGATGTTTTCCAAGACATTCAGAACAAGGATCATTTCTGCTGGCAGCTTTTCCAGCGCAGTTTTTTTGCCGGCCAGCTTTGGTTTCGCAGTCCGATCCTTTTTGAGCCAGTCGTTATAAAGGTGCCATGCGGTGACGACAAAATTGAATGCATCGTATGAGTGCCACACGTTTTCTAGCCGTTCGCCTTCAAATTTCAGTTTGTCATAGAGGTCAGCGCAACTATCGAGTCCCAAAGTCGCGCCATCGCGTTCAACCAGGGTTTTATCCATTGCCAGGCTCCGTCGACACGCCCGACCGGACCCGGCGTCCTTCGAACAGCATCCGTTCATATTCCTGCCTATGTTTCAGTCGCAGCGCTTCTCCTTCCACCCGACCGGACGCATACGAAAACCCATCGATTTCGGCCACATGGCGCGCAGCGTGACCGGCGTAGGCGTCTTTGAAACCTTCGATCCAGGCGTGGGGGTGGATATGTGGCATGGTGGCTTTCTTGGTGGTTCCTTGCTACTCAGCAGCTCATGGCTTTTGACAACCGGCCTTGGTGGCATCGGTAAAGGACTGCACGATCTTGGCGCGGCCTGGTCCCGCATAGGCACTGCGACCGGCCTCGATAATGTTTTGCTTGAACCTGGCGCAGTTGGGTGCGTCTTGCAGCTTGTCGGCAATGGCAGCGGCATAGCGGCTGTCGTCGGCAGGTTTCTGCAACAACACACCGACGACTTTCTCGGAGATCCAGACGATTGCACCGGTCTGGTTCAGTACTAGGATGATGGCGAGGAACGCGAAGGCCAGGACGATGCGGAACATGGGTGGCTTTTTGCTGGAGCGATGCCGCTGACTCTACCATTGATAAAATATGTTATCAATGGTTGTGAGGCGGCGGCTGGGATTGGGGGACGACCCTTTTTGCCGATTCAGGGACCGCCAAATTAGTCGTTTTTCGCAGGCTGTTGGCCGATAGGAAATTTGGCCAGCGCTTCAGATTCATATTTTGCGTGCATGAGTGCCAACGCGTCAGTCATTTTGGTCAGCAACTCGAGTTTGGTGGGCGCTGACTCCGTGAAAGCAGGGTCATGGGCGCCATCAACAGGTTCGCGCAGATTGCAAACGCAATCAACGTGCGACCATGTCAGACGTAGCCAAGATGAGGGCGCCAGGTCGACAGCGATGTTGTAATGAGCGCGCTCCCAAGGGGTCATGTCATCCCCTCTGGCTTGTAGGCACTCTATAATTTTCACAGCGAGTGCGACACGCACTTCGTCAGCCTCGGCGCCAGCATCAATACGCTCGAGGATTTCATCCAGTTCCAAAGGCGATTCTTCACAATTACACTGACCAGACTCTCTGGCGCGTTTATTTTATGTAGGAAAAACGCCGCATTATGTAGGTGAAAAACTGATTTTTGGGCTTCGCGCATCGGGAATACTCAGCCACACCGGGCGACGGCGATTTTTTGTAAAAAAAAGCCCGGTAACAAGGGGGTTACCGGGCTCATTGTGTTGCACGCACGCTCACAGGGAGGAGGTGAGCGGCGCCTCTCACCATGCTCATAAAGGGAATGAGCATGGTGATCAGTGTCTGTTAAAGAAATCAACCGGTCTGTTCGATGTCGCACATTAGTATGGAGATATTTTTCGCGCAGACAAGGCCGACGCATGCCGAAAATGAGCACCAGCCTCTGCTCAGGCTTCGCGTACGATTTTTTGTGTTTTCTGAGGCGACCCCAATGACTAGCTAGGGCCTCACCAGTACGAAACGCCCGATCATCGGGAAGTAACCGTAGTCGCTTCTGACAATAGATGAATCTCGGGCAGCGTGCGCTGGGCAGGCGATTTGAGCTCATTGAGCGCATGCCGGAGCAAATTAGCAGTGGCCCCATTCAATCCCACGCTCCCAGACTGCATCGCGTCAAAAGACTGCACAGCGACCTCGACCAGGCGCCGGTGCTCAGCGGTAAAGTGATTCAGGCGAGCGTGCAAGGTTTGCGCTTGGTTATCTATATCGTTTTGCCGGGCACTTCCAAAGGAGGTAGCCGCGTCGGCAATGGCGTTGTCAAGACAACCATTAAGTGTGCGGAACTCTTCCGCGGAAATGGCTGCCTTCTTTTCGACAGCCAGTTCAGTGACCGCTTGGCACAAGTCTCCATAGTCGCGGACGACTTGATCGATACTATAGCTCTGCGTCAACAATTCAGTCCCATGCAAAGTAGCGGCGCGACCGATATCCGTGGTGGCCGACAAGGACTCGGGCCCGGCGCCGTTTCGGCCATGCATCCGTTGTTGCCGAACAAGGATGCTGGTGATTTGTTCCAGCAATAGCGGCACCCCATGCGCTGACGGGGAGGGAACTTCAGAGGGCGCAAACCTTTTCGCGATTTTTTGTCGGCAACGACCGATCAACTCGACGCGATTCAAGGTCAAGAATTCGTGGAGCATTGTCAGAACTTACGCCTTAAATACCTGTAGGACTGTTCGATAACGAACATTGCGCAGAATAATTACACCAAAAATGCGATGCGCGACTCGCCCAGTTTGGCTTGGTACATCGCCGCATCCGCACTCTTGATCAACGCATCTGCAGTGCGGCCATCTTTCGGGTACACGGCAATGCCAATACTGGCGTTGATTGTCAGACGAATCGAATCGTCACCCACCGTAACTTCGCACGGCAGTTGCAGCGACTTGATGAATTTATCGGCAATTGCACCGATGGTCTCGTTATCTGGACTCTTCATTAACAGGCACAAGAACTCGTCGCCACCATGCCGGCTGACAGTATCGTCCGCTCGGGAGATTTCGTTAAGCCGCTGGGCAATCGTTTGCAGGACGCGGTCGCCGGCATCATGTCCATGCGTATCGTTAACCTCCTTGAACGAATCCAGGTCTACAAACATCACCGCCAGATGCCAGTTTTGTCGCTGCGCCATCGCCAATCCGTGTTCCAGCCGATCCATGAACAGCGCGCGATTGGGCAGGCCCGTGAGGGGATCATGAAAGGCCGCATGACGGGCGGCTTCTTCTTGTTCGATCACAGCGGCAAATCTATGATCCAGCATGATCCGGTCGCGAACTTCCCCCTGCAGGGTCCGATTCACGGCCGATAACTCGTCGGCTACTTCCTGCACTCTTGTCTCGACGTCCTGAATTTTCTCGAGGGTCCTCTCCATCTTCGGTGGTGGATTTTTTTTTGCGAGCTCTTGCTTGAGTACGACATTGACTGAAGACAATTCGGCCGCAGCACTTGTCACCAGGTCCTTGACGTGTTCATTTTGAGCGAGCGCGCCCGTAAGGGATTTGGCCCAATCAATGCCCGCCGGCGATTCCTTGCTGTAATTTGTGGTCATATTTTCGTGATAGTCGGCCACGAACGAGAAATCCGCCGTTCTAGGGGATGAGTTGGCATTTGTCGTCGAGGCGCGCTGTTACAGCGGCCCATAGGCAGCGAGGAAGAGAAACACAGGGAGCAACAGTGCAGCCAGGAAAGGAGATTTCGGAAAAGTTGCCACGCCAATGCACCGCGTAGGCAAAGTGTAGATAGCGACCAGGCGAAGAAGCCAATGGTCCGCTAGCGCAATGGGAATGGATTCGCCAGGCCGCGGGTTGGGTCGGTCCGGCGCAGCCAAGGGTCGTCATCGAATACTGGCACGGCCATCAGTTTCATTTTTATCACGTTAAGTACGCACCGCTGATATTTGAGATCGGGCGTCAATGCACTCCAGGGAACGGCGAAGCGTTTGCGCCCAATTCCCAAAAACCCGCCGAATGCCACCACGACATAGCGTATGCAGCCTGTATGCGTGTCGAGGATCATTTCCTCGATCCTGCCCTGATACATGCCTTCAGCGTCGAAGACCTTGTCTTCCATCAGACTCATCACCCCCACTTGGGCAGCACGCGGGTTGTAGTCGACTCTCATAGAGCTGTTGCTGGCGCTTCCAGTCGTGTCGAACATGTGAGGCTCCTTCGCTGCCTTCGTTGCGAGCGTGCCAGCGCATGTGGATTGCCCGCGTCGCCGTCTGTCTCAGCAATGGCGCAAATTCCGGCAGCACGCCATCGCGGTGGATGAGTTAGGCACCTTTCTTCAGGTCACGCTTGAGATCACCATAGCTGGCTTGGACTTTGCCGACGGCGTTCTGGATCTTGCCCTTTTCTTCCAGGTTCTTGTTGCCGACGATCTTGCCGGTGACTTCCTTGGCCTTACCTTCCACTTCTTTGATTCGGCCTTTCACTTGATCTTTGTTCATGATTATCTCCTGAGGATTGACTTCGACGATTGACTGGGCCGGCGTGCGGTATATCCGGCGCTTTTTCTAGGACATCGGCATAACTGCGGACGGTCTTATGGCAACGCAAATGGACTTTAGGCAAAACGTTGCCCGCCGTCTGTTCGGCAGCACACAAAATGGTGTTTCTGGTCATAACATCTTGGCGCGCGAGTCGGATTGCCCAAAGCGTGCGATCTGTCCGAGTCAGGGGAATAACAGCAAGGTGCGCCAGCCGCACTTAGCGGATTCGACCCGTATAACTTCCGGCATTGAAGCGTTACCGCGGCATAAGTCATTGATGCTGTTAGGCTTGATGTGCGCGACAGTGGGGGGCATGCTGGCTCGCGCTCACGCTGTGGCAGGAACTGCAGCTTGATGCGTTAAGGCCGAGTGGGAGCGAAGCTACATTTTGACTACATTTGGCAACTAGTGAAACGCGCGACAGTATTACTCCGGCACCTCGATGTTCCCTGACTGGATACCAGCCACGAAACCGAGCTTCCCTTTGTCCGTCATGCATGCCATCAATGCGGATTCCAGTCCAACTCGCCTTGGGGGTGTCTGGATCGGTCCATAAATACGCGATGGCAAGCCCTACTGCAAGTTGCGAAGGAAACATCATGGGAGCATTGACAACAATTTTTGTCGACTGCGGCTATATGTCGTCAAATTGTAGCTTCGCTCCCAATGGGCCTAGTTGAAAATAGGTTGGCTCGCCCAAGAGGCCATCAGCCAGTGGCATTTTCGATCGATTTGCGCAGTCGCGCGGTGGCGGCACTGACGCTGGCTTCGAACTCTTTCCAATGAGCGTTTGCGGCTTTTTTCATTTCGGTCAACTTGGCTTCTGCCGACTTGAGATCGACCTGAATTGCGGTGATCTGCAAATCGATTTTGGCCTTGGCATCGGTCGCCGCAACACCGGCCTTTGTCTCGAGATCGGTGATTTTTGCCTTGCCCTTGGCGATGTCCTTGTCGGCAGCGGCGGCGAACCGCTCACGCTGAGTGCTGTCGTTCGCGTACGCGAACTCCGGCATCGACTTGATCATGTCCTTGGTCGCACCGGGCATCACCAGCTTCCCAGACTGATCCTGAATATGCGTGACGGGAATGGCCACGTCATGCCGGCCGATACCAACAAAGCCTCCCGCACCAACGATGACGTATGTCAGCCTCTTGTCGGGCGAGATTATGAGGTCGTCCACGTTGCCGACCTTCTGACCCGCATCGTTGTAGATACTCTTTCCCAACAGCGTCTTCTTGACGCTCCAGCCCATGGCAATTTGCGTGGACTCGGTAATGGTGGCGTCGAACGTGGTGGTTCCGCCGGCAACTTGAGCCGAAGCCGGGTCCGCACTGCAAAGCAAGCCGGCAATGGCAAGCGATCCCCAGGCCAATTTGGATAGATTCGTCTTCATCATTCAGATCCTTTAGTGTGTGTGGGTGCCAATAGGTCTTCGAGCGCGGTTACCGCCTACAGGCTCTTATATGTAGAAACAGTTGAATCGTCTGTTCGGTAACGCACACGAATTGCAAATTGACGAAATAGTGTCGCTCGGAGAGTGGAACAAACCGGGCTCTGAGGGTGACATAGCGGGGTCGGCTGGCTAAACTGGCACGCATCATGAACACTGCCGTGCTTGGAGTCCATATTTACAGACTGCATGTGTGGATTTGCGAGATCAGCCCAATGATCTGGCGCCGCCTGCTTGTTCGTAGCGATTGCACCGTCGCTGACCTGCCCTACACGCTGCAAATTGCCTTTGGCTGGAATGACGAGCATTTGAATCGATTCCAGATCCACGGCTAGGACCACGGTGTCTACCATGATGGTGGTCTGAGTTTTTCCACTGATCCCAGGCTGGTGCGACTGAGCGATTTCGATTTCCGCGTCAACGAGCGCTTCAGCTACGAATACGACTTCACTGACGACTGGCGGCACACCGTACGCCTTGACGAGATAAAGCCGTTGCAGAACAAAACGAGCTACCCCTGCTGTATTGGCGGCAAACGGCGCGCTCCGCCGGAGGACTGTGGCGGTGCAGAAGCCTTCATGGCACGCCGTGACGAGATTCCCTTGCTGGCCGAAGAGTCATTTGACGATATATGTGACGACCTTGAGCGCAACGACATGAAGGCCATTCAAGGCCGGATCGAAGATTTCCGGGAGTTGCAGGAACGGCTCAGCCTAGATGATTTTGATCGAGCCGCGATCAACGTGAGTGAACCAAAACGGGGCTGAGCTACTTGGCGTATTGTTCTGAGGTAGGTTGCCATTTCATAGTGACTATCTTGCTTGAAGCGGTCAAAGCCATCGCGAGCCCATCTTTTTTGGTGAAAGTGACGCACTGATAGCTCAGCCCCCGTTTTGGTTCACTCTCCCGGGTAGGGCCTTCAGCACGTCGATTACCGTGCCTCTCTCTGCCATTGCGGCCTTGTCATGTCGCTATGTTCGCCACCACACAGACGCGACTGCGGCTCGGGATCAGTATCCGTAACCGCGTATCTGCGTTCAAACGGCAGTGAAAACTAATTCTGAGGACATAGACATGAAACTCATCTACAAAATTGGTGCAACGTTAGTTGCTCTCGCAACGATATCCGGCGACGCGATTAGTCAGGGCCTCTCCGCAGCAAAGGAGGACGCGGCGCAATTGCAATCGGACAAGGCCGCGCTCCGGCGCCAAATCAACCGATTGGAAGTTGACGAGGCCAGGCTGAAATCTGACACTGCCTCAGGCCGAATGTCGGCGGAGTCGAAAGACGCGTACCAGATTTACACAGGCAAGCAGGCAATCGAGGGGACCAAGAAAGCTCTCGCCGCCGACAAGCATAGCTCGATCCAAATGCAGGCGGACAAGGCTACGTTAAAGCGTCAGATAAAGCGGTTGGAAGTCGCGGAGCTAAGACTGAAACACGACACCGACGCAGGAAAGATGGATTCGATGTCCAAGGACTCAGAAAAGGTTTTTAACGACAAGCAGGCCGTCGAAGCCGAGAAAAGAGCCATTGCAACTGACAATATGAAAATAAAGGCTGACAAGAAATAGGCTGCTGTCCGCTGCGTCGGGGGCCACCGATCTGGCCAAGTGCCCGCATGCGCGCAGTATAGCAAGGCGAATGCGCGCGGACGGACGAAGCTCATCGGCTGCAGCGGCGGGCCGACGTGTTGCAATGGGTGCGTCTGTTCCAGCTCAAGCGCTCACCAAGTGATTCTGGGCCGGCTGCGCGCCATGTCGCGCCAGACGAAGCGAGCGGTAGAAATTCTCCTGATTCAGTTATATCAACCCATAGCGGGTGTTTTTAAACAAACGGCGTAAAAGTTCCACAGAATCGGTAAATCGGCGGTTTATTCGCGTCAACTGATACTTTACATCTCCCGGCCATCAGCACGTCGACTATCGCGCGTTCTGAGCGGCCTGTTTTTTTGCCTTCT
>JBBQFL010000082.1:0-11109 GCA_038321965.1 Burkholderiales bacterium | reverse complement strand
GGCAGCGTAAACGAGTCGATATCCGCGCGCAGACCCTCTTCTCAATAGCTATCGCGCGTAATTTCCTGTTTTCTCGGCCACATACGCTACCTGCGGCGGGCTATGCGGTGGGTATTCAGCTTGAGTCCGACAGGCTGCTAGCGCCGTTATCCAGACAGTGATTCAAGATTCAACACTGCAAATCATCATCAATTTCTTGCTGGGTTGATGACCGCAGCCGAGAAAAGACTGAAGATGAATAGGCGGCAGGCTTCAACAAAGAGGCTATCCATTGTTATCAGAGTTGCGCGGAAAGCCCTGGCGTTCAGGTGCGCATCAAAAGGCGGAAGTCGACAAGTGGTGGCCGTTGATCAAGGCTGCCGGAATTAAATCAGAATAGGTGTGCCGAATATGGCGGCATAGGGTATGCGATATGAGACGGCGCTGTGCCAAATGGAGACTGCCTGAGCAATTTGCTGGATTTGCGCCTATCATCTATGCTCCCAGCCGATGCAATGGCCTGACACAGTAAGCGGACACTAAAATGAAGGCATCGTGTAGCCCCGTAGTTTCCCGACTGCTACGCAGAACAGTACTTTTAGGTCTGTTATGGACTGCGCTGTTCACCCCAATCGTGGCACTAGCGCAAGGGGTGCCCCCCAGGATCGTCGCACAGCCTAACGTCGACGTTGATATCCCGAGTCTGGTTAGAGCCAAAGACCCCGAAACGACCGCAACAGCCGCTGCGGCCACCGAGGGAAGATCCGCGCTAGCCGGCATTGCCCGTGCCAGAGCGGTCGATGTTGATTTCGCTGTTTTGCAAAACGTGTTCGATACGCTGACCATCGCTGCCCAGCCGATGACCATCCGCATCCCATTTTTTGACGATGCCGCAGTGCTCGCCGAGATCACGCGGATAGAGCCAACCTCCAGCGGCGGGTTGGCATTCACCGGGTCGGTGCCTGGCGTCATGCACAGTACCGTGGTGCTGGTAAACAACAATGGCGTGGTATCAATGAACGTCAGCGCGCCTTCCAAGAGATACAGCATTCACGGCTCGCCGCAATCAGGCTACGTGTCCACGGAATTGCAGGAGCTAGACCTTCCGGACCATACGAGTCAGCCAATTGTCGTCAATGCGCCGCCGTTGCCGAAGCCCCTATTTCAGACCGCTGCCGATGCGCTTGTCGCGGCGGACACGGGCGCGCAAATGGACGTAATGGTCGTTTACTCGCCCGTTGCGCGGGCCAACAATGGCGGCACGGCACAGTTGCACGCCAATATCGATGCGCAGGTGGTCTACACCAACCTCATTTACGCAAACTCAAACGTCGTGCAACGCTTGCGACTTGTCTACAAAGGTGAAGTGGCGTACACGGAGACGACTGACAGTGCTGATCTGGGCCGGCTGCAAAATCCGTCGGACGGCTTTATGGATAGCGTGCCAATTTTGCGCGATATCTACAAGGCAGATTTTGTGAGTTTATGGGGTAACTATCCAAGCACTTGCGGCTTGGGCTACGTCATGGGCACCGAGAGCAGTGGTTTTGCGGCGAGTGCTTACAATTTGGTCAATTCTCCCAGCTGTACCGGTTCAGGCTCAGCGACTTTTGCACATGAACTCGGGCATAACATGGGGTTGCGACACGACGATTATGTAACCCAGACTGAGCCCAACACAAACGTGACGCCCGAAGCCGGTGGCCCGGCCGTCGATATTCGCTACGCCCACGGCTATGTCGATATCGTTAATCGTTTTCGGACCGTAATGGCCTACAACGATCAGTGTCTTGCGACTGCGCCGGGCACCTCATGCCAGCGCATTCCAAATTTCAGCAATCCCAGTATTTTATTTAATGGTGCGCCATCCGGGGTGACCCTGAATGCCCGAGAATTCCAAGCGCTAAACGACACGCGCGAAACAACAGCGAATTTCCGAACCGGGTTACCTGATTCGGCCTTTACCGGCCCCGGTATTGTGGCATTTTCCCAGCCTACCTATTCGGTCGGAGAAGCTGACGGCTCCGTGCGATTGACCGTGGAGCGGCACGTCGGATTTACCGGCGCCATTTCGGTCAATTACACGACCGCAAGCGGTACAGCGCTAGCGGGTACAAAATTCACGACCACCAGCGGCACACTGAACTGGGCGGACGCCGATAGCACCACGCGGACAATCACTGTGCCCATCATCAATGAAACCTTGCTCGAAGGAAATCAGACATTTACCGTCACGTTGAGCACACCGGGCGGCGGTGTGTCGATCGGTGCCTTTAGCGGCACCACGACGTCGACGACCGTCACCATTATCGATGACGAGCCTGACACGTTCCCAGTCGGCGCTGTCATTCCGGCAGGTTTTGTAACGCCGGCGACATCGGCTTCGACGGCGTGGACGGTCGATGTGACAAGTGGCTATATGAGCCCAAGTAGCCTTCAATCAGCGGCTGTCATCGGCGTGGATGGCACAAATTATGTGAACTCTGATTTGGAATACACGGCAACCTTCCCGGACGGAACCGTGACGTTTTACTATCGTGTTTCCAGCTATAGCACATCGCAAGGCGCGCTAGAGTTCACGGTCGATGGTGTCATCCCGGCATCGTTCACACCCATCGGCGGCGAAACGGGTTGGCTTTTTGCGAGCGTACCGATCACGGCAGGCAACCATACGTTACGGTGGCGGTTCAAGAATAGACTTAGCTTCGCTTGCGCTCGTGCTATTCCTGCGCCGCCCGGTGGTGCAGCATGTGCAGATCGCGCGTGGATTGATGCCGTGGTATTTCCCTCTACACAGGTCACGTCGACAACTGCGCTTGGCACATCCCAGAACCCATCCATTGTCGGTGCATCGGTGACGTTCACCGCAATCGTCGCGGGCAGTTCCGGTACGCCTTCGGGCACCGTCACATTCCGCGATGGCGGTAGTACGATTCCAAATTGCTCGGCAGTGCCGGTCGTCAGCGGTGCCGCGCAATGCGTTACCAGCGCCCTGACAGAAGGTTCCCACAGCATCACCGGCCAGTATTCAGGTAACGCAACCTACGTCTCGAGTACATCTAGCACGCTCACCCAAACGGTAACTGCAGTACCCGCCGGCGTCTTTCCCTTGGTTCCACTGCTTATGTTGTTGTTGTGACGCCCCGAAAAAGTAACGGGACATCAAAGCTGAGATATCTTCACGGCTACGGCAAACCGTTTTATGATGAATCACTGACGATAAGGTCCATATGATGAAAACCCTGAAAATTGCAGTTGCGTTACTTCTCTTAGCGCTCTCGGCGACATCGCTCGCCGCGCCATCCCTTTATACGGAAACGGCTGACAAAGTCCGGTTTGAGCAATACACCACGGGCACACTGGCGCTATACCGATTGCCAACGCCGGGGGTCTCGACATTTCCAGGGGGCGCTTGCATCGTCCTGACGACGCCTGGCGGAATCGAGATCGCCAACCGGTTTATTGCGTTCTACCTGTTTGTGAAGTCCAACAATCGCACCTACTTTGTGCAGTACGAAACGTCCAACTGTCAAATTATCAGCTTCGGCATGGATGGATAGGCTTGTGGCCTATTGAACTGCGCAGAAATGCTCGACTCTCAAATGCCGCGCGTGTCTAGGTATTGTTGCAAGCCGCGTTATCTCGTCGATACAACACTACCAAACGCGCGATCAGATGCGTACGAAGTCGATAAATTCATGGCTGCCGGGCGTTCCAGCTGAACAACCGCCAGAATCGCCGGCAACGCCACCACCACCGCTGTCCAACGTCCTAAGTGTTGGGGCGACTTCGACTTTCTTGGACGAATGTGGCCGTCCGCAGCTCGAGAGTGGCAAACAGGTCGAACCGGCGTCAACAAACCCCGAATATGTCTGAGCCCGAAAAGGCCGTCAAAGCAATAGGGAGCCGACGCGCAAATAGCCCATTATGGTCCTGCGTCCAGGAATGGATGCTGCAGTTAGCGACCGGATATACTTGTGCAGTCGTACCTCAGCACCATCAGACGGGATGCTTGCAAACGAGGACGAGTCCATATACGGCCATTCGTCGATGCCACTGCTATACGCGAGGCCGATTCCGTCCCCGCGCACAAAGTGATTGCATTGATTGCGCCCCTGTGCTAAGTTGCAATCAATGATTACGCGCCTAGGAGGCAGTCGTGGCTACCAATCTTGTTGTTCGAAATGTTGATGAAGAGATCGCGCTGGCCCTTAAGCAGGTTGCGGCATCACATGGAAGAAGCGCGGAAGCCGAGCACAGAGAAATCTTGAAGTCTGCCCTTAAGCGCCCAAAGCGTCGCTCTGTCGCTGATGTTTTTTCGAGCATGCCGAACGTCGGAGAAGACGCTGACTTTGCTCGCCCGAAAAGCCGGGGATAGCGTGTTCTTGGTTGATACGAACGTCTTAAGCGAGGCACGCAAAGGCAAGAAAGCAGATTTAGGTGTTCAGAATTTCTGGCAAACGGTCGATGATTCTGAACTGTATTTATCCGTTCAGACGATTGGTGAAATACGCAGGGGAATTGAAAACATCAAGCGTCGCGGTGATGCTTCGCAAGCCGGGAAATTGGAGGCGTGGCTGGATCTCATCGTGGAAGAATATAGCGATCGGATCTTGAGTTTCGATGGGGAATGCGCCCAAGTCTGGGGGAGATTGATGTCGCCGCACAATCAGCACCCGATCGATAAGCAGATTGCTGCGATTGCGCTTATTCACAGCCTAACGGTGGTGACCCGAAATGTTGAAGACTTTCGCGGGACCGGTGTTGAATTACAAAACCCTTTTGCGTAGCGATGCCCCGGGCTTTGAGGGCTGCAGTCGACTACTGCCGGTCAAGACAGGCATCCAAACCAATCGTTCAACACCATTATGCTGGCCACTACAAACCAGCAATGCCATAAATGGCCGCCGGCACTTACAGCGAATTTTTTGCATATTAACATCGCGATAAAAGGGGTTCAAAAGTGGTTGAAAATCGTTACTAAGGAAAAGTTATTAAAATTCAGTTACCTACATGTTAGTGACAGTTACAAGGAATTTTATTCAATGACCCATGTCGTGACGGGAGCTTGTTTCAAGTGCGTAGCGAGACGTTGTGTGGTTGTCTGTCCGGTCGATTGCTTTCATGAGGGGGACCAGTTTGTCGTTATCGATCCGGACCGCTGTATCGACTGCGCTGAATGCGTTATCGAATGTCCGGTAGAGGCCATCTATGACAAGCGTTCTATACCGGAGGGCGATCAACATTTTTCCGCGTTTAACGCTGAAATGGCCAGAAACTGGCCATTGTTGCCAATGCCCCCTTTAGCGCCGCAGAACCGAGACAAAATATTTTAGGCGGCGCTGTTCGATTGAGCGAACTTGACTTCTGACCGCAAATTGCCAAACGACAGACTGCATCCGGCATTCGCTTGCCGCCAATGCTTGAAACATGGAATAACCGATGACATTAAAACTTGCCCACGGCATCACTTTTGCCGACCTCTACTGTCGCGATGGCTTGATCAACATTGACGCAGTTTTCCAACGTTCATTGACGGCTGCCGACGAGGGATTGGCGCAACGCCTCATTTCCGCACGTATAAATCCAGGCAACGTCTCGAAGAAGGATGAATCGGCATTGATCATCGAGTTGGGTCCGCATCTGGATTGTTTTATCTCTACACTCTTCGATATCGACGCCGCCGTTGAAGCACTGACGGCAAGCCACACAGAACTTTCGCCGCTTTACATCTTAAAGCGGCAATTCGTGCAACGCAGGGCAGTGGCTGCCTATAAGCCTGACGAAGCTATGACATTCGACGGCGTGGCCATTGAGATCGATTTGGCTGGACTCTTCGGTGAGAGTTTTAGTGAGTTGGCATTTTCCCGGCATGTTGAAGTTTGGCTAAAAGATGAAAGCGCCAACGAAAAGGCGATTGATGCGGCGCTGCGGTACGCCGCTTGGGCGCTCTATGCTGATGCAGGACGCGCACGCAACCGGGACGGCGTCCTGTTCAAGAAGCCTGGAAAGCTAGACCCGCTGCATCTTGTCCAGCATGCGCAAAAGGATGAACAACAGCTTGCAGCCGACGGTGTCACCACATTTGTCATCAAACCGGAACACATTCGCCGCCGGAACGGCTTCGCGCTGACCGACGAAGGGACAGACCTAAAGGGTGCACTTGCAGAGGCCAATTACTGCATCTGGTGTCACACGCAAGGCAAAGACTCCTGTTCGACCGGGCTAAAGGAGAAACCCGGCGCTGACGGTAACGTGGCTTTCAAGAAAAGTACCTTCGGCGTCGCGTTGGCAGGTTGTCCGCTGGAAGAGAAGATTTCCGAATTCCACACGTTGAAGGCGACGGGACATGCGATTTCGGCTCTTGCTGTCATCACCATCGATAACCCGATGGCAGCGGCAACCGGCCACCGCATTTGTAACGACTGCATGAAATCGTGTATCTACCAGAAGCAGGAGCCGGTCAATATTCCGCAGGCGGAAACGCGGACACTCAAAGATGTGTTGGAGCTACCTTGGGGCTTCGAAATCTATTCGCTGTTCACGCGCTGGAATCCGCTCAATATTCGCCATCCGGTCCCGCGAACCGAAAGTGGCTATCGCATCTTGGTGGTTGGCTTGGGCCCGGCAGGTTTTGCTCTGGCGCACAACTTGATGAACGATGGCCACATGGTCGTGGGCATTGACGGCCTCAAAATTGAGCCTCTGCCGGAATCTGTTTCGGGTGTGCGTGCAGATGGATCACGTACCATTTTCGAGCCGGTGCGCGACATAAAAAACCTTTACGAGGATCTGGACGATCGCGTGATGGCGGGTTTTGGCGGTGTCGCCGAATACGGCATCACCGTTCGCTGGAACAAAAACTTTCTGAAAGTGATTCGGCTGCTGCTCGAGCGGCGTGCAGAGTTTGCGCTCTTCGGTGGCGTGCGGTTCGGCGGAACGCTTGACGCTGACGATGCGTTCAACATGGGCTTTGACCATATCGCCCTGGCCATGGGCGCTGGCAAGCCGACCGTGCTGGATATTCCCAATGGTCTCGCCCGCGGCGTGCGCACGGCTTCCGACTTCCTGATGGCGTTGCAGCTCACCGGTGCTGCCAAAGGGGACTCCATTGCCAATATGCAGGTACGCCTGCCGGTGGTTGTGATCGGGGGCGGTCTGACGGCAATCGATACGGCGACCGAAGCCCTGGCGTATTACCCAATACAGGTGGAGAAATTTCTGCAGCGATACGAGGCGCTGGCACAAGAAAAAGGTGAGGACCCGGTTCGAGAAGGCTGGAGCCCCGAGGAGCGGGAAATCGCTGAGGAGTTTTTGGCACACGCGCGCGCGATTCGCGCTGAGCACGCGTTGGCTGGAAAACAAAATCGCCTACCGCAGATTATTGAATTGCTGCAAAGCTGGGGCGGCGCCACCATCGCCTATCGTCGCCATCTCGTGGATAGTCCTTCTTATACGTTGAACCATGAAGAGGTGGAAAAGGCGCTGGAGGAGGGCATTCGATTTTCGGAAAGTCTGACGCCTGCGTCGATTGACACCGACGATTATGGCGCGGTGCGCGGAATCAATTTCACGACGCAGCGCGCCAGCGGAGATGGCAAGGTATCGGTGGCAGACATTCATTTAGCAGCCCACACGATATTTGTTGCGGCCGGCACATCACCCAATACGGTCCTGGCACGGGAGTACCCGAAGCAGTTTGGCCTCGACGGCAAGTATTTTCAGGCTTGCGATGAAAATGGCGGACCGGTCAAACCACAATTCTCGATGTCCAAACCGGAACATGCCGACGTCCTGCTTTCGCGCCACGAAAGCGGAAAATTCATTTCTTTTTTTGGCGATCTGCATCCATCTTTTTTTGGCAACGTCGTTAAGGCGATCGGTAGTGCGAAGCAAGGTTTTCCCGTCGTATCGCGGGTATTGGCAAAGTTACCTCCGACGTTGAAAGGCTCGCGCACTGATTTTTCGTTGTCGCTCGCCGACGATCTGCTGGCCGTCGTCGAACGCGTAGAACGCCTGACGCCAACCATAGTGGAGGTGGTGCTTCGTGCCCCGTTTGCTGCGCGCAAATTCAGGCCGGGCCAGTTCTATAGATTACAGAACTATGAGACCCTCTCACCAATGGCGCGCGGCACGCGAATGCAAATGGAAGGGCTTGCACTCACCGGAGCCTGGACAGATGCGGAAAAAGGATTGGTGTCGACGATCGTGCTGGAAATGGGTGGGTCGTCAGACTTATGTGCAATGTTGCAACCCGGCGAACGCGTTATCCTGATGGGTCCCACCGGCACGCCAACGCACATTGCGTCGAATGAAACTGTTGTTCTCGTTGGTGGTGGCCTGGGCAACGCGGTGCTTTTTTCCATCGGCCAGGCGTTCCGGGCCGCTGGCTCCAAGGTGCTCTATTTTGCAGGTTACAAGAAGGTGGTCGATCGATATCGGGTCACAGACATCGAGGTAGCTGCAGATGTCATCGTCTGGTGTTGTGACGAGCAACCGGGATTTACGCCGGGACGAGCCCAGGATTTGAGCTTTGTCGGCAATATTGTCCAGGCGATGGAGGCCTATGCTTCGGGTCGATTGACATCCCCAGCGTCACCTCAAATCCGCTTCGAGGACGCGGATCGGTTAATCGCCATCGGCTCGGACCGCATGATGTCGGCCGTCGGACGTGCGCGTCACGACGTACTCAAGGTCCACATGAAACCACATCACTTCGCGTTAGGCTCAATCAACTCGCCAATGCAATGCATGATGAAAGAGATTTGCGCGCAGTGTCTTCAACCCCAGCGTGATCCACTAACGGGCAAGGTAAGCTACGTTTTCTCATGTTTCAATCAGGATCAGGAGCTAGATTGCGTCGATTTCCATGCGCTCTCAGAACGCTTGAAACAGAATTCGCTTCAGGAAAAAGTGACCAGGCAATGGATCGAGATCTGCCTGAAAGAACTCAGGCAGACGCGAACATTCGCCTGATGTTTTCGACAATTGATGTCAAAGTTGTGTCATGTAGGGTCGTTATTCGCTGCTTTAATATTGGCCTGCGGGCACTTGCACAGATCGGAATTCTCAAGTGAGCGTTGCGATGCCAGTTCGATGAAAACCGCCCCTGCGTTCCCACCGGGGCAACGCGAAACAGAAGAATTTCCCCGCTTTGGATTGACGCCGTTTGCCGTCCGTTTCCCAACGGACACAAAAGCGATAAAAATTCAGATCAAAGGGGACGTAAAGACTTCGATTGAGGTGACTGCTGAAATGAGCAACCTTGCTCGTGTGGAGCAATGTTCAGACTTTCACTGCGTCACCACGTGGACGACGAGATCCCTCTCGTGGAGTGGCGTGCGATTTGCCGATTTTTATCAGCAAATTGTTGTACCTCTCGCGGGTGTCCCCGGGGATGCGACGTTCGTGGTGCTCAAAGCGCAGGATGGCGCCCGCACTAGCCTGCCACTGGGCGATTTGCTGGCCCCAGATGTGCTGCTTGCGGATCGATTGAACGGCGAGCCTTTGTCGATTGCGCACGGCGCGCCAATAAGGCTCGTTGCACCGAGTCATTACGGCTACAAGAGTATCAAGCATGTGAATTGCATAGAGTTTTGGCGTAGCAGTGCGGGCTATCGTCCTCTCGGTCTGCGTTTCATGGTGCATCCAAGGGCAAGAGTGGCAATGGAAGAGCGGGGCCAGTGGATTCCGGGTTGGGTGTTGCGCTATCTATATCGCCCGTTAATTGGTCCGACTTCCCGGCGTTTCGCGCGAGCGATGCAAGATCACCTCGACAAACATGGGTTGGTGCGCAAGTGAGAGAAACCAGACTGTTTTTCGCTGTGAAATCGTCCGTATTGCTGGAAGGCTAGATTTCTTGACACGAGGTAGGGGAAGCCCAAGACAGAGGCCGTGTTCCGGCTTGTCAAACGTGGCCGTGGCAAAACGAAGGTTCAAGAGACCGGGATCTTTCGCTATTCGTTGACTGATGTCAGCGGCGAGAGACCGGATTCCTACGTACACTTTGAGGCATTGCCAAATGGGATGCAGTCAGTAATCTATTGGCCCGCCATCGCTGTGAGGAAGAGTACTGAGTCCACACGGTGAATTCCCTGCAAATGGGTTAAATTTCTATTTCGAATCAGCAAATCGCGTGGCCTCTACATCGCAGGGGCGGTCGATCAAATTTGGGGGCTTGGACAATGCAAAGTAACAAAACACATGCCGACGCACTGGCCGCATACGTTAGCCTCCTGGAGAGGAATGGCTCAAAGCGGGCTGACCTTACGTTAAAGGATCACTTTGCCCGGCTGTTGATTTCGCGGCTGACTAGCGAAACATTGAGTAACAGCACTTATCGGACCGCAGTGGATTCCATGCTGACTTCGATACCAGCGGAGCACAAAACCCGCGCAGTGCACGTTGCACGCGAAATGTTTCCACTGCTAGTATCGGATGTAAAGGCGGTCGTTGCTTTGATGAAGACGGGGGGCTACCGTGATTTCTCAACGAGCGAGGCGGCAGGTGCCACCGCAGGCGTAAAGGGGTTGAAGGATCTGATCAAGGCGGCACAATCGCAGGTCTTATCGAGTCGACAGGTCGCATTGCATGAGAAGTATGAAACGGCTCTTTTTGGTCTGGAGGCTGATGATAAGGTCACGGCGCTACGCGTCAACATGTCCAAAACGCTGCTCTATTTGACCCGCGAAAAAGACGTCAATCCGGTTCAATACCGTCTCGTCGTTGACGGCGTGTTGCTGCTCATCGATTCAGAAAAAACGCGACTTTATTTCGTGACCGTCGCCAGAGAGTTTTACCATTTCCTCACGGGCGACCAGAACGCGCAGAATCAGATATCCATGACCGGCGAACCTCAGGCTTCCAGAGCGGTGTTACAGGCGAGTAGTGGCTGGTAAAGTGGCGGGGGACGGGCCGGCGTCAGGCAATTCTGGAAACGTACTGTCGCTCAATTCGTGCTCGCTCAATAGGTATTCCGCGAAATCAGGTTTACGGTAACTTGCGACAGGAAATCAGTAGTGTCCCAACGTTTTCACGAGAGACGGTTATAAGCTGATGAATTTATGGCCGAAACGAGCGAATTTGTCTGGTCTCGATTTGAACGTCGAAGCGCAGACTTTGAGTCTTTTG
>JBBQFL010000081.1:0-11512 GCA_038321965.1 Burkholderiales bacterium | reverse complement strand
GAAAAGCCCCAGACGGTATTGACCAGCAAGACGCGATCTTTCAACGCCCAGACGATCGCCCCTTGCTTGGGGGCGTCGAATGGTGTGCTGTCCACAGTCAGTTGTAGCGGCGCTCCTCCGCTACTGGCGGGTGCCGAATTTTCCACTATCGCCGATGTTGGCGCCGCCGAAAACGCGGCACCACAACTGTCGCAAAATTGAGCAATCGCCTCGTTTGGCGTGTTGCAACTTCGACAATTTTTAGTTGTGTGCAACGGCAACCCTAGCGTGAAATGGCGCGTTCTCAGCTCAAACGACATTCGATTATTTTTCCGGGCAGAACTTGCCCACAAGCCCCGCGAGGCAGCCGTTAGCGTCCTTAGTAAGCAGTAGGTTCCCCCCTTGGCCTAGCTCAATTTTCACGGTGTTGCCATCGACTGAATATTTGACTTCGGTTGCCGCCCCGAATACGTCGTAAATTGCCGTTCCGTTAGATCGAAAATTATAAGAGGCCATATCGCGTCCGCTTGGCCCCTTTGCCGTGTACTTCCCGCTCATGCCCCCACCACATGCCGACAACAGAAACAATGGGAGAAAAACAAATAGCTTGATTGACTTTTTCATTTGATAGGTCCTTTTTGTTAATTTAATTTACTAGTTATTTTGGTGTTGTTTAGTCGAAAGAATGCGTCGCGCGGCATTCAATCGTTTGCCGCAATGCTGCGTTACCGCTGGTCACCGTTTTGCGAGTTGTACTGGGGACGTCATTGCAAATTGCGCTTGATCCTTAGCCTCTACGCGAACGAACTCCGGCTTGCCGGCAACATACGGAAGCTCTTGCAATATGGGGTCGACTGCTTTAGTGTTCGCCTGCTTGCCTTGCGCAATTCCCTGGTTGATCCAGTCGCGCACCTTGCCACCCGTTGAAGGGCCGACGCGATAGATAATGCGCGTCGGTTCATTGCGTGTAACGCTCAGTACGCCAAGGTCCTGCATTGCTTTTACAACGTTGGGATTGTTGGACTTAATTTCCGGTGCAACCGGATCGAGCGGAATGGTAATTCCCTTGAATGCTTCAACGGTAACGGCTTTCCCTTGCTCGTCTTTACCTTGCACATTTGCGGTATCGATGCTTGCCGGCATGCCTGCTTTCTGCAGGCTACTGGTCATTATTTTGACCTCGGCAAGGTCCTTTTCCTTACCCTTCTGCCAACCGATGCTGCCTCCTACTACGGCGCCCAATGCCGCTACCGCGAGGCAATCCTTGGTTGAACGCCCGGTGAGGCGACAAACCAGAAAGGAACCCGCACCTCCCACCACGGCACCAGTTGTCGCGCCCGATTGCGCATTGGTGGGCTGGTTGCCGGGGGCGGCGCAACCACTAACTGCGATTGCGGCTATCGTAAAAACACAGATTGCTTTTATTTTCATGATTGATCCTCAAGGTGATGAATTGTAAAGGTCATTACTTGCGGGTGATTCCGCGCAATTCGTCTTCGATTTGCTTTCGCAGATCTTCCGCCGACTTTTTCGAGTCTTGTACTGGTGGAGGAGGTTCTTGTCGCTTCGCTTTCTCTACCAGTGGCTTTTGCCTCGGCGGCAACGGCTTCGGGGCAGCAATTGGAGCAATGGCTTGACCAACCGGCTTCTCCGGCACAGCAGCCGCGGGCGGAGATGGTGAGGGAACAGAAGGCTCGAGGCGCGGGTTGATCGGGTTTGCTGGGGCGACTTGCTGCGATTGCGCGTCGGGCTTTTGCGGCTCAGCTTCCTGTACAACGGAAGATTGAGCGGGCTGATTTGCTGTTGGTGCGGGCTCAAGCGCCGGGGTCGGTGCGGCTATTGGTGCGCTTGCTGGCGTTGTTTGTGTCGTTTCAGCCGTCGGTACGTCCTTTGATTTGTTGAGATACCAGTAGGCGCCACCCGCGACCACTGCGACAATGACAATAGCGCCAGCCGCGATGATGACAAGTTTTAATTTGCCTTTGTTTGTTTCCGGCGGTCCAACGGGAGCTGCCTCTCCCATGCTTGGTTTTCGTCTCGCATCGTTACTGCCCTGCTGGGGCGACCTCGGCTGCGGTAGAGGTGGCGACGGTTGAGTCGGTCTATCTGAGCGCAACGGCGTCACCTTGGCAGACATGACTTCTTGACGCGGCAGGGGCATGGGACTTTCCGCGCTCGCCGGCTTTGAGGTTATGTCAACGAGCGCCGAATGCTCAGGACTAGATGGCCTGGGTACCGATGGCGCACCGACGGGCGGCCGCTTTGGCGATGCAAGCACCTCATCGGTACGTGCCAATACGTCTTGCGGTGGCGCAACGTTTGCCTGCGGTGCAAGCGGCACCACAGGGGTGGTGATCACCGGTGACGGCAACGGTGCCGTCGCTAAGCTATAGCCGCAACTCAGACAAAATTTTGCGCTCTCCTTGTTCGCCTTTTGGCAAGACGGACACTGCTTTATTACTGTCTTAGGCTGCTCAATAGGTGTGATTGGGGCTGCACCGGCAAACGCCTTACCGCAGCTGCGGCAAAATTTAGCGGTCTCGTCATTGTCTTTGTTACAGGCGCCACACACTTTTGCCATATTTTTCTCGCGTTTATCAGTGTAATGGAAGCAATACTATTTCAGTTCGAAGCCGCAGCTCTCACAAAACAAATCGTTGACGCCTACCTTTTCCTTGCATTTAGGACATAGCGATACCGTAGATTCGGGGGTAACCGGGCGTGGCTTGGGCATGGCAGTAGGACCTTCGGCAGACTTGTTCGCCGCTTCAGACATGGATTTCTGCACTTTTGCGGCCGCATCGTTGAATTTTGCCTTGGTCGTGTTCACTACGTCGGTGAGTTTTGTGGCTTCACCGGAAGCGTCGAGACCTGCAGACGCCTGCAAGTAAATGAGGCAAATACCGCGCAGGAAAACCAAGAAAGTAGCGCCACCAGAAATGGCAAACAATACGGCGCTGCCCAACATCATCGCAACCGCATGTCCGCCGTCACCGGATCCAGTACCTGAGCTCAATAGCCCGAGTAGACTTGCGCCCAACCCGCCTATTCCGCCTATTCCGCCCAACCCGCCCATTCCGCCTCCATACCCCCTGTTTTCACTTAAGGCAATCGCACTTAGTCCCATCGATTCTGCCGAGCCAGTAAAAATGATGAATCCAATAAGGCCGCCCACCAGAAACATGAGCATTCCGAGAAAGACGAAAAAAATGATAACCATGACGGCACGATCACGCGCAATCGCCGCCAGCGTTCCAAGTGCGTCGACGATGCTCTTACCCTCCCAAAGGGCCGGTCCAAGTAGCGGAAACCCCACGTAGAAGACGGCAATGGTCACGGTACCAAGGATCACGACAGAAAATGGCCAAGCAAATGCATAGATTACCGGCCCCACCCCTGGAATCTTGCAGACGAAGAAAATCAGCAGTATTGCCAGCATCAGCAACAGGAAGAGAATACCGATGATGAGAACCAGTGCAATTGACTTTGGCACGATGACTAGGCCACCGACAATGGCTTCGATTGCGGAAAGTCGGTCCCGTCCCTTGGCGAGCATCATCATCTGGAGACCAAGGGCGTTGTAAACCGTAAGCCCCCAAAGTAGGATGATCAGACCAAGCACCCCGGCAAGAATCATGCTCTTTTGCGCCGCGTACCCGGTCACCATAACAAGCAGAAAGGCGATCAGCACGCCGCCGAACGCCAGGAGCAAACTGCGCCAATCAGATAGCGCATCTACTGCATCGATGATTGAAAGACCAGAAGCCAACTGAGACTTGATAGACATGCAACTCTCCCCTTTATTTGCAAAAATTAAACCTGAATGCAGCGCAGTAGATATACGCCTGCTTCTGCGTTGACTGTTTAACGGTGTTCCGCCGTTTGATTCATGCGTATTGCCGAAATGTTTCCTTGGCAATATTTTTGCTTAACGCTTTTCGCGTATTTTCATTCTTCTTTCCCTGTAAGCCACCGTCCTCGCTGGATACTAATTCGCCTACCGCACATGATCATAAAAGAGATTGCGGGGAAATACTTCGCAATTCTCCAAGAAAAGACAATCTATTTTCATCGACCGCAGTCTGAACCGAATCTCTGCATTCATTTAGCAGGTTGCTCCCTGGGCTTTGGTATTTGCTTGAGAATCAGGCTCTTCCACGCTTCCATAAGCTCTTTCGGGTCTGGCGGCGTTGCGGGGTCCTGCATTTTCAGTTGCAACAGATTGATCTTGGCCCGCTGAAGTCCTTGTGCGGCTGCCATTTCGAGCCATCGTTTTGATTCTGCTACATTGCGATCAACTCCACTACTTTCATAGTACATTTCGCCTATGCGGACCTGTGCCAATGGATACCCGCGTCTTGCCGCATGTTGATACCAGCGCATTGCCTCGGGATTACTCCGGATCGCGCCAGCGCCGGTGCGAATTCCATATTGAAAGGCATCTCCGAGTATTACCTGGGCCTTTGCGTCGCCGTCATAGGCGCGACCAGTGAGTTCGCTCAAGTCGTCGACTGAAATTCGTTTTACACGTTGCTCGATTTCCCAATCAATTTGCAGCCATTTTTCTGGACTAAGTGGATCATTCCAACGAATCGCCGATGGTGCCGCATCCTGTTTTGTTGCCCCACGAGCGCGAGAAGTGAAGGCGATGGTCGTTGCACTGAGTGGGATTACGGGAATGACAACCACTTTTTCGCCAGAGTTGAAAATAAACTCACCGGTTAATCCGCTGTTAAGCCAGGGTACTTGCTTACGCTGGCTAGTGGTCGCAACAATCTCACGGACCCGCTTGAATACATCCTCAGCAGGCCGCCTGGGCTCTATCAGCGACTTGGCCAAGGCTTCAGTGAATACACTATTTCCGCCGGGTCTTCCGTCTGCAGCCAATGCGCCCGGTGCGGTGGAGAATGCGATGAGCGTGCCTTCGGCAGGCCTCATACTTTGCAGTCCGCCATCTCCGCGTGAGCGGCCACTGTCAGATGGTGTATTTCGGCACGCGTCGAGAATCATAATGGTCACTCTTGCCCCGGAACGCTTCAGGACCTCCAGTGCCTTGTCTACCGATACGCTCATTTCTGGGATTGAACTTGACTCGGCCAACAGCGTATCAATAGGCAGCAGAAAATTTTTCCCCCGATCTTGCACGCCGTGCCCCGAGTAGTAGACAAGCACCGCTTCCGCACCTTTTGCGCGCTTCGAAAGCTCATCCAACTCGCTGTTCATTCTCGATCGCGTCAGGTCGTACCTTAGCTCGACCGCAAAGCCAAGTTGCCTCAACACTCCATCCATGACGAACGCATCGTTGCCAGGGTTATCCAAGGCGCCTCTTATATAGCTGCTGTTGCCAATAACAAGCGCAAATCGCTTCCCGCTTGTTGGCGTAGACAGCGTTTGTGCGAAGCTCAGCATTGACAACAGCGCGAGCACCAACGTCGCTAGCGCGCGGCCCAACAATATCCAGGCTTGGCTTCGCATGGCTTTAGCCTCTCATTTGCCAGATGTCGGTTCAAGGACTTCGGCTGAATCAACGAGATCGCGCAGCCGCAGCACGGTCGCGGCCTCGCGCGCACGATCTGCTGGAACAGCCAGCAGTACCTCGCCGTTATCGTCAGGTCCCGAGATGAATTGGGCGCCAACATCACGAAGCGCCTTCGCGATGGCCTCAAAACTTGCGCCTGGTTTGAATGCTACACGGAGTGCGGGTATTAGAATGCCGGTCGATTTTGAAGGGCCACCGACTGACCGATAGGGTTCTGTCCACACGGGTTGCGTTTGATTCATCAACAGCAACCCTTGCCCAATCACCAAGGTAAACGCTACTCCGGTTAAGACGGGCCACATCCAGCTCGGTATGGTGATGCGGCCAATCGGTTTTAAAGGTGCAATTTGCATGCGGCGTTCAGTATCTGCGGTCAACTCAATAGCCAAAGCGCGATATAGCGATTGATATTCCAGCCGTGGATCGGAACGATTTCCAAGGCTTGTTCCCGTTACGACGCTGGTACCCGACGCCAATTGCCTTAGCCCGATTCGGGTAAGTGACGGTCGCAGTGCACCCTGAGCGGCGCCGCGTGCATTTTCGTTTGCTACTTCCGCTATCGCGTCCAATCGGCCTTCTGATAACCGTCCCAACCGGCGCACTTTGGTTTCGGGCCACACGCTCGCCGGGTTCCAAGCCTGAATGAAGCAGACAGCAGAATCCACAGGCTCATCAGCCTCATCGATAAGCACGTCAAACTCCCCGACGTACTCGATTTCTCCGGCAGCAATAAAACCTTGCCAAACATCAGCGCGTATACGTTTAGTGAGCAAAACCCCAACGACAGCGGCGAGACCGTGACCTGATTTATCCGATTGGTCACCGACCCGCGAAACAACAACAATGTCGCCGCGCTGCAATGCGACATTCCGGGCAAGGTCGCGGGCACCGATGTGAGACGCAATACTGGAGCGAACAACATCGCTTACTGGAATGTCTTGCCAGGCCAACGGTTCAGGGTCAGCAAGCTCCTCAATTCGCGGTACGTCGGCAACGGCAGCATCATTGCGTAGGCCACCGCCCGAAAGTGAACTGGCGATCGCGCTGAGCGACGGTGAAAGACGCCTCACGGCATCGCCTCTTCGTCGAAACTATCGAATATCACGCCGCAAAGTACGATGAGCAACGCACGCATCTCGTCCCAGTGGTCAGCGTCGATTTTTAAGCCGCAAGCAGTCATCCAGCGGCCAATTTTAGATTTGGCAAAATCCGCAACATAGCCCCCGGACTTGCCGGTGATGCCAAGCGAACTTGCCTTGCGATAATAATTTTTAACGCCAAATCTGCGTTGAAATTGAATGAGTGGCAAAGCAGCCTTGCCATATGTTCGCTCCGCCTGCTTGTCGTCGTAATCCATACAGGTGTGATGAAAGAGGAATAGCCTTTCATCATTTAGCAATTCTGCGGAAAATTCCTCCGCGCTCGCCGCGGCTTTTTCTAGGCTTATGCCTTTGGCAGCGAGTGTTTCAACTATTGACGGAGCGTCCTTTGCCGATTGGTCCAACGGCACAGCAATGTCCAGACTCGCATCGTCAACGTGCTCGATATCGCTATCCGAGAGGGACTTTGATTTTCGAATATCGAGAACGAAAAATCTGAATCCCTCTTTGACGAAAGCCTGGGTCTTTAGCTCACTTTGGTATTGGAATTTCCCCACCGACTTGGGATCAATCTCTAACAACTGCCAAGTCGCAAACTCCTCGACGTAATATTGGGGCGTATCCGGGAGGGAAGTGCAAAGTCTGGATGCAATCGGGCGCAACAAAGCCGAAACTCTTTGGTAGAGCTCAACCATATCCGGTTCTGACAAACTGCCACGGCGCAGCCATAAATCCGAGAGTCGATCTGGAGTTGTCGTCATTGGGCGCTTTTGTAGTTGGCACGAATGATGCCAGACATCACGCCGCGCGGGCAACTCGCAATTGCGTTGCCCTGACTTATCCCCATCGGCTCTGGTCCAAAACGACAATGCCGAACAATGGCTATTGCAATCCATCATACGCGTCCGCCGTTTAATGCACTGCCATGCCGCTGTCAATGCATGCAATGCCGCGCGCCGAGACAGCGGCCGTCGCGACGGTGCAAATTGACAGCTCCCGTTTTACCCGCATTTGAATGCACATGCTGTGTATCAAGTCGATCATCTTGACGATAAGTCGTTCAATATCCATATCGCCAGAGACGTAAGTTTCCGCGCTAGCGCACAGTTCGCCGTCGACAATAAATACTCTTGCGATGGCAACCTTTGCATTCAGTTCATGAACAGCGGCATTTGCATCCGACGCGTTTGCGAAGTTGGCTACGTCAAGAAAGCTCGGATAAATCACACATAGCGCATCGCCCGCTTTCGACGGCGAAGCGAGATAGTTGCCACCCTGATAACGAAACTCTAGTCGATCACCGCTGGCCTCTTGTTTGACCGCACATCCCAGCGCTTGTAATGCTTCAAGAAATTTTGAGTTGGGATTGCTAGTTAGAGCATTTGCTGCGGACATGTCGTCCTCCTTTTTCGATTTGGCAATTAGTACAAAGGGGTCAAAGTGATTTCGTTGGCATCATTTGTGCGCTCAGCGGAAAGCGGCCCGCAAGGCTTTGCCACGCGCGACAGACGCCAGAGTTTTTGCGTGGGTAGGATTCCGCCGCCTGGATGGTTGTTTAGGCCGCGTGCTGAAATGTGATCCGAGCCTGGCGACTGCAATGTGCGCAAGGGTGCCGCACAGTGGGGCTGCTGAATTGTTTCAGGTACGCTCCTAGCGACTTCCTGCTTTGTTGCGCGTGCTATGGGCTTCAACGATTCAGCTTCAGTGCTCGCCATTGCAATCGTTGTAGCGGCAATACAAACGGCAATCAAACTCAGCTTTGAACTTTTCACTTCACCTCCCTTGGCTATTGGTAGACATTCCGTTCGTCCACATCAGTACAAAGGAGTGTCGGTGAAATTTTTCGCGCTTGATCTACGATTTGGCGAAACCTCTTCAATGCGGCTGGCGACCTCTTGCTTTATCGACGTTGCTGAAATGCCTAACCCTTTGTGCCGCGGCACAATTGATCCTGCAAGCTTTTCGTCGAGTACTTAACGAAGGCGAATAGATGAAAGCAGACAAAAAGAATAACGGACTGGAAGGCATCAAGAAAGCGCCATTTAAACGACTCAACTTCAAGTTCGAATTCAAGGCCGAGGCAGTACGATGCAAGAAAGCAGAGAGTCTGAGTTTGGCGGACTGTGCACGTGAGTTCGATGTCCTGGCAAAACTAGTGCAGCGCTGGGAAAAACAATACGAGGTGGCTCAGTTGAAGGTGGCGTCAGGTCGACGCGCGGTAAGCCCCGAGCAAGCCGAAATCAGTCGGTTGCGTGCCGAGCTCTCCCGAAGCAAGATAGAAGTAACTATCCTAAAAAACCGCCAACTCGGCTTCCCGCGGCCCCCCAAGAGAGAGCTACGCGCCGAAAGATAGCTATTTTTCTATTAAGTCGCTGACTGAGTCGAAGTGATTTTTGTTACCGACTATGGCCAAGATGAATGCGAACGCTGAAGCACAAGCGGCCTGCCATCGCACTCCATTGGCGATTGGACAGAAAAGCAGCTAGACCAATCAGCGCGGCGAGGGTTACAGACCGGCTCGACCGGTGCTTCGGCGTCCAGCCAAAGCACTCCCGCCAACGGACGGGAGTCGGGGGAGCCGCTGCAAAATCGATAAGGGAAACGACCCCGAAGGGGCGGTGGCGCACGCCACCGTTGACGCGGTAGCGTCAATCGTCCCTTTTCGAAGGTCGCCCCAGCGACCGGTTTGGCAGTGGGGGCGCAAGCCCCGCCCCCAGAGTGCAGCGGCGGGCAAGTTACATTCGTCCGCTCCAGGCGGCGAGTTGCGCAGCGACGCGAGAATGTGGCTTGCCCGCCGGTAGGTGGGGCGCTGGTCGGGCGTCGCCCGACCGGTTTTAAGGTTAGCGCGTCCTAACGCGCAAGTAGGGTTGCCGCCCTAGCGGCCGAGCGTAGCTCGCCCTACTGGTAACCGCTTTTGACCTCCAGCAATGTGTCGCCCGGCAGAGAGAGCGGACGACACATGGAACGACCGAAAAAACGGCCGGTGGCATGCCTTCAAGTGCCACTTTCAAAGTGCAAAAAAAAGTTCGCTATATCTAGTTCACCAACTAGAAAGCAAACCATGCACAACCAACAACAGAAACTCAAGAACACAGTTGCTGCGCTAAATATCGTGGGCCGTTTTGGCTGGGCTAGAGCGGACGCCATTGGACCGCTTGTCTGGCAAAAAGCGTCGGAAGTTTCGAGCACCCGGATGGCGCAACGCCTGACGCGGCGGCTCGTCAAGGAGAAACTCCTTATCGAGCGCAAGCTGCCCGCCCAAGCAGGTTTCGCGTTCGTCCTATCGGGAAGCGGTGCGCGCCTCGCCCGTCAGCACGGCTTCAGCGTTCAAGGAAATGGTAAAGATTGGGGAAGCATTGCAAACGGAGTGTGGTCACCACCTCACGAATGGCGGCACGACCTCTGGTTGCAATTGGCGATGGTATGGATTCTGAGAAAAGCGCCCGCCGGGAGCATTCTGCGCATGTGGACCGAAAAGGAGCTTCGTTCAACAACGGGGCTGAAAAAAATCCCCGATGCACTATTCCAATTACAAAACGGCAAAGTCTGTTGGGTCGAGGTCGAGCGTGCAAAAAAATCTGGCGCTGCCCAAGACTTGATGATTGAGACGGTTCTGCAGGTCCTGCGCAAAAATGTCACGATTTGCGGTGAGGTGCCCAGTTCCGTTGTGTTTGTTGTACCCACAGACGCGGTCGATTCCAGAGGCCACAAAATCAATCATCGGAAAAATATTGAAAGCGCATTCTCGCGAAAAACGACGATGGATATCGTGCCGCTATTCCTGGAGTTTGAGCAAAAAGGCGCGGCGCCGACCAACTTCCGGATCGGTGAAGAGCGTGTCATTCAGCCTGATGCGGTCAGCCGGCGACTCGCCAAACTGGAGACGCAAATGGGCGATTTCGGACCCAACCAAGATGCGGAGGGCGCGACGGTTTGGGATTTACCACTGGTTGACCGATTCGTGCATGCCAACCCTGGCGAAGACAAGTTCATCGGCGCCACCATTTGCAAGCAATCGGACGGTCGCTGCTTGCTCAGTGTGCAGGCGACCACGATTTTTTCGCCTTCGTCAAACAAGGAGACGCATGTGTGGGTCATCTTGGAAAAGGAGGAGGCGACTAGCCTGGCGGCCGCCAAGCGCCGGCTCGCTGGCGTGTTGGTTTGGTGGCAAGATCAGCTCTAATCCATCGTAGCCCCCAACTTTTTGGGGGCTACCTCTGCTTTTCATGCGGACAGCGCAGCGAGGCGCTTTGCCACTTTCTCGACATCAAGATGAACGTACTTGTCCAACGTGCTGGAGTTGGTATGCCCCGAAAATGCCCGCAGTTCGGAGGAAGTCATCCCCGCGTCGCCGAGCCGTGATACGGCCTCGTGGCGCAAGTCGTGCATGTGCAAGCCCCTCACGCCCGCCACTTTCTTGATTCACTTCCAGGCCGTTTCAATGCTCTGGGGCTTTAAGCTGAACACAAGCCCGTTGAGTTGTCTAGGCATCGCGTCGCGCATCTCACGGAGCCGCGACGCCAGCCGGTGAAAGTGGCGTCTCGCGATGGGTGGGGCGCATGGCTCTTAGCGTATGAAACACATCGTGTACAGTGATCCAAGAACCGGCAAACATCGTAAGTACGCATGAATTATTGCCACTGCATCAACGCAAGACAGAGTGCAGAATCATTCTGACTTGCAACCACAAGACGCCGCCCATTGCATTCTTCATCGAATAGTTGGCGGGTATCGCTTCACCGCCAATTATTCGATGCCGCCGTGCAAGTTGGTTAACCGAGCTTCTGCGCGAGCGCGACAATGTCTAAATGCGTGTACCTCGCCACGAGCTGTAAAGTCTTGTGACCGCTTACGCCAGCGATTTGGATTGCCGAAAAACTGCGATCTCCTAACC
>JBBQFL010000080.1:0-11690 GCA_038321965.1 Burkholderiales bacterium | reverse complement strand
CATGCAACGCCGAATTGATCGAGTCAGCCAACGACGACTTATCCACAGTTACCATTCAAAACAGCCAATCTGCTCGGCTGACAAAAAGAGCGGCTTAAACCCTCAATGAAAAGTGGACAGGATCAGTCATTTGCGGTTGTGCTTTCGCCAGAACTGGAACTCCTCTTCAAATTTTTCACCGTTCAAATCTGTGATTCTTACCGGCAGCCACTTTTGAACATCAGCGACTGCCATGTTGTAGGCAATTGGGCCGAGGTCCGCGAGAAAGTAGTCAAGTAATGCAGTCGCCGCAAGGTCCCCGATATTCCCGATCATGTTTTCACGGAAATATCGGCTTATTGGCCTCATTAGGCAGCGATCCAAATGGCCTGATTGGGGCGCGAGCTAACATGGGTTACGGCAGTTCTAATGCTAGGCACCAAAAATTAAGACAAACTTAAGGAATGAACGCGAATATCGGTTCATTGTATTCAGTCGAAGTGGCGCGGAAAATGTTTAGGGCGTTCCGGGATTAGTGCCACCAGTACGGACGCCTGTAAGCCGATTATTGTTCTAGGAAAAAATGCGAGTCCTGTTGGTTGAAGACGATTCTATGATTGGCGACAGCGTACGCAAAGGACTGCGGCAAGAAGGCTTCGCCGTGGATTGGGTGAAGGACGGTCGCGCCGCGGAATTGTCGTTGGAAGCTGAGCCCTTCGACGTCATGCTGCTCGATTTGGGATTGCCGAGAAAGGGTGGGCTAGAGGTATTGCAGGAGATCCGCAACAAAGGAAATCGCATTCCGGTATTGATCTTGACTGCCCGCGACGCGGTCCCGGACCGCGTCAAAGGCTTGAATGCGGGTGGAGACGACTATCTGGTTAAACCATTTGATCTCGATGAATTGATTGCGCGTATCTACGCGCTTGTACGTAGAAATGCGGGCCGTGCTGAACCGGTCGTCGCTTACGGAGCGTTATCACTAAATCCGATTACTCACGAGACTCACTTGGACGGCGTGGCAATCTCTTTGTCGGCGCGCGAATTTGCCTTGTTGGCGGCGCTTCTTGCACGTCCAGGGGCGGTTCTATCCAAGCAACAGCTTGAGGAAAAGATTTACGACTGGGATGACGATGTCACCAGCAATACGGTCGAAGTTTATATTCATTCGTTACGCAAGAAGCTGGGAGCCGATCTCATTCGAAATGTCCGCGGAGTTGGCTATATGGTGACAAAGTTGCCATGAGGTCAATTCGCCGAACTTTGCTGACGTGGCTATCGGCCGGCATGGCCATTTGCATCTTCGCAACGGCATACTTCACTTACGGCGAGGCAATCCACTACGCGAATGAATTGTTCGACTATCAAATGAAGCAGATCGCAGCCTCGTTGCCGCGCCAGGCGTCATTGCCGATGGAATCGGGGCGTGGAGAGGCCATCGACCTAGACGAAGACATCTTGATCCAGATTTGGGACAAAACGGGTGTGCGCATCTATCAATCCCACGAACGTCCAAACCTGCCGCCTGGGGTATCACTAGGTTTCTCTGATGTAAAGACTGGGGACGGCGTGTGGCGGGTATTTGCGGCATTTTATGGCAACACGGTGGTGCAAGTCGCGCAACCGGCGCGCGCGCGCGCGGCGCAAGCGGCAAGTACGGCGTTGAAAGTGACGGCACCGTTGCTCTTATTGCTGCTGCTGATGGCGATCCTCATCTGGCTTGCGATCGGGCGCGCGCTGGCGCCGGTTTTGCGTACTGCCGAAGAGGTGCGAAAGCGTGACACGCACGCACTTACACCGCTCTCCGATGTCGGGTTACCGGTAGAGATTCAGCCGCTTACCGGAGCGCTGAACGAGCTTCTGGCACGGTTGGCAAGGGCAGTGGAAACGCAGCGTGAATTTGTGGCGGATGCCGCCCACGAATTGCGTACGCCGCTCGCCGCCTTGAGTCTCCAGCTTCAATTGCTGGAACGAGCGACAAATGAGGGCGATCGCGCGGCAGCTGTGGCCGACCTGCGCAAGGGCCTCGAGCGTGCCTCAGGACTCGTTGGCCAACTACTTATTCTGTCGAGACAAGACTCGGATGCGGCAGAAAAGCCATCCCAAAACGTTAATTTGCTTGAACTTGCGCGTGTCGTCGTATCTGATCAAGCGTCCATCGCGGCAAATAAGAATATTGATCTTGGCGTGATTGATCATGTGGAAGCGAGCTTTCCGCCGCTGATGGATGGCGATAGTGAGGGCCTGCGGGTGATGCTTAATTGCCTAGTCGACAACGCTGTCCGTCATACGCCTGCCGACGGACGTGTTGATGTCGAGGTAGTCACGGACATCGACCGAGTTCGCGTGACCGTAACCGATACGGGTCCCGGTATACCGGAGGACGAGCGCGCACGCGTATTTGATCGTTTTTATCGACGTGACGACGGCGGCTCTGAAGGCAGTGGTCTCGGCTTGGCAATCGTTAAGCGGGTTGTCGCGCGCCACCGCGGGGAAATCCGTCTGACAGAGGGTAACGATGGCCGTGGATTGTCGGCGTTGATCGAGTTTTCGCGAAGTAATTGATGCTGGATTGTCCATCGATTGTGCGACAGGGTGGCAAACATATTGTGGCCGGCAACTTCTCCGGTGGCATTAGAAGACCACGAAGGTCTGTTCCCGCGTTGCTGTTCGCTGCACGAGCCGAAGTTTGCCCTCAGGCCGGTATTGAGGATTGCGATTAAATGTGATGCCCAATTAAGATGAGTAGGCTGCGACCTTTAGTTAACCTCATTTTCCTGCTCGGTTTTGTAGCCGTCTGCACGGGAGTATTTCTCTTCAGAGACGTGTTTGAGCCAGGCACAAAGAGTTTGCCGGTACCCGAGGCATCTGTTGAGTCGGCCCATATTCGCGGGCTACCGAATATCCGACGATTGGCCAATGTCGCGCCGGACATTGACTTCGGACGAAGGTCGTGCAAATTGCAGCCGGTGGTCGGCGGCAATCCTTTGCGCGTCCTGGCCCTGTCCGGCGGGGGCTCTAATGGCGCGTTTGCAGCAGGTTTGCTTGTTGAGTGGAGCAATTTGGGTACACGGCCGCTGTTTCACGTTGTAACAGGCGTAAGTGCCGGGGCGTTGGCCGCGCCATTTGCTTTTCTGGGGCGACAATACGATTCGGAGTTGAAGGATTTATTCACACAGATCTCCAAGGACGAGATTGTCACCATGCGTCCGCGGGTCGTCGCACTATTCAGCGACTCCATGGCGGACCCGGAACCGCTCAAGGCTCTCATTCGACGACATATCAATTTGGAACTCATGAAAGCGATCGCAATTGAGCACCGAAAAGGTCGACGCTTGTTCATTGGCACAACTTACGTAGCTGCCAGCCGTCTGATGATTTGGGACATTGGGACGATTGCCGCGAGTGGCGCGCCGCAAGCGCTCGAATTAATACAAAAGATCTTTCTCGCTTCAGCATCAATGCCAATCATGTTCCCCCCAGTGTTTTTTGACGTTGAGGTCGACGGAAATACGCAGCGTTTCACTGAAATGCACGTCGATGGGGGTGTGGTGCGGCAAGTATTCATTGCACCGCCTGAATTTAACTGGGATTCCACGGCAAGCACTCTCGGCACCGATTGTGGCGTTGAGTTCTACGTAATACGAAATGGCCGGGCGCGGCCTGAGTATATGGTTATGCCGGATGCGCTCCTGCCGCTGGGTGAACACGCAATGCATTTGCTGGCCTTGTCACAAGGCGTCGGCGATCTGTATGTGATCTATGTGCGAGCGCAGTCTGAACATGCGCTGTATCGGGCGGCTTGGATTGACGAGGGGTTCAACGCTCCGTGGGTTGGTTGGTATGACCCTGCGTATAACAAAGCCCTCTTTGCGCACGGAGTCCATCAGATGGCGAGCGGCCAGGCTTGGCATGCGTTGCCGCCCGGGCTAAAGTAATCCAGCCGCGACAGTTGCTCCCATTTTTGATTTGACCGCGCGTCTTCACGCTTACGGCTAGCGTAAGCGGGCGCTCTCCCAGCTTTGTCGTGATTGTGTTCAGCACTAATTGTGGGACACGATCACGGCGGAGCCGGGGAATACTTAACTATCCAGTTATCGCTTCGGAATGGAGACTTTAGCCCCCGACAAGATATCTTCACATACAGCGCCGATTGGTTGATTCGAAAGTCGTTCTCTACTTGGTCCGCGATGGCGGTCGCACGCTTTTAAGCGTGGCTTAAGTCTAGTGAGTTGAAATCGACAGCATATGGCGCTGGGACGCCTCAAATTAGTTAGATGGGTGACGTCTCTGACTTTGCACAAGTTCTGGTTAAGCATTGTGCGGCTCAATCCAATGCGCGCAGCAGAAAGTCGAATGACGTCAGGCTAGACGAAGACACAACCAACAAAGGAGCAATAGTCATGAACGCAAATACCGCATTCGCAACCCAGATTCCGCCTGTTAGCCTCAATCACCAGGTTTTCAAGAAGTTGCGCCAGCACCTGCAAGAAAGAATCATTGGCCAGGAGCATTTGGTCGATAGCCTGCTCATTGCCTTGCTCTCGGACGGGCATCTCCTGGTGGAGGGCGCGCCGGGTTTGGCTAAGACCACCGCCGTGAAGGAGTTGGCGGCCGCCTTGCACGGCGAATTTCGGCGCCTACAATTTACGCCCGACCTCTTGCCGGGTGACCTTACCGGCACCGATGTCTATCGCCCTGAGACCGGTGATTTCTGTTTCCAGAAAGGCCCGCTGTTCCACAACCTGATCCTTGCCGATGAGATCAACCGCGCGCCGGCGAAGGTGCAATCTGCCCTGCTGGAAGCAATGGGCGAACAACAAATCACGGTAGGTCGTAATACGTATGCGTTGCCGCGGCCCTTCATGGTCATGGCGACGCAGAACCCCATTGAACATGAGGGCACGTATCCGCTGCCAGAAGCGCAACTTGATCGCTTTTTGCTCTATGTTCGAATCGGCTATCCCGACGCGGTTTCAGAACGCGCCATTCTGAGTTTGGCGCGCCGACGGGCGCAATCGGCGTTTAGCTCGCCGCCCGTCGATTCGTTGAAGATCGCTACCGAGCAAATCTTTGCGGCGCGCGAAGAGGTGTTGCAGATGCATATGAGTGAGGCAGTGGCCGAATACATCGTGCAATTGGTGTTGGCCAGCCGTGACGCATCTCGTTATAGTGAGGCGCTGGCTCGGCGCATCAATTACGGCGCTAGTCCGCGAGCCACCATCGCCTTGGACCGGTGCGCCCGCGCGTACGCATGGTTGCAAGGCAGGGACTATGTATCGCCTGCGGATGTTCAGGCGGTTGCGCATGATGTACTGCGGCATCGCATTCTCATCTCGTTTGAAGCCGAAGCGGAGGGCGTGACTCCCGACGGCGTAATCGACGAGTTGCTGCGACTGGTACCGGTGGCCTGAAATGGATACCTTGCGCCGACCACAGGGCAGTACCGCTCACAGCCAGAAACAAACTCTGCCGGCAAATGACTCAGCCGTCAATTCCGCTACTTGGGCGACGCTGAACGACCTGATTGCAATGAATCGGCACGCCGGCGCGATCAGTCTTACACATTCGCGCTCAGCGCAAGCGCAGGTAGCCGGTCATCATTTGTCGCGATTTCGTGGGCGTGGCATGGACTACCAGGAATCGCGAGCCTACCAATCGGGTGATGACGTGCGAAGAATGGATTGGCGTGTCACCGCGCGCACCGGCAAGCCGCACATCAAGCTCTATCAGGAAGAGCGGGAGCGGCCAGTCGTGTTGTTTCTCGATCTCAACCCAGGCATGTATTTTGGTAGCCGCGGCGTGCTCAAGTCAGTCGCCGCGGCACATGCCGCCGCGCTGATCGCTTGGGCCACGGTGAAACGCGGCGATAGAGTCGGCGCAATGCTGTTCAACGGCGGTTTTTGCGATCTGCAACCGCGCGGAGGCGACTTCGGCGCGCTGACGTTGATCCGTCAAGTCATTGACCACACCGAGCCGCGCGCAGGAATCACCGCGCTAACTCATGTAGATGGACTGAACAAGGCACTTGCCAGGTTGCGGCGCGTAATCCGGCCTGGCAGCTTGGTCGTGTTGATCGGCGACTTCTACGGCATCGACGATGAAAGCGGCAAAAATCTGCAACGGTTACGCCAGCACAGCGAGGTCCTCGCCATCCAAATCGTCGACCCATTGGAGGAGGAGCCCCCACCGGCCGCGCGCTATTTAGTCGCGGCGGGTGGTAGCCAAGGCGTCCTGGATACCCGCTCGGCCTCAGCGAACCAGGCGTACCGGGACTACTTCAGTAGCCATCATCGGGCGGTCTCGGCGATGATGCGTCGCCATGCAATTCCCTTGATTCGCCTTTCCACGGCAGAAGAGGCGACGAATGTTATGCGTAGACATTTCGCGTCAGGTGCAAAGCGCCAGCCACCAGCAGGACTCGTGAAATGAGCGCAATTGCGCAATCGGCGCTCCAGTTGCGCGACATTCACCTACCTGCGTCGCCCGGGTTGTGGCCGCCGGCGCCAGGATGGTGGATTGTCTTCGCCGTATCTGTCGCTTTGCTGACGTGGGGTATCGCCTTCGCTGCTCGGAAATACCATGTTCACCGGCGTCGCCAGCGCATCATTGCCGATTTTGGCCGACTTGAACAAGAGCTTGCGAGCAAGCGTTCGCCGGAAGTTCTTGCACGCATTTCCGCCCTGCTGCGCCGCATCGCACTCACCCGCTACCCGCGCCAGCAAATCGCGCCGCTGAACGGGGAAACCTGGTTGAAATTCCTCGACGCGTCCGGCGGCAATGGGCGCTTTAGCACCGGACCGGGAAGTGTATTGGCCAGTGGCCCTTACCAGCGCTCGACGCCGATCGATCTTGAGACCGCTGATTTCGGTGCCCTGGTGCGAGATTGGATCAATAAAAATACGAAGGACCTGCCATGAACCTGGAATTGGCTTGGCCCTGGATATTGGCAGTACTGCCGCTACCGCTCGCAGCACTCTTGTTGCCACCGGCCCCCGAAACGCCTGCGCCTGCGCTGCACTTCCCGTTTTTCAATGCCTTGCGGCCGTCACTCGTAAACACAAATGGCCAACGATCCTACTGGCGCCTGGCCTTCGCTGTGCTGGCCTGGCTGCTATTGGTGATAGCGGCCGCACGGCCGCAATTGATTGGGGAAACGGTCCATTTGCCGGTGACCAGTCGCAGTCTCATGCTTGCCGTGGATCTGTCCGGCTCCATGCAAACGCCGGACATGCGTAGTGGTGCACAGACTGTCAGCCGCCTCGCCGCAGTGAAAAAGGTGGCAGGCGAATTCATCCGACATCGCGCGGGGGATCGGCTCGGATTGATCCTGTTCGGCGACCAAGCCTATGTACAGGTCCCACTAACACTGGACCGAAATACCGTGCATACGCTGCTTGACGAAGCACAGATCGGGCTCGCGGGCGAACGCACCGCGATCGGCGACGCAATTGGTTTGGCCGTTAAGCGCTTGCGTACGGAACCGGCCGGGAACCGCGTACTGATTCTACTTACCGACGGCGCCAGCAACGCGGGTAACATCGATCCGCAAAAAGCGACCGATCTGGCGGCGAGCGAAGGTGTGCGCATTTATACCATCGGCGTTGGCGCGGACGAAAGCGCCGTGGCGGGCCAATTCGGCATGCTGCAGTTGGGCGGCAGCGATCTGGATGAAGATGCGCTGAGGGCCATTGCACAGAAGACGGGGGGCCGCTATTTCCGCGCCACCGATGTCCAGGCGCTCGCGCAAATATACGGCTTACTCGACAAGATTGAGCCACTATCGAAGGATGCGCAAAGCTGGCGTCCCATAGACGAACTCTACGGTTGGCCGCTGTCGGCAGCATTGCTGTTGAGCGGACTCATCGCCCTTTTTGCCAGCGGCGGTTGGCCGCGACGCACGCTGATCGGATTCCGCCATGCTTGAAAATCTTCACTTCATCCATCCACTCTGGTTGCTCGCGTTGATACCACTATCGCTTCTGGCTTGGCGCATTTACCTGCGTAAAGCGCACGATAGTCCATGGAACCAGGTCATAGACGCCCGTTTGCAGCAACTTCTGATCGTTGGCCGGGGCATGGGCATGAATCGCTCTTTTCTGTGGCTTGTCGTCGCCGGGTGGGTCCTCGCCGTGCTCGCGTTGGCGGACCCGGCCTGGGAGCGCAAGCCGCAGCCCGTATATCAAACGGCCACGGCGCGCGTGGTTGTGCTCGACCTGTCGCGGTCCATGACAGCGACTGACTTGAAGCCGTCGCGCTTGGTTCGTGCCCGCTACAAAGTTGAAGATGTGCTTGACCTCAGCGCGGAAGGACAAACCGGCTTGGTTGTCTACGCGGGAGATGCGTTTACGGTGTCGCCGCTTACGCGTGACGTCAATACTGTCCGTGCGCTGCTCAAGGTGTTGGATCCGGGAATCATGCCGGTTGACGGCAATCGCGCCGACCTCGGATTGCTCAAGGCTGGCGAATTACTGCGGCAGGCAGGCGTATCGAACGGCCAGATATTGCTTGTCGCCGACGGCGTCGACGCCGGACACTTCGCGGCCAGCGAACGTGCAGCGGCCCAGCTGCGCGGCCAAGGGTATCGCGTATCCGTTCTGGGTGTCGGCACCAGTTTGGGGGCTCCGGTTGAGAATGGCCAGAAGGAACTGGTGCGCGACACTCAAGGCAAAGTTGAGGTCGAACGATTGGATTCGACCCAACTTCAATCGTTGGCAAACGCCGGCGGCGGGAAATACCAGATTCTGTCCAGCGGCGCCGAAGACGTGGCCACGCTTGCCAGCGATCAGGACTCGCTACGCACAGAAAGAACGTTACAAACGGACGCAGCGACCATGGGATGGAAAGAAATGGGCCCGTTCCTGGCTGTGCTTCTCTTGCCATTCGCGGCGCTGGCGTTCCGGCGAAAGTGGCTGTTAAGCATGGTCCTGGTGGCAGGGCTTACTCAGCAGCCGCACCCGGCGATGGCTTCGACCTGGGACGATGTTTGGCAAAGGAAGGACCAGCAGACTTCACAGGCGCTTGCCGCAGGCGACTTTGCAAAGGCCGCCACGCTGGCAACCGACGCCGACCGGCGTGGAAGCGCGGAATACAAACGCGGCAACTATCAGCTTGCGTTGGACAATTTTACCCGGGCCACCGGCAACGATGCCGACTACAACCGTGGCAACGCACTGGCAAAGATGGGCCGATATCAGGACGCAATTGCGGCTTACGACCAAGCGCTGAAAATAAACGCCGGCAACGAAGACGCCCGGATCAACCGGGCGGCAGTTGAAGCCATGCTGAAAAAGCAGGCGCAGTCTCCCCAGCAGAATCAGAAATCGGCCAGCAGCGCCTCGCAAAAAGATCAATCTCAACAGGGGCAAGGTCAGGACAGCAAGGGTCAAAGCGGCGGCGGCCAGGGGACATCACAAAAAAAGCCGGAGAGCCAACCGGCACCGCAAGGCAACAGCGGCCAATCAAGCGCCTCCTCGGCAAACAGTCATGATTCAGGTGCGGCGAACAAGACCGGAAGTAACTCGTCAGATCCGAATCAATCGAATCAGAGTGGAAAGCAGGACTCCCCTCCCGATACGTCCGGCGGTCAGAGCGGCAATCCACAGCCAGCAGCGGCGCAACCGGACAAATCGAAAAACCAATTTGCCGCGGCCGCAAAAAAACTCGCCACACAGGGCAAGGACGCGAATGCGGATAACAATTCTGCGCTCGGCAAAGCTGCCGACGGCGGCGCAAGCGGAATGCAGACGTCAGCCAATGCGAAGGCACGCCGAGAAGGCAACGCTGCAGACGGCCAGCCCCTCAACAGCGAGGAAAAAATCGCGGCGGAGCAATGGCTTCGGCGCATTCCCGATGACCCGGGCACGCTGCTACGCCGCAAATTTCTGTATCAATACCAGCAGCGATCGCGTCAAACCAGCGGTGAAAACCAGTAACTCGGGTATGCCGCAAAGGAGAACAATATGTTGAAGTCGGCCCGCAATCCAACGTCACGTCATTCCCATCGCAATCGGTTGTTGTTATCTGCCGTAGTCGGGACGATATTCTTGGGCTTTACCAGTAGCGGCTGGGCCGCGCTCAGCGCGCAGCTCGATCGGAACACTGTAAAAGACGGCGACACGTTAACTCTCACCCTTGAACGAAGTGGCGCGCAATCGGGAGATCAGCCGGATCTGAAACCGTTGCGTAGGGATTTCAACGTGCTTGGCACCAGCACCAGCAGTGAGATCGGGATCATGAATGGCACCCGCTCGGACCGTACGTCGTGGTCGATTCAACTGCAACCTCGCCAAGTCGGCACGCTCGATGTACCGGCGATTGCGGTTGGGGGCGAAGTTTCGGTGCCTCTCAAACTTACTGTGACCAAAACGTCGCCGCAGACAGCGATGCAGATGTCAAAGCATGCTTTCTTGGAAATCGAAACAGGAGCCTCCAGCAAAGCCATCTATGTTCAGCAGCAGATTCCCTACACCGTCCGGCTTTTCTACGACGAGTCGGTCCGGGACGGCGACCTCGCCGCACCAACATCGGAGAGCGCAATTGTGGAGCAACTTGGCGAGGACAAGCATTTCGCCGCCATGCGCAACGGACGTCAATATAACGTCGTTGAACGACGCTATGCGATTTCGCCGGAACGGAGCGGCTCGCTGCGCGTGCTGCCCGCCAGCTTCAGTGGGAACCTGGCAGTTGAGGGGAGTCGGGATGGCCAAAGTGGCGGCGACGACTTATTGTCCCGCCTTTTTCAAGGTTCGCCTTTTGGCAACGATCCTTTTTTCAAAAACAGCTTTGCCGCAAGTGAGCTGTTTGGTGCCAGGACCCAGCCGGTGTCTTTTCGTGGGCAGGAAATTGAACTGAGTGTATTGCCGCGTCCACCTGGGGCGAAAGGAAATTGGTTGCCAGCAGAAAATATCACTTTGCACGACAGTTGGGAAAGCACTCCTCCAGAGTTCCGGGTCGGCGAGCCGGTGACTCGCGTGATCACGATTACCGCAAAAGGACTCGCGGCATCGCAGATTCCGCCGCTCTCGCTAGCCAAGCCTGAAAACGCTCGGCAGTACCCGGAAGCTGCCGTCAACAAGAACTGGACCGACGGCGACAAGATTTACGGGAGCAGCGAACAAAAAATGACATACATCCCAACGGCACAAGGAACACTCAACATTCAACCTGTCGATCTAGACTGGTGGAACACGATAACCAATGTCCAAAGCAGCGCGCAGCTTCCGGCAAGGGAATTCAAGATCGAGGCTGGTGTCGCGGGCGTACAGAGTAATGCGCCCCTAACGGCGTCCATCCTGGCAGTAACGCAGTCATCGCTCGCCTCGGCTGCATCCCTCGAGCCGCACCCGCTTGGCAGCATGTCGCTGGGCGAGCGCCTGAAGGATGCCAACGCGTGGTTATTGGGAGGTGCCGCTATTCTGGCAATGATTGTTATGGTGATCATCGCACGACTGCGCGGGCGGCGCGGAAAGAATCAATCCAGTGAGGCCGTGGCGCTAGCAGTTCCAGAGCCGCGGCGCAGTATCGCGCTACGCGCATTGCGGCAAGCGTGCGAAATCAATAATGCGCAATCGGCGAAAGACGCCTTGCTGGCGATGGCACGGGCTAAGTGGCCCGATAACCCGCCTCGTAGCCTCGGCGCTCTAGCTACCCGACTGGATTCCGGTGTCATCGAAGTCGAAGCACTTGATCAATACTTGTACGGCGGCGGC
>JBBQFL010000079.1:0-12074 GCA_038321965.1 Burkholderiales bacterium | reverse complement strand
GGAGCAGTTGACAGACCTTCAGCGCTTACGCGCCATCTTCCTGCGTGCGTTCGCCAAGTTCATGCTCACCACCGCTGATCCCCCCGCTTTGTTGACAATCTAATTTGCGCTATTTGATCGGCCAACTGCCGTTTTTAGGATCATGACTTTCACATGTCACCGGTAAACTGCGTCGCCGACTGTAGTCGGAAGTCTGCTAGCTGTCTCGTGCCCCGCCCTTACACTATTGCCAAATTCAGCGTCATGTTTCTTGGTTTCCAGTATCTTTCGCACGATTTATTTTTTTCAAGGCTCTGTGCATACTTCTGCACTTGATTCAGCCACGTATACGATACCTGGCTAGCATACAGTTTTAACAATTCAAGTTTCTCGTCGATATCAATGACGTGCGCAACTGGCTCAAAATCCATTTGATGCAGTGTATTGTATTGGGCCAGATGCTTCTCATTTTCCGTAGCCGCATATGGAAGGTCTTCATATAGCAATACCTGGTAGCCGGCCTCCTGAAAGCGCAGGCCAATTTTGTGGGCGACAACATGATCCGGATGATCCAAGCCCATTGGAAAGAATATGTGGTCTACTCGGGTGATCTGATTTTCAAGTTGCTGAAAAATGTTATTGACCATGGTTTGTTCATCTTCAGGCGTATTCGCAAATCGCAATGGCCTGTCAGGAAAATCGAGAAAGTCAAAATCATGGCCAAGGTGTTTTCCCAGAGACTTCTCTTCTTCCATTCTGAGGTTGGTGACGTAGGTGGGATCTTTCAAATAGCGCAGGCCACTGATGGCGTCGGTGTTGGTCCATTGCGAAACCGAAAATATGTATTTGATATTTATTTTCTGATGGTTCTTCAGGAGGTCTATGACGAGTCCACCAAGACTCAGCATCGCATCGTCAACATGCGGCGAGACAATATAGATCATGAAAAATAGTTCCCTGAGGTTGTCGATCGTGTTTTGAATAGCTAGGCGCTGCATTCATGCCGCACCGTCGTGATTGTTAAAGCAATGCGCTTCAACCCGTTGGAAGTCTGTACTTCCGACGGTAGAAGCGTCTGTTATGCGCATAACATACTGTTGGATATTGAGAGCGTTCGCAAATAGAAATTAGTACTGCAAAAACTGTGCCGAGAAGCAGCTGCTAGTAGCGAGTACTAGGCCAATCAAGTCCGCTTAACGCTACGTTTATGTGATGATGAGTTGCAATGGTATGTTCCCTCACTCGATTAACCAGTACCCGACAATAATCAATAGTAGACAATCGCCAATGAACTGCACACGTTACTTGTATTTATTTCAAAATTTAACAATTCCGTTACGACGGTTTCTCTGAATAGGGTAGCGGGTTTCCTGCTAGTTCACTGAAACGTGTGCTTTTAAGTCAGCGGATGCACATGTTCATGATGCGAGTGCGGGCCGTGCTTGCCGACGCGCACTGGAATGACGTTTATCTGGCCGTGCCGTACGCCCTTTTCTGCGATGACAGTCCTGGCGAATGCCGTCACCCGTTCGGTCGGGCCACGCAGTATTAATGTCTCGATGCAATCATCGTGGTCGAGATGCGCGTGCATCGCCGACAGTGTCAGATCATGATGACTGTGTTGCGCATCCATCAGTCGGCCAGCCAGGTGGCGTTCGTGATGGTTATAGATGTAGCTAACCGTGGCGACACAGTTGCGTGCATTGCCGTCGGCAATACTTGTTGCGTCGAGCTTATGTCGTACCAGATCGCGAAAAGCCTCTGATCGATTTTCATAGCCCTCTCGCTTTACCCAAGCTTCAAACTGGGACGCCAACTCGTCGTCTACGGACATTGTGATGCGCTTCATATTTTTGGCAATTATCAGATTTCGATTCGCGAAGGATAGCGCACATCGCTGGCAGGCCCGCTACGGCTTTGTACATTGACACATTTCGAAGGTGCAACTGGCGCAACGGTCGCGGTAATACGTTTGTGATATAAGTATTACTCTTATAAACGTCCTGGTTGACGTTCCAACGAAACGCTCAACTATCGTGTGCGTTCGAACTATCGGCACAGACAATCATGATCAGAATTTTCAATCTTTTTATGCCGCTGTTAGGCACATTGTTATCTGTCCAAGCCGGCGCCCAAAGCGAACCCCAAACCCAAAAAATCGACGTAGTCGAAATCCAGACCTCCCGCAACAGCCAGTTGGGATCTGCGGACTCCGCCAATTCAGGGATCGTTACGCAAAAGCAATTGGAGGCACGAACCGTATATCGCCCCGGTGAGCTGCTCGAAGCGACCCCCGGACTGATCGTTAGCCAGCACAGTGGCGAGGGCAAAGCCAACCAGTTTTATCTGCGTGGCTTCAATCTCGATCACGGCACCGATCTGCGTACCTCGGTCGACGGGATGCTCGTCAATCAGCGCAGTCATTCCCATGGCCAGGGTTGGACCGACCTCAATTTTCTGATTCCCGAGCTGGCCAGCCGCCTCGAATATCGCAAAGGCCCCTACTACGCGGCCGAAGGCGATTTCGCGACCGCCGGTGCAGCAAGCGTGATCTACGCGGACCGACTTCCGGATGGTGTCGTCAGTCTGACCGGGGGACAAAATGGCCTCGCCCGAACGCTAGTCGCCGCTTCGCCGACTTTCGGCAAAGGAAATTTGCTGTACGCCATTGAGTTGTTTCATAACAACGGTCCTTTTGTGCATCCCGACAACTACCGCAAACTAAACGGCGTGCTGCGTTACAGTGAAGGCACTGAAAGCAGTGGATTCAATGTGAGTGCGATGGCGTACTCGGCCAAATGGAATTCGACCGACCAAATTCCTTCCCGCGCTCTGGGGTCGTCCAGTCTCAGCAATCGTTTTGACACCATTGATCCCACGGATGGCGGTCGCGCTGGCCGCTACAGCCTATCCGCAGGATGGCAGCGAAGCACTGCGGAGAGTGCAACCAGGGTTAACGCCTACTTGGTGCAAAACAAACTCGACCTGTTTTCAAACTTCACTTATTTCGCCAATGACCCGGTCAACGGCGACCAGTTCGCGCAGCCTGACCAGCGCGTGAGCAGCGCGGTGAACTTGAGTCATCGCTGGCAGCAGCCGGGCCTGGGGCAAAAAACTGAAATTGCGGTTGGCTTGCAACTGCAGAACGACAATATTTTCAACGGCCTCTACAGCTCGAAAGCGCAACAGCGTTTGGCGACAACCCGGGCCGATCACATTGTCGAGACCAGTGCTGGCGCGTTTGTAGAGGTCGGCACCCGCTGGACGGATTCGGTTCGTAGTGTGGTGGCGATGCGGGCCGACCGCTACCGCTTCAAGGTCGCCAGCGACAACCCACTTAATTCGGGTACCGCGAACGACAGTATTGCAAGTCCGAAACTGAGCCTGATTTTCGGGCCGTGGGAGAAGACCGAGGCGTACGTCAACGCCGGCCGTGGCTTCCATAGTAACGATGCTCGCGGAACCACCATTGCGTTCGATCCCAAGTCTGGCGATCCGGTAGACAAGGTCTCATCACTGGTGCGCTCCAGCGGCTTCGAACTGGGACTGCGCAGCGAATTTATTCACGGGCTACAAAGCGCGATTTCAATCTATCGCCTGGATTTCGACTCCGAACTGATATTTGTTGGAGATGCGGGCTCGACCGAAGCCGGCAGACCGAGTCGTCGAACTGGTTTTGAAATTTCCAATTACTACAAGCCCACTGACTGGCTCACCGTCGATGCCGACATCTCTTTTGCACGCGCCCGCTTTCGCGATAGCGAGGTGAGCAGTAACCGCATTCCCGGGGCGGTTGAAGGCGTCGCCTCATTTGCACTCGCCGTGGACAACATAGGCCCTTGGTTTGGCGCGCTGCAACTACGCTATTTCGGCCCTCGACCATTGATTGAAGACAATTCCGTCCGCTCTCGCAGTACCACGACGCTGAACGGCAGGCTAGGCTATCGAATAAACCGCAAGATGCATGTTGAACTTGAAGGCTTCAATCTCGTCAATCGCAAGGACTCGGCGATAGACTATTACTACGCGTCGAGGCTGCGGGGCGAAGCGGCACCAGTCGATGATATTCATTTTCATCCGATTGAGTCGCGCTCGTTTCGAGTGAGTTTCTCGATGAAGTTTTGAGTGCACCTGCCGTTGAATTGCTGTCGAGGAAAAGGTGGTTTGTGGGTGGATAACAGCATTCCAGCGTAACGGCGCAAACACTAGCACTGGCGCGGGTCGCAGGCGATAAACGCCTGAAGAAACCCGTCAAATGGCGGTCTTTAGCTTTTGATCCATACACCAGTGCAATCCGGGTTCACAGTATTGCTTTGCGAAGTGCTGATGCTTGACGCATCGCAATGGAGGAAAAAACCCTTTCGGTTACGATCTTCGAAAGACTGCTCAAGCGTTTTTTCGTGATGCTACTGCGCTCGACTGATGTTTCATCGACAATCAGTATCGAACTTCCGGTCCACGAACATCGCGATACTTTCGATGCATTCCGCAATGTAAAACCAGTCGAAAATGAAATGGTGATGGCAGTATATGTCGAAGCAGCCAAACTGCGATTGTTCCAGAACCTCTATCGTGGAGAGTCAGATGACACTGTCACACAAGTTTAAGGCGCTGTTCGCTACATTCATCCTGATGGGCGCTTCTGCATTGGTTGTTGCGCAAGACAACTGGCCGAACAAGACACTGAAAATTATTGCACCGGTTCAACCCGGCGGCGGCGTCGACTTGGTCGCGCGGTTAATTGCTGATCGGCTGGGCAAAGCACTTGGTCAATCGATCATCGTCGAAAACATGAGTGGCGGCGGCGGCATCGTTGGCTCTCAAGCGACTGCACGTGCTGCACCGGACGGCTATACGCTGATGGTCGGCTACGTCGGTACTCACGGTACCAATCCGGCGCTGCGCAAACTGCCATACGATGCCGTCAAGGACTTCTCGCCCATTGCCATGGTCGGTGGTACGCCAAATATCATGGTCGTAAATCCGACCGTTCCGGCCAATTCGCTCAAAGAGTTCATCGCCTATGCGAAAGCCAATCCGGTCAGCGTGAGCTACGGTTCATCCGGGCAAGGTACCTTGACCCATCTGGTCATGGAGCAACTGAAGGAGGAAGCGGGGATCGATGTGGCGCATGTGCCCTATCGCGGTATCGGCCCCGCGCTCACCGATTTGCTGGGTGGGCAAACGCAGATTTCCGCACCCGGCCTCGCGGCAGCTTTGCCGCACATCAAAGCGGGCAAATTGCGGCCACTTGCGATCACCGGCTCGGTGCGTCACCCACTGATGCCAAATGTGCCTACATTGGCCGAACTTGGCTACAAAGGCTTCGACGGCGTCCAGTGGTATGGCATCGTCGGCCCCGCAAGAATGCCACCGGCAATTGTCAAGCGCCTCAACACCGAGATCAACAAGCTCATTGTTGCTGCAGAACTGAAAGAGAAGCTGTCGGGCGAAGCGCTGGAACCCATGCCGATGACTCCCGAGAGGTTTGGTGAGTACATCAAAGACGACATCGCGAAGTGGGAAAAGCTGGTCAAATCGCGCAAGATCGAAATCAAAGACTGAACAACAAATACGAATCTGAAGAAATCAAATGGCCCAAAATACGAAGGTCGCAGCTGACCAACACGCACCGCCGATTACCAGAATGCTTGCCGAATTTGTGGTCAATCACCCGTCACGCGGCTGGAACGATTCGGTAGAGCACGAAGCGCACCGGACGTTTTTGAACTGGTTTGGCTGCGCTATTGGCGCGGCAACTCACCCGGCGATGGATGCCGCGTTGGCCGCAATGATGGAGCTCTCACCAGCGCCGCAGGCCTCCATACTGGGCAGAAACGAAAAAGTTGACATGACAGCAGCGGCGCTGCTTAACGGTATCGCTTCGCACACCTTTGATTTCGATGACACCCACCTCAAGACCATCATTCATCCTGCCGGCCCAGTCGCGTCCGCGCTGTTAGCCCTGGCAGAGACGACCGGTGCATCGGGCCGTGAAATTATCGATGCGATGGTGTTGGGCATCGATGTTTCCTGCCGGATCGGCAACATGATGTATCCGGATCACTATGATCGCGGTTGGCACATCACCGGGTCTACGGGCAGTATCGGCGCGGCGGCAGGCTGCGCGCGGTTGATGAAGCTCGATGTTCACAAGACCATGATGGCAATCGGCATCGCGGCCTCGCAGCCGATTGGAATGCGTGAGCAATTTGGCACCATGACCAAGCCGTTCCATCCTGGCGCTGCGGCGCGAGCCGGACTGACTTCCGCGTTGCTGGCCAAACACGGCTTTACCGCGTCCATGAGAGCGCTTGAGGCGCCGCGGGGCTATGCGCAAACCGTATCGACCAAGCACGACTGGTCGGAGGTAACGAGTGAACTTGGACAGCGCTTCGAAATCTCGTTCAACACTTACAAGCCTTTCGCCTGCGGCATCGTCATTCATCCCAGCATCGATGCCTGTGTGCAACTTCGCAATGTTCACGGCATCAAGTCGATGGACGTCGAGCGTATCGAGTTGAAAGTGCACTCGCTGGTGCTTGAACTTACCGGCAAGAAATCGCCCAAGGACGGGCTGGAAGCGAAATTCAGTGTCTATCACTCTGCCGCGGCCGGTCTTATTTTCGGTGAAGCCGGTGAGCATCAGTACGATGACGCCATTGTCAATCGCGCAGACGTGCTCGATCTGCGTGGCAGAATCGTTGCGACTGTGGACGAGAACATCCATGAGGCATCAGTCGACGCGACCGTAGTGTGCAAGGACGGTCGCAAAGTGCACTTGTTCGTCGAGCACGCCATCGGCAGCATGGAAAATCCAATGACCGATAGTAGACTTGAAGGCAAGTTTGATAGCCTCGTCGAGCCGATTCTGGGTGACAACAAAACGGCAAACCTGAAAAAACTGTGCTGGGATTTGGCGAAGCTTGAAAACGTCAACGCACTGGTTGCGGCAGCAAAATCATCGTGAGCGCATTTGGCCCTTTCCCACAATTCCGAGGTAACGCACCCTGAATCGGTCATAAACTCAGCAAGACGCTGTGCGCCCAACCGATGGACTCTCTGCCCTGGCCCACGTTTACCCGCGTCGTTGAGCGACTTGGTGGCGACCGTTGTGTGAATAAGATGGGACGACACTACGCGCAGCGCGGGATTGACGAAGCTGGTGAACACCAGCCGGTTTCTGATTCTGGCCGCGGAAAACGTTCCCAACCTTGCCGCGCAGGTATGGGGCATGGCGGTGTCGCGTTAGCCACAGTTCATTGACTTCAAGTTCGAAACTCCTTAGCCTCGTTTCGCATAAGGTGCAGTCTCATGTCAACCGTGGCTATTGTTGGCGTTGAATGACCTGTGTCCTGATGCCGCTACGCAGATAGGTCTGAAAAGATGATAAATAAAATTGTTGCGTCCGTTGAGGCGGCGCTGGCAGACATTCAAGACGGATCGACCGTGATGATCGGTGGATTCGGTGGTGCCGGCCAGCCGACCGAACTGATCGATGGTCTGATCGCCCACGGCGCGCGCAATCTCACGGTGGTCAACAACAACGCCGGCAATGGCGAAACCGGCTTGGCTGCGTTGCTCGGTGCGGGGCAAGTGCGCAAAATAATCTGCTCGTTTCCGCGCCAGGCAGATTCGCAAATTTTCGATGGCCTGTATCGCGCCGGCAAACTGGAACTGGAACTGGTGCCACAAGGCAACCTCGCCGAACGCATCCGCGCTGCGGGGGCCGGTATCGGTGCTTTCTTTTCGCCGACCGGCTACGGCACCGACCTGGCAAAGGGCAAAGAGATCCGCGAGATCAATGGTCGCATGTATGTACTGGAAATGCCGATCCACGCCGACGTTGCGCTCGTCAAGGCTGAGACTGGAGATCGCTGGGGTAATCTGGTCTATCGCAAAGCCGCGCGCAATTTCGGCCCGATCATGGCAAGCGCTGCCAAGGTCACGATTGCGTCTGTGCACAGCGTCGTTGAACTCGGCGCTCTTGATCCCGAGGTTGTGGTCACGCCCGGCATCTTTGTGCAACGGGTGGTCAAGGTCCCACGCAGTGCCAGCGGCGCTGCGCCGTTGAAGAAGGAAGCTGCATGAATAATTGGAATCGTGACCAGATGGCAGCGCGGGTTGCGCGAGATATTCCCGAAGGCGCCTACGTCAACCTCGGTATCGGCTTGCCAACGCTGGTAGCAAATCACCTGCCCAAGGACCGTGAGATTTTTCTGCACAGCGAAAACGGCATTCTGGGAATGGGGCCGGCGCCCGCGACAGGCGAAGAAGATTTCGATCTTATCAATGCCGGCAAACAACCTGTTACGTTATTGCCTGGCGGCGCGTATTTTCATCACGCCGACTCGTTCGGCATGATGCGCGGCGGCCACCTCGATATCTGCGTGCTGGGCGCCTTCCAGGTCTCGGTCGCGGGCGATCTGGCCAATTGGCATACTGGAGCGGTCGATGCCATTCCTGCGGTCGGTGGCGCTATGGATCTGGCCATCGGCGCCAAAAAGACCTACGTGATGATGGAGCACCTGACCAAGCGCGGCGAGAGCAAGATCGTCAATGCTTGCACGTATCCACTGACCGGCATTGCTTGTGTTAGCAGAATTTATTCCGACTTGGCGGTGATTGACATCACACCGCAGGGCTTACAGGTTGTGGATATTATTGATGGGCTGTCGCTAGCAGAATTGCAGAAGATAAGTGGCGTTTCGTTAAAACAGAAGCACTGAATTCTTTCATTGGGTTCCTATGATTGGCGCCTTCATTTTTGAAGTATCTGATACGCCTCTCCGTCGCCACACGTTGTGTACCATGTTCATCTGCATGGGCCAGGGTATCGCGGTCATCATCGACGGAGTCTGACAATGATCATGACGCCGATGCGCATTAACCAACTTTTTTCCCTGCTGGTCGCCCTGCTCGGCGTTGCGGCAATGAGCAGCCAGGCGCAGACGCTATCCGAACTGGCCAGCTACGCGGGGCCTGATCGTAGCGCACGCCTGATTGCTGGCGCCAGGAAAGAAGGCTCGCTGCAGTTCTACACCACCATTCCGCTGGAGTACCTCAAACCAATCACCGATGCATTCGAAAAGAAATATGGGGTCAAGGTCGACGTCTGGCGCGCCCGTTCCGAAGCGGTCTTGCAGCGCGTTTTGACCGAAGCTAAAGGTGGACGCTGGACCGTTGATGTGGTCGAAAGCATCTCTCCACCCATGGAAGCGCTGACCCGCGAAAAGCTGACCCAGGAAGTTCACTCGCCCGAACACAAGAATTTGATCGACGGCGTATTGCCGGCGCATCGTGAATGGGCGCCTACGCTCGTATTTATATTTGTGCAGGCCTACAACACGACGCTGATCAAGAAAGCCGAAATACCGAAAACTTATACGGATCTGCTTGATCCAAAATGGAAAGGTAAGCTGAGCATAGAGGCCTCGGACCACGAATGGTTTTACAGCGTGGCACGCGACATGGGCGAGGATCGCGGTCTTCAGTTTTTTCGCGAACTGGTCGCGAACAACGGACTTTCCACGCGCGTCGGTCACCCGTTGCTGGTCAACTTGGTCGCATCCGGCGAGGTGCCGATGGCGCTCACGGTCTATCAATACAGCCCGGAGCAACTCAAGATGAAAGGTGCCCCAATCGACTGGTTCGCCATCGAACCCGCGGTGGCGATTTCGGACGGCATGGCAGTGATGCGAAAAGCGCCGCATCCACACGCGGCATTGCTCTTTTACGATTACCTTTTGAGTGAAGAAGGCAACCGGCAAATTGCCAAGCTCGGCTACGCACCCAGCCACCGGAATCTCGAATCCCCCATGGGCAAGTTGCGCCTCAAGGTACTGAATCCGTCGACGCTGCTCGACGAATCGGCAAGATCAACCGCGTTGTTTGACGAAATCATCACGCGGCGTGGCAGCAAGTAGAGCAGTGGCGAAAAAATTCTGTCCGCAAGATAACGAAACGGAGCGAAAAATCATGCGTGCAAAAATTGTCCTGTTGATGATTGCAATCGGATCATCGGCTTACGCAGCTGCGCAGACAAGCTCGATGCCATCAGCCGAACGCGGTCAGGCTCTTTATCAGAAGAACATGTGCTTCACCTGTCATGGTACCGCCGGCAATGGCGGCGAACGCACCAGCGGACCACGCCTCACGCCCAACGTGTGGCCGCTGGAAGCGATGAAAATTCAGATGCGCAATCCCCGCCAGGACATGCCCCGTTATGGCGAAAAATTCGTTAGTGACTCAGATCTTGCGGACATACATGCCTATCTGACCACGATCAAGGCAGGCCCTAAGGTGTTGGACATTCCGTTGCTGGCAAATCTGTAGCGGCTACTAAACAGCGTGAGCAGGAGATACGACGATTACTGGCTCTCGTGGTCCGCATTGGGTGTTCCTGCGTTGCGTTAGTGCCTAGTGTTTCACCCTATATTCGAACTATTAACGCATCTTTCCCGCCGACTCTGTGTGTTTAGTGAAAATAAAGCCATAACCCGCCGCAATAGTTGAGATATTTTTTTGCTAATTCCGGCGTCATTAACCTGTCGCACCGTTCATCGCTGTCTATTTCTGCCTCTTCACGCTGGTGTTGACTGATTGGAGCGTAGCCCAAGCCTTTCACGGCAATATCATCGCGGCGATGGTGCAAGAATTTGAATGACGGCAGGCGGCCAAGAAATTTGATCAGTATCGGCCATCTGCGGTTATAAGGTTCTCACAAAAGCGGCCATTTAGTAATCCCGATTTTCAATAGGTAACAGTGGCAAATGCTATTCTGAAATAAATATTAGCCGGGCCTTCACTTTTCGACGCGATCGCCGCATTCAGTCTGACCTCGCCAGTTGCGGCAATTCAAGTAGGGACATTATTTCGCACCGATGAGGTGCGCCGACTGGCAGGTATCACCAGAATCCGCAATCAGCCGCTGGCCATTTGCGCGAACTGTCAGGCCTCCCGGAAACTCGGGGCATGATGCAGTCGACGCCGCGTCGAATACCGCCGTCAGGTAACCATCGTCACGGTCGCGATCATATGGCTTCAACGCAACAGTGGAGAGCTGGCACACTGCACCGGTGACATACTCGGCCCTTAGTGACGCGTTACCACCTGTCTGCGTGAAAGTGAAATTGCCATGCGTGATTGCAAATACGCGTGGATTGGGGAACGAGAACGGGCCGCAGCTGGGATTCTGATCACCCGATTGCAGCGCACCGTAATACTTGCCGGTGACGCTCTGCTGTTGTTTGGCAGTGAGATAAACAGAAAAATTCTGCCTTTCCTCTTCCCAGCGCACCCACGTCGTAGATCCGATCTCCGGAAAATTTGGCAATGCGTATTGCGCTGCCTTCCCGGTTAAAAACTCGGTGCCGAAAGTCTCTATCTCGAACGCAACGTCAGCGAATCGGACGCCATCGGCGAAGGCGGCCACGCGATGGTTCCGACAGCCAAAACAATCGCGAGGTAGGAGGTTCCAGTTCCAAAGCAGCGAAAAGCCGGTATCTGCACGGCCGCAGACACCTCGGGTATCCTCGCGCGACGTGTGAGAACCCGCTAGCATACGAGGACCGTCATCAATCGATATCTCAATCCGGTTAGCGCTACAGTGCCAGCCACTCACAATGCCGACACCCGATTGTGTCGATTTAGCACTGGGTATCTCAATATACCCCTGACCGTGAACAGCAAAGGTAAACGCGGCGCAAAGCAGCGCGTTGAAACTTGCAAAGAGGCGAGTCATGGATTCTCTCCTATGATATTTGGTACGAGCCGACCCTGACTTTAACCGTTTCCGCCGTGATGTGTTGTAGGCGCCCAGAAGGACTTGCGATCAGGTCGCGTGTCGCAGAAATGATAAACGCCCTACCGAGCTAAGCAGCAATGGACTTTCCTCTCCAATTTGATGCTTGATGATAGGAAACTGCATTTCTTGAAATCGAACAACCTTACAATGATCCTGTCCACTTTTCATTGAGGGTTTAAGCCGCTCTTTTTGTCAGCCGAGCAGATTGGCTGTTTTGAATGGTAACTGTGGATAAGTCGTCGTTGGCTGACTCGATCAATTCGGCGTTGCATGCGCGCTCAAACTGCGC
>JBBQFL010000078.1:0-12134 GCA_038321965.1 Burkholderiales bacterium | reverse complement strand
GGCACCTGCCACGATCGTTGGAACCCAACTCAGAAAGTAATAAACGGCCACAACAAAAAGAAAATTGATTAATGTGATGTGAAGCGTGCGCCACATCATCGGACGAGCAAATATATGTTTCAGCGGCACGCCTGGAGCTCTAATTGTTGGCTGTGGTAACACCGTGATGGCTGATTGGCGATAAGCCTTGAGAATTGAATTTACCCGCGCGAGGGCGTCTTCAGGGCGCCGATCAATCAAAAATGAAACGGACTCAGGCAGGCGAAATATCACAATCGGTATCAACACCGCTGCTGCGATGCCGCCCAATATAAAAACCGCGCGCCAATCATATTGACGCATGAGCAAGGCCGCGATGGTTCCACCGATAACACCGCCGACAGGGTAGCCGATGGTCGTTATCGCAATGACGAGCGCTCGCCGCTTGGTATTGGCACACTCTGCGGCAAGTGGCGTAATAACCGCCACCATCGTGCCAATCCCTAGGCCAGTCACGACCCGCCAAAATGACAACATGACGATATCGCCACTCATCGCACAAGCGAACATGCCGATTGTCATTAGCATCAGGCTTGTCATGACTAAACGCCTGCGCCCAAAAACATCTGCCATTGGCGCGAGTAGCAGCGAACCGAGCGCCATGCCTATTAGGCCCATCGAAAAGACCAATCCCAACGCGGCCCGCTGAATACCAAACTCTGAAGTGATACCTGGCGCAGCAAAAGTTACCGACAAAACATCATAACCATCCAACGCGGATAGCATGGCCAAAATGGCGACGGCAAACCATTGGGCAGCACTCATGGGTGCTGCATTAAGATGTCCCCTAAGATCTGGTGAATCACGATCAATACCGTCTGCAGTCTCCATCACAATTTGACTTGGGCCGCCGTAACCGCGCTCAGGCTGGGGCAACATCAGGCCGTATCTCGTTGTGCATGGTTCTCAAATGCGTAAGTGCCAGATTCGTAATTACGAACAAAATCATCAGGTACCGGCGGCCCCCAATTAGCAAGGCTATCTTGCATTTCATAGTTGCTAGGGTGCCAAAGTGCGTAGTCTTCGATATGGTCAATATCGGAATAGTATTCAAACCAGGATCCCCATGGATCCTGAATGTAATGAAAGAAATTCGAACCAATGGTGTGGCGCCCAAAACCCCATCCGGCTTTACCCGTTTTTGTGACCAGCGCTTGCCCGCCACGGCCCACCTCGTCGGGATCGTTAACCTGAAAGCTGGCATGATGGAAGCCAATGCTTGACGACTTGGCAAATGCGACGACATGATGATCGCTATTGCGTTTTGCACAGCAAAACGCAATGACATCTTGTGCCCGATCAGCCAAGCCCATGCCCAAGGCTTCCGTCATAAATTTGACACTCGTTGCCACATCGGGCGTAAAGACGAGAACATGCCCAAGCTTGAGTGGTTTTACCGGCGAATAGTCGGCACTGCGGAGCATTGCGGAGCGTCCCTTTCGAACTAATTTGCCCGGCGCATTTATTTCAAACGGCGCTGCTATGGGAGGCTCGGAGTCGGGTGGCAAATCCAATAAATGAATCAGCATACCGTGCGGATCACGAATCCAAAGACCGTTGTGGTCAAATGATTGCGGCGTTTCGACAATAGTGCCGTTAGCATCCGAAATCCGGGCTGCGATCCCTTCAAGGCCGTCAGCACGAAGTGCGATGTGGTGAAGCCGCTTGGCGGGAGCACCACCAAGCAGAACGATGGCGTCCCGATTTTGCCCCACGCATCTGAATCGCGCGACATTGCCCACCACTGATGCAACCAAACCCGCATCGGTATAGAACTTAAGACCTTCGGCAAGGCTCGGCACCTCGAGTGTGACCGACAACGGGGATAAAACTGCCATATTGCTCTCCTCTTGTTCTGGTTGTTTCTTATTGCTTACGCCACCGCTGCTGAGGATGGCGCGCTTGCTGCCACTACAACTTTGTTTTCGATCACGCCAATGCCGTCTATTTCGCAGCGCACCACATCGCCAGGCTGCAGGAATCGCGGCGGTTTCATCGCGACACCTACGCCGTCCGGTGTGCCCGTTGCAAGCAGGTCGCCGGTTTCAAGCGTGAAAGCGGTTGACAGGTATGAGATCTGATGCCAAATGTTGTAAATCAACTCTGACGTGTTGCTCGACTGGCGAACTTCACCGTTTACCAAACAACGTAAGTCAAGCGCATGCGGATCGGGCACTTCATCTGCAGTGACAATCCAAGGACCAATCGGTCCGTGTGTGTCGAATGACTTTCCCACAGTAAAGGTCGGTGAATGAAACTGCCAATCGCGTGCAGAAACATCGTTTGCGACGAAATAGCCAAAGACGTGCGCCGATGCATTTTCAACGGAAACATTTTTCGCAGGCTTGCCAATCACCACCCCAAGCTCGACTTCGTAATCGAGCTTTTCGGTGACGCCGGGATCAATGTCGTCATAAGGGCCTGCAATGCAACTCGTTTGCTTGTTAAACCATAGTTGTTGCTTGGGGGCCGGCACTCCCAGCGTTTCTGCTTCCTTTAGATGTTTGCGAAAATTCATACCAATCGCGAGGTATTTCCCCGGACGCTCAATTGGCGCGATCAAGTGCAGGTCCGCAAGCTTGTATCGAGCGTCTGCGTTGCTGACGATTTTCCTAAGCTCGGCCAGCGCTTCTTCGCCGCCTGCAGCGATTGAGAGAATCGTTGTCCATCGACTGCCGGCCTCAATTAAATCGACTACACCATCACCCTTGATGGCACCGATTCGGTGTTGGTTATTAATTGCAAATCGTACAAATTTCATTTTGTAATTTCCACATTGGGTTTAGGTACAGTGTGTTCAGATTGTGCCGGTTGAGCTGCTATAAATAGCTTTGGAACAACGCCGCTGCCGTTCTCTTTCTTATGCGGCGTAATTACGTCCTGAGCAACTATTTCTTTCGTTTCAAGATTGCCCTCACATTTGAAATTCGCAGCATCATCGATACTGCCTTTGCCGCTGTAGCCGGCGTATTTTGGATAGGCACAAACAGGACGTGTTCGCGTCACCTTACCGCTTGGGTCGCTGTTTCTCGCCGTGATTTGACTTGGCGCTTGATCTTTTTCAACCCAGTTCACCAGTGCGTGAAATAACGGGCCGTTATAGAAATTTCCCGGCTGCGGCCCCACGCCACCAGCGCAGTGATCGACACCCGGATACAGGAACAGGCGGTACCATGACTGCAGAGTAGGGTCATCCACGTTTTGCCCGAAATGTGCGGCAACATCGCGATAATATTTAATCGAATTGCGCGATGGAATGTTGCGATCTGCCGTTCCAGTCCAAGCCAAAAACTTGACGCCACTTTTTTTGGCAGCTTCAATGGAAGTATTGTCCATATCCACCAAATCACTGATTTGTTGGCTTGCAAGCGTCGCCATGTCCTCGTAAGTTATCCCGTGTGAATCGTTACTTCGCTCAAGTGACGCCTTGTCGATGTAGAGATGCGCGTCGGATTTAAACGTCAGATCACGCAGCGTCCACTGCATCACGCTATCGGAGAGCAGATAATCGCTTTGGTTAGAAAACGTTGTGCCAGGTTCCCAGGGAAACCAGATCATCTTTCCCAGATGATTGCGTGGCCCCCGACGAATCAAGTCGAAGGCGTCGGCTTGGTCAGCGTCTAGGCATGTGTCATTTGAAGCACCCTTGACACCACAAACTGCTGCTCGCGCACTCCAGTGGCACTGACGCGGATCGGCCAATACGCCATCATTCACGCCATCAACTGCATCACAGGCAGCAACCTCCTGCTTTACGGTTTGCTCAATCTGCGCCACGGTGAAATCTTTGCCTTTGCTGCGCAGCTTGTCTTTTATCACCACGCCAGACCATGCCTGCGCCATTTGAAAGCGCATCCAATAAAGTGCCGCTGCTCCGGCGGCAATGCCATCATATTCTTCGGGGATGGATTGCAGGGCGATATGGCCTTCTCGTCCGCCCTGGGAGCATCCACTCCAATAGGTTCGCTTCGCCGGTTGTCCGTAATAGGCCTTAACGAGTTTCTTGGTCCACAGTGTTTGCCAACGCACATGCTCTGCCGAGAAATCGCGGATCAGTCCCCTATTTAACTCGCGTTTCGCCTGGATCACCCCAAAGCCGCAATTGAATCCCATGTATGGCGCGCCATGCCCACCGTCGCTGCTTGACCCGGCAAATCCACCGTTGGTGGCCACCGTGACGCTTGGGAGATTGCCCATGCAGCCGCCGCTACCCCGATTCTCGATCCGTCCATTCCAGCCAATCACTCCACTATCGTCGCCCCCATCACCTTTACGGAGCGGCAACCCAACGCGAATGCCAATTGCTTGGCTCTGGCCCAGGTCATAGCCGTCTTTTGGCCCCGACAAACCAGAGTTGTATACAAATTGAATGCGGCAATATGCGGCATCATTGTTTGCCGCGAGCATTTTTTTTGCCGAGATCGAAGACACACCTACCTGTCCCGACAAACCGTAACGCGGATCCCGTCCAAGGTCTTCACATGACGGCAAGTTAGCCGGATACGGATCGGCAATGGAAGCAAATAACGGGGCGGGGATAACTGTTGTCGCTTGCGGCGGCGCAGGTGGAATACCCAGATACAACCTGAATTCGGCTACGTCCAATACGCCATCGCCGTTGCGATCCGCCTTAACGAATTTCTCCGTTTGGGCGGCAAGAAAAGCCTGCCGTGTCAACACCCCATCAGCCCCGGGCATCAGGCTACCAACGAGCCTACGGGCATTCGGATTTTCATTGATGATAGCGGCCGTGACACTTCCGTGATTCTTCCGGTCAATATTTGACCATTGCATTGCTGCAAAGCCCATCGCCTCATTTCGATCTATCGCGTCGTCATGATTCGTGTCGGCCAAGCTAAACAAAAAATCGACATCTTGAGCGAAGACTGGTGAAGCCGCGATTGACAATAAGACGACCGCAAAGAAGGATAGGAAGCGCATTGACATTCCCCACATCAGAAGTTAATTCTTGCGGTAATGCCAAATGTCCGTGGACGACCCAAGTCATATCGCGCCGCGCCGACGTTGGAATAGAAATTTACCCCGCCCACCGCATATTTCTTGTCGAGCATATTGTTGACAAAAGCAGCAACACTGAAACTTTTGTCCGCGTTATCAAATTGAACGCGGCCATTGAGCAACGCATATGACGGAAGAATCAGCGTGTCGGAGTCGGTAGGCGTGCTGCGCTGTCGATCCTGGTAGCTGTAATTCAACGTTGAGACTACGGTACCGGTCGCGTCGAGCTTGGCAGTATGTGCAGCACCGAACGCATATGAAATGCGCGGCGCCCTTTGCAAATCGCTCTGAAGCGTAATGCCGGTTGCTTGGCCTACGTCTTTGTAATGAAGGTTCAAGTATGCAAAATTACCAAACAAGCGAACTTGTTCATTTACCGCAGCCGACCATTCGAGCTCAAACCCAGAGCTTCGTGCCGCGCCAGCGTTTTGAAGTACCGGTATCACGTTTCCCGTGTTGTCCGGCGCAACTTGCTGAACTTGAATTTTGTCCCAATCAACAAAAAAAACTGTTGGGTTCAACGTGATACGACGGTCAAGAAACTGCATCCGCAAGCCAGCTTCATAGCTTGTCGATTTCTCAGGACTAAACGGTCTTATGGATGGAGTGAGGCGCGCATCGTAGGGGTTGAAGCCGCCACCACGAAAGCCGGTTGAAAGGTTGCCGTAAGCCATGAAGTCGCGCGTGAAGGCATACTGTGCACCGGCCCGAAAAGTCGCACTGGTAAATCGCGCATCAGCACTGGTTATCTTTATGCCGGTTGGAAAGGCGCTTACCAAGACCGATTTATTGTCAACGCTTTCTCGAAACCCGCCCAGGAGCGTCCATTGGTCATCCAATTTAAGTGAGCCATCGAAAAAAGCAGCGTACGATTTTAGTTTACGGTTACTTAAGTTGGAAATCGGGGTCAACGTGCCCAACACAAAATTTTGACGTTCTGGGGCTAGCCCGGGCACTCTTTCGTTATAGTAAAAAGCCCCGCCGACATAAGTTACTTTGTTGTCGGCCGATTTTCCGTTTAGTTGCAATTCCTGGGACAACGCATAAGTTTGATTTCGTACGATCCCTCCGTTGAAAATCGGTAGCGGTGTGCTGTCGAGATCGTTACTAAAACGGGTATAAACCGATTGCCAGCTTGTCAACGATTTAAGCGTAACGTTTTTGGTGATGTCCCAGCCAATCGTCGAAAAGGCGCTGCGATATGTTGTAGCGCTGAATTCCCGATCAAGTGTTCCGTATTGGCAGTAGTAACAACTGGATGCAAATGCGTCGGTGTAAAGTGGAAATTGACGGGCCGGCGCGATGCGCGTATTCCAGACAAACGGCAGCGTGGGAGATGCGCCAGGCAGTGGTGGTCTCGGTGTTAACGGACCCGGTACGTTATAGGTAAAACCGTCAATGTCAAACTTGCTATATTGCACCGAGAGATCTGCATATAGCCCGTCCATCGGCTCAATTCGCAGTTGAACGCGTCCGATATCTGTCTTGGTACCACCCGCATCTTTTCCGCCGGTCTGAACACGCACAAACCCGCCTTGCTCCAGATGCCCACCTGTTAACCGTAGCCCGAATCGATCACCTATTGGAATGTTGACCGAGCCGGAACCGTTGTATTGATTGCGGTTGCCGATTGTGCCGGTGAAATGGCCGGAGAAACTACCAACTTCAGCGCGCCGCGTGTTGTATCGAATAGCGCCGCCAATTGTGTTTCGACCGAACAGAGTACCCTGCGGACCACGCAATACTTCGAGTGATGCAAGATCGACCACATCGAATAACGTCCCAGCCAAGGAGGGATAGTAAAAATCATCGACATAGATGCCCACGGCAGGCTCGGAACCGCTAGCGGAGCGCTGCTGTCCCATGCCGCGCAGGAAAAAAGTCGCCGAGCCACCGCCATCACCGGCAGTCTGCGTGCTCACTTGCAAACTCGGAACGACCTGCATTAAATCTTGGGTGTTCGTTATATTTAGCTGCTCTAGCGCGTTTGAGGGTTCTGTCGCATTAGCGAAAAAAAAGCCAATGTGGGCAGGAGATGGTACTTGGCCTTTATGCTGGACGGACTTGTCCTGCCAAGGAATAAAACTGGTCGGCAAACGACATCTGCTCGATCCCTTCCATGAGCATCTGACCCTTGCGAATCATGTGCATGAGTTCGATGCCGGCCAGGATGTTTCTGGCTGATCGAAACGATTTGAAGCCCTGCATCGGCCGGGTCACACGCTTAACTGCGCGATGATCCTGCTCCACGATATTGTTGAGGTACTTGACCTGTCGAACGACGACGGTAATTTCCTTGTCTTCGATGACCTGGTCAATGGCCGCTTTATTGGCGCCGCTCTGATCCATCGTCACCTTGTCAGGCGTACCGTTACTGCGCATGGCCTTGTCGAAGAATCGCATAGCCGCTGCCTTGTCACGTTTGGCCGTCAACAGAAAATCGATCGTCTTGCCGGCCTTGTCGACCGCCCGGTAGAGATATTTCCAGTCGCCGTTGACTTTGATGTAGGTCTCATCCATCCGCCAGCTACCGCCCACCTGGCGCTTGTGTTTGCGAAAGATCTTTTCCAGCAACGGTAGAAAACGGATCGCCCAGCGGCTGACTGTCGAATGATCAACCAGCACCCCGCGCTCTTCCATCATTTCCTCAAGATGCCGGGTACTCAATGGATAGGCCGCGTACCACCGAATGCACACCAGGATCACTTCCACCGGAAACCGCATCCCTTTGAAATTCAGCATCACGTTCTTGCCACCCGTCGAAACGACAAAGAGTAACTACTTTCAATGGTTCATGCTTAATGCGACAAAACCAACTGTTGCGGTTGAACGCCATAGCACCGCCGGAATCTTCCTCGACCACCCAACTATCGAATTGCTTTGCGTTGGCACCAAGGGGTGCCAGCATCACTATCCCGATTGTCAGGAGCTGTAACATGCGCGTTAAGTTGAAAAATCGCCCGGCTATCTGGTTGAAATTGAACTTTGAAAACACGAATTACTCCCCTATGCGTAAAATGAGCGCTATTGATGGTGGCGTGGTTATGCAGCGGAGGCATCAAATGATGCGCCCCTACAGTGCGCAAATTTTACGACATCATTTTGAGCCGTGCAAACGCCAGCCTGGAGCCTTTTCAATACTCGCAACAAATGCAATATGTTGAGCTGGAAGCCTTGCCCCGAGCGGCCCCCAGCCCGACCATCTTCTCAGAAAAGCGCCATTTCCGACACTTTAGCCGTCGTCACTTTGAGCTACCCCCTTTTTTGGGAGTGTCCATGCCAATGTTCGCGTGATCTGAAGTGGTCAACTCAGGTGAGCAGAATTTCGCTTTTGAAGGATTAAATGAAAAACATCATTTCTTTACTGCTGGTCGCCGCTTTTCTTCTTGGGTGCAGTGTGAAATCGCCACAAGAAAATCTCCAAGCCAAGGAAATCTCCGACTCATCGAGAGAACGAGGTCAGTTTCTGGCTTATGAACACTCGATTGCGTTGGATACAGATGAAGCGTTCGGGAAAGACCGCAGTGGGTCGGTTCTTGCCGGTCAGAATACGCGTCCAGCTTGATGCTACCGCTAAATTTTGATGCCGATTGTAAAATGCAACACGTTGATTTCAAAATAATTAGGCTAGAGTTAGTATTGTTTATCAAATTTCGATAAACCATACTAAGTTATCTATAAATCGGAGCGGAATGGGTCGGTCAGGACACAGTTAGGACGGTAATTTCATATCCAATCTCGTGGCGTCTCAACGTTTTTCTATTTCGGCAAATGTAAGCGCTGCGATCCGCTCAGCCATAACCCCTGCTCAATCCGCAGTTAGCGACGCGAACGGTCCACTGCCAACGCCACAAAGCGAGGCGATAGGCCACTCGATCACACCCCACTGGCGCACCAACAACTCCCGGAGACCTTATGAACCTTGTTGACCTAGTTGCCATCCTCGCACTGCTTCAATTCTTCGCGTTTGGCCTTTTTGTAGGTCGGGCGAGGGGAAAGTACGGCATCAAGGCGCCTGCAATCATGGGCAATGAGATGTTTGAGCGAGCCTTCAGGATCCAGATGAACACGCTCGAACTACTAGTCCTCTTCTTGCCAGCGCTGTACCTCGCTTCAAAGTACTGGTCGCCGATGTACGTCGCGGTCGCCGGTGCCGTCTACATCGTCGGGCGCATCATCTACTGGCGGGCTTATATGGCCGCCCCGCAAACGCGAACGTTGGGTTTTGCCCTCAGCATGGGGCCTTGTCTTGTGCTCTTGGTAGCCGCGTTAGTCGGAGTCATCAGGAGCATCGCCTGAGCGCTCGGCCTAACCGTCTTTCAAGCGGAAGCCCTACGGTACTGCTCAATACAAACGCTGCTACCCCAATTGGAAGGCGATCCAGAGCGTCTCTTTGGATCGAGGACGGCTGGTCAAGTTGAATGCCTAGCATCATCGATCAACACGAGCACGGCATTAAATGGAGGCAACGGAGCAGTGCTGCTTTTCACGATTGGTTAATGGCGCATTGATCCGCTGGTTATTGGCCAAGAGCCAAGCTGCATGTGGCTTTGAAGCCGATCTGCATTGCCGAGTTAGGGAGCAAATGCAGAAATTGTGCCGCATCATTGTCGCCCGATAACAAAAGTTGCCGCACCGGCGGCGCCGATGTACTCTGTGTTTCCGTCGTTCTCGGAGAAGCAATGCCATCAAATCGTTCTCTGCCGCCTGGGCAGATCATTCCAGAACTCACATACCCCAACGTATCCGCAGCGTCTCTGTGGCTGTGCAGAGCATTCGGCTTTTCCGAGCGTTTGCGTATTGCCGATCACCGTATACAACTACGCTATGGTAGCGGCTCGATCGTACTGCTCAACGGCGCCGCCACAAATGGCTCGGCTACCTACTCGAACCACGGCGTAATGGTCAGAGTCGAGAACGCTGATGAGCACTTTGCGCGCGCTCAGCAAGCCGGGGCCCGAATCATCAACTCGCCTACGACCTACCCTTACGGAGAGAGGCAGTACAGCGCTGAAGACCTCGCTGGCCATCGATGGACCTTCACGCAGACCGTAGCGGATGTACATCCGAGCGAATGGGGCGGCGTATTCGTGGAAGAGGGAGGAACGGTCGAATGACCGTATCCGTGAAAGCGCGCGATGCCGTAACTATCGATGCCGAAAAACACCTCGCGGCCTTCATAGATAAGTTCAGCTCGCAGGACCAAAAACTTATTCGCGCCGTCCGAGCAGCCGTGCGCAAAATGATCCCCACCGCCAATGAACTGGTGTGGGACAACTACAATTTCTTTGTGATCGGCTACTCGCCAACGGAAAAACCTACCGAATCTATCCTGTCAATAGCCGCGCGCGCGAACGGCGTTGGCCTGTGTTTTATTTACGGCGCTAGTCTTCCGGATCCAGATAATTTGCTGCTGGGTTCAGGCAAACAGACCCGCTTCATCCGTCTGGAATCTGCCAGCGTGCTGGCTCGTCCAGCAGTGCGGGCGCTCGTTGCAGCCGCGATCGCCCAGGTAAAAATACCTCTGCCGGGAAGCGGGCATGGCAAATTGATCATTCGTTCGGTTTCCGCAAAACAAAAACCCCGACGTAGACCCGCAAAGGAAGGCTTTTAAAGAAGGCGGCTTAGCATTTGCTCCGCTTGCCGGACGCCGACTCTGTTAGTCGGCTTTGGGTCGGACTTGGACATTTGCTTCGATTTTGAACATAACTCAACGTTTGGCAACGAAAGGGAGGCACATGCTAGATTCGATGGTCACTACCGCGCTCACACTGCCGGGGTACAAGGTTGTCAGGAATTTGGGCGTCGTTAGAGGCATTACGGTTCGGTCACGGTCAATCGTCGGCAATTTCTTTGGCGGGCTGCAGTCGCTCTTCGGCGGCAACATCACGATCTATACGAACCTGTGCGAGCAGGCGCGCTCCGAGACTTATAGGCTCATGTGCGAGCATGCTCAACAACAAGGCGCGAACGCGATCATCTCCATGAGGTATGACGCGACCGAACTCATGGCTGGGCTTACCGAGGTACTCTGCTATGGCACGGCTGTCGTGGTAGAGCGCGTCCAACCAGACGCCTAGTTTGAGCTTGGTTCTCAGAAGTTGGATGTCTCCTTTGCGGCGAATTGGATATCGTGCCGCTAGGTCCGCAATGGGTCGACTAGGGACAATCGCCGCCCGGCTCAATCATTGGCGCATTGGTTGGGCCAGGCCCTATATCGGCGGCTAATTTGTAAAATGTAGGCTCAACAAGTTCGGGGCTTGCAAGTTTGGGCAAGAAGCAAGGAATCGAGAAATGAATAGAGTCCAAAAATCCCTCGCCGGTATCGCCCTACTGCTTGGCAGTATTGCAATTGGCGTAGCCCTATTTTTCCGCTCCGCTGACGGCGCTAGAGTTGAATCGCGAACTCCCGACACCGTCGCGATGGCTGGCACGGGCACGCTGGAAATAAAGCCAAAGTCGACTGCTAGTATCGCCATCATTAACAATATGACGCAAGTTCAAAAGCAAAGTGAAGCGCCGGTGTTCAAGGCCTTGCCCGAATTGGTAGGATTGAATCCAATACAACGCACGGCCTTTTTGAGAAAGGCGATTGCGGAGAAGACGGACTCCTACCTTGCCAAGTATCAGAACTCGGTGGAGGCGATGACTGATTTGGTGCGTCTCGGTAAGGCTGGCGACATTGGCGCAACTTTAGCAGCGCAAAAGCTGGCAGACCGCTGTGCGGCGACTACAGCGATATCACTGTACGGGAAAGCGCCGACCGGAATTTCGCTCGCTGAGTGCCAAGCCATGTCAAAAGAGGACCTGAAGTTGGTACCAGCCTTGCTCGCCAGAGGGGCGAATTCTGGCGACCCACTGGCAAAGTACGTCATGATGGATTATTCAAACTATTTTTCTGGCGAAGCATATATGCAGACGTTTCTACACGATCCTAACTGAGTGTGGTCACGTGATTTGATGCTCGGATTTTCACGATTACTGATGGTTAAATGCACAGAATGAGAAACGCCGTCAGTTTTGTTTGACGGCGTTTCTCATTGAATCATGCCGTGATCAGAAAGGCGGATCGTCGG
>JBBQFL010000077.1:0-12157 GCA_038321965.1 Burkholderiales bacterium | reverse complement strand
GGTCGATTGCCATTGCAGGGCGCCGTCGAAGCTGGGCCAGTGGTAGCGCGCTTCGACCCAGGCGAGCCTGCTGTGATCACCGGCATTCAGACGCAGCAGTGCAGTCAGGTCAAGGCTCTTCCAGATGGCGCTTTTCTGGCTGGCATAGATTAACCAGGCCTGGCGTGAGGCGGTGTCCTGGCGCTCTTGTGCCGCGAGCAGGTAGCGTCCCAGTACCGCTGCGCCTGCCGGTGCAGCGGTATCCCAGGCCGCGCGGTCGGGCGCGAAGCCGTTGTATTCGTATTCCGCTGTGACGGAGAGCCGACTTGCAGTGGCATAGGTCAGGCCGGCGGATACCCGGTTGCGGGTAGCCTTCTGTTGGGCGCCGTACACGACCTTTTTGAACAAGTCGTCGTCGCGGCCGCGTGACCATTCGAAGTGAAACACCGTGGCATCCAACACCAAGCCGGTCAGACTGGCGCCGAATTGAGGTCCCCGGTCAGCATCGGCCAGCGCCAACAACTGGCCGCTGACGCGGTCGGAGAACTTGGTGCTCCAAGTGGCCAGTCCGCGGTTTCGGTTGTTGGTGGCGCCAAAAGACGGACTGAAGCTGGCGTCGCTGGGCGCATCGACCAGTCTCGGCGCCGCGACCAACGACACTCCGCCGTCTGTCCAGAGCTGCTGCCATCGCAGCATCACCGTACCCAGCCTGTTCTCGCGAAGCGCGAAGGGGTCGGCTGTGGTTACCGCCCGCAACGCGCCGTCCCGGAAGTAGTCAGTCGGGTTGAAGCCGTAGGCTGGCCCGTTGCGCAGGTTGATGCGGCCGAACTCGATGATGTTCTGGCCGGCCTCGTCCTGCCGGCTGGCGTACGCCTCGCGCAGGCTGTTCACCGTCGAGGGAGAACCGGCGCCCGCGGGATGGATATTGTCGAGTCGGTCCGACAGCGCCACCCGCCAGCGGTCTGACAGCCTGGCCGACCAATTCAGATCCAGCGACAGCCTGTGCGTGTCAACTGCGGGGAGACCGTAGCGCTGCGTCATGCGGCCCACAGCCACTTCGGCGTACGCCCGCAGCGTCTTGTCTGGACTCTGTGGTGAATCGGGCGCGCTCTCCAGTGCCAACGCGTCGGTGTCGTCGGCACGGGCGATACCCGCGGCGCCCGTCATGGCGACGCATATCGCACACATCAGCAAACTCGGAAACTGGTTCATCGGCTTATTCACCCTGGAATCTCGACAGGAAATCTCGCTGAAACCAGGATGTCGGGATGTTCCTCGCGACAAACTCCGACAGACGCAGGATCGTCACGGACTGCGGATTAAGACCGTCGATGATGACGGTTTCAGTCGGCCGCTCAGCGCCCAACTGCGGCTGGAATCGGCGGTAATACGCGGTTTTGAGCAAGCGACCCGAGTCGGCCAGGAAACGCGCCTTGATCGGCCAGTGGTTGCCGGCATCGACCCACAATTCGATCGCCGCGTAGGTGGCGTCTTCGTTGCGCGCCTGTAGCGCGAGCTTGTAGGCCTGCCGGGGCTTGCGCTCGCCGTCGGTCACCATCTCCTCGGCGGCCAGCGTGGCCTGGTAGTCGCGGGCAAAGTTCACCGTGATCACGTCGCCGTTCGCTGCATCGCCCATCAGCCTTTGCTGCGGCGAGATACGCACGCTGGCCTTGGTGCCCGGATCGTAGAACCAGAGGTCATTGCCATTCTTGAGCATCAGCTTGCCGGCATCACGTGCCGGTTGAACGAAGCGGATCAGGCTGGCGAACTGGCCGCTGTTGTCGATAGTGCGGGAATAGCTGGAGAGGGTGCTGGTGTCCACTTGCTGGCCCTTTTCGAATACCGTCAGAGTGACGGTGACGCGAAACGGCTGACCAGGGTTGCGGATGGCGTCGCAGGCAGACAAAACGGCTTGGGCATTGGTGGCCGACCAAGCTGCAGGAGCTGTAGGCAAACAAAACGCCACTACTATCCAGGACAAATGGAGAAATCGAGTGCGCTGATGGTTCATCATGTGTGCCTCAAGGCGTCGACGATCTTCAACTTTGCCGCACGGTAGGCCGGTAGCCAGGCGGAACCCGTGGCGATGGCGATTAGCCCCAGCACGGTTCCGGCGATCATCCGCACCTCGCCCCATACGCGTATGTCCAGCGGCAGTGGTTCCGAACTGCCCGGAGGAAGCCAAGTCAGTTCGGCGAAGTTGACTGTGGACGCAATGGCAAGTGCCAAGAGCGCGCCCGAGACTGCGCCCACGCAACCTAGCAGGAAACCCTCGGCCAAGAACAACCTGCGGATATTGGCCTGCCGCAGGCCGACTGCACGCAATGTGCCGATTTCCACCGTGCGCTCAACCACCGCAGCGGTCATTGTATTGCCGACGGTGAACAGTACTATGCCGCCAATCAACGCGAATATGAATCCGAAAATGGTGTTGAATAACTGAATCGACTGAACGTAGAACGGGTTGAGCAATTCGAAGTCCAGCACCGCCAACTTTTGTTCCGGCATAAATGCTGCCAACAGGATTTTCAAGCGCGCCGACGCGGCAGCGATTTGTGCCGTATGCCTAAGTTGAACCATGACCGATGTTGCCCGCGGCGGAGAGCGCCCGTAGACCAATCGCTGAGCCTGAGGCAGTTGAAGCATCACAAGCACTTCGTCCAACTCCTTGAACCCCTGTCCCTCCGCCGCCAGTACATTGATGGAAGCCACATTGGGGGATCCACGCGTTTGGCTCACCAGAAGGTCGATCCTGGCGCTGCCGCCAGGCGCCGGCAGACCGTCGGGCACGCTGGGCATTGTCGCCTCGACCAGTCCTGCGACGTCCGCCGGGAGACTCCTGCCGCCGGTCACCTGTGGCTCGCCTTCGGGTTTTGGGCAATTAGCCACTTTCAATGCGTTGCACAGCAACAAGACCCGCGCCACACCGAGTCCCACCAAGGCAGCATCCGGCGGCGCGCCGTCCAGTCGAAAGGGTGCCAAGTCTTGGCCTAGCCTGACATGAAGGTCATTCCAAGCACGCATTCTCTTGACATCCGCCGCGACATAGCCCATTCCTACCACGGTGCGCGATACGGCGGCCTCGTAGTTGCCTGCCACTCCTAGGAATTGCAGTGTCGGTGTGGCCACAAGAACCATATCCTTCAGGACGGGGTCATCGCGAATGACTTGTAAAAGTTTGTGGTAGTTCGCGATGCCGTAAGCGGTGGGATTGCCATTGCCATAGAGAAAGAAGTCGCGGTGCTGGATTTGCAGGTGACCGCCGGTTCGCACATACGCTGATTGCAGGCTGTAGCGAATGTTGGCAATATAACCGCCAAAAAGCAGTAGTGAAGCTGCTCCGATGGCCAAAGCCAGCAAGGTGGCGACCGACCGTCGCCGATTACGTAGCAGATTGCGGATCGCGAGGGACCAAGTCGTCACGGTCTACCTTGGTGTCGGTGTAACTTCATCGCTACGGACGCTCGGTTTGATCGAAGGGCTTGCGACGTATCGACTGTATAACACCGTCGCGCAGCACGATAAGATCGTCTGCGGCGCCTACGACGCTGCGGTCGTGCGACGAAAAAATGAACGAAATTTGGTAAGATTCCTGCATTCGGCGCATCAACGAAAGAATTGCCGAGCCGGTCTGTGTATCCAAGCTTGCGGTTGGCTCGTCGGCAATCACCAGCCTAGGCTTGCGGGCGAGCGCCCTTGCAATGGCCACTCTTTGCCTCTGACCTCCCGACAGCTGCCCGGGCAGATTACGCGCCCGATCGCTTAGTCCGACCGCTTCGAGGAGCCGGATCACGCGCTTCTGCCGACGTGCGGCCGGCATGCCAGATAGCACCAAGGGATACTCTATATTTTCGAAGGCGGTCAATACCGGGATCAGATTGAAGCCCTGGAATACAAAACCGATATTGGCCGACCTGAAATCCGCGAGTGCATCCTCGCTTAGGTCGTTGATGGAGCATCCGGCTACTGTCACGGTTCCGGCGTCCGGGCGATCTATGCATCCCAGCAAGTTAAGCAGGGTCGTTTTGCCGCTGCCCGAGGGTCCAAGCAACACTGTGAAAAGCGCTGGACGTATTAGGAGATCAACGCCGCGCAGCACAGGCACCGTGACCGCATCCAATTGATACGACTTCTGAATGCCAGACAGGATTGCGACAGGCTCGGTCAAAGGTGCGCCTTGCCAATCACTGCAGCTTGACTCGATACGTTAGTCAAGCGCTGGTCGTCCGAATTTTTGGAATAGGACATTACTGATCTGGGAAGTTTATGATCTGCATGCGGAACCAGTCTGCGAGACGTATGCCAGCGCTGGCATTTGCGCGGGGGCCAGCAGCACCGACATGGGTGGATGTAAAATGAAGCAAAGTACCCGCGACGAAAATGCCTAAGAATGCAAGAGTGCCGACATTTTACCGTTCAGCCCTGCAGTCACAACAGGAATCTGATTCGCGTGTGCTTCAACGCGTCATGTTCCGGTCCGATGGGTCGGAGTGATCCTCCGAACAGCGCCATTTCTACCCTTTGCAGCGCAGGGCGTCGCGGAGCCACACCACAGTTGCGTAAGTAAGCCGAAAGATGTCGGGCAGATGGCACCACGGGTGCCGACCGCCTGGCGTCCCTTGTCCCACTCTGCTGGGCGAGAAGTTTTGCATGATGTTAAGCCCCACCTAATTTTGCATTGTGTTCGGCCCGCTTCTTCAGTTGACGCCGGGGCGCGAACTTCGGGCGAACGCTCGCAGATGTCGTTGGCGTCCATCGTGGTTCGTGCATCCGTCCTTGTGCATTGCGTGCTGTTGCCTCCAGCGGGCACATCACTGGCCGGGCTCGCCGATGAAATAGCAAATTGTGAACTACTTGACTCACTTCTAAGCTGTCCGGTCAAGAGCACATGACAGGTACATCTTTGTGATGGTAACGTAAGATGCTTTTTTCCGACGCTGTCCTTTTGTCGGGTAGCGCCTGGAATGGCCCCCAAGTAGGGCTTTTCGGGCGGTGGCCGCTGCGTTGAGGTTTCAGTCTGGGCTTTAAGGCCCTTTGATTTAAAACATTAGTCGACCGCGGATTGAAGTTTGGTGTTTCGGTGAATGTGCGATCGGGTCGATCTGGAATTTGCACCAGAGCCGTCCCCACCCCTTAAGTCCAGAATGGGTCGAATGTATGCTGAAATCAACCATTTGCCGCATTCGCTGCGTTATGCGATCAATGAGGTTGAGGTTTGAGACTCGGTATTGAGTCGCTTCGAAGTTGTATTTTTCGTCGAATTTCAGATAATCTATTGAGTAACATCTAAATGAATGGTTCTATTCGGCGCCTCAGTCTTTGTTTGTTGCTTTGTTTGGCGGGATGCGGGCCTAAATCCACAGCTGATGCCGAACGCGATGCCAGCGCTCTCTTGATGGCCGGAAAATACGCCGAGGCCGTGGTTGCGGCCAAAGCCGCCCTGCAACTCGAATCCAATTCAGCCCGTTTGCGCTACGTGCTCGGCGCGGCTTTGGCCCGGTCCGGCAACGCAGTCGTGGCCGAAATCGAATTGCGCAAGGCAATTGCGCTGAATTATCCCGTAGCTGAAGCGGCTCCCGCGCTTGTTATCAGCATGAGCGACCAGTTCCGGTTCCAGAAGATCATCGATGAATTCGAGAGACTCAGGATTGATGATCCCGTGGCAGCCGCCGTCGTGCAAGTTGCTGTGGCGACGTCATATGCCAAACTCGGCAACCGAGATGCCGCCAATCGCATTCTCAAAGATGTACTCGTCAGGCAGCCTGCCCAGACTGATGCAGCGATCCTTCTGGCGAGGCTGCAGATAGGTACGCCTCAGATGCCTGCAGCCAAGACTGCCCTGGAGGTCCTTGCCAAGCGGGAGCCGCGCAACGCTGAGGTCTGGTTGGCGCTAGGCGACCTTCGTCTGTTCGGAGGGTCTGACCTGGACGGGGCGGTTGAAGCGTTCAGAAAAGCCCTCGAAGCTCGGCCCAAGACACCGATCGCATTTGCTGCGGTGGGCGCAATCCTGATTTCGCAAGGCAAGTTCGATGCTGCCGGGCGCCACCTGAAGGCCATGAAGGATGCCTTGCCAGGCAACCCTGAAACCGTGTCATTGGAGGCCAATCTAGCCTTGGCCAAAAAGGACTTCGTCCGAGCCAAGGGGCTTTACCAGCAGCTGCTGACTGCATATCCAAGAAATACGCGTTTGCTACAACTGACCGCTGCTGCGGAAATCAATTTGGGAGGCGCGCAGCAGGCCGAGACCTATCTCAGGCAAGCGCTTCAGATATCGACGGGCTTGGCACCCGCCAGACGCATGCTGGCCCAGATTTATCTTCGTAGCGGCCGAGTGTCCAAGGCCCTGGAAGTTTTGCAGCCTCTGCTGGAGGGAGCGCAGAATGACCCCGAGGCGCTAATGTTGGCCGGTGAGGGCAGTCTGCAGGCCGGTGATCTCAAGGCGGCAGAGGAGCGCTTCAGGGTTGCACAAATGGGGGCGCCTGGGGACGTGCAGATCGGTGTGGCCCTGGCCTTGACCGAGTTGGCGAAGGGCCGTGAATCCCAAGGCCTTGGCCAGTTGGAGGCCCTGGCTGCGACTGACGCCGGCACAGCCGCGGACATGGCCCTGATCAGTTCCCGAATGAGACTGCGACAGTTTCCAGCCGCACTTCAGGCTGTTGAAACCCTGAGCAAGAAGCAGCCGGACAAGCCTGAGCCGGCAAGTTTGAAAGGCCGAATCCTGTTGCAGGCAGGTGACAAGGATGGCGCCAGAAAGAGCTTTGAACAATCGCTGCTCAAGGACCGCCTGTACTTTCCAGCTGTGGCCAGCCTTGCTGCGATGGACATGACCGAGAAGAAGCCGGAAGTAGCACGCCAACGATTCGAAGCTTTGCTCAAAGTTGACAACCACCATGTCCAGGCGCGTTTCGCCATCGCCGAGCTACTTATTAGGATGAGTGCGCCAAAAGAAGAGGTGCTGCGTTCGCTCGATGATGCGATCCGTGTCGACCCGACCGAAGCGCGGCCTCGTGTGGTGCTCATAAATTACCTTACCGGTCTTCATGACTTGAAGGCTGCCTTGGTAGCGGCCCAGGAGGGCGTGACAACACTACCCTCTGACCCCGATTTGCTCGATGCATTGGGGGGAGTCTTTCTGCTAAGTGGGGAATTCAACCAGGCGCTCGCTAACTTTCAGAAGGTCGCGACGCTGCTACCCAAGGCCGCCCAACCGCATTTGCGGATGGCCGACGTCTACCAGGCGAAGGGCGATACACCTTCGGCGATCAAGAGCATCCGGCGGGCACTGGAAATCGACCCGACCAATTTGGCCGCGCAACGCAATCTGATTGCCCTTTTTCGCAAGACTAAGCAAGTGAGCGAAGCCTACCAGGCTGCACTTAGTCTTCAAAAAGCCTTTCCCGCCTCGGCCGCCGGATTTGCCTTCGAAGGCGATATCGCTGCCGAATTGAAAGACTGGAGTCGGGCGGCTAATGCCTTCCGGTTAGGTCTGCCCAAAGCCGGTGGCGTTGAATTGGCCACCCGGCTGCATGGCGCGCTGCTCAGGTCTGGCAAGACGGCAGAGGCCGACACCTTCGGTCGCGAATGGGTTCAGAAGAGTCCGGGAGATTTGCGCTTTCTGATGTACATCGGAGACAAAGCGCTGGAAATGAGCGACCTTGCACTGGCACTTACGCGCTACCAGCAGGTCTTGGATGTTGACCCGAAGAATGTCTTCGCGCTGAACAATGCGGCCTGGGTGCTGGCCAAACAGTCCAAGCCGGGAGCTGTAAAACTGGCCGAAGACGCAGTTGCCTTGATGCCAAGATCACCCGTACTTTGGGACACTTTGGCGTTTGCCCAAAGCCAGATCGGCCAATGGGACAAAGCAATCGAGGCCGAGAAAAAGGCCATCGCAGAGGGATCGCAGAACCCGACATACCGCGTAAATCTGGCCAAGATTTACATCAAGTCAGGCGACAAACCAGCAGCCATCGCTGAATTGGAGAAGCTCTATGCAGAGCAGCTAGACGCCAACAAACGCGAAGCGATTGGCAAGTTCTTGCAGTCGTTGAAGTGAGGTTGCCGTGGCCTGCCGGCCCAGCAGCGAAAAGTGACCTGAATTGCTGGCCATCCTGATTGGGGCGGCACGGGATCAACGCAGACGGTGGGCAGGCGCGCCGCCCCACAATTCGCCCGCGCCTATGATCTGGCCCTTGGTAACCACGGCGCCCACAGCGACGATGGCACCGTCGCCTATGTCCACGCCTGGCATGATCACTGCGTGCGCACCGATGGTTACCCCGTTGCCGATTCGTATTGGGTGGAGAGCCAAGCGCCGGCCTTCAATTGCGTGCGCGAATAACACGGCGTCATGGCCGATGATGCAGTCGCGCCCTAATGTGGTCAGTGCCGGGTCGAGCATAGCGCCACCGCTGTAAGTATTTGCGCCCAGCCGGGCGCCCAGCGCGAGATAAACCAGGCGAGTCAGTGGTACCGGGACAATGTGCGACCGAATTACGCTAAAAAACAACACGAGAAAAAACAGCTGATGCAGGTTCCAGAAGAACTCCGCTCGGCTTCCTTCTGGAATATCCCCGATCGGCAAGGGAAAAAACGCGAAGATCATTCTGTAGGTGAGTGCTGCGAAAAAGTAAGTTCCGGCGACAAAAATTGCAGCTATGGAAATGCCTCGAAAGTCACTTGGGGGTATCTCCTTGATTGAGAGCCAAGCACTGCCCGTAGCCAAGCCCAGCACGGCCATGAGTAGCAAACAGAAGACGGCTACTTCGGGGCCGTTAATTTTTCGCATGAGAATTTCGGACTGAAGGATTAAATGCGACAGAGGCCGTACCGGGTCACGAGGCTAACTTGCTGCTGGTGAAATGCAAGTACGATGCTTGCTCAGCCATACGACATCCTGATTCATTGTCCGAAAGGTTGTTGTGAGCAAGCCGGTCTCAGCTATCTTGCCAGTACGGCCGAAATGCGGCGGGTCTTGGCAATCCGAAAAAAAGGCGCCAGAGGCGCCTTTTTCGAATCAGCAGAGATCGGACTAGCCGAAGGCTCAGACTGACTTCCGCTTACGATTGGCGAAACCCAGGGCAGCCAGCGCGATACCGATCAACGCGACCGAGCCAGGCTCGGGCACGACGAACGAACCGGAAGCGTCCGACTGGAAATGAAAGTCGCAGCGGGCAACCGTATTTCCATTCTCATCGACACCGGAACCTGTCGGGCAAGCCAAACCGTTGGTTGCCACACCGCCTACAACGCTGTACGAGGGCGTCACGCCAACGACTTGGTCTGATGGGTTGGTTTGGGCAAACGGCGTGGCCAGGTTAGTGGCATCTAGGTAGTCGAGCTTGAGCAGCAGTTGGGAGATGTTGCCTAGGAAGTAAGCGGGATCCAGGTAGTTGACGTTAACAACGATCTTATTGCTGCCATCACCAATCACTGTTTTGACGCCATTCTGCTGGTCGGTCCCAAAAGTGTCCAATAAGGTGGTTTTGCCGAAATCTGCGTCACCAGCGAGAAGTGTCCTGGTCGTGTAGCTGCCGGTGACCTTGCCCACGGTGCCCTGGAAGATCAGGGTGCCGTTACCGTAGCCTGCGCCGGTAGTCGTGTTCGAATCCGATGTGCTGTCCGCGTAGATGCTGAAGTCTGTCAAACCAGGCGCGAGCCGGAATGAGGCCGTGGCGCTACCGATACTCGAACCGAACTCATAGAACGACGCCTGGAAAGTGAACTCCCGACCAAACGGGACGACTGCAGGAAAACCTGAAGGCAAAACGCCTATGCCGCCAAGGGTCGCGTCGTTGAACGAACCCAACTTGCCCTGTGCAACTGTCTTGAAATAGTTTTCACCCAGCAATTGACCTGCCACGGGTGCCAATCCCAGCGCGGTGAACGCTGCAGAACCATAGGCCGGCGTGGACAAAGCGCCGATAGCCAAGGCGTTACCCGGCAGCCAGTCGAGACTATCAATCTGGAAGCCTCCAACTGGCAGGTTGCCATTGGTGCCGGCCGAGCCGAACGGATCGAACGCTACGGTGTTGGATGCATGTGCCGCCAGGGAAAAAATTGCGGCCGCGGCGGTCAGGCCGATGCGGGTGCGGGTCTTTGTGAACATGTGTGTATTCCTTGACGAGGTGAGTGACGGGAACTGGTCTGGTACTGCATTAGCTAAAGCACGCACCGTGCCAGTTTGGCTAAGGCTTTGCAAATCAACGACTTGCGTTCGCGCTTGGAATTCAAAGTGCACTTGGCTATCACGAATGTAAAAAAAACCGACAGTTTTGGGGTCCGGACAGTTTCGGGGCGCGGACAGTGGCGCTCAGGGCTGAGGAGTTACTGCATCCGTCAATTGCGCAAGCGTGCGGCGCAGCGAGCGGGCTGCGGCAGGCCTTGCCTCGCCCAAGCGGCCGATCCAGACGGCCAAAGGCAAGTCATCACCGATCATTTCCGCAGTCCGCAGAGCGAGGCTTTGAGCGAGTCGCAGCGCGTCGGCCGAGCGGCTGAAAGCCACGCCATCCCGCACGTAGCGAGAAAAGATGAGCGGTGTCAGTTCCGGCTGGTGCATCAGTCCCAGGGTTGTGGCGGTGAGCCACAGGCGCTGCACCATCTTGCCAGCGTCGACGTGGTCGTCAATATCGACTGAGGGCGAGGGCCGTAACAGCACGAAGTGCGCTCCACACATAAGGCTGGGCAGCAGGTCCATTTGCAGGCGCGGCAACCAAGTGCCGGCGAGGAAGCGGTTGAAGAAGCTAACGCGGTCCCAGTCGCGCATGATCCAGCGCATCAACTTCAAAGTCAGCGCATCAACGCCCAGCGACTGGTCGGGTACCCGGTCCGGGCTGTAGCGGCGGCCCCAATGGATGATTTGACGGTGAACCCGATAGGCCTCTTCGGTAGTCAGGCGCAGTTTGGCATTGGCGAACATCAGCCTCGCGGTTCGCCACTTCGCGGTGCCTTCCAGCCACAATATTCGCCAGCCTGGGTCCAGCGTCTGTTCCAGTGTCAATTTCTCCGACGCCGACAGCGGCCGAGGACTGTAAGTTCGGCGCTGCACGCTGCGAAGCGGGATCGCCGGAAACAGCGGGCTGGGCAATACCGACTTATCGGGGATCAGGTTGACGTCGAACACGGGTTGGTTTTCCGGCAGGTCGGGCCGCCGCTTCACCGCAATGCGGATGCCAAAGACGCTAGCGGCGATGCCAATAGTTTCGATAAGGGCTCCCAGTGACATCTGGCTGGGACGCCCGTCGAGGTCGTAGACGCAATGATCTCGCGTGTCAAAGCCGTGGATGACGAACCGTGCATCGTCTTGGATCTCGAATCGCCAAGGCTGGGTGTTGTCGCCGCTGGGCGCCCACCGGGCGAAGTCGAGAATTTGGTGGACAGGGCTCGCCTTTAGCATCAGCTACCTTTGCGCATGGCTTTGAACTGGCGTCGCCCGATCGCGATCGCCAACCGCTGCAGTGGATTGCGGTGGCCACCGGGGCGCCAGGTGTGCACCAGCCGGCCCCGATACGCATCGAACTGCAGGCCATGCGGTGCGGCAAGCACCTTGCCGCGGCCGAGCAGGATCTTGAGGGCGGTGGTTGCCGCCATGCCCGCGCAGATCTGACAGGCCATGCCTGTTGATGGGCCGCGCCGCGCGGCCAAGTCCACGGCGCTGGGGTCCACCAAGTAAGTGCGGTGCAGGAATGCCGGCGCTACGCCGATTGCAAAGCGCAATGCTTTTTCGTCATTTGTGCAGCCTGCCCAGCCGAAGTAGGTCTCAAAACTCATGCCGCCGGGCAGAAAAACCATCAACGCCGCACCCATGCCCAGCGGCGCGGCAGTGACAGCAGGAATGCCGCGCTCCCGGCAGGCTGCAAAAACCGCCGCGCGAGCATCAAAGGCGAAGAAATCCAGGCCATCAACATACAGATCGACGTCGGCCAGGAAGCGGTCAAGGTTGCCTTTGTCGACGCCGGTGGGAAATGCTGCCAGGCGAATCTCAGGGTTGATATCTAGCGCTTGTTCGGCCATCACCTCGACTTTCGGTCGGCCAATAGTCGAAACCATCGCGCCGGCCTGACGGTTGAAATTGTGGATGTCGAAGGTATCGAAGTCGGCAATATTGAAGCAGCCCACACCGAGTCGCGCCAGGCTCAGCAGGTGCACGCCGCCAACCCCGCCCATGCCTGCGATGGCC
>JBBQFL010000076.1:0-12498 GCA_038321965.1 Burkholderiales bacterium | reverse complement strand
TGGTGATGCCTGGTGACAACGTCAAGATCGTGGTGCAGTTGATTGCTCCGATTGCGATGGAAGATGGCTTGCGCTTCGCTATCCGCGAAGGCGGTCGTACCGTCGGCGCAGGCGTCGTATCTAAAATTCTGAAGTAAAAAGTTAGGCCAGTAATTTAATTGGCAGAGAGGCGGCAATCTGCCGCCATCTCTCAAAGGAAAAAGCATGGCAACTGCACCACAAGCCAAACAAAAAATCCGCATTCGCCTAAAGGCATTTGATTATCGTTTGATCGATCAATCGGCAGCCGAAATAGTCGAGACAGCCAAGCGTACCGGGGCAGTCGTCAAAGGCCCGGTTCCGCTGCCGACAAAAATCGAGCGCTTCGACGTTCTACGCTCACCGCACGTGAACAAAACGTCTCGCGATCAGTTTGAAATACGTACCCACTTGCGTTTGATGGACATCATTGATCCAACGGACAAAACGGTAGACGCGCTGATGAAACTCGACTTGCCAGCAGGCGTGGATGTTGAAATCAAGCTGTAAGTAGTTGAATTTTATTAAACAGGCGGCTATAATCGCGCCTCTTTGCCGCTGGTTTAACCTGCTGGTGGCAAATAGCTAGTAGTTGAAGCACCTAAAAGTACCAATAAGGTACATTTGATTCGTTGGCCAATTGTAGCCAACACCCTGCAAGCAAACGAGGTAACTCGGAAGCGGTGGGGCTAACTAAAAAAGGAAGTAATGATGAGTCTAGGTCTCGTCGGCCGGAAGGTTGGCATGACTCGCATTTTTATGGATGATGGCACTGCCATCCCCGTAACTGTGCTGGACGTGTCGAACAACCGCGTCACCCAAATCAAGACCCCCGACAATGATGGCTATTCGGCCGTCCAGGTCGCATACGGCACGCGTCGCGCGTCGCGCGTCGCAAAAGCACAAGCTGGGCACTACGCCAAAGCAGGTGTGGAAGCCGGTTCCGTCTTGAGTGAATTCACCGCAACACCGGAAAAACTCGCCGACATAAAAGTCGGTGCCATATTGTCTGTAGACATGTTCACTGTCGGCCAAAAAGTCGACGTTTCTGGCACGTCACTGGGCAAAGGCTATTCCGGTGTTATCAAGCGCCACCATTTCTCCTCTAACCGCGCTTCGCACGGTAACTCCAAGTCGCATAACGTGCCGGGCTCTATCGGCATGGCGCAGGACCCGGGCCGTGTGTTTCCGGGCAAGCGGATGTCAGGGCAGCTTGGCAACGTCAGCCGTACGGCACAACTACTTGAAGTCGCGCGTATCGACACCGATCGCCAGCTGATTCTGGTTAAGGGTGCGGTACCGGGTCACAAGAACGGCACCATCGTGGTTCGTCCTGCAGCCAAGACGAAGCTCGTGAAAGGCGGGGCCAAATAATGGAACTCAAACTGATTAACGACAAAGGCGCAGACGCCGGCACGATGCCCGCTTCCGCCGAATTGTTTGGTCGCGATTACTCCGAAGCGCTGGTTCACCAGGTCGTAACGGCATATCAGGCTAATGCGCGCTCAGGTAATCGTGCGCAAAAAGGCCGTAGCGACGTTCAAAAGTCGACCAAGAAACCTTGGCGTCAAAAAGGTACCGGTCGCGCCCGTGCTGGTATGGCGTCCTCGCCGCTGTGGCGTGGCGGCGGTCGTATTTTCCCGAACCTGCCTGACGAAAATTTCTCGCAGAAGGTCAACAAGAAGATGCATCGTGCCGGTATCGCCGCGATTTTGTCGCAACTGGTACGTGAAGATCGTCTTTCGGTTGTCGATAGCATGACGCTTGACTCACCCAAGACGAAAGCCTTGGCGACCAAGCTGAAGAGCATGGGCCTTGAGCAGGTTTTGATCATCACCGACAATCTCGATGACAATCTCTATCTGTCTTCGCGCAATCTGCCAAACGTGATGGTGCTCGAAGCCAAGCACGCCGATCCGGTTAACCTGGTGCGCTTCGCCAAAGTCATTCTGACCAAGGGTGCCGTCAAGCAATTCGAAGAGGTGCTCGCATGAGTAGCCAAGAACGCTTATTGTCGGTGGTATTGCGCCCCGTCATCTCAGAAAAAGCCACCATGGTGGCCGACAAGCAAAAGCAGGTCGTGTTTGAAGTCCTGCGCGATGCGACCAAGACAGAAATCAAAGCTGCTGTTGAGCTCCTGTTTAAAGACCAAAAGGTCGAAGTCGCCAGTGTCAACATCGTCAACCAAAAAGGCAAAGCAAAGCGTCATGGACGTTTTGAAGGGCGCCGCAATCACGTCAAGAAGGCATATGTTTGCCTCAAGGGTGAATCGGACATCAACTTTGCCGAAGGAGCCGCGTAATGGCACTCGTCAAAACCAAACCGACCTCGCCTGGTCGTCGCAGCATGATCAAGGTGGTGAACGCGGAATTGCACAAAGGTGCACCGCACGCCGCTTTGCTTGAGCCGCAATACAAACACGCTGGCCGCAATCATCACGGCCACATCACCACCCGTCATCAAGGCGGTGGTCACAAGCAACACTATCGCATCATCGATTTCAAGCGTAACGACAAGGACGGCATCGTCGCCAAGGTTGAGCGTCTTGAATACGATCCAAACCGCAGCGCGAATATCGCCCTGTTGTGTTATGTCGATGGCGAGCGTCGTTACATCATTGCGCCGAAGGGTATTTCCGCCGGTGCGCAGTTGGTCTCAGGTGCTGAGGCTCCAATCAAGGTTGGCAATACTTTGCCACTGCGCAATATCCCGGTCGGCTCCACCATTCACTGCATCGAAATGTTGCCAGGTAAGGGTGCGCAAATCGCCCGCTCTGCTGGTACTTCTGTGCAATTGTTGGCTCGCGAAGGTCTGTACGCGCAGCTCCGTTTGCGCTCAGGTGAAATTCGCAAGGTACACGTAGACTGTCGCGCAACGATTGGCGAAGTCGGCAACGGCGAACACGGCTTGCGCGTCATCGGCAAAGCCGGTGCCAATCGCTGGCGTGGCTGGCGTCCGACGGTTCGTGGTATCTGTATGAACCCGGTTGACCACCCTCACGGCGGTCGCTCCAACGGTGGTGGCCATCCGGTCTCGCCATGGGGTCAAAAAGCCAAGGGTTTCAAAACCCGCACCAACAAGCGTACGCAGAGCATGATCGTTCGCGATCGTCACAAAGCGAAGTAATAGAGGCCATCTGACATGACACGTTCCGTTAAAAAAGGCCCGTTCTGCGACGGCCATCTGTTGAAAAAAGTGGAAGCAGCCGCCGCGACCAAAGATCGTCGTCCGATCAAAACATGGTCGCGCCGTTCCACCATCCTGCCGGATTTCGTCGGCCTGACCATCGCCATACACAACGGCAAGCAGCATGTGCCGGTACACGTTAGCGAAAACATGGTCGGTCACAAATTGGGCGAATTCGCGCTGACCCGCACCTTCAAAGGCCACCCGGCCGACAAGAAGGCCTCCGCGCCTGCGAAGAAATAGGAGCTGGGCACATGAACGTCTCCGCTAATTTGTTTGGTGTACGCCTCTCCGCACAAAAGGGCCGCCTCGTTGCGGACCTGATTCGCGGCAAGAAGGTCGATCACGCCCTGAATATCCTTGCCTTCTCGCCACAAAAGGGCGCGACCATTATCAAGAAGGTCTTGGAATCCGCAATCGCCAATGCAGAGCACAATAACGGTGCCGACATCGACGAATTGAAAGTTGCCACCATCATGGTTGAAAAAGGTCCTGTGTTGAAGCGCTTCACCGCGCGCGCCAAAGGCCGTGGGAACCGTATCATTAAACCGACTTGCCACGTCTTCCTGACGGTTGGCGACGGCAAGCAATAAGGGGCAACGATGGGTCAAAAAATATCACCGATTGGGTTTCGCTTAGCCGTCCACAAGAATTTCGCATCAAAGTGGTACGCCAACAGTAAAAATTTCCCGATCATGTTGCTTGAGGACATCAAGGTTCGCACCTACCTCAAGAAGAAACTTGCCAGTGCGTCCGTCGGCAAGATCATCATTGAGCGTCCTGCCAAGAATGCAAAGATCACCATTTACTCATCGCGCCCAGGCGTGGTGATTGGCAAGAAAGGTGAAGACATCGAAAACCTGCGCGTTCAGTTGACCAAACTGATGGGCGTTCCGGTGCATGTCAACATCGAAGAAATTCGCAAGCCCGAAACCGATGCGCAACTGATCGCTGATAACATTTCCGGCCAGCTGGAAAAACGCGTGATGTTCCGTCGTGCCATGAAGCGCGCAATGCAAAACGCGATGCGTCTGGGTGCGCAGGGTATCAAGATCACATCGAGTGGCCGCTTGAACGGTGCAGAAATTGCCCGTACCGAGTGGTACCGCGAAGGCCGCGTGCCATTGCACACACTGCGTGCAGATATCGACTGTGGCTTTTCTGAAGCGCGCACGACATACGGTGTCATCGGCGTGCAAGTTCTCGTATACAAAGGCGAAATGCTGGCCAAAGGGCAAGAGCCCGTAGCCGCACCAGAGCCACAAGCAGAAGCGCGCAAACCGCGCAGAGCAGGAGTGAAAAATGCTGCAGCCAGCTAGACGTAAATACCGCAAGGAACAAAAGGGCCGGAACAAAGGTATCGCTACCGCCGGTGCCAAAGTCTCCTTCGGTGAATATGGATTGAAGGCAGTTGGTCGTGGTCGCTTGACCGCACGCCAGATCGAAGCCGCCCGTCGCGCCATGACGCGCCACATCAAGCGCGGTGGCCGTGTATGGATCCGTATTTTCCCGGACAAGCCGATTTCCAAGAAACCAGCCGAAGTCCGCATGGGTAACGGTAAAGGTTCGCCAGAGTATTTTGTAGCCGAAATCCAGCCGGGCAAAGTACTTTATGAAATGGACGGTGTTGACGAAGCTTTGGCACGTGAGGCATTTACGCTCGCAGCCGCCAAGCTGCCGATCAAGACCACCTTCGTTCAACGCATGATCGGTTAAACGGGAGAAACCTGATGAATACCAAAGAAATGCGGGCCAAATCCCCGGAAGATCTGAACAAAGAGTTACTTGAGCTACGCAAGTCACAATTCTCACTGCGCATGCAAATCGCGACGCAGCAACTGACCAAAACCAGCGAAGTGGCCCGGGTAAAGCGTGAGATCGCCCAGCTCAAAACCATTCTGACTGAGAAAGCGAGAGCCGCGTAATGAATCAAGCAACTCAAGTGGCGACCGCCGAAGCAAAGAACAAACGCACCCTGACCGGCCGTATCGTCAGCGACAAGATGGACAAGACTGTTACCGTCCTCGTTGAGCGCGCTGTGAAGCATCCCGTACTTGGCAAAGTGGTTCGTCGCTCCAAGAAGTACCACGCACATTCGCCGAACAATGAATTCAAGTCTGGCGATACCGTGATGATCGAAGAATGCCGTCCGCTGTCAAAGACTAAAGCTTGGCAAGTGACCAAGTTGTTGGAAAAGGCGCGCGTCGAGTAATTCGCGAACTTGCCATAAGAAAAATTAAAGAGCCCGCGTTGAGAGACACGGGCTTTTCATTTGAAGCCGCTTGAAGTGCACAGATTAAAAGAAAATAGATTGGGTAAGTTTCAACTACCCGACATCGGCAATGGATTGATCAATGTTGGGCAAACGATGAAACCGTTTACCCAACGGGCTACAATTGCATGCCGATTGTGACCTGCGTTTTTTCAGATAGTATTGCCAACACACCCGTTGACGGGACTTCCAGGAGACGACATGCCAAAGCAGGTAATTCAATTCATCGCGCTATTTTTTGTGGCCGCTGGTGCATTGGCCCAGGGTACGCCGATCAGCACCGACGGTACGGATCCGAAGTTATGGGATCCGAAACTTGATGCCGTCAAGGCAGGCGCGAAAAATCATAAAGTGATCTTCGAAGACAAAGAAATTCGCGTGCTGTCCGTGACCGTTGAGCCGGTGAAGTAGAGATTGCTCATCACCACCAGTGGCCGAGCGTCATCGTATTTGACCGACCGACGAAGCGCGAGAATCGTGATGCCAATGGCAAGTTGTTGGTCCCGAAAGTCGCTGCCGATGGGACAAGGAGTCGCCAATGGTAATCCGCGTACCGCCAGAAGCGGCACACTCAGTGACGAATCTGGATACAGTACCTATGCACTTGATTCGTGTTGAATTCAAGAATGGCTTTCCAAAACCTTGACCGAATCGGACCAGGCCATTGCAATAGGGCAACTGTTGCCAGCAAATAGGTAGGTGCCAACCAGTTCGTAGGCTGGGCAAGCGATGAAACCGTTTACCCACCCTATGGGCTGTGTCGGTCGCATAACTCACGAAACTCCAGCACCGGCGGGCTTCCCAAACCGAAATGCTGCAAAAAACCCCGCCAATGCTAGAGTTTCGCCGATTTATGCTAGCGCCTGCGCAATATCCGCCTTTAAACCCGCAAGGTCCTCAACACCCACCGACAGCCGTGGCAAACTGTCACTGATCGCCAATTGGTTGCGAACATGCGCCGGTGTCGACGCATGAGTGCTGATGCCCGGGTGTTCGGCAAGGTTCTCAACGCGCCCTAAGCATTCCGCGCAAACGAAAATTCTCGGGCGTTCGAGAAAGCGCCCAGAGTTGCCGCGAACTTTAATAATCAGCGTTCGGATTGTTTTAGAAAACAAATAGCGCTGACCCTTTTGATTGATGCCGCCGCGCTAGGTTGTGTAGGAGTTCGACTACCGATTGTTCAGCGCCAAGCCGCTTTTGGCCCGCGGCGCTTCCCCGTAACGTGTGCGCCATGAGGTGATTTCCCACCTTCCATTTTTCAGGAGCGACTCGAATGAATACCGACAATCCCACTTCCGGCAGCAGCTTCATTCCCGCAACTAATGCCAACGGCGCCAATGGTGCAGTCGCCATTCACCGCACCGACACCGCGCCGCTGCGCCACGACTTTTCACAGGCAGTCAGCCAGGTGAACGAACACCTCACTCAAGACATCAATTTGCTGGTGGCTGCAGCAGGAAGCCTCGGGCGGGCCGAATTGACGGGTGCCGCACAGCGCGTGTCGGCATTCTTGGCTGAAGCTTCAGCTACCGCCTGCGAGGTGACGAAACAGGGCAAGGAACAGGCGCAGGTTGCAGCGCAAAGAACCGGCGCCTACGTCAAAGAGAATCCATGGCAATCATTGGCTGCGGCCTTGGCGCTGGGTTATGTCTTCGCGCGACTGACGATGCGCCGCTAGAAAAAACTGTTTCATCCCATCAACTCAACTAAAGGAATACATCATGTTGTACACAATCGCTGTCATCCTACTGATCTTATGGCTCCTAGGCATGGTAAGTGCCTATACGTTGGGCGGATTCCTCCACTTACTGCTTATTGTCGCCGTCATCATGGTGGTGGTGAATCTGATCAGCGGTCGCAGAGGGCTTTAGCTTTATCGCGTCTACGACGCACAGGTGAAGGTAACCTACGCGTCGGGCCGCGTGCTTGCGGGTACGCCGCCGACGCGCAAGTCAAAAGACTGGCGTTCGCGACTAGTACCGGCGCGGCTTCCAGGCCAAATACCGCCAGATACCCCTCTAATGCTAGCCTTTCACAAATTTATCGAGCTGGCAAAGCATTGACGGTTGAAGAGTTGACCGAAAAATCAATGAAACGCTCGGCACTGCCGAGGCGAATAATAGCGGCGGGGCTTCGCGGGGAAAAAGCACGACGAACACAATACGCAAAACTGGCAAAGTGAGTGCAGCGGGCACAATGAGCACAATGTGCTAAAAAGGTGGAGCGGGGTGAAATACGCCTTCCACCCCGGCAAACTGCTATGTAAAAATCCTTGAAGCCTTGAATGAGTGATCACGCTTGAAGTCAATCAGCATCCTCTATGTAGAAGACAACGACCGATTGCGTGAAATGATCGGGGAGCTTCTTGCCGAGCATGACCGCGAGGTTTATGTATGCGCAACAGCCGAAGCTGCACTGATCGCTTTTGAAAAGAACCACTTCGATGTGTTGGTGAGTGATGTCAGTTTGCCCGGGATGTCAGGTGTCGATCTTGCTCGTTGCGTGCTGCGTGTGAATCCCAATCATTGGGTGGTGCTATGTTCAGGCTATGAGTTCAATCATGGGTTAAAGGAACTTGGTCCCAATGTTCGCACACTGTTGAAGCCTTTTGACGTCGAAGCCCTTGAAGCGTTATTGGGCGAAATCAGCGCGGCGACAATAAAGACGACGTCGTTGCGGTAATTGACCACACATAAACTGTTGGTCCTACATTGACGGCACCGCGCGCGCAATCGAATCTGCCGTATAGGGCTTGTTCACGATAGTTGTGTCACTGTGCTCGGCTGGGACGGTAATTTTGTCGCCGTAACCAGTGGCGAAAATGTACGGCACGCCAAGCGCTCGCAGACGGCTGGCAATCAAGAAACTGGTTTCACGGCCCAGATTGACATCGAGCATGGCAAAAGTTGGGGTGTAAAGATCAAGGATGCGAAACGCCTCACGGCTGCTGCTCGCGGTATCGACCTTGGCGGCACCAAGTCCTAGCAGTATCTCCTCGGCATCCAGCGCGATGATCATACTGTCCTCTACCAGAAGCACGTTCCCCGATAGTCTAATCGCAGATCTGAAACCGTCAACACGCGTGGAAATTTGTCTCGGTTCGGCCGGTACGACCACATATTCAGCCGGGATCACATGCCGCGCGTGCACGCCGCTTATCAGATACTCGATCATCGCCTCGCCGCCGAGCTCAAACGGGATCGAGCGCTCGATGATGGTCGAGCCAAACCCTCGTCGTAGCGGTGCCTGCACGGGCGGGCCGCCCGCTTCCAGCCAATCAATGACAAGACGGCCAACCTCATCGATCCACCATTTGATTGTGACCTGCCCGCCATCGCTGAGGGCACCATATTTAACCGAATTCGTAATTTGCTCATGAATAACCAACGCGATTATTGAGAACGCGGGTGGCTTTAACAGCACCAGCGGGCCAATGGCTTCAATGCGATTTGCCTTGGTACTGAGGTAAGCAGCGGCCTCGGTCGTGACCAGCGTGGCCAGTGAACCCGGCCCCCAGTTGTCGGCAGTAAGCTGATCATGCGCGCGCGCCAGCGCCTGCACGCGGCCCCCCAACACTTCTACAAACGAAGCGATATTGGTCGCGCCAACGGTGCTTTGCGAGACCAACCCACGGATGAGCCCGAGAACATTGCGCACGCGATGATTTAGCTCTGCGATCAAGAGCTCCTGCGTTTCGGCAAATGTTTTCTGTTCCCGATCCGTAGCATCGGTCAGTGCCAGAATGACTTCCAGCAGCGTGACACGCAATGCTCCCGCAGCACGCAACTCTCCTTCCGTCCACACCGCCGATTGGCCGCATACGATCTCATTCCATGTCTCGAAACTTTTGCGAGGCGTCAGACGTGCACCATTCTGTCCGAGCTCAACTGGCTTGTTGGGATTGCCTGCCCAGGCAACGGTACGCGTGATTTCGCGGCGGAAAAAAACCAGATAGTCGCGCGGCACACGTGAAATCGGGATCGCCAGCAAACCCGCTGCGCGCTCGACAAAATCCTTACCCGGGGCGTGGACCTTAGCGATTTCAGAAGTGCAGTAAACCTGGCTGGCTGCGGTACGATTCAGAAAACGCATCAGCTCCAAAAATTCATCACGGTTAGGCGTCGCGCCTTTCAGCGTGGCTTTTTCTTCAAACCAAAGCCCAACACCATCGGACGCCACCAGATCACCCACTGTTTCCGATAGCTTCGAGACGATATCGTGGGCTGAGCCACCCGCCACCATTGACGCCATCAAATGACTGTGCAGCCGGTTGCTACTCGCCTCGTACGTGACCTCTTCGTCGCGTAGTCGGCTGTCGAGCAGCATTGAAAACATCTGTGCGAATAATTCTGCCGCCGTTCTGCGCTCAAAGCCAACGCGAACCGGCACCATGTGATGACACGCAAAGAGCCCCCACAATTTTCCGCCACGAAGGATCGAGATCGACATCGACGCGGCCACACCCATGTTGCGCAGATATTCAAGGTGAATCGGCGACACCGCACGCAACACACTCATGGAAAGATCGAGCGGCTGACCGTCCGGGTCGATTTGTGGCCGAATCGGAATTGGCACTGCTGCCACATCCGAAATTAAGCGCAGCCAATTGCGTTCATACAGCGCACGCGCTTGCACAGGAATATCCGAGGCGGGATAGCGAAGGCCCAGAAACGAATCTACACCCGAGCGCAAACTTTCGGAGATGACTTCGCCAGAACCATCGGCATGAAAGCGATAAACCATCACGCGATCAAGACCCGTAAGTGTGCGTACCTGACGCGCGGCCTCGCGCGTGAATTGAGCGAAGTTTTCGGTAAGCTGCAAGCGCCCAAGCATCAAACGCACCAGCGACAAGTTATTGATTTCGCCGTGCGGCTCGCTCGGCTCGCTAGGCTCGCATTCGACGATGACCTTGGCGCCAACCAAATGGACCGCAACATCGAAAAGCGGACCATCGTTTTGTAGACGTATGCCAAACGCGCGCTCTACGGCGTCTTTGCCGCGCAGCAACGCCATCAAATTTCTAAGCGCGTGTAATGCCTCTGCGCTGATGATATCGCGTAGCGACGCGCCAAGCATTTCGTTGATGCCACGCCGCAAAAACTCTGCCGCATTCTCCGAGGCGTGCGTAATGATCCAATCTGCCGAAATCGATAGCAGAAACCCGATCGGCTGCACACCGCCAAGCTGATGAATCGGCTCTCGGTCACAGTTGGTCAGATCGACAGTTTGAACATTTTCCATAGATGCATTCTGAGTCAGATTGATTGGAATGGCGGCAGCGAAGCACTGGACTTTTTAGCAGCAACTTCGAAAAGAGTAAACGTGTGCAACGCGCTAGCAAGCACGGCATCCATCTGCTCACACACAACGGGTGAGGCGTTGAGCACCGCGACAAATGATGACCACAAATGCAAACCCTCACCGTGCCGCAAGTATTTTGTTGCACCTTGACGGATCGCATCCGAATTTGCGGGCAATCTCGATGCCAACACCGCACCGCCGATGCGCGAACCTTCCAGCACGTACAGCATCCCGAACGCGGCGGCGGGAACTATCGGCACTGTGCAGCCCGTCGCATCAGGTTGGTGACCTTGTAGTGTCATCAAATCGTGTTCAAGAGCGGGGGTACGCACACGCGTCGGCCAGTCGGCCAGTAACGTCGCCGCACCCGATAGCGCCAGCACCCGCTCGCAAGCCGGCAGCACGGCGTGATGCGCCTCAAGAAAGCACCGGTAGCCAGCAAGCTCCGACAGATCAAAGCGCATAAACGCATTATCAACTCGCTCGTGCGCGGTACGCGTTTGCGCTTTCAGGAATTCTCGAGGCGGCATATTGGCAATTGGATTCAATTATTCAGTTAAACACAAATCAATGCGCGGATTCAGGGCAACGCCATGCATCAGAGCCTCGCATCAGTCGGTAAATGCACTTGCGTCCGGCGAAGTGGTGATGTGAACACTCTGGGTGTTGGGCTTTTGTCGCGAAACGCAAATCAGCCAATCCACTATCAATTGGAGCCGTCGCGCAGCCTCCCGTAGGCGTTCGACTACCGATACTTCGGCGGCGAGCCTCTATTGGCGCGCGCCGCTTCGCCGTAACGTGTTTGCGACAAGGTGATGTCCCACCTTCCACTATGCAGGAGTGACTTGAATGAATCCAGACAACCCGCCTTCGGGTAGCAACATGATTCCCGCCGCCGCTGCCAACGGTGCCAATGGTGCAGTCGCCATTCATCGCACCGACACCGCGCCGCTGCGTCAGGACCTGTCACGCGCAGTCAGCCAGGTGAACGAACATCTCACGCAAGACATCAACTTGCTGGTGGCTGCTGCAGGAAGCCTCGGGCGGGCTGAATTGGCGGACGCAGCACAGCGCGTGTCGGCATTCATGGCTAAAACATCGGCAACCGCCTGCGACATGACGACACAAGGCAAGGAACAGGCGCAGCTTGCCGCGCAAAGAACCGGCGCATACGTCAAAGAAAATCCATGGCAGTCCCTAGCCGTTGCCTTGGCTTTGGGTTATGTCTTCGCGAGACTGACAACGCGCCGCTAGAAAAACTGTTTCACCCCATCAACCGAACGAAAGGAATACATCATGTTGTACACAATCGCAGTCATCCTCCTGATCTTATGGCTCCTCGGCATGGTAAGTGCATACACGCTCGGCGGATTCCTCCATTTACTGCTTATTGTCGCCGTCATCATGGTGGTGGTAAACCTGATCAGCGGTCGCAGATCACTTTAGTACTATCGCGTCTATGACGTACAGGTGACGGTAACCTGTGCCTCTGGACGCGGGACTGTGGGTATGCCGCCGATCGGCATTTAAGAATGCTGGCGCGGCGACGAGCACTGGCGCGGCTCCCAGGCTGAAAGGGTAAGTTGGCGTTCGACTTGTCGCGAAAATATGTGTTGGTCTACCAAATGTAGCTGATTTGATTGATATTTTATTTTTCGCAGCAGAGTTGTCCACGGCGGCGTGCGTGCTCATTTTAGAGAGCATGAACGCACGACGCG
>JBBQFL010000075.1:0-12509 GCA_038321965.1 Burkholderiales bacterium | reverse complement strand
CGGCTCTTGCCGACTCGCTAATGCCTTACGTTTCGCTTCACCCATTGGGTGAGTCCTCCCGCAACATAAAACTCCCCGGAAACCCGCGTCCAGTATCACTCTACGTTAGCACCATCGCGGTTCAACTGCCGTTTATAGGATCAACAGCGATCGGCGGAGCTCGATGCAGGATTGGCGCAGGTGCCGCCCTTGCAAAGCCAGCAAGGCAAGCAGGAGCGCGCGCTGGCGGTGTTACTCGGCCGTTCCCCCAGGGCCATCATTGAGGGCGCGATGGCCCGTTCGGTTCCGTCGAAGCCCACGACGCCGCTGATTGCGCCCTCCGGGCTGCCTTCCGAACTATTGCTGAGTCGTCCCGACCTGCGTGAGGCCGAGCAGAAACTGATCGCGACAAGCGCAAGGATCGGCGTCGCGCGTGCCGCCTATTTCCCCTCAATTTCGCTGACGGGACTATTTGGCAGCGAAAGCAGCGCACTGAGCAACTTGTTTTCCGGGCCGTCGCGCGTCTGGAATTTTGCGGAGAATCTTACCCAGCCGCTGTGGGGCGCCGGACGCCTGAATCGGCAGGTCGATGGCGCAGAAGCACGTTTTGACCAAGCCCTTGCGCAGTACAAAAGCGCCATCGCCAATGCCTTCCGGGAAGTACAGGATGCCATCTCAGCACAGCGTGCGGCACGCGAGGTATTCGACATCGAAACACGCCGTGTCGTCTCGCTCACCAAAACCTGGAATCTGGCAAAGCTTCGCTATGAAAATGGCGCAGCCAGTCAGCTTGACGTGATCGATGCAGAACGCGGCTTGCTGCAAGCCGAGCAGACGCGCATCGAAGCCGAGCGCGCGTTCCAGTTTGCAATGGCGGATTTGTTCAAGGCGCTGGGCGGCGGGAAAGAACTGCCGCGGACTTGATCGGTTTGCGCAACCTGATCACGCCGCCTTTGCACAGCCTTCTGGCTTGAATATCCGCACCAGCGACGGCGGATACTTCTCAAGCAGGCGCGTTGGGCGAATCGGTCGATCAACGAACCCGCCGCCACAGTTGGGACACTTGCCGTGCAGTAATTGCTCAACGCAGTCGCGGCAGAACGTACATTCGAATGAGCAGATCATCGCATCCGCTGAATCGGGCGAAAGGTCGCGATTACAGCACTCACATCCAGGTCGAATCTGAAGCATGGGGATTTCCTTTCTGGTCGCAAGGCCGACCAAGAAAGCGATAGCATACCGCCACTGATCAAAGTTTGACTACGGGAGCCGATATGCTGCAACAACTTTTTGACGCCATCCGCCGGGACGATGCCGTCACGGTCGAAAACCTGATCTCGGCCAGCCCCGCCCTACTCACGCAGCGCGACGATAGCGGTATGTCGGCACTGACATTCGCAGCCTACGTCGAAAACAAGGCACTGATCGAACGCCTGAGAATAGCCCGCGGCACACCGGATTTTTTTGAGGCGGTGATCATCGGCGAGCTGCCGGTAATTCGCGATGCGCTGGCAGCGGGACAGGATGTTGAAGCGCGTGCGCCCGATGGCTTTACCGCTCTCGGCCTGGCCGTGTTTTTTCGCCAACCCGAGGCGGCGCGCCTGCTGCTAGATGCCAACGCGGATGTCAACGCACAGGCGACCAATGCATCTCAGGTTGGGCCGATACATGCCGCTGCCGCGCGTCAAGATATCGCCACGCTAGAACTCTTGCTCTATCGCGGCGCCAATCCCAACGCGCCACAACAGCAACAGGTACGCCCGATTCACGTTACTGCGCAATCTGGCAATACAGCGATGACGGCACTGCTATTGATGTTTGGTGCAGATGTGTCGCTGGCCAGTGAAGACGGCAAGCGCGCTGCCGACTATGCAAGAGCAAAAAATCATCTAGAACTCGCACGACGGCTGGATGCGCTGGCGGGCAAGCAAAAGTAAAGACTCCAATATCGGCGGGCATCTTCAGACCTTTTCTGCCTGAAAGCCTGGCCAGATTTAGAGTTTCACCAAATCATCATTACTCCACAGCCTGCGCTTTGGGCGGTATCGGCGCAAGGTAGCCGATCACAAGCAACAGCACGCCCACACCGATGAACGAAACAATGCGCGCGACGGTACCGGTGTTGCCCATGTCGTTCACCGCCAGTTTCAGGATCACCAGACCGAGCAACGCAGCGCCAGTCATCCACAGGTTTCGCGACGGCGGCACTTTCTTGCCAGCCGCGTACATCATCACCAGCGCGATCGATGTCCAGAGAAGGGACAACGCTGCCTGCGCGATAACCGAATGCAGCAATGCAGACAATTCGAACGGTACGTCGGTCCAATGGTGAACGGTCCGTAGCAGCAGCACATTTATCCAGAAGAAACCTGACGCCGCGAGCAGTCGGATCGCCCCGGTCGTCGCTGGAGCGTCGGAATGGTTTTCGTACAAAGTGCGTATCGCCCACAAGGCAGACGCGAACAACGCAAGCTGTGCGAGGTCGAGCGGATTGAGCAACGGAATATACGGCAGCGGCGCTGCTGATCCGCTGCTGGCCATATTCGCCACCACTGTCCAGACGAATGCAAGCGCCAGCAAGGGCGTCACCGACCAGTCACGAATCGTGGCTGCATGTGGTCCAAATGGCCACAGCTTTCTGACAATACCAAACGAGGCAATCGCTATTCCGAGCGCGACGGTTCCGCCACTCGCGGCATACTGCCAGGCGTTTTCGAGTTCGGCATCGGCCACACGCCAGCACAACTCCCAGCCGAGAAGTAACAGCGCCAGATTAAACAGGACTGCATGCTGCCATGACGGGCGCCAGGCCATTTCGTCGCGTTCCTGCCGGGCCAGCACCGCAACACCGAGCACAAACGCCATCAGCCAGGCAAAAAACTGCGGCCCCATGAATGGATGGATATCTTGCTCAGCCAGATGAAGCGCTGCAACCAGCATTGCAAGTGGTAACAACACCTGTGTGCGACGAAGAGCAGCCCAGCTCAACGCCGAGCCGAAAATCTCAAATAGCAATATCGACAGCGTCACGACGACCAGATGAACTGCAAGATGGTTGGTCTCTGACGTGCGCGTCTCGATCAATCCATGCACGCCGGCGAACCACCAGACGAGCGCCCACAGCAGTGGAATATTGGAAACGCGCAGCAACCGTCCCGATTCATTTTGATCTGGAAGCCCACGCAGTCTGAACCGCAACCCTGCTGCGAAAATGCCGACGACGCCAATACCGAACACCCAGCCAAACTCCTCGTGGCTGTAACGCCACACTGCCTCCCAGGTGGCCAGCGCCAGCATCAGAATCCAGGCGGATTGATATCGCCACCCGCTGGATGACTCGACCTCGTCACTGCGTTGACGATGCAGTACATAAAAATACGCTGCAAAGCTCAGCGGCCACGCCACCAGGCCATAGCCAGAAAGCGGATTCTCGCCACGCGCAAGAACGGCCCATGCGATCACAAGCAGGGCAATCAGCAACACATGTGCTCGCGACGTGAGCCGCAACAATCGCCAGTTGCCCAAGGCGCCCAGCCAGTCGAAAAATACAAAAACCGCCGCCGCGAAAATCAGCAGCGCCGAAATTCGCGATTCGCCTGCTGTCCATTGCTGCCACGCGCCGAGCACAAAACCTGAGAACAACCACAGCGAGCCCCAAGTGATCGCCAGCGTCTGCAGCGCGTGCTCTGCAGCCGAAATCGACTCTTCAAAGCGTTGCATGAACCAGGCGGCCAGTAGGGACGCAGCCGCGATCAGGCCGCAGCCGACCACGCGATCATTCCACCAGGGGTCTATATAGCTGACATCACGCGTGACAGACCAGAAATAGGCTGCCGCACCGAGTTGTAGGCATAGCGCAAACGTGCGCGCCAGCACGCTCTTTTGCCTGCAGCCCATCCAGAATATTGCCGCGCCTTCCAGCGTCCAGAATGCAAATGTCGGATAGCCACGGAAGGCAAAGAACGGTACAGCAGTGCCGAACACGACCGCCAACGCCAAATGCGCCTCGGCGAGCAGGCGCAACTTTTCGCGCCTCCACAGCGCCCATGCCAATGCCGCATAGATCAGCGCCCCACCGAACGCACTCCAGGCAAGCACGAAGTCCCCCATGCCGCGTGTGAGCGCTGCCTGCAGCATCGCGGCCGACATGGGCATACCGAAAACCAGCGTGCCGTCGACCAACCCCTTCAACTCTGGTGGCTGGCGTAAAGCGAACAGGATCGGAATGGCCAGATACAACAGGAAGAACAAAATCAGGAATGGCTCCACGGTCGAGAAGTGTTCGGGCGTATAGGTCGCGTATCCCCAGAAAAGTGCGATGGCAAACGTAAACAGGAAGCCAATGAAATTGAGTTCGCGCCATGCTTTGAACCAACTCGCGCCGAGGATCACGAGATTGAGCAGCAGGTAATACGCGAACAGCAGGACGTGATTGCCGCTGCCTGTGGACGCCAGAATCGGCGCGAGAAACGCACCAATCAACCCCAGTGCGGCAAATGCGCGCGCGTCGTATTTCACGGCGAGTGCGATGGTGGCAATGCCAAGAACCGCGAATAAAAGAAATCCCAACGGTGCGCTGATCAGCGCAAACGTCTTGAGCGCAAAGAACACGTCCAGATACATCAGGCCCATGGCGCCACCAAACAGGATCAGTGCGTAGGTGCGCTTGGCTTCGAGCAAACGCCGGCCGAGAAAGAACATGACCGCCGCTGCAACGGCCACACCAATCAGGCGCAGTTCCGGTGGGAACATGCCACGCTCATAGGCAAACTTGAGCAGAAAGCCGACGCCGAAAAACAGAATCACAACACCCAGCTTGGCGACGATGTTGCCTTCCAGCATGCGTTCGATAAAGCTGGGGCGCTCGGGATCAGGCGGACGCGACGGCAGGGGTGGCCGCTGCGGTGCAGTAGCTGTTGGCGGCGAACTGGCCTCGACAAGCTTCGCAGCAAGCGCAGAAGTGACGTGGCGGTCAATATCGGCCACCGTTTCAACTTTCGCTGCGATGGCCGATTGCGCAGGCATCGCCGGTGCGCGAGTTGCCGCTGATGCAACCGATGCGGGCTCCGCAACTTGCGCCGCCCGCACAGGAATAGCGACGGTGAGTTCTGGCGGCAGCTTCTCTCCGGGATCGGCGCGCGATTGCGGTGCCGCCGCCGGCCGCTGCGCTGCCATCACCGACTGTGCGAAAGGCGAAGGCGGCAGCGCTGCCTGTTGCTCCAGTCGCGCAAGACGCCAATGCACGTCCTCCAGAACCTTCTGCGTATGGGCCAAGCGCTTTTCAAGTTCGCGCGACTTCTCTGTTTCCTTGCTGGACGCTTCCTGTTTGCTGATCAGCATTCCCGCCAGCCAACCAATGACGGTCCCACCGACCGCGCCTTTCCAGCCAAAGGTTGCCGCTCCGGTAAGCAAACCCAGCAATGCGCCCCAAAACCACATATCAGATTTTCTTGCGAACAATGCAACGTGCGATTGGGGACTCAAGCACTGGCGCGCCGTTCAGGGCAAAAATGCGCCAATGACCGCACCAGTGCTTGTGTTTCATAATTTTTTCTCGATGCCGAGCAACTTCAAGTCCTTGTCCCGCATGCCCGTCAACAGCGCATCGCCATTGGCCGCGACGCGAAGTTCACCAAACTGCGCCTTGCTATATTCGTTCGCGGTGCCCTCCTGAAAAAAATACGCGTTGGTGACGATGCGAACGTCGCGCTTGCGGATGCGGTAATGAACTCGCGACTCGTTCGTCGCCAATGGTTCGCCGTCGCGATAGACACGGTCAAAGATGCCAACATTTCTCGCGTCGCGCTTGACCACCACATAACCCTCAGTCACCGAAGAGTCACCAACATCAGCCGGACCCAGCTTTTGCGAGACGGCGAACCGCAGTGCCATGTAATCGCCCTGCATCAGCGAGCGCGGATCGACCGGCGCCAGTTCGAGGAGGAGCACCCGTCCGTCGCGCAGCAAAGTTTCGCGTTGCCAAATGGTGAAATTCACCGCGACCAGTAGCACCACCAATGCGGCAAGCACTACGCCTATGTACAGTTTGCGGTTCATGCGCCCTCCCCACTGAAGTAGTTCCGGTGCACCCACCACATCACCATCAGACTCGCCCCACTCAAAGCCAGCACCATGGACTTGGTCGCAAGTGTCAGGTCCATCTGGTAGTAGTACGTCGAGAGATAGGCCACCAATGCGACCAGGCTGAATGCCGTCAACGCACGGCGACCGCTGGCGAACGCCACCAGCAGCACCAACACCGACGCGATCAGACCCGGAGCACGCCACGTCACTGCGCCGTAAACAATTGCAGCCAGTACCGCTGCGCTGCGAGATACCGACGCGAGACGTGCGGTGTTGAGCGCCGTCCATACCGCCAATCCCAAGGCAAACACTACTGCAGTTTGCAACGCGAATGGAAGCCAGAGTGTCTCGCCAAATAGCGTGACATGCGCCGCGCCGCGCAGCAACAATGCAATCGCCACGCCATTGATCACCGGATCGACCAGATGGCGCCGCCCCAACATCACCAGCGTGGACTCCATTCGCGCCAGCAAAATCAGGATAGCGACAAGTACTGCGTCTAGCGCCGGTACCAGCAACCCTTTTTCAGCGGCAAGAAAGAATGCTGCAGCTGCAAATAGCGTTGAGATCAGACGATGCAGTCCGTTAGGCATAGCGAACACCAGCGCGACCTGCATCAAGCCGACAAACCATGCGATTCCATAACTGTTGCCGGTGAATCCCACCATCTTGCCAACGGCAAGCGTTGCGACCACCTGTGCGCAGATGGAAGCGGCCAGCGCAAACTGGGTGCCGAAATCACTTTTGGGCATCGCGCGGTACATTGCGAAGCTGCCTGCAAACAAACCGATAGCGATGATCATCATCATGACGCCATTGTCAAAAAAGGCGCCGATGATGACGCCGAAGAAGCCGAGGACAAACAGGCCACCCAGCCAACCCATAAAGCCCATCAGCACCCGCGTGTACCATGGGTTGGACGACTCGGCGAAGACGATTGCGGGCGGGTTTGGCGAGGCAATATGGCCGTCGCGATGCAGGCTTTCAAATAGCGATCCCAGGTTCATGACGCCTCCACAGATTTATGCAGGCGGCGCAACCACGACGCGGCCCAGGCCGAAAGGCCGATGACAGTTCCGCCTATCACCAGGAACGCCAGCCCTTCAGCATGCACGTCAAACAACACCCTGCCGGCGGTGGCAACGGTCACTGCGATACCCGCGAAAGACCACATCGCCAGGGCCACCAAATCGAGTTGCTGTAGCCGATACCACCACCAAACGGCACCAAAGACCGCGAGCGATAGTGGCAACGCCCAGAAAGCGCGCTCGTGGCTATCAAACAAGAAGTGCGAATAGAGAAATATGGCTGAACCGACGACCAGCGCCAATGCGAACCGCTCGACGCTGCGTCCGTCGCCAGTCAGTCGATCGCGCCCCAGCCATTCGATAACCACCAGGAAGAGTCCGTTGCCAGCCAGATGGGCCAATGCGCCGTATTGATCAAACACTGAGCCTATCAACGGCCGCCACGCTTGCGCGAAGTACAGTGCGACGGCTGCATTGGCGATCAACAACCAGAAACACCACAGTACTCGCCAGCGTGCGACGACGACCCATGGCAGCGCCAGCAACGACCAGGCACGAAACAACTCGTACGAATCTGCACCGGTCTGGTAGGTCTGCCCAATGAATGCCAGCAATGGCCCGGTCAACAGCACGGCGGCAAGTAGTGCGGTGCGAGCACGAATGTCGCCCGGCGCAAAATATGCAGCCCCCAACGCGGCGCCCGCGACACCGATTTCCAACAGCGCGATTTTCGCGAAGCGCCCCATCTCATCCCAGTTGTAAGCGACAAAATAGCCTACCGCAGCGATCAGTAATGTAACGCCAAAGGTTAGAAACAAGCGCCCCAGAAACAAATGCCACCGTGTAGCGTCCGGGTTGACGCCGGCAACCACCAGCGCAATCTCCCGCTGTCCGGCGTTGAAATGGCCAGCTTCGACAAGCTGATCGATCTCGTCACGACCGATAGTGTGCGCGCTCATTTCCAGTCGCCGCGAATTTCCGCCACCTTCGCCTGCAAGCCTTCAGGTGTCACCACATTCGGCTGCAATGGCGCATCGATCTTCAGCGCAATTCGCGAGAGCACGCCGCGCGGATAACGCATCGCCTCGCCACCCCAGCGCGAAAAGAAGCTGCCCCAAAGTCCGCGCAGCGCCATCGGGATGACGGGGACCGGTGTCCGCTCAATGATGCGCGTGATGCCCTTCTTGAATGGATAGAGATCGCCGTTATCGGTAATTCTCCCTTCCGGGAAAATACACACAACTTCGCCTTCGTTGAGATAAGCATCGATGCGCTCGTAAGCTTTCTCCAGCATCACCGGGTCTTCCTTGGCACTCGCGATTGGTATCGTTCCTGCGGTGCGGAACACAAAATTGAGCACCGGAATCTTGAAAATACGGTGATCCATTACGAAGCGCACTGGCCGCTGGATACAGCCACCGATGACCAGCGCGTCGACAAAGCTCACGTGGTTGCACACCAGCACGCAAGGCCCCTCATCGGGAATATTCTCCAGCCCCTCTTTCTCTACCCGATAGAAGGTATGAATCAGCATCCAGATGATGAAGCGCATCAGGAATTCGGGCACCAGCTTGAAAATAAATATCGCGACTGCCGCGTTCATGATGCCCACCACCAGATACAACTGCGGCAGGGTGAGGCCCGACTGCAGCAGCGCTGCCGCCATCAGCGAGGCGACCACCATGAAAAGAGCATTGAGTATGTTGTTGGCGGCGATGATGCGGGCACGAAATGCCTTATCCGTGCGGGCCTGCATTAGGGCATAAAGCGGCACGCTGTAGAAGCCGGAGAACATGGCCAGCAGGAAAAGGTCCGCCATGATTCGCCAGTTACGGCCAACACTGATGAAATCGCCCGCGCCGATCAAGGCGCCTGGTGTCATACCCTTTGAGGCAAAGAACAGATCCACCGCAAACACCGTCATGCCGATTGCGCCAAACGGAACTAGGCCAATCTCGACGCGATGGCCGGACATTTTTTCGCACAGCACCGAGCCGAGGCCGATGCCGACCGAGAACGTCGCTAGCAGCAAGGTGACAACCTGTTCGTTGCCCGACAAAACCTCCTTGGCAAATCCGGTAAACGACGTCAGAAAAATAGAGCCAAAAAACCACAGCCATGAAATCCCGATCATCGACAGGAACACGACGCGGTTCTTGTTGGCGATCTTCAGGTTTGTCCAGGTTTCAGTGACCGGGTTCCAGTTGATTTTGAAGTCAGGCGCCGGCGCAGGCGAGGCCGGAATGAAGCCTGCTGCAATCCGCCCAACAATGGCGATCACGATGGAAGCTATCGCAACATAGGTCGGCCCCATGCCAGGGATTGCGACCAGCGCGCCGCCAAGCATGGTCCCAAGCAGGATGGCGACGAACGTTCCCATCTCCACCAGGCCATTGCCACCGGTCAATTCAGTTTCGCGCAGATGCTGCGGCAAATAGGCGAACTTTGCCGGTCCGAATAGCGTCGAGTGGCAGCCCATTAGAAATACGCCGAGGTAGAGCGCGGCCGGAAGCTGCCAGATAAATCCCGCGCCGATGATCAACATGAAGCCGATTTCCAGATTCTTCACGAGTCGCGCGATGGCCGCCTTGTCGTATTTGTCCGCAAGCTGCCCACAGGTCGCCGAGAACAGGACGAAAGGCAGGATGAACAGTCCACCGATCACCGGCCCCGCCAGCTTTGCATCCAGGCCACCCCATTCGGCAGCATGAAAGGTCGCCAGCACGGTGAAGGCAAATTTGAAAATATTGTCGTTTCCCGCACCCAGAAATTGAGTCCAGAAAAATGGCGCAAAGCGACGCTGGCTGAGAAGATCGAACTGGCCGGTGGATTGTGTGGTCATGAGAGTTTGCCTTTAGGGTCTACGTGGCGCGCCGAGACACGCGCGCCGTTTCAAAAACGTCAGGCCCAAATTTCAGGCCATCAATTTGCAGGTGCCGCTTCAACAGGAAATCAAACAGCAATGGATTGCCCAGGCGAACCTGTTTCAGATGCTCTCCAACTTCAGGTATGAGCCACTTCTTTTCGACAAAGGCATCGACTGAAAACAACGGAAATACGCCCGGCAATGGATAGTCCGAGCCGTTCAACAAACGTCCTGTCCACTCCTGATGTTTCAATATTTGCGCAAGATACGCGAAACGATTTGTTTGCGGCAACGCTGATATATCACCGAAGAGTCTGTCTTCAAATTCGCGAGTTGCCATCAGCCGCTCAAACAGCTTGAAGCACTCTACTTCAGAACCTTTGCTGCCTTTGTCCAGATCAACATCCGTTCCCATACTGGCGCAATGCGCGATCACCACGCGCACGCCCCGCTCCAGCGGGCGGCGCAACTTCAACACATTGCCAAACTCTGGCCGATGCGCGCCCTCAACCGCGCGCTCTTCTCCGCCGTGGGTAATAAGTGGCAGGTTGTGCTTGGCCATCGCCGCGTAAAAGCGATCACATAATGTAGACGCCGGGTCGATACCCATGGCGGGCGGCAGCCATTTCACGGCGAGAGCACCGCGCGTCACTACATCCGCGACTGCTTCTGCCGCATCTTCGCGATACGGATGGATCGATGCCACCCAGCCGAAGCGGGCCGGGTGCGCGGCAGAAATGTCGCTCGCGTAGGAATTCGGCAGGTAGAACGCCGAACGCTCGAGTTGCGGCTTGCCCGCTTCGTCGTGGGTCCGATCAAATGCCATCACCATCGCGCGATACCCGGCCGGAAAGTCGGCCATCAACGCGCGCAGCCTGAGCAGATAATCGCGATCAACATTCTTCAGCGATGGATCGACACAGGCCGCGTTCAGGTAGAAACGATATTGCGCGTATAGCTTGAGATGCCAGATCGATTGCATTTTCGGCGTGACCCATGCACCACCGCCGGATTCGCCCAATCCGAGGAGATGCGCGTGGCAGTCCCACACGTTATCCGAATTGAGACCTTCAAAGCCTGCCATTGTCAGTTCGTGATTACGCAGCTCGTCGCTGAGCTTGCCACAGGGATTGAATAGTTTTGAACCTTCGTCCAGGCGCAACGCCATTGCAGGCAATATTGCGCCCGACACTGCTGCTACCCCAACACGAAGAAACTTTCTTCTATTCATGCGCACCCTTGCTAACGAACTATTTGTGTAGATCACGAAATTGCAACATATCACCTAGCCGCGCTTCGAATCGGGCAGAGAATCCGCATTTTCCGTTAATGGTCGCTGGATTGTGAAATGTCCCGAAGACAATGTCCCACAACGGAATGTCCGAGTAGTTCATGTGTTCAGTCCCCGGCTGGTGGTGTATGCGATGCATTTCAGGCCGCTGAAAAACAAACCCTAAATACCGTGGGGTAGTTGTATTTAAATGCACGAGCAACTGCGCCGCAATGGTAAACCCCGTATAGCAACTTGCCCCGCCAACATCGAGCCCAAATACCAGATAGACAAGCACCGCACTCAGCAGCGAATTAGCCGCCGCTTCGAATGGATGTTTGTAAAAAGCCGTCAACGTCTCCAGGCGGCCGGGACTGTGATGTAACTGATGGAAAATCCGCCACAAAAATCCGCATTCATGGCGCGCGCGGTGCCACCAATAGAATGCAAAACTGGCGGCGAGATAGGCCATCAAACCACCTGCAATCGAATGGTAGACGCTCCAGTCAAGGACCGACGGCAGCTTCCACCAATCCCTGACAACAGTGCCAATCGCCAATACAACACACAACTCAAATGCGGCGAGAAACGCCACGCGATATTTCCAATCACGTCGATTCGGCTGCTTCCAACCGGGGCGAAAACGCTCGACAATCAGGTACGAACCAAGAAGAGCAAGCAATGCAGCGATCATAGCGTCCTCGTTGTCATAACCAAATATTTCGACATAACAGGGTAAAAAAATTTACTGCGATTTCAGGTAATCCATCACCGCGGTCAACGATTCCTTGATCCGCTTTTTGTTCAGCCAAAAGAACACTTCCTTGCCGATTTTCTCGGAGTCCAACACGCCAGCCTCGCGCAGAATCCGCAAGTGATGTGAAACCGCCGAACGAGACAGCGTTGAAACCTCAACGATCTGGCCGACGTTAAGTCGTTCGCCCGGCTCAAAAGTCAGCAGGATGCGCTGGCGGTGCTCATCGCCGAGCGCGGAAAAAACTCTGGAAACGTTCTTCCATGCGCTGGGGATTTCCTTGGTGTAATTGCTGTTCATAACTACATTCTTAATTATATCGTTTTATTTGTCAAGCCCCGCTCTGGGGAAATTCACGCGTTGCGGGTTTGCTCCTTCCCCCGCTCAGCGGGGGAAGCAACCGTGTCAAGAGGCAGCCTTCATTTCCCATGGTTTATTTGTCTTTAGCATGGCATTGAGAATGGTCAGGAGCTTACGCATGCATGCAGTCATGGACTTCTTAAACGGCTTACCTGCCTTTAGCAGGCG
>JBBQFL010000074.1:0-12819 GCA_038321965.1 Burkholderiales bacterium | reverse complement strand
TCAACCATACTCAGAGAACGGGCTCAATATCGGCACCAGTGCTCAACCGGTCTTTGTCCGAAAGCAACCCGCGTACACTAACAGTAACGCCCTGTTTCTTAATTCCGCCTTTCGATCCACGGGCGAATACCTCGCTCAGGGTGAACGGGGAGTTATTAGAAGTTCCCAACTGGCGATTCTCAATACCCCGTCATCGCGGCTTATGGCCGCTGCCGAGCAAAGAAAGCCCAGATCATCGCTGGTCCGTCTGGCGCCATGGGTGATGGGCCCAAGAGTCGCGGACGGCGCCAGTGGGGCTGCGGGAGGCCATGTCCGCCACCGTGAATGGCAACAAGTTCCACCTCTGCGTTAGCGTCGCCGTCTTTAGCTTCCTTTTTCCAGAGTACCTGCTCGACGCGGACGCCATCGGCCACTGCGGTCGACTTGATCTCTGGGCTACCGGTGAGCTGGTTGCGGTCTGCAAAATATTGACCTGACTCTCGCGACGAGCGGACGTTGCCGCCCTTGTAGAACAAGCCGAGGAGATTGACTTCTCCCCCCGCGAACGGGACCAGCGGGTCATTGGTGCCGTTCATGATCATGACGGAAGTACCTTGCCCTACTGGTTTGCATTTAAAATTCTCCGGTGCCGGCACGTCGGCCGCGACCGCTGCCACCGCACGAAAGCGTGAAGGCGCTTCCAGCGCCAGACGAATCGACATGAAGCCACCCGCCGAAACGCCGGTCGCAAATACGCGGCCCCGGTCGACACTGATTTCCGTGATGAGCTTGTCGGCCAGCGCGGTTAGAAATCCCACGTCGTCCACCTCAGCGCCGTTCACGCTGAAGTCACCGACTTTGCTGCAGTCGTTCCAATCGAGGCTGGCCGAATTGGGATAGACGACGGCGAAGCTATGTTGGTCGGCAAGGCGCTCAAAGCCATACCCTGTGCCAATGCGGATTTCAGCAGCGTGCTCGCCCGAGCCGTGCATTACCAGTACTAGCGGCGCACCTTTCGGTAATCCCTGAGGTATGTAAGTCATGTAGGTCCGCTTCAACCCAGCCACCTCGATTGCGCCCTTGTTCAGCGTGCCGGAGAGCTGTGGCAGCACCGGGTCTGGCGAGTAGATCAAGTAGCCGAACAGCCCGCCGGCCATGGTGATGAGCGCAAGCAAAGTAAAAAGGCAGAAGCGAAGAAAACGCAGGAATCTTTTCAAGGTGGGCTTTCATTCAAGCAAAATGAGCGAAATGCCCATTTACTGCCGTGAGATTTTTCCAGCTGGCAGAGTGGATTGTTCGTGAGAAAAGCAGAGTCGGCGCTTTCTATTTTGCAAAAAGTACGCTAATCACTTCTATTTTTCATATTTGGAAATGTTTGAAGCGAATTTTTTCGCTCATTTTTCTTGGCTTCTCGCCAGCCTAGCAAGCAAACAATTGGCGCCCTGCGAAGCAATGGTTTCAGCGTGGTCCATCCCTATTTGGTGGCCTCTTTCCCTGGCAGCGGCGCCACGCGCAGCACTTCAATATCGCGCAAAGTGCCAGCTACTACCGCCTCGACTACGACTCGTCCCTTTTCCCGGGTTGCCAGCGTCGGGTCACCCCATGAGCCGGTCGGTGAATAGGTGCCGGGGTTCTTTGGGTTGCGCGTGAATCCGCCCGCACCTTTACCGTGAAAGTCCTTTACCGCCTTGCTCATCTCCACCGTTTCCGGCGCGATGTAGAGCATCATCGAGGTCTCGATCTCGTCAGCGTGGGTGCCGCCTTCCTGCTGTGAGACGGACTTCTCCGCTTCCGCCGCGATGGTCAGGATGTTGGTGAAATGCATCAGGATTCCCTCACGCTTGAGCGCCTCTGCAGCGGGTTGCAGCGCACGCACCGTCGACACGCCGGTGTTGGCGATATAGAACCGGCGCGGGCCAAACGCGGAGAGCGACTTGACGATGTCGATCACCAGATCGCGCGCGGTGTCCTGGCGCAATCCGGTCGAGCCAGGGTACTCGACGAACGCGGGGTAGAAGTGATAGTTGATGGTCGGCGCGACGACGACATTGGCCGCCTGTAGCACGCGGTTTTTCAGGTATTCCGCAATCAAAAAGTCATTGGCAAGCTTCAAGTGCGGGCCATGCTCCTTGGCCTGCGCACCTAACGCGATGACCACGACTGTGGCCGGCGTCAGCTCTTTTTCGGCTTCGATCCAGGTGAGGTTTTCGAGCAATATGCCGTTGCTATTCTTTGTCGCTGCTAACGGCCTGGTTGGCAAGTTGCTGCCAGATTGGTCTGCAGCAACGGCGACATGCGCAGTGCAAGCGGCCGACAAAAGTACCACGGATATCAACAAGTCACGCAAGCTTCTCATTTGCTTTCTCCCCTCTATTGAAAAGCAACCCTGCACAAATTGCTCAGCCCGCCGCCTTCGCCTTGATGTAAGCAATGAAGGCCGGCATGCCCGCGTCGCGCTTTGCCATCAACGCAAGGTGGACCATGTTCACGTAATTGCTGACGGGGAATCCATATAGTTTAAGCATCGTCGTTTGCTTGGGTTAGGTGAGATGGAGTAGTGGCGAGAGTTGGCTAATCAGCCGGTGCGTACCAGTCTCGAAAGTGTCTGACTCTTTCTATCGATTTCTATAAGGCTGGTTTCCGCAACATCAGCCATATTATCGCCAACACTGATAAAAACGCCGGAATACCAAGCACGAACCAGACGCGATACAACTGGTGATACCGCATTGGCAGGGACTCCCCCTTGCTCGCCGCCTCGCGCGCAATGTTGCGCAACTGAATCTGTATCCACACGACGGGCAACCAGCAAAGCCCGGTCACGAGGTAGAGCACGATGGATAACAATAACCATCCTTGCGTGAGTGGCCAGCCAATCTGCTGCGCGAGCAACACGCCGGAAATCGGCTGCACGATGACAGCCGAAGCGGTGAACACCATGTCGGCCACTACAACAACACCTGCAGTATGCGCAATCAGCGCGGGATCGCGGGTTCGATTTGCCATGAACATGAAGAACGCGATGCCTGCGCCTGTGCCTAGCAGCACCGCCGCGCCAATGACGTGCAACCAACGCAGGAAATCGATCGCAGTCACTAGCGCTCCTCCAGCACGACCCAGGTGACAGCGGCAAGTAACGTCGCCGGCAGGACCTTGACAAACGGGCCGAGCGGATCGAGCCATAGTCCGGGCGTGAGGACGCTACCGGCAACAAGATAGACGATGGAAGTTGCAATCATGCCGACACACGCCAACCGCGCCGTCGACCGATGGAGAATCGCCGCTCCCAATATGATGTCGACTGCAATACCACCCTGCACAAACATTTTGGCAATCTGGAGCGATACAACTGAAGCCGGTAACACTGCCGCCGCACGATCCACGCTCAATGCGCCAATCAGCCCTGACAATAGCCAGAACAATGAAAGTGTTGCCACCATCACCGGCATCAGCAGGGCAAGTGAAGCGAACCAGCGCTCTTGAATGGTGGCCGGCATCGCGGCAAGCGTTTGCTCTAGCGACATCAGCTCTGCGCCACGCAGTTGCCGCAGTTTTGCTGCGTCACCCAACACTTCGTTTTTCAGGGCAAGCACCGCAGTCGAGCGCAGTGGCGACCGCCAGCCGAGATGACCGAGCCGGTCGGCAAACCACGAAACGATGCCGACGGCGAACCGGGGGACGGCGATTGACATCAAGGCGGGACCGAAACCCATCCAGATGCGCAGTCGATCAATCAGCTGCTGCAAGGTCTCCGGCTCGGGCGCAACCAGATCGACGTCGATATGAGCCGGCAAGCGCCCGGCGGCGGCCTCCAAAACCACCTGTGCGACATCGCTCATCGCCACGGTCTGAATGCGCTTGCTGGCAAGCGAGGGAACGTGAGCCCACGGGAAGGCCGCCATCATTCGCAGCAATGCGGAACCGCCATAGGCATTCGGGCCGATTACAAGACCGGGGCGAAGCACAACCCAATTGAGGCTGCTCCGCTTGATCGCTTCATCGCCACGCGATTTGCTGCGCATGAACTCGGTCGTTGCATCGGCAACAGCACCAGGTGCCGAAATCTGCACGACCCGGATACCGGCGATAGACTCGCATGCGCTAACCAACGCCGCAATTGCAGTGTGATGAATATGCTCAAGGTTGTCCCGGGAACCGTTTTGCAGCGCCCCGGAGGCATTGACGACGACGTCGATGTTCGCGACTAAGGGCAACCAATCCTGTGCGTTCCAAAGCGTGGCGATATCGGCTGACCGCCACTCACAATGCGGAAACAGGCGCGCGCCAGTTTTTGCAGAACGTCCCAGCCCAATGACATCATGGCCAGCGGCGTGAAGCCTGCGAACAATAGCCAAGCCAATCAGGCCACTTCCACCGAGGACAAGAATGCGCAATGAGGGGCCCATGTTTAAAAGGCAAAGTCTAGCACTGGTGCGAATCTTCAGGCATTTTCTGTCTGGAAGGCTTGTGGATGCTGGGTTCCGGAAGCTGTGCGTCACACCGGCATATGAAACGTGGGTTGACATTGTCGACGACCGGAAGCAGAGTTTCCAACTTCGGAAATTAGATAAAACACGATGACCACGCTTACATTGCACTACCACCCACTCTCTTCTTACTGTCAGAAGGTGCTGATTGCGATCGACATCTTGGGGGTCGATGTTGACAAGCAGGTGCTCAACCTCGGCGATCCCGCCGAGCGTGAAGCGTTCCTGACGTTGTGGCCCACGGGCAAGATGCCGCTTTTGATGGATCAGGGCCGCCCGATCCCGGAAACAAGCATCATCATCGAGTATCTGCAACGGCAGCACACTCGCGGCGGTCAAATGCTGATCCCGGCCGCCGCGGATGCAGCACTCGATGTGCGCCTGTGGGATCGCTTATTCGACCTGCACGTGATGACACCGATGCAGGCGTTCACTGCTGACTTGCTAAGGCCAGAAGGTGAACGCGATGCGAGAAGCGTGGCACGCGCCCGGGAAGTCCTGCAGACCGCCTATGCAATGATCGACCGTCAACTTGAGGGGCGACCCTGGATTGCCGGCGACGCGTTTTCCATGGCTGACTGCGCCGCAGCGCCGGCATTGTTCTATGCCGCGACCTATGTGCCGCTTCCGGCAGAGCATGCGCGACTGTTGGCCTATTTCGAGCGGTTGATGGACCACCCATCAGTCATGGCCACCATTGAAAATGCGCGGCCCTGGTTCAAGTTCTATCCAGGGCGAGCTGGTCTGGCTCGGCGATTCTTCGATCCGGCGAGCGCCTGAGAAGTGCAACTCTGCAGTCCAACCTGCGAACGATGACCGCAAATTCTTCGCGTTGGCCGCTCTCAGCCCGGCGCGACTGTGTGGTCATTCGCCGGGGTCACAGCACTTATTTCCAAAACCGAGCGGCACGCGACGCTGACCAGAATCAAGTTCACCTCACGCGAAACGGTACCGGATACGTCACCACGCTCGGGTTTCCGTCCTTGTCATAGGCCTGCAGCCCGAATAAATAGTTATCCTTCGACACGCCTTTCACGGTGGCACGTTGCGCGTTGCCAACGTCTTGTGCGAACTGCCAGAACGGCGCGGTCGTCTCGCGCCAGACAATACGGTAGCCGGCGATGTCGCTCTCCGTGTTCGCCTTCCAGCGCAGCGTGGTGTCGTTCTCCAGTTGCAACGTTTCCATCTGCACATCTTTGGGGGCAGCGGGACCTAACGCAAGCGAGGCAAGCGCTGCGGCATTGACCCGTGTGACCTTGGCTACATAATCGAAATCGACAAACTCAGGAAGATCGCCGAGCTGAACGCCATTTTCGATGCGTACATTCTGATGCTGGTGCCGCCAATCCTCGATCGGCTCCGTCATCCGCACCGCGGCGTAACCCTGATCAAGAAACGGTGAGTGATCGCCGCCACGCAAATAACGATCGCGCCGGTAGATGACTTGTACCGTTATGTCGTCCAGATGGCGCTCAGCCGCTTCTTTGATGTAGCGGGCGAGTTGTCGGGTGGGCAGGTCGTTTTCTGCGCCGGTGCGCAATGCGGCGACGAGTTCATCGGACAAGGGATTTTTCGGTGGTACGCCCTCGGCAAACAAGCGCACGCGATCTCGAATCGGCGTGCCATCGGCGCCCTTAGTGTTGCCGATGATGTCGTTGGTAATCATCCCAGCAATGTTGAGACCCTTTTCTTTGGCCTGCTTGGCCCAGTGCGTGGCACCGACGAGGCCCTGCTCTTCACCGGCGACGGCCATGAAGACGATGGTGGCGTCGAATTCGTACTTGGACATGACGCAAGCAAGTTCCATCGATGCGGCTGTGCCGGACGCATCATCGTTTGCACCCGGCGCATCCGTGGTCGGATCAATCGGGCTGCTAGGCATCGAATCGTAGTGGCCGGACACGACATAGACGCGATCCTTGCTGTCCTCGCGCGTGCCAGGCAACGTGGCAACGACGTTAACGAGCTCGGTCGGCTGCGGGATGCGTACTGCGCGCTGGGCCATATGTGAATCGAATTCGACCTTCATGCGACCACCGTTCGCTTCTGCGCATTTGTCGAGTTCCGATTTGATCCAGCGGCGCGCCGCACCGATACCGCGCGTCTCGCTGGTGGCATCGGAGAGCGTATTGCGGGTACCAAAGCCCACCAGCTTGCGGATCGTCGCCTCGATGCGTTTCGCGGAAATTTCGCTGGTGATTTTCTGGATGGTCGGGTTCGGAGGTGCGGGCGTGATCGGTTTGGGTTGTGCAACGGCGCTGAGCGAACCCGCCAGAGATACGGCGATCAGCAATGGCGAAATACGATTCATAGCAACTCCTGTTTTGATTGTTGCCCGATTTGTTCGAGAGCATATCGAAGTAACGAACATTCACTGCAGAAATGGTACCGCCAATTCAATAGGAACGCTGGTTGAAAAGCTTTAGACCTGATTCTGCGGCTGGTGCCTTGCGATGCTGCGCATCCGCGCGTGATTGGGTGCCGCGCCGGCTTCTAGGGTCACCGTCACACAGGGAAAAAGTTGACTCTGATTCTTGGCGCTCCAATATCGCCAACGCCGCTACCCTTTCTTCCCCAGCGCCACGCGGAATTCCTCCAAACGCTTTTCGTAATCCTGTGCGTCGCCATACTCCAGAAAGCCTTGGTAGCGTTTAGGCGTGCCGAGGATCTTGCGGGCGTGCTTTATCGGGCAAAAGTATTGTTCAGTGCGTGAAACGATTTCGCAGATGTAGGCCGTTAGCCCGGCGCCATATGCGCAGTATGTGCAGTGAAACTTCTCGATGAAATTGAGATAGTCGAGATGCTGGCGATCCAGCACGATGTAGTCGCCACGGCGCACCTTGGTCACGCCATAGATCGGGAAACAAGTCGCCTGATAGAAGCTCACGAAAATATCCAGCATCAGCAGCGGGAAGATCATGCCGTAGATAATCGGTCCGGTGATCAGGTTCTGCGGTCGGTTGGTCACCAGCCAGCGAAAGAAATTTTTCTTGAGCTTGCGATGCGCCTGCCGGACCGTGGTTTCGAATTCGATACGCTTGCCCTTTATTTCGAAAAACATCTTCGTCTCCTGCTCATGCAACGCGGTGCGCATTTCATCTTCCAGCGCGGTCATCTGGTTCAGCAGGTGGCGAATTCGATCATTCATTTGGTCCCTTTACGGTTGTCCGGCGATTGAGCCGACGTCATTGCATTCGATTCCTACGGATCGAGCCTATTTCAGGAATCAAAGGGTTGGTGTACTCGTACTTGAAGACAAGTCACGCTAGCCGCTTTGATTCGATTACGCCAACAATCGTCTTGCGAGCAAACTATGCAAGTCGCGTCGACCATCCGCGACAAGATGGACGTAGACTTTCATCTTTACAATGCGATAGATCAACCGGTATGGCTTGAAAAACACTTGCCGGTATTCGTGGTTACCCAACCCGGCAAGCTCATGGGGATACGTACCTGCCTCCGGAAACCGGGCCAAGGAAGTCGCCGCATCGAGAATGTTTTCCACGACATGCGTCGCACCCGCCGGTGAATCATGATCCGCAATGTAGTCGGCGATTTCTTCGAGATCACGCTCCGCGCTGGCAAGCCACAAGACCGTGAAGTTCATGCCGCGTTTGCTTTTTTGCCCTTCATGGCTACCGGGTCTTTAGCTTTCAAGCGCGCCCGCAGATGCTTTGCGACGTCAGCGTGCCGTACAACGTCGCCTGCTTCAACTTCACGCTGCCCCAGCGCCAATATTTTCAGCATCGCCAACGCCTCTTGCGTATTCTCGTAGGTCGCGAGGTCTTGCATGACCGCCTTGGCCTCGCCGTTCTGAGTGATGATGAGTGGCTGGCGATTCTCGGCCAGTTTTTCCAGTACCTCCGCCGCGTTGGCCTTCAGGTAGCTGATGGGTTTTACTTGGGTTGAGTAGCGCATGATTTCATCCAGAAATTGAATTGTTGGACTGAATATAGACTTTTAATGGTCCGATGGCAATCAGACATTGCAATGCCACACTCAATAACTGGCGCGGTGTTTCGGGCTTTTTTGGTCTGAAAGGCGCGTGGATGCTGGGGTTTTAGAAATTATCTGGGCCTGTCCCCAATTACCCTCTTACTTGCCGATCGCCGCCGCAAGACCTTCCGGATCGCCAACGCTTACCCACAGCATCGAGTGCTTCCGGAAGCCGATGACCTTCGGGATCTTGCGAACGAACGCGATGCTTACACCCTCGCGGTGGTTGGTGCCGAAGGTGACGCCATCGTCCGTGAGGCTGAGACGCAAACCGACGGCGGTGTACCAGCGGTGTGGTCCCGTGATGTTCGTGTGGTCAACGTTGGCGAGCGTAGTCTTCACCTTCAATCGCCCAAACGTTGCGATCAGTGCACCCTTTCCCGTGATCGTCACGCCGTCTTTCTCGGTCACGCCGAGCAAAAGAAATAGTGCGCTCCATCGCTTGTCGAGCCGGTACGGGAAAAATTGTTCTTTCATGAAGTCAGAGCTGCCTCTCTTGTATCGATTCCATCGTCAATCGCGCGTGCTCGCTCGGCACCTGCGCGAGACGTTAAGGACCCTCATATTTAGGAGACCACGGTTGTCAGTATCCTTCGTGGAACGTGACTTCGAAAGTCACTCCCGCTGCCGGCGTAAGCATCTGGAGTAGGATTCATGTGGATTCGGGAAATAGCAAATTAATTCTGAACCCTTGGCGTTTTCAGATCAAACCTTGTACGCCTTCAACTCCTGCCGGATCACATGGCGAATGGTTTTTTCAATGGTCTCGGCTTGAATGGCGTTCTTCAGTGCTTCGTTGATCAGCGTTTGATAGCCGCGTTCGCCGGCTTCGGCCTTGAAGTGCTCGACGATGGCGCTATCCAGATAAATATTCACCCGTTGCTTTGCAGGCAGGACCGCACCATTCGCACCGCGCTTACGCATGACCAGCTTTCCGCTGGCAATGTCCTTCGCGCGAATGGGTGCGTCGTCAGGAATTTTCAAAGTAGATTTTTTGCTCATGTCTATCTGCCTTTCGCATGGAGATCACGCGGATTTCTTCATCTGTTTCTGCGGTGACGATAACAACAACGATATCTGAAAACAGCCCCATCGTTATATATCGCGCTTCCCCATAGTCGAATCGATTGTCCTCGAATGTCACGGTCCGGCCACTCTCGATCACGGGCCTTGCGTCGGTCAGGTCATAACCATGTTTCTTGAGATTGACGGCCCGTTTGACTGAATCAAAGCGATAGCGCATCTTTCTATTGTATGTATAATTATGTGTATTTGCAATATGAAAAATACTTATCAAGAAAATATGCGCCGCCTGGCGCGGCAATATCATCGCCACCAGCCTTTTCCATTCGGGCGTGGCGGTGTTTCCACACGTCACGAATACGAGCCGCAACGGCAATTGACGTGGTGGCACGATCTCGAGTTCGTGATGAACAATCGTCGTGGCATGGTTTGGTGGATTCACCCGCGCATGAAATACGCAGATGCGATCGACGAACTGGCATGGAACGAGGCCGGAAAACCACCGCGCGGTGCGCACGATTTCGATTTCGGTAAGACAAGCTGGAAACCGCTGGGACGCTCTAGTAAGCGTATCGTCGCCTACCAGTCGCCACCGATAGGTAGCGCAAGAACAGCCTACTACGAAAAACTTCGCGGTATCAATGCGCGGCTTCGCGCCGAAAGCATCGAATATGTTGTGTCGACATCTATGACAGCGGCCCAGACCAACTGGTGTACTGGTGTCGATCTCTGCATTCCAATCGAGATTCGACGCCATGAGGACGCGGTTGCATTGGTGGAATTGACACGGAAGCTGCTCAAGCAAAAAACGACGATTGACGGTGGATTTCCAAACAATCGATTTGTTCGAATGGAGTGGATTGCTAAGTCTGCGGAGCGGGAAATTGATTCGAAGACGCGTGGTAGCGCGAGTTGACACGAAAGAAGGACTCTAGCACTGGCGAGGCGTTTCAGGCGTTTTTGGCCCGAAAGGCTCGCGAATGCTGGGAGTTGAAATTCTATTTGGCTCTGACCCCTAGGTCGCAGATCTAGCGCTGGTGCGGTGTTCCGGGCATTTTCGGCCTAGGAGGCTCGTGGATGCTGGGGTTTCTGAACTCTTTTGTGGTCTGTCCCTGAGGTTTCCCCCGGAAAAGTTAGACTTTGTACTCCTTCAGTTCCTGCCGGATCACATGGCGAATGGTTTTTTCAATTGTCTCGGCTTGAATGGCGTTCTTCAGTGCTTCGTTGATTAGCGTTTGATAGCCGCGCTCGCCGGCTTCGGCCTTGAAGTGCTCAACGATAGCGCTATCGAGATAAATATTCACCCGCTGCTTTGCGGGCAGGACCGCGCCGCTCGCGCCGCGCTTACGCATGACCAGTTTTCCGCTGGCAATGTCTTTCGCACGAATGGATGCGTCGTCAGGAGTGCTCGAAGTAGATTTCTTGCTCATGTTTGTAGGCTGATTTGATGGAAATCGCGCAAATATTATGTATGTATATTTGTGTGTATTTTATAATATGCTGTTTTATCGCTTTTGCACACAAGTGCACATTCGACTGCTTTGCTACGTCATGAAGAACATATCACTGGAGTGACGCCAGATGCTAGTCATTCTTAGCTGAATCCAACAGCAGAAGGAATAAGAATATGAGTGTGGCACTCGTGCCGACAGAATTCATTGCCGAGCGGATTTTTGTCGTGCGCGGTCAAAAGGTGATCCTCGATGCCGACCTGGCCGCGCTCTATGAAGTGCCGACCAAGCAGTTCAACCAAGCCGTGAAACGAAATCTGGCCAAGTTCCCAACCGACTTCATGTTTGCGCTCACCGCTGCGGAGTGGGAGGCTCTAAGGTCACAATTTGTGACCTTAGACACCGGCCCTGGAAGGCACCGCAAATACCTGCCGTATGTGTTCACCGAGCACGGCGCCATCATGGCAGCCACGCTCCTGAATAGTCCGCGTGCAGTGGAGGTCAGCGTTTATGTGGTGCGCGCCTTCGTGCAGCTGCGCGAATTTCTTGCATCGAACAAGGATCTGGCGCGGCAGTTGAAGGCCCTGGAGCAACGCATCGAGAAGAAGCTCGGCAGCCACGATCAGGCTATTGCGGGCATCATCGATACGCTGCGCCGGTTAATGTCGTCTTCCAGCAGCAAACGCCGTATCGGCTTCGTCATCGACGACGACAAATAGTCGAAACGGACCAAAATGAAAAATCGACACCTGGAAAATTTGAGAGCGCAATGCAGATTGGCGTTGAAACGGGATCGCAGGTCATTCGATGAGGGTGGCGTCCATGCGCGCCACATTTACGAACCGAGCGTTACTTTATCGTGGTGGTCCGATTTCGCGTTCGTGCTTAATGGCCGCCTGATCACGCTTTGGTGGGAGCATCCGCGCATGAAGTACTCGGATGAGATCAGCGAACGTGCATGGCAACAGTCCGGCCCCGCACCGCCTGAGGACGGCTGGCTCGAAAACGCCACGCCGATCATGCAGGCCTCCGGAAAATCGCGGAAGAAATGCGTCGGCCATAGGTCGCCCGCACGATCAAACGCATGGCGTCAGTATTTCGATCATCACAACGCGATCGAAGACCGGCTTCGGGCGGACGGAATCGACTTCGAGGCGCGTCCGTCGCTGCAAGTGCAGACGTTGAGCTGGTGCGTGGGCGTGGATATTTGTGTTCCCATCGAAATCCGCTCGCCTGAAGATGCGCGTGCCCTCGTGAGCCTTGCGCGGCGATTGCTCAAGAGGGAGACGACTTTGGAGAGCGAATTTCCAGGGTATCGCTATGGGCGGGAGAACTGGCTTGCGGAGGCGGGACTACGTTCGGGGGATGTCGTTGCGCGAAAGATCAATTCGGCCGGGATGTGAAATTCACCCGGGAGACGGGCGATGATCTCGCGCCAGTTCGTCAATGTGATTTTGAACAACCTGACCCTATCGCCCGGGAACTTCTAAAAACCGTCGCGAGCGGGCGAATTTCGTGTTGAGGAGCGGACACGTAGCCCGTGTACGGCGAGCACCGGAGACACGAAATTCGCCCGCGCAGTAGGTTCTTAGATGTTCCCGCCCCGCAAACCCTAGAATTGGCGGGGCGTTTGGGGCATTTTTGCTCTGCGAGCCGCTTGGATGCTGGACTTCGGGCGGAAATGCCGGCGCTGACCCCTTATCGCTCCTTCAGGCATTTTCGGGCTGGAAGGCTCGTGGATGCTAGCAGCCTGTCGGACTCAGCAGCCCGAAATGTTGCATGCGACCAGAACGATCAGCTGACGGATTTGTCGAATGTGGGTAGGGTTTGATGATATTGAGAATCTCGCCATGGCCAACTTCCGCCCGATTGATCGCACCACC
>JBBQFL010000073.1:0-13070 GCA_038321965.1 Burkholderiales bacterium | reverse complement strand
TTATCTGTATTGAGCGGAGGCTTAGCTTTGCCGCGCAACATAGGGCCAACGTCCGCCCCTCGGCGGATTTGGCGAAATAGCAAAAATTGCTTTCAGGGATAGGCCCGGCATAATGTATCCACGTCACTGGGAACAAAACCGTTCTGAACGCACCGGCTGGCTTCGCGCCGTGGTTTTGGGCGCGAATGACGGCATCGCTTCCACCGCGAGCCTGGCACTGGGTGTTGCGGCTGCGCAGGCGACTCACAGCAACGAATTGCTTGCGGGGTTTGCCGGCCTGGTCGCGGGTCCATTTCGATGGCCACAGGCGAGTATGTGTCAACCCCTCATCCCTACACTTTTCCCATGGATGAAGGAAAGCATCCACGTGCTGCTCGGCGATTGGCATGATACCAGCAAAAAAAATATGAAGCACCAGCATCTACGGGTATTTCCGGCCATTTTACTTCCATGAACCGCACCAGTGCTTGTGTTCATAAAATTACTTACCAAGAAACGAAAGCTCCACGGTCAGGCTACCCCTACCCCAACTGCAAAAAATGCTCCCGGTAATACTTGAGCTCCTCAATGCTCTCGTATATATCCGCCAGCGCCTCATGCTTGCCGTGCTTTTTCATGCCGGACATGATCGTTGGCTTCCAGCGTTTTGCCAGCTCTTTGAGGGTTGAGACATCCAGATTGCGATAGTGAAAATGGGCTTCCAGTTTAGGCATCCAGCGCGCCATGAAGCGCCGATCCTGGCAGATGGAATTGCCACACATGGGAGATGAGCTGACAGGCACGTGCAGTTTCAGAAATTCGATCAACTGGTTTTCGACTTCCGCGTCTGTCTGTGTTGATGCCTTCACGCGCTCGATGAGTCCAGATTTCTTGTGCGTGGACTTGTTCCAGGCGTCCATCGCGTCCAAGACCTCATCCGGCTGGTGCACCACCAGCACCGGGCCCTCTGCTATGGTATTGAGATTGCCGTCAGTGACGACGATGGCAACCTCGATAATGCGGTCGTTTTCCGGGACCAGGCCGGTCATTTCCATATCGAGCCAGATGAGGTTGTTTTGGTCCTGTGACATGTCATTCTCGGTCGCGTTTCAAATGGGCTGCACATGCGGCGCGTCAAATGCGCCGTAAAATGCAGGTAACACCTCATTTTCTCACGATTCATCACTGACCCTTCAATGACCGCCCCCACATTCACGCTAATTTTCCTGTTGTTTGTCACACTGAGTTTCGCTTTCGGCAGCATCCTTACATTGCGCCATATCGCGCACATCCGCGCCAATCGCGCTGCCGTGCCTGCCGAGTTTACGGAATCGATCACGCTGGAAGCCCACCAAAAGGCAGCCGACTATACGATCGAAAAGAATCGCTTGGGCATGGTCGAGAGCGTGATTGATCTCATGCTCCTGCTTGCCCTCACCCTCGGCGGCGGCATGTGGCTGATCCATCAATTCGCCGCGCAGTGGTTCAGCGGGCCGTACACGTTAGGCTTGGCGATCTTCGCGGGGCTGATGATCGTCTCGTCCATCGTGTCCACGCCATTCGATCTGATTCGCACCTTTGTCATCGAACAGAAATTCGGCTTCAACAAGATCACCCTCAAGCTCTACCTGGTCGATGCAGCCAAAGGCCTGCTGCTAGGTGCAGCGATCGGCGTGCCTTTGTTGCTTGTCACATTCTGGCTGATGGAGAAAATGGGCAGCCTGTGGTGGCTGTATGTCTGGATGGTGTGGCTGGTGTTTAGCCTGGCGATGATCGTGGTCTATCCGACCTATATCGCGCCACTTTTCAATAAATTTTCACCGCTTGCCGATCTTTCGCTCAAGGAACGCATCGAGAGTTTGCTCACGCGCTGCGGATTTACGTCAAGCGGATTATTCGTGATGGACGGTTCCAAGCGCTCCAGCCATGGCAATGCCTATTTCACGGGACTCGGAAAAACCAAGCGCATCGTGTTTTTTGATACGCTCATTACGCGCTTGTCACCATCGGAAATTGAAGCCGTGCTTGCCCACGAACTAGGGCATTTCAAACGCAAGCACATTACCAAGATGATCATCGGCCAGTTCGCGCTTACGCTGATTATTCTTGCATTGATGGGTTGGGTCATCGACAAACCGTGGTTTTACGCAGGCCTTGGTTTTCGGCTCGAAGGCACCGCACCTCATGTGGCGATTTCGCTGGCACTGTTCTTTTTGGTGCTCCCGGTATTCACGTTCTGGCTGACACCATTGAGCAGCCTCATTTCGCGCAAGCACGAGTTCGAAGCCGATGCTTACGCGGCGCAGCAGACGCATGCAGGGGACCTCATTACTGCCCTCGTCAAACTGTACCGCGACAACGCGTCCACGCTTACGCCCGACCCGCTTCACTCCGCCGTGTACGATTCACATCCACCTGCAGCCATCCGGATCGCCCATTTGAAAGCTATGCAAACATGACGAAACTCGCCAATAGGCACTGCTCACCCGGCGGCCAGGCGGCTGCGCTTTCGTCCGCTGATATTCAAACTTACCTCGGCGACTTGAACGGCTGGGAAAAAGTCGACAAGGAGATCCACAAGACATTTGCCTTCAAGAATTACCATGAAACGATAGCGTTCGTGAATGCTTCCGCCTGGGTCTCGCACCATGAAGATCATCATCCCGACATAAGCTTGCATTACAACAAATGTGTGGTGGCGTATTCAACGCACGATGCAGGCGGCATCACGCTGAATGATTTCATCTGTGCGGCAAAGCTCGACGCTTTGTTGGCCGACTGATGCGCGCGCTGGTCACCGGCGATTTTGGCCGTGAATATCTGGCCGAAGCAGAAGATGGAAAACCGCTGGTCTGTACGCGTAAGGGCAAGAAGCAGGATGTGGCCTGCGGCGATGAAGTCGAGATCAGCATGTCCAGCCCCGGACACGCCCGCATCGATGCAATTCACCCGCGCCGCAATGTCTTGTTTCGCAAAGATGCCTGGCGCGAAAAGACACTGGCCGCCAATATCGATCAGGCCGTCATCATCGTTGCGCCACGGCCGAGCTTCTCGGAGATGTTTTTGAACTTGTGCCTGGTGGCCTGCGAAGCTGCAGGCATCAAGCCGTTCATCATGCTCAACAAGAAGGACCTCCCGGAGTTTGAGGAGGCACGCAAAAGCCTGGCTTATTTCGAAAAAATTGGCTACCCGGTCATGCCGATGTCGGCCAAATTCGATGTCGAGCCGTTGCGACCGTACCTGGACGGCAAGACTACCTTGCTGGTGGGCCAGTCTGGCATGGGCAAATCGCGCACCGTGAATAACCTGGTGATGCGCGACGTGGCCAAGGAAGCCGATTTTTCCGAGGCGCTCGATTCAGGCAAGCACACCACCACCTACACGCGCATGTATCGCCTCGACGTTAAGACTGCGATCATGGATTCGCCGGGCCTGCAGTCGTTTGGCCTGATGCATCTACCCGACGACGATATCGCTTACGCCATGCCGGATTTCCGGCCGTTTATTGGCACCTGCAAGTTCAACGATTGCGCCCATATTGACGAACCCGGCTGCAACGTGATCAAGGCCGGTGTCGAGGGAAAAATAAATGCCGCTCGACTGACTTTCTATCAAGTGCTGGTCGAGCAGCAACGCGAACTGCGCGTCGCGCACCCTGACTGGAAAACCTACGGAAAGTAAAACATGTTCAAAGGCCTGCGGACCATTATTTACCCGACAACCGACCTCGCCAAAGCGACCGCCTGGTACACCAGTGTGATCGGCCACGCGCCGTATTTCAACGAGCCGTTTTATGTAGGATTCAATGTCGGAGGCTACGAGCTCGGTCTATTGCCTCCTGGCGATGAGGATGCCACTGACAACCCGACGACCTATTGGGGCGTGGACGACGCTCATGCGGAATATGCGCGGGTGATCGCCCTAGGCGCCAAGCCAAATAGTGACGTCAAGGATGTGGGCGACGGCATCCTCGTGGCAAGCGTCATGGATCCATTCGGCAATGTCATTGGGCTGATTCAGAATCCGCATTTTAAGGTCCAAGAATTGGGCAGAGTTTGAAATTGCGCCTGAGTATGCTCATGGATGCACTCGGTGAAATCTCTAAACCGAATCTGGCCGAGTCCGAGCAACACGAGCTGGAGTGTGCAAACATTGTTGGCGTTCTTCAGTCCCAACCAGATTACCCGCCGCAACCCGCTTTACGCCAGCAACGTATTGCGCCAGCGTGCGGGAAATTTCTCCTCGCGGGATCATCGCTTCGATCAGTTGAAATCGACCGCGCGTGCAATATGCCTTCTCTAGAGCCGCGTTTAGCGCAGTGACGGTTTTCACGCGCAAACCATCACCGCCCATACCTGCAGCCATCGCCGAAAAATTCCATTCGTCAAGATGATTGAATGCTGATTCCGGCTGGAAGCACTGCAGCATCCCCCAGTTTGCATTGTTGAATACCACCACAATCGGATCCCAGCCATAGCGTCGGCAGTTGCCGAGTTCCCAGCCAGTCATTTGAAACGCACCATCACCGACCAGGATCAACGGGCGCTGCCCAATGGCAGCTTGCAGCCCAAGTCCGGCCGGTACACCGAAGCCCATCGTGGCGTAGTAGCCGGGAGCGACACGGAGGGTGTGGTGTATGTCCAACGAGGTGAACAGACAATCACCGACGTCTACCGCGAGTGGCATGCGACCGTACCGGCCCATCAGGTTGTTAATAGCCAGAGCGACATCTTCGGGCACAATTGATTGATCGTCCGACCTGAACGTTGCCGGTAGCCGCTGCACTCTTCGACTTTTCGCGACTTGCGGTGGCATTCCAAGCTCTATCGTTTTTGCAAGCAGTGCCGCGACTAGTGCCGCCAGTGGTATGTCGTTGTAGGTGTGATAGCCCAGCGTGACTTGGCCTTCCAGAGCGAGAATGGCGCGACGCAAATCAATCTTCCTTCTCGATACGCCGACATTGGTATCGGAGAGAATGACACCAAGCATCATCAGGACGTCGGCGTTCTCGACGAGATCGGTGATGTCTTTATGTCCGGCCACGCCAAGATACGTACCCAGCGGTGGTGATTCAGCGTCGGCTAACAACCCGCAGCCCATGAAACTAGTGACCACAGGTATAGCCAGTCTACTTGCCAACGCAGCTAACTGCTCCTCCTGTCCAAAGCGCCGCACTTCCACACCGATCATCAGCACCGGTGACTTCGCATTGATCAGACATCCAAGTATCTCGTCGACGCATGCTGCCAGCGCGTCCGTGTCAATCGCACGTGCGGGCTCTGGCTCAACAGCCTTACAAGAAACGTTGGACATATCGCGCGGCATTTCAATATAGACGGGTCTCGACTCCCGAATACAGCTTGCCAGAACGCGTGCGATATCGGCGGGCGCACGCGCGGCATCGTCGAGGCGCGTTTGATCGCAAGTGATCTCACGATAGATTTGCAACTGCGAATCAAGCCGTTTGGCCTGGTGATGTAGCAATAAGCCGCTTGCCGATTCGCCTTTGCCGGGGCCGCCGGAAATAACGACCAGCGGTGACCGTTCTGCGTACGCGCTCGCGACAGCGTTGACCATGTTGAGTGCACCAGCACCGTAAGTCACCGCAGCGACGCCCAGCGCAGAGGAGACTCTGGCCGCCGCGTCTGCGGCAAATCCCAACGCGGGCTCGTGACTCAAGGTGTAAAGCGGCAGAATCGCCGATTCCTCGACAACTTTGAAAAAAGGCAGAACGAAGTCCCCGGGTATGCCAAATATCTGACGCGCACCATGATCCTTAAGGGCGGTAAGTAATGACTCTGCGAGATTCATGGCGGCGACGTGAAGTTCTGGAATCCCACATTGTGCGGAACTCTGAATTCGGCAGTTTGCGCCATGTCAATGATGCAGCATTCAGCGGTCGGGGCTGGCCGCGTTAGCCTGTGGCTTGCAACTGGGATTGGGCGTGCTGCGCAATCCATCCGAACGAAATTCAGATCTCATCATGCCGCGACAAGAGTCTGGTCCGGTGTCCCTGGAACAAGGAAACAGATTCTTGATGCCGATGACAAGGAAGATCAACGCTTTCTGAAATCGAGACGCTGCACAAATGATGTGGACGTGCGGCATAGACCGCCTTGCCAACCCCGGACCATTGTGGATCAATGTGAAGTTCAGCGGGTCGCCTGTGGCACGTTCCGCAAGTGTTTCTGCCTGCCGCCGCGCCTCAGCGACCAGTCGATGGGAAGGCATCGTACCCAAGTCGTCGACCAACACGTAGTGGTCTACCGGAAAATGCCGACGATGGATCAAAAGCATGTAGCCGCCTATTTGTTCAACACAGGATTGCGCAGTTCGCGCTGCATGGCCGACACCACCGTTCCCGCAAATATTCGAGTTGTGTCATTTATTTGGTTGTACACCCAATAAAACAAAGTCTACATGCCGCGCGGGATTTGTGCAATATTATTTGGGTGCCAACCCAATAATTTAATGATGGGCAGAAAAACTAATACACAGTCACGTCGCTTGCAGATCGTCGGTGCGTTACTCACGGAGATGGCACTGTCCGGTTACGAGCGGGCAACCACAGTCTCGATCGCACGAACTGCCGGGCTCGCCCCGGGGCTCATTCATTATCATTTCAAGAACAAGGAGGAGATTCTTTTTGACCTTGTCGATGAATTGATCTTGCAGGCAGAAGCAGGCTTCACAGCCGCAATGGAGACTGCTGTATCACCCTCGGAGAAACTCGCGGCATTCATTAGCTCGCGGGTCGGGCTGGGGCCCACATCCGACGGTGTTCAGGTCAAAGCCTGGGTAAGCATCCTTGCCGAAGCAATGGGACAGGAAGGTGTACGTTCACGCGTTGCCGAATGGCTAGCCAAGGATCACTTGCGACTTTCTCGCCTGTTCAAGGCAGCCGGTTCGGATCGAGCGAAGGAACATGCCTCGATGTTACTCGCGATGATTTTGGGAAGTTTCACGCTACACGCAATTAATGTGAGCGGAGTACCGAAGGGATACGCTGAACGTCAAATCCACGATTGGCTGGGCGCATTCGTCAGTAGCCGGGATTGCGAAAGCAATGGATGAATACCTGGCGTCGAATCGTTTCAAAATGGATTGTCCGCGACCGGTGGATGAGACTGCGCGCGGATACTTGTGAGCTAGCAAATGGTCAGATAGTCGATCCGTATTACGTCATTGAAGAGTCTGACTGGGTCCACGTTTTCGCGCAGGACGATAACGGAAAGGTGCTGATCGTCAGGCAGTATCGATACGCAGCGGAAGTTGTATGCGCTGAACTGCCGGGCGGCGTCGTGGATGCCGGCGAAACGCCGCTAAACGCAGCGAGGCGTGAGCTAAAAGAAGAGACCGGCTATATCGCAACCGACTGGCGACAGATTGGACAGGTTTTCGCAAACCCCGCCAGGCAAACAAACTCGATTCACGTCTTTCTGGCTAGTGGATTGAGTTCGCAAGGTGTGCAAGCGCTCGATGCAACCGAGGAGATCGTCGCCGTATTGGCCAGCATCGCCGATATCAAAACGATGATCAAACAGGGTAGTTTTTCCCAATCGCTGCATATCGCCTCGTTCTATATGTCGCTTGAGGCGATCAACCAGCAAGCATTGGCATCAGGCGACTTCAACCGACTTTGATCGCCGCGCGCCCCGGCATTTCTCCCACGCAGGGACAGTGGCGTGTGGGCCTTGAAATTCCTGCTGGCCGTCCTCAATTCGCCAATCGCGATACGAGATCCGGATTTTCCACAAAGTTCCCGCGCGGAGCGTGCGGTGGCCCAAATTTATTGGCGCGACGGGTCAGAACTTTTCTTGATCCGGAATATCTATCTCTGGGAGAGCGCCGTTGAAATTTGCCGACGCTCGCTACTCAATGATTTTGATAAGAGGAAAAAAATGGAACGCGGAAAACTCTCAAATACGGTTAAAGCATCAGTGCTGTCGGTTGCGATCACGCTGGCGTTGCTCGGTGGGTATGGTTTTATACATCGCGACGGAATTGGCGTGCAGTCAGTACACGCAGCCGCGGCGCCCGCACTTACGGCACCTGCGGCAGAACCTGCAAAAATTGCCGGCGTGTTGTTGCCGGATTTCGCCAGTATCGTCGCCAGACATGGGGCCGCGGTCGTCAACGTCAGCGTCTCGGGCAATGTCAGGACCGCGCTTGCGCGTATCCCCGGCGCGCCCGGAATGGATCCCAACGATCCGCTCTCAGAGCTGTTCAAGCGATTTCAAATGCCCTCCCCACACGGCGGTGTTCCCTCGCGCGGGCAAGGTTCCGGCTTTATCGTCAGCTCTGACGGCGTCATCCTGACCAACGCGCACGTCGTGGCCAATGCCGAAGAGGTGACGGTGAAACTCACCGACCGCCGCGAATTCAAGGCCAAGGTGATCGGCGTGGATAAACTCTCTGACGTTGCGGTCCTGAAGATCGACGCGAAGAATTTGCCGGCGGTCACCATCGGCGAGCCGTCCCGTTCGCGAGTCGGTGAATGGGTTGTAGCTATCGGCGCACCGTTTGGATTTGAAAACAGCGTGACAGCGGGCATCATCTCGGCAAAATCCCGCTCCCTGCCCGATGAAGGCTATGTGCCCTTTCTGCAGACTGATGTGGCGATCAACCCCGGCAACTCCGGCGGACCGCTATTCAACCTGAACGGTGAAGTAATCGGTATCAACTCGCAGATTTACAGTCAGAGTGGCGGCTATCAAGGCCTTTCATTTGCCATCCCTATCGATGTGGCCATGAAGGTCGAGCGCCAGCTAGTCAGCAACGGCAAAGTCAGCCGTGGCAGACTAGGCGTGCTGATTCAGCCCGTGAACCAGCAACTGGCTGAGTCGTTCAACCTCGACAAAGCCACCGGCGCGCTGGTGGGTTCGGTGGAGAAAGGTAGTCCAGCCGACAAAGCCGGTATTGAGCCTGGTGACGTCATTCTCAAGTTCCAGGGAACCGACATCACGACATCGGCAGAATTACCGCCGCTGGTCGCCGACGTTGCGCCGGGCACCAAGGCCGAACTGCAGGTCTGGCGCGATGGTAAGCCAAAGACATTGTCGGTGAATCTGGGGGAAATGAAGATTGCTGACGCCGGCAATAAAACTGCACCGATCACCAAAGGCAAGCTCGGACTTTCCGCTAGACCGTTGACGCCGGACGAGCAGAGGCAGGCGGAGGTATCCGGCGGTCTGGTGATCGAAAACGTCAACGACGGACCGGCTGCACGCGCGGGCCTGAAGCCTGGCGACATCATCCTCTCGGTGAACGGTGAAAAGATAAACAGCGTCGACAAGCTGCGCGAAATCGTTGACAAGAAAGGCAAGCGGATCGCGTTACAAGTCTTGCGGGACGACCAGAAACGGTTTGTTCCGATCGATCTGGGCTGATGGCGGCTGGCCTGAACTGGCGTGAGTCGATTCGGAAAGGCTCAAGCCAGTTCTGCTTGAAAAACAATGCCGAGCGGCCCCGCTGAATGTTCAAGCTGCGTGCAGTTTTTCGTCGTACTGAACTATGGTCGCTACCAAAGCGGCATCGTCGTTTTCAAGCTCGGTGAATGGCCGGTCCGGCAGTGCCGAGAGTATCGCCGATGACGTTGCCCACTTAGTGCGTGGTGCCGCTTCGAACGCATCTATTTGTGCCGCAATCTGATAGCCACTCATTGCCCCCAGACGTTTCCTGACCTGCGAAAATCGCTCGCGTTGCAGCAGCAAGTAACGATTCATGTTTAGGCCGAACATTGGCTCTTTGCCGCAGCGATCGCGCAGATGCGCCAGCAATCTGGCGTGCTTCTCCAGCAACTGAAGTACGCCCAAGCCGGGGAAAGTGGCAACCGCAGAATAGTCGCCCCGCAGGAGATAGTTGGTCACAATCATGTTGTGATCCGAGGTGCTGGCACTAATGTTGCCCCCCAGCGAAGACGTTATCGCGACGTGCAAGCCACCCGGATCGGCACGGGTGGCCTTGACCGCACCGGGCGCCATTTGGATGTACTGAAGTTCGACCAACATGGAACCGTTGCGATCAACATAGCAGGCCGCGACGCCGACGAAGAATTTGGGAAGCGGTAGTGTGGTGAAGTCGCCGATATGCGTAAAGCCTCGCGCCTGTAACTGCAGCGCGTAATCGTCAATTGCTTCCCACTTGATTACAATGCCGTTGATCGCCTTGTCACGTGTGAGCTGTGCGTACGAAAGCATCCGCGGCAAATTGCCCAACACCCCTTTCTTGATCCTGACCGCGACCTGCCAGGATACAAATAAGCCGACGCCCAAAGCCAGCACAGAGGGCCAGAGCAGGCTTGTGGGATTGAAATTGGCACCGCCGGAATAGACCGAGTAGCCGATACCAGCAATCAGGCATGCGCCCCCGGAAAGTACACCATTGCGGACGATCGCCCTGCGCAAATTGAATGCCATTATCGCTCCCTGTTTGGGCGGCTTTTTGCCTGCCGAATTTTATCGCCGACCGGTGACATCTGTGGCTCCAGCGTTGGTTACGTCAATTCTATGTTGTTCTGCCGCGAAGCGGCGGTCTCCTAGCAGGTGTAGGCGGTTGACCACACGACATCGGGCGCTTCGCCGATGGGGGTAAAGGAGCTACAGCGGGAGAATGGAATCCGTTAGCGCCGATATTGGCGCCCATGGCTTAAGACATTGCCCAACAATCGCCGGAGGAACCAATGAAAAATTATCCATCCACCCACACAGAAATCAGTGCGAAGCGGCCAATCGCCGCTTTTGCTGTTGCCGCCGCCATTGCGGTGCTTACCGCCTCGGGCTGCGCCTCTACCGGTGACATGCCTCGCGAGCAAATGGCGGTAGCACGTGCGGCGGTCGATCGGTCTGCTGGCCCAGCCGGGGCAGATGCGCCTGTCGAAGTGGCAGAGGCGCGCAGCAAACTGGAGAGAGCGACCGCAGCCGTAGCGCGCAAAGATTTCGACGCGGCCCGCAGGCTCGCTGAGCAAGCCGAGGCAGACGCCAATCTTGCCGAAGCCAAATCGCACTCTGTCCGCGCCGACCGGGCGCTGCAGGAAGTACGCGAAGGCATCCGCCAACTGCGTGAAGAAATGGCGCGCGGCTAGGTTCTGCTTCGTGCCCACGACTGCCACAAAAATTCATTCGACGATCAAAAGAAGGAACTCATGATGAACACGAAACCACGTCTGACTATTTTGGCGACCGCCTTGGCGGTGACCCTGATCGCCGCCGGTTGCGCAAGTGTATCAACACCGCCGCCCGCACTTGTGGAAGCGCGCAGTGCTGTCAGTACTGCTTCGTCCAATCCCAACGTGCTGGCCAACGCCCCGCTGGAGTTGAAGAAAGCCAATGACGCGCTGGCGCGTGCCGATCAGGCATTAGCCAAGGGTGACGATGTCGAAGTCAACCATAACGCTTACCTGGCCACGCAGCGTGCCCGTACCGCCATGGCTGCCGGCGACGCCAAGGCTGCGGAGGATCTGATCAAGACCGCACAGGTCGAACGTGAGCGCGCGCGCGCCGACGCACGTGAACGAGAAGCTAAACGCGCCACCGCATCCGCTGTCGTGGCACGAGCCGATGCGCGTGACGCGCGTGCCGACGCCGAGATTCAGCGCGCGCAAAATGCCGCCGCACAACAGCAAGCCGCGGCCGCCAACGACCAGGCCGCAACGGCACAGATACAAGCCGCGTCGGCTGAGGCCAGAGCCGCCAGCCTTGAGCGCCAACTCGCCATACTGGAAGCATTGAAGACGGATCGAGGCATGGTGATCACGCTCGGCGATGTGCTGTTTGAATTCAACCGTGCGGAAGTCAAAACCAGCGCGCAATCGCGGATGGCGCAGTTGGCGAATTTCCTGAAACAGTATCCGGATCGCCGCGCTTCCATCGAGGGCCACACCGACAATATCGGCAGCGTCGCCTATAACAATGAACTGTCGCAGCGTCGCGCCGATGCCATCAAGAACCAGTTGGTCATTCTTGGCATCGCACCGGAACGCATCTCCACCGTTGGCTACGGAAAGGATTTCCCCGTCGCGGCCAACGACACCGATACCAACCGCGCAATCAATCGTCGCGTGGAGGTCGTCATCTCCGAACCGGGGCAGACAGTACGGTCGCGTCGATAGGATGTTCTGAGCCAGCGAAACAGCATGTAGAAGTGAGTATTCATCCGGCGCAAATCAAGCGCAACTCTTGGAAGGAAAACCCAATGCCTACCTGCGATTCATGCGGAAACGATTACGACAAGTTCTTTCAGGTGATCATCCAGGGTAAAACCTTCACCTTTGACAGCCTCGAATGCGCCATCCATAAACTCGCACCCACCTGCGCGCATTGCGGTATTCGCATCATTGGACATGGCCTGGAAAGCGGTGAGCAAATGTTTTGCTGTGACCACTGCGCGACTAAATCCGGCGTAACCAATCTGCGCGACCGCGCCTAACATCGATATCCACTTTTTTGAGGAGCATGACATGGCAAAGCACGAGAAGGATTTCAATCCGCAACAACAACACACCAAGCCACCTCGGGTAGACGAGGTCGCCAAACAGAAGCAAGAAGCGGAACAGCAGGAAGTATTGGGCAGACACAAGAATGACAGCCAGAATGACCATGCCGGCAATTCGCGTCAGCGCGGCAATCCTAGCGGTAAAGCCTGAGTCCAGAAGATCGAAGAACGCCTATTACCGGGCTGTTCCAGTCATTTTTGGCCTATAAACCGCGCCAAATGGCGCTTTAGACGTTTCGGTGCTAGTCGTCATTCGATTGCACGCACTGGTGAAAATTGATTGCGTTGCCGGTCTGAATTGAGCAACGTACAGGTATTTGCCGATCATTCCAGGCGTCCAACGTGACCAGCCACCCTCGACCATTCGGATACATAGCCGCTCGAGCTCCAATTCGCACTAAAGCGGAAGGTCATGGCTCCGAAATCAACCGCATTGTCAACAATCCCCAAGCACTTCATCAACCTAAAAACGGCAGTTGGCCGATCAAATAGCGCAAATTAGATTGTCAACAAAGCGGGGGGATCAGCGGTGGTGAGCATGAACTTGGCGAACGCACGCAGGAAGATGGCGCGTAAGCGCTGAAGGTCTGTCAACTGCT
>JBBQFL010000072.1:0-13826 GCA_038321965.1 Burkholderiales bacterium | reverse complement strand
CAAGGAAGGCGAAGAAGCCGTCCGCATTGCAATGGATCGCCTCACTTACTGGCAGGGCAAAGGCGCGCAAGCGTCCGATACCGTCACGCGGCTGATCAAGAAGTTCGGCAAAAAAGTCGTCGCGGCGGCGTAACTCTGCAGGGTTGCAGACAGCTATTGCCAATCAAATAATATGGATGATGTCGTTGTCATGGCGCGAGTCGCCGGTGCTTTCGGCATCAAAGGCTGGCTCAAACTCCACACCTTCACTCAGTCGCCTGACAGCCTTGATGCCTATGCTTCATGGCTGTTAAAGGGTGACAAGGGCTGGGAAGAGTTTGAGCTAGAGGAATTTGCGGTTAACGCCAAAGGTGCTGTCGCCAAGCTCAAAGGCTGTGACGACCGATCCGCCGCAGAGCGCATGACAAAGCGCGACATCGGCATTCCGCGCGACGCGCTTGAGGATGCCGGTGACGGTGAAGTGTTCTGGTTTGATTTGATCGGCTGCGATGTAGTGAACACAGCAGGCGAGAAATTCGGCAAGGTTGAAACGCTGCTGGAGACTGGCGCCAATGATGTACTCGTCGTGAAACTGGGCACAGTGGAAATACTGATCCCTTATCTGGACGATGTGATTTTGAAAGTGGATCGTGAGGCCAAGCTGATCACGGTCAATTGGACTCAGGATTTTCAGTGACAGATCGGGTGACGAAGAAGTACGGCGTCATCACCCTGTTTCCAGAGATGTTCGATGCGATCGCGGATTTTGGTGTGACGCGTCGTGGGCTGGATGAGAAAGCCTGGGAGTTGAAATGCTGGAACCCGCGTGAATTTGCGGTGAATGCGTACAAGACCATCGACGATCGCCCCTATGGTGGCGGCCCCGGCATGGTAATGATGGCGCAACCGCTGAATGCGGCGCTGAATGCGGCAACAGAGCAACAAGTAGCAGGCGGCGTAGCAAAACCGAAAGTGGTTTACGTGACGCCGCAAGCCAAACCAATTACGGATGCAGGCATCCGCGAATTGGCGAATGAAGATGGCCTCATATTTTTGTGTGGTCGTTACGAAGGGATCGACGAGCGACTGATTGAGGCGCGCATCGATATGGAAGTGTCGATTGGTGATTACGTGCTGTCGGGCGGCGAACTGGCCGCGATGGTGATTATCGATGCAATGGTAAGGTTGTTGCCCGGTGTACTGGGCGATGGGCAATCGGCGGTGGAGGATTCGTTCTCGCCGACGCGTGACGGATTGCTGGATCATCCGCACTACACGCGGCCGGAAAGCTGGAATGGTCAGACTGTACCGCCGGTGTTGATGAGCGGAGACCACGCAAAGATTCAAGCCTGGCGCCGCAAACAGGCGCTCGAGCGAACGCAGGAACGGCGCGCTGATTTGATGCAGGGCCGGACATGGAACAAACAGGATTTGAAACTGCTTGACGAAATTCGTAATGCTGTCAGGCAGGAGCAGGAGAAGTAGCAACGCAGCAATAAAGTAGTCACTATAAAACGCGCACATCAGCCGCCAGTTTCGGGCTGCTCTATGCGACAGGCTCGAAGCAGGACTTCAGCCGCCAACATGAAAGGAAATAAAATGAATCTGATTGAAACGCTGGAAAAAGAAGAAATGGCCCGTCTGAACAAGACGATCCCCGATTTCGCACCAGGCGACACGGTTATCGTCAACGTCAACGTGATCGAAGGCGAGCGCAAACGCGTTCAGGCTTTCGAAGGCGTCGTCATTGCCAAGCGCAATCGTGGCCTCAACTCCTCATTTATCGTCCGCAAGATTTCGTCGGGTGAAGGTGTGGAGCGTACGTTCCAATCGTATGCACCGACCATCGCTTCCATCGAAGTAAAGCGTCGCGGCGATGTACGCCGCGCCAAGCTCTACTATCTGCGCGATCGTTCGGGCAAATCGGCACGTATCAAAGAGAAACTGGATTACGTTTCCACGCAGACCAAGGGCGAATAAGTTTTCACCTTCTGCAAACAAAAACGGCACACCTTGGTGTGCCGTTTTTGCTTTTGCAATGTGAACTGGTGTCGCGTGACTCAAATGTATCGCTGGCATTCGGGTTGCCGAATTCGAATCCGGCCTTGAACCAGCGAATGCAGTGCGCGGAATTACCCTTGATCTTGCTTCAAACGGCATGTATCTGGACCTCGGGCGCCAATAAATAATAGCTATCGCCGATATGTATCTTTTCATATAGTATCTACTTAAGATAGATACCAAAAGGAGAGTCAACATCATGCCATTGATTGCAAAACTATTCACAACCGGACGAAGCCAAGCGGTGCGGCTTCCAAAGCAGTTCCGGTTTGAAGGATCAGAGGTTTTCATTCGTCGTGACCCGAAGACAGGTGAGGTCGTGCTTTCGCCTAAGCCAAATTCCTGGCAGGAGTTCTTCAATCTTGCTGATCAAACCGAAATTCCGGCCAATTTCATGAATGATCGTGAAGACTTGCCTACCGCCGAACGGAATTTGTTTTGAGCCGCTTTATGTTGGACACGAACATGGCCAGTTACGTGATCAAGGGAAATCCGCCGGAAGTTCGCGCGCGCCTGGCAGCGCTACCCATGGACCAGGTGGTTGTTTCAACCGTCACCCAAGCTGAACTGCTTTATGGATTAGCGCGATTGGGCCATCCAGCAGCTTTTGCAAACCTGATAAGAGAGTTTCTGCTTCGCGTTGAAATTTTGCCGTGGGACAGCAGTGCTGCAACCGTCTACGGCGATTTGCGGTGCGCTTGTGCCGCAGTCGGCATCACACTCGGCGCGCTCGACATGATGATTGCAGCCCATGCCATCGCCACCAACTCGACGCTCGTGACACATGACAAGGCCTTTTCTCTTGTTCCTGGGGGCGCACTTGTCATTGCCGATTGGATAAGTCGCGCCGTGTAGGTGCGGTACCAAACAGAGGTCGCGCCGTGTAGGTGCGGTACCAAACAGAGGGGCTACCTGTTATGGATGGTGCGGCTGTTTGGCCGTCGAATTTAGGTTCGGTGACGGTCTTTAGGCGGTTTAGGGGGTAATAGTCGTTGCTGGTGACGTGGCTCAGCGGGTCGGTGCGGCGGGTAGTTACGTAGGGAGTGAGGCTGATGGCAAACGAGGAAAGCGGCATCGCCCGCTACAGGGGCGGTGGCGACGAGGAAGCGTGAAAGCGGTTGATGGACAATCAATAAGGACTCAAGCACTAGCGCGGTGTTTGGGGCGAAATGGCTTGTAGAGGCTCGTAGAATGGCGGTCTACGTGTTTTGGATGAGATGGCTGCGAAGACCGTGAATTGAATTGTTCGATGGCAGTGGCAGGAAACAATTCATGCTGGCACCTTATCACTCACTACAAAATACGCTAAATGGCGTATAGATGTTGCCTTTCATAGCTTATATATTTCAAATCCCGACCGCAGCGATTTTGAATTAGAAGTACATGGTCGGTAAACACTAACTTTAGAGGGAAATACTATGCGTGACTTAAATGCGGAAGAAAATTTATTGATTTCAGGGGGGTTCTTGGCGTCGGATCCGGGCGGGGACGGCACCAGCACCACCTCTTCAAATTGGGTACCGGGATCGATCGTACGATACAATCAATTTGGCGTTTGGCTTGATACGGGAACAACGTGCGTTTTTTTGCGAGATTACAATGCTCAGGGCCCTAGTGCGTTCACTACTCTTGGGAACTGGGTTCAGGACCTTGCCAACAGATGCTCGATTTCTGGTTTCACGGTCGGCTCAGGCTCGAATATCACGTTTTCCTGCGTTCCCCCGGACTACGTCCCTGCTGGGCCCGTTCGGAATGGCAATTAAGGATAGGCTTGACTGTAGGCCGCTACCACTGCACGCCTAACAGCCTGTCGGACTTAATGGAAATCGGTTGCAAAATGAGCCGGCCGGAGCGGATTTCGCTTCAATTCTTCAAGTCCGACAGGTTGCTAGATTGAACCAAGCAACGCATGTAAACGTGAGAAACATGAACGCAGCGCAAATGCCTCCTAGTTCTACCCGCCGATTGCTTATGGCTTCGCTCAGCGTCTTTTTCTTGACTTGTGTCGCCCTGCTCGTTTCAGGCATGTTTTCTAGGGCGATATTTGATTCACTATTAGATCAGTACGCCGTTGCGTTCGCGTTTGCGGGAGCCGCAAGTTTGCTTTTTTTTTGTGTCATTTTTTCGCGGTTTTGTCCCGATGAGTTGGCGGGGACACTAAATTTTAGGTCGGCGCGTCGTCTTTTTATCAACTCTGCACTATTGGGCATTGCAGTCAATGGCCTGATGCTCGGCATGCTCGTCGTATTTGGCGCGCGATTTACTGGGGGCTCAGCAACGGGATTTTTTTCTCTTGCGGTCACTTTTTTTTGGGCAGCCGTTATTGAAGAAATCATGTACCGCGGGTTGCTGATTCCTCTTGCAATGCGCTTCATGCCAGCGTGGTCAGCGGTACTGCTAGTGAGTCTGCTGTTCGCCGCTGCCCATAGCGACCGTCCCACACTGGGCATATTCTCAACGTTTATTTGGGGCTTGTCTTTTGCGCAAATACTTTTGCTATATCGTAGCCTTTGGGCTTCGGTGGGTTTGCACTTCGGCTCAAACCTTGCGGGGGGCGTTTGGAGCGGTATTATGAGCGCGAGACCTGGTCCCTTGCATCTTAAGCTTGGGGGCATGGATGAAACAGTCGCCAGTTTCATTTGTGCTGCTCTGCTATGCCTTGGATTATTCGGCGTATCACTCTATCGGGCAGTGACCTCACAGCAAGAAACGAGTTAATGCTGGCTTGCGAAAATATTTACAAACTCTGATATTTACGAGTCGGGATTTATGATTCTACGCAAGGCTGGAATGGTGCCGAGAGCCATTGGGGGAAATGTTGTTCTAGCGCCGGACGCTGAGTCAATTCCCGAGGCTATGCTGCTCAAAATGTCGTCACTATGCGCTTTAATGCGGTCGCTTGACAGCGCACAATTTGAAGTTGCAATTGCAGCACTTGAGGCGCCGGCTGCCGCGCTGAACCTAGCAGCCGCAATTGCTCGATTGCACCATCCGCTGTCGGAAGCCTTCATCAGAAAGCAGCTTGCAGAAGGACGAGACATTGAACAAGCGACCCGGCTTGGCATCGCGCAATCTGCGAGACTAATGTTGGAGGCCACCAGCTTAATAAGAACCGAGGAATCCCGACTTGTCGGCCTCGTTTCTAATGATCCAGCTTCATTCAAATCTGCTCTGCTAACCATTGCCACGAGCTCCACCGGTCAAGTTGCTGCCTTTCGAAACGGCCCGGTCACTCTCGGAGCCGACGCCAATGGTGCATACTGGGCATTTCCCAAAGCAAGTGAAGTTTCCGCATTGATAAGCCAGACGGCCCAAGCCGTGTATAACGCGAGCAAGATCTCGCCACTTTATGCCGCGATTGTTGCCTTGGTCATGATTAATTGTATTCATCCATTCACGGATGGAAATGGCCGCACTAGTCGTGCAACGTTTAATGGTTTGCTAGTTGCAAATGGAGTCATGCGCCGAGAACACTTCATCCCACTGAAATTTCTTTTCGCTTTGTCGAAATATGGATTTGAAATTAGGCTGCGACAGGTGATTATCCAGAAGGACTGGCAACCTGTCATAGAGTATTTTTGCCAAGCACTGACCGTCTTTTGTGCGATAGCGGACGGGGTAACGGTGCCATTTCGCGTCTCGGCTACACCGGACAGACTGGAAGATCAGTATCTTCTCCGTCATTCATGAAAATCATTTGCGTCGCAGTTCCGGAGTGCAAGGCTCATAGAGAAAACTAAATGAAAAAAGACCCGTTCGAAGTTGTCGCGAAACTGTTCGAGACCCGTTACGTAGGCAGTAGCTGTATGCTTTTCTGCGGCTCAGCATCGAAAGGCCTGCACGGCCCCGACTCGGATTTGGATGTGGTTGTGGTGTTCAAGTCTCTGTTTCAGGCATACCGCGAAACGTTTCGCGCGGATGGCTGGCTCGTGGACGCACAGATACACGACTTGGAAACTTTAAATTATGTGATGTCGTCTGACGCCAAACTAGGATCTGCAATCTTAGCGACTATGGTGAGCGATTCGATTGTTGTACCCACTCCAACGTCCAGCAGTGACCAAGCCCAAAACTTGGCAAGACAAATTCTGGCTAGCGGCCCCCCTCAAAATGACCTCGCTGGCGCCCGATACATGGTGGCAAATATGCTAGCTGACCTAAAACAATCGGATTGCCCACATGAAACGCTAGCCCTTGGCGCAGAACTCTACAAAGTATTGGCGCTACTCTTTCTGCGCTCAAAGAATCAATGGCTTGTTTCAAAGAAAATGTTACCGCGCGCACTGAAGTCCGTTGACGATTCCGTCGAAGGCGACTTTTATCAGGCGTTTTCTGAATTGTTTCGGAACAACAATGTAGCTGGCGTCGTGGCATTTTCCGAGAATTTGCTACGTCCTCTTGGTGGTCCGCTATCTGAAGGATTTAGCGTACGTTACCCTGCGAATGCAAGGATGAAAGTCGAAAAGGCGCTTGGCTATCAACTCAGGTGTTGACATCCCGGGACTCACCGCATTTAAATTATTTTGCGAAACTGACCTTACGCCGTTGAGAGAATTTTCAGCCATTCTCCGACGCTAATTCGACGCTGCGGTATATGAAACCAACCTGGGCCCGGTTCCGCGCGCCGGTTTTCGCAAGTATATGTTCAACGTGAGTCTTGACTGTGTGCTCGCTTCGACACAGCTCATGTGCAATTTCGCGATTTGTTAGCCCGCGCCGAAGCATTTCGAGAACCTTGGTTTCAGTTGCAGTGATATTTATTCGCGAATTGGAGTCTATATCCACACTTTAATCTCCTTTTATTGCTACTGGCGTAATGCGATTGCGTGCGCCGGGCGCGTCGCGCTGTCTGTCATTTCAGAGGTGCCTGACAAAATAATCAACCGCCCCGCCATCTCCAACGTCGATTGCCGATGCGCGATCACCACACGCGTCATCCGCATTCGTTTTACCGCCTGATTCACCACCAATTCCGTATTCGTGTCCAAGTGACTCGTCGCCTCGTCTAGAAACAGCAATCGCGGACACTTATATAGCGCGCGCGCAAGAATCACCCGTTGCTTTTGACCCCCGGAAAGTCCAGTACCCATGTCTCCCGACAGCGTGTTGTACCCCATCGGCATCTTGACGATAGCATCGTGAATCGCAGCAAGCTTGGCCGCCGCTTCAACCCGGCTCTGGCTAGTCTGCGGATCAAAGAAAGCAATGTTCTCTGCGAGCGACCCCGCAAACAATTGGTCGTCCTGCATCACGACCCCAATCTGGTCGCGGTAATATTTAAGCCCCAGTTGCTTAAGCGGCAATCCGCCCACCAGCACTTCACCCTCATCAGGCTGCAACTGCCCAAGCATGATTTTCAGCAGCGTGGTCTTCCCGCAACCGGAAGGCCCGGCGATCGCAACGGACTCGCCTGCTTCGATCTTCATGTTCACATTGCGTAACACCCACGGCTCACCAGCCGCATAGCGATAGCTCACGTTTCTTATCTCGATGGAGGGCTCGATGGCCTCTTCAGAAAGGTAGGTATCGTGGCCCGTTTCCTCAGGTGCGGTTAATACAATATCGGCCAGCCGCTCCGCTTGAATACTCAACATGCGAAACGAAATGGCCGTGTCGATCAACGTCGATATGCGGGAAATGAACTGCCCCTTGTACGAAATAAAGGCCATCAACATGCCGACAGAGAACTGATTCGCAAGTACTAGCTTCGCACCCAGAAGCAGGATAGCGGCGTTTTCGATGGCGACCAGCAGCCCGTTGACTGCGCCGAAGGCCATGTTCTGCTTTTGAATTGACAGCCCGTTGTTGGTCGTATCGACAGCCAGCTTCAAATAACGCTGGCGGCGATCTTCTTCGCGGTTGAACAGCTTCAGCGCCTGAATGCCGCGGATGCTTTCCATGAAGTGGCTTTGCTGTTTGGCTTGGCGCACGAGCTGCTCGGCGCTGGCATCGCGCAATGCACCGTAGCGGGCGATGCGGACGGCGGCATACAGCACGACGGCGGCGAGCGCAATGGCCGAAAGTGTGGGGCTATAAACAAACATCATCGCCAGCGTGATCATGGCCATGATGCCGTCCAGTACCGCGCCGATCAGCCCGCCAGTCATGGCACCTTGAATACTGCTGAGGCTGCCGAAGCGTGAGACTACATCGCCCAAATGCCGCTTCTCGAACCAGGGCACCGGCAGCCTCAACAAGTGCGCGAATACATTTGCAAACCACTCCAGACCCAAAGTGGTGCTCAAATGCATGACCACCCATGAACGAATCAGTCCGACAGTCATTTGTACCAGCGCCACCATCAGCACACCCACTGCCAGGATGGTCAACAAATCCTGATCGCCGGAAACCAGCGCATCGTCGATGATCCATTGCGAGAAGAATGGCGCGACGAGACCGAACACTTCCAGCGCAACGGCCAGCAAAAATACCTGGGCGAGTGAACCCTTCAGCCCGGTTACCTTGCCAAAAAGCGTGCGCAGCTTGAGCTGCTGTTTTTCCTCTTTCTTCTCGAAGCGTATGTCCGGCGTAAGCTCCAACGCGACGCCGGTGAAATGCTTGCTGACCTCGGCATACTTGATCGTTCGCTTGCCCTGTGCCGGGTCGTGGATTTCGATGCCATCCCGCGTAGCCGCTTTCAGCACGACGAAATGGCTCAAATCCCAGTGCAGAATGCACGGCGTTTTCAGCTCGCGCATTTCATCCAGTTCCAGGCGCAACGGCCGCGTCTGGAATTTGAGCGCTGCGGCGATCTTGAGAATCTCAGCGAGCGTTGTGCCCTTTAGTGAGATCGAATGGCGACTGCGTAACGTTCCCAAATCGGTCACATGGCCGTGGTAGCAGGCCACCATCGCCAATGAAGCCAGCCCGCACTCGGCGGCTTCGGTTTGCAGAATGGTGGGCAGCTTTTTACTGAAGCCCAGGTTCAATCCGTCAAACGGCATTACGAGCCCCACCTGCCAGAGATGGAATAGAGCGGCTCGAACACCCACTCAAACAACGTGCGCCGATCAAGCAGGATGCTGCAGTCGACGAGCATGCCCGATTGCAGGCGCTCTTCTTTGCCGTAAGCCGTTACTGTTTGTTTGGCAAGTTCAACGGTGGCTACGTAGAAGAGCTCGCCTTGTTGCGCCGGAAATGGCAACTCGCTGGCAGCGACTGCGGTGCGGGAAATCTTGGCAATCGTTCCCTCGTGGCTGCCAAATTTTTGGTATGGATATGCTTGGTATTGCAACAATGCTTTCGATCCGGCGCGGATGAAACCTGCCGCACGCGATGGTACGTACACATCCGCCTGCAAGCCTGCACCCTGCGGGAGGATATTGAGCAACGGTTGCCCGGCGACGGCGAGTTTGCCTGGGTCAGCCGCGATGGCGGTGACGATCCCGGATTGGGGTGCGATCAATTGTATTTCCCGCCGGGATTCATTTTCTACGCGGTCTTGCTCGAGTGTGGCGAGGTTACGGTCGAGTGCTGAGAGTTCGTTTTCGCGTTTGACTGGCAGCGTCTTCAAGTCGGATGCGAGCGTGCTGATGTCACGCAGAATGCCGGTGCGGCTGCGATTCAGGTTTTCAAGCGCGGCCAATTCGGTAAGGCGGTCTTGCTCTTTTTGTTGAAGTGCCAAGTCGGAGATGAATTTGTCAGCATGAAGCCGACGCTGCTTATCGAGCATCTGGTCGGTGATGCGGATGCGCTCCTGTTGTAGCCTTAATCCGCTTTCGACTTGAGCAAGCTCGGTGCGCTGGCTGGCGATGCGGTCGCCGAGTGCGCGCGTTTGTTGTGCATAGAGCGTATCGATCTTTTCCCGGTCGCTAATGAGCGAGTCACGTCTGACAGCGATTTGCTTGTTGAACTCTGCCTGTACGCCACCTGCTGCGGTCGCACGCTCTGAATTAAGCAACGCCAAGATTTCGCCGCGCTGAACAAACTGTCCCTCCTTTACGCGCAGCTCGGCAATTACGCCAGTCTGCTGCGGCACAATTTTGATGAGTCCTTGGCTGGGGACGATGTAGCCGGAGACCTTGGCCTTACGTGTGTACTCGCCCCAGAACAGAAAGACCAAGACGGCTGCCGCCAATACGACCGTCGTCATCGTCAGAAACGCGAACGAGATCGGACGAATGAGAACGATCTGTCCCAGCCATGTGTCGCGTTTGGCTTCGAAGACTTCGTTTCGGAAAAGCTTGGATTGTTCTTCTTGTGGTGATGACATGTTTACAAGGTCAGTGTGTGCTACGGGTCTTGCGCCAGCACGTTCAAATGGTTTCGGTTGGCAGGGTGTGCCGCAGCCGCGCAAATTTACGGGATCGAATCCAGTACCGCATCGCGCACATGCAAAATCCAGAAATCACTTGTGCGCTGGTAGAAAATCGGTCTTTGCGTATGGGTCGATTAGCTAACCCAACGAGACTACTCAAAGTGGGCCGGATTCTAACGAGACCAAACCCTGATTGAAATAGGCAAGAACGTTGGAAAGTCGCTTTCTGTGGATAAGTCCCGAATCGGGAGGCCAAAGGTCTTCGTGATTCGCATATGCCAAGCTTTTGTTCAGTTGAAGCACATGGCATCCGCGGCATGTGTCAAACCTTGGCAAAAATTGACCATTGTCATTGCGGCGATGCGCCAATACTCCTTGCCAACAAAACTAGCGCACAGCATGCGATGCAGCGGTGACCGCAAAAAACGCCGATTCTCAATATTTATTTTATCGGTAGCGTCGGGTTTTTAGGTGAATCCCCTAGGTTTCGCTACTTTTTAGGTGTTTCCCCTAGGCCGCGATTTTTCGCACCTGATCGCGGTGCTAACACCGGCGCAGAATTCCGCCTGCATTTCGCGCGCGTCAGAAGAGCCATATTCTGATCACGCTGCCCGACTCATGTCGAGGCGGCTAGCGGCAAGGGTTGCGATTCAAACTGATGTGGTGTTTGTCTCCTCCCTTTACAAAGGGAGGGTTTCGAGGGGTTTTCGAGCAGCATGCTGCGCGCCCTCAAAACGGTGTTCCAATGCAGCGGAACACGCGGCCTGCAAGGCGGGAGGGATTGTGGGTAGCGGAAAATTCGCGGTTGCCCCTTGTTTGCAACCATTTACAATCCCCCTCGATCCCCCTTTTCCAAAGGGGGAAGAAAATCATAGGCATCCCACATCAGTTTGAATTGCACCCAGCCGTTAGACTTTTTCCCTAACAGACCAAGTGGCCGCAAACCGCGTCACCTCTGGCGCAGTACGCAGCCCCAATTTTTTCTTCAAATTTGCACGATGGGAATCCACCGTCTTCACGCTAACATCAAGTTTGATGGCAATCTCTTTGGTCCGAAGGCCGGTGCCAATCAAGCGAAACACTTCCCGCTCGCGATCTGAAAGCATGCCCAGCACAGATGCCGCTTCTTGGCGCATCTTGATGCTGCCCTTTCGCGCGACTAGCACTTGCATGCGCGCGCTCAGATAGCGCTCACCGGCGAGCACAGCGCGAATGGCGCTGATCACGCTTTCTGGTGCTTCCTGCTTGGTCAGGTAGCCTCTGGCGCCGGCGCGCAGGGCGCGTTCGCCGTGCACCATCTCGTCGTGCATACTCAACACCAGCGTGGGTAGTGCGGGGTAGAGCCGGGAAATTTCTTTGATCAGTTCCAGACCAGACAGCCCCGGTAGAGAAATATCGGTGACGACTATTTCGGGTCGGCTGCGCGCAAGTAATTCCAGCGCGGTTTCTGCTGATGCAGCCGTCATCGTCACGTTCAGGTCCGGCTCGCGGTCGATGATCTCTTTCAAACCATGCAAAACAATGGCGTGGTCATCGACGATGAGAATGCTCCTTGGCTTCACGTTATGGCCCCTGCTCATTCAATTCACGTGACGCAGATTTAGATGAATCCGCGCCCTGCAACATCACGCGCACAATCGTGCCGCGGCTCTTTCCCGCGCGGATGGTAAGTGTGGCGTCAATTGCGCGGCAGCGGTGGCGAATACTGCGTAGCGGCAGATTGTTTGTGGCGTCAATATTGTCAGGCACATAGCCGACGCCATTGTCTTTCACCACCAATTCGATACCGCTGCGACTTGTTAGCGTGATCACAATCTTTGTGGCGCCGCTATGCTTGAGGGCGTTGTTCACCGCTTCCTGCGCGATCCGGTAGAGCGTAAACGCGATGACCTCATCGTCGATGGTCACCTTTGACGGCATTTCCGCGATGCATTGCACCACGCCTAGGCTGTTTACGTCATCCGTCAATTGTCGCAATGCGATGGCGAGGCCATTGTTACCGTCGATGAATGGGGAGAGACCATGCGCGATCATGCGCGTGTGGCTGATGGTGCGATTGGCTAAAGCAGAAATTTGTGCGGCCAACGTAGCTTCTTTGGCGTTCTTGTCGGCGAGCGTCAGGGCAAGGGTCTTGGTGAGCAGCGCAATGCCAGTCAGCTCCTGGCCGAGTCCGTCGTGCAACTCAAGCCCGACTTGCGCCAGTTCCTTTTCAATCGTCAAGAGGATATTGCGCTCAAGCTCCTCGCGGCTGCGTAGTTCGATTTCGAGTGCGGCGTTGGCCGCATTGAGATCACGTGACTTTTCCTCCAGGGCGAGTCTTGCCAGCCGCTTCGCGGTAACGTCGCGCGCACTCACCAGAACATGGAGCGGCATTCCATCTTTGCCACGCACCAGATGAAACTGGCCCTCAAGCCAGAGTTGGCGTCCGTCAGCGTGACGAAATCGATACGTCATTTCAGACGATTGATGTACATCGATTTTACGAACACACCGTGCAAATTGCGCCTTTAGCTTCGTTACGTCATGTGGGTAAAAAAACTTGATGGCTTCACCGCCGAGGCTCGATTTGATGGCGCGCCCAGTCGCGAGTGCGTAGGAAGGCGACAGGTAGATCACATTGCCATCGAGCTTCATTAGCGCGACGATGTCCTGAATATTTTGTGTGATCAGTCGTAGCCGGGTTTCGCTTTCTGCGATCACGCGTTCCGCGCGGCGAATTTCGGTGATGTCGCGGCCAAAGCCGCGATAGCCGATGAATTCGCCATGCGCATCAAACCGTGGCTGACCACTCAGGCTGAAAAGACGCAACACCGCACCGGTGTCGGGATTGATCGCACGTGTCTGCAGACGGCGGAGTGGTTGGCGGGCCGCCAATGTCTGGTCGTGAATTGCCCAATTTTCCACTGTCATTGAGTCGGGTGAAGCTTCGCGGCGCGTCTTGCCAATCATTGCGCTGCGTGGGGTCTGTCGACCGATTGTTTTTTCAATCGACAGGAAAGTGAAGCGATGTTCTTTGTCCGTTTCCCAGAACCAGTCAAAGGACATCTCGCATAGCGCGCGATAGCGTTCCTCAGAAGCGCGCAGTGTTTCAATTTGATCGTCTTTATCGTCCATGCCCAGGCGAGTCAAACATGTTGCCCAACACAAGCCATAAGTTTGAGCGGAACGTCATAAGCGATAAGAGCGATGAGGGTCCAGCGTGAATCATCCTGGAAACATTGGCAAACGCTAGTGACATCATTCCCGTTCGATTCACGTAGATCGCCATTCCACGCGGTTCTCCGAGCATTTTTGCCTAAAGATCTCGCGCCGCAAACGTATCACAAGCCTTCAAACTACCCGTCTCAAACCCGGTCTTGAACCAGCGAACGCGTTGCGCCGACGACCCGTGCGTAAACGAATCGGGCACCACGACCCCTCGCGATTGCTTTTGCAGCATGTCGTCTCCAATAGCATTGGCCGCCTTTAACGCTTCATCGACATCGCCCGGATCAAGAAACGGTTTGGCCTTGTTGGCGTGATTGGCCCA
>JBBQFL010000071.1:0-14330 GCA_038321965.1 Burkholderiales bacterium | reverse complement strand
CGCCGGATGAATTTTGAGCACCTGTGCCGGTTGAATTTTGACAAGGGGCTTTTGCTGACATGAATCCAGTCAACTGTGGATAACTATATCGTTTCTGTGATCGTAGTAACTCCTTTTTTCATCGTCAAATTGTGCAGAGTTACACGTCGCTCTCTCCTGTTGGTCAGAACGGTTCCTCTTCTTTAACTGCGGTCTGCGGCTCCTTCGGATTCGATTTCTTGCTCCCTTGCGCATTGTGACTTATCCGCTTGGCCAAAGCCCGAACTGCTTTCTCTTCCAGACGCGGTTAGTCGACCGTTCTTGCGCAGAGAGCAAGCCGTGCGTATGTACGCGGCTGACGTTTCGTTTGCAACGATTCAGAAAGAAACTGGAATGGGCCGAACGGAAGTCTGTCGTTACGTTGGTCGATGCGTCACGGCCGCTGGTGACGGGATGATTTGGGGATTCACGGCGCTACTGCCGCACGCCCGTATCCAGCCGTACAAGCGTGAAACTCCGGTTACTCATGCCGAAGGCGGCGGAAGAGGCGGCTGTGCCGGCGCAATCTCACAGCTCCTTGAGCGACACCCTGAAGTCAAGAAGTTCTTGGTGATCCTGTAACCTTTTCGTTGAGTACTCAACGAAAAGGTTACAGGATCAGAACTGGTCTCCACGCTTGAGGCACTCAGCGAGCGGGAGTTCGCATTCCTGGTAGAGCTTCGAGGCTTCGAAAAGGCAAACCCAAGGGTCGAGAAAGAAAACGAACTTCAATGGGTGTCGCTGCATTGGATTGAGTTTTCCAAGAGTGTCCGAAAGAAATTCAACGTCGATCAGGACACTTTTCGCGCTTTAATGTCGCGTATGCAGAGAACTGGTTTGTACCAAGAAATTGCTGGCAGCTTCTATGATTACGAAGGTGGGTTGGGTATGACTACGACGCTCTTTGATGATTTGCTTGGGGTGGTCGCCGGTCGTGAGCAAGAAATCTCTGTTTAAGCGCCTAAATGTCGGTGGTCGAATTAGCATAACCGCGGGAATGACTGCGTTGGAGCGAATTGGACCACGTCCCGATTTGACTCCTATGGGTCGGTTGTTGCCGGTCAAGTAGAACGTTGCAAATGCGACAGAACCACGCAAACGCATCACATCCCAACGCTCGCGCTAATTCGGTTGTGCCGGCCAGCTACTTGGCGGCACGAACGCTTCGATGCCCAACACGTAGGCCAGGCAAGCAGTCTATCCGCAAAGAGGTAGGCAGACGTTCGTTACTAAGACTTCAAAGTAATTCATGTCGAGCATGCCGAAGAAATTGCCAGCCCCTTTGTCTACAGTCCCAGCGCGCTCAAACTTAGGTGGTCGTCCGGCCGCCGTCCTTGTGGCCAGTGATATTTGCGATCCGCTGCGGCAATTGGCTTGTCATTGATGCTCGCAAAGCGCCAGTGCATCAGACCACTCTCGGCGAACTCCCAGTTTTCGTTTCCATAAGAACGAAACCAATTGCCGGCATCGTCGTGCCACTCATAGGCGAAACGCACGGCGATGCGGTTTTCCATGAATGCCCACAGTTCCTTGATCAAACGATAGTCGAGCTCTCGCGCCCACTTTCTGACCAGAAACTGCGTGATCTCCGCGCGACCCACCGGAAACTCGGCGCGGTTACGCCAAACCGAATCTGCCGTGTAAGCGAGTGCCGCGCGCTGAGGATCGCGCGAGTTCCAGCCGTCCTCCGCAAGTCGCACTTTCTGCGTGGCGGTTTCCAACGTGAACGGCGGCAACGGCGGGCGCGTCATTTCTTCAGTCATTTTTACTCCTCGGATATGTGAGATTACTTGGTATTCGATTGTTGAAGGCAACTTGCCCGATCAGAGATCCAACGTCAATTCTGCCGTGGTCGCGCGCGACACACAGATGCACATCAATCCCGCCTGCGCGCGCTCCGCATTGGTCAAAGCGCGGTCCCGATGGTCTGGCTCGCCGGAAACGACCTTGACCGCACAGGTGCCGCAGGCTCCTGACCGACAAGATGCTGGCGCATCTACGCCTGCCGCCTGCACTGCATCGAGGATTGATCGGCTGGCGCTGACATCGATAATCTTGCCGCTGCGGGCCAGAGTCACACGGAGTGGGCGGTCGTTTTCCTGAGCCGCCACCGTGAACCGCTCGAAGCGGATGTTCTCTGCAGCGATCCCTGCCTTGTTGCCCGCAAAGCGCACCGCGTCAATCAACGGGCTAGGGCCGCATACATAGACAACGCTATTCACAGGCGCCTTAGCTACGACAATGGAGACGTCCAGGCGCCGAGCGCGGTCGCCCGGATAAATACTCATCCGCTCCCCCAGCATTGTCTGCAGTTCTTCTGCAAATGCGGCCTGATCTTTCGACTGCGCCGCGTAGTGCAATGTAACGGCGCGTCCGTCTGCGACGAGCGCCAACGCCATTGCGCGAATCGGCGTGATGCCAATCCCGCCCGCGATTAGCACAGCTGGTCGTGCATCGTCATGCAAGCGGAAGTCATTGCCTGGCAGGCCACAGTTCAGCGTGGTTCCGATTTGATAGTCACGATGAACAGCGATCGATCCACCTGCACTGAGCGGATTTTTCAGCACGGCAATTTCATAGCTCGTGCTGGACGCCGACGTGATTGAATAGCGGCGCGTGGCGTTGAATGCCGCTCCACCGCCACGCGCCGTGATCCTTACTGGAACGTCGATGTGTGCACCGGGTGCAGCCTGCGGCAGGTCTTCCCCACGCGATGATCGCAGGGTATAGGACCGCACACGCGGCGTGAGTTGACGAATCTCGCTGATATTCAGGGCGAGTCGCCCTTCACCGAGTGTTGTGGGCGCCAATTCAAGCACCTCGTTTTTTCGCGCACTGAGTTGTAATTTAAGGTCGGCGATCTGCGCGTGCAATACCGCTGCCGAATGGGATATTTCCGCCTCGGTAAAACGTGGTGTGATGTGTTGCGGGCAATTCCAGTCAAAGCCCTCGACAGTGATGATGACGGCGCGCTGTATACGGGCGCGGTAGGTCGGAGATTCCAGTTTCGCAATCAGCGCCGGATCGTCATCGAGGCCAACGACACGCACCCGACCGAGAATCTTCAAGCGAGCCCGGTTGGCGTAGTCCATGAGGATGATCGAGACGCGATCGTTGTTGGTGAAATTGCCCACACTGATGTACTGCATATTGCCGCGAAAGTCCGCGTAGCCCAGCGTGTGTGAGTCAAGTACTTTCAGGAACCCTGCCGGCCCACCGCGAAACTGCACATAGGGCCAGCCGGTTTCGCTGACGGTCGCTTGGTAAAAACTCTCTCGCGCTGCGATAAATTCGGCTTCACGCGGGCCGATGCGATTGTTTTGTTCCGGCGCGTCATCAAACGGCACATAGTTCTCGCGGCTACCCATGCGACTCTGGGCGTCGCGAACCGCAGGCGTGAAAGCGATGTTGGCATAGGCGTGGGGCATGTTGAGTTCTCGGCGTTATGAAAGCAGGCTGTCGCCGGAAAGACTTTCCGGCGACAGGGCAGCGAGCTACTTGTTAAGCGACGTCCAGTTGCGATTCGCCTTGCTGATAAAGCTTTGCGGATCTTTGCTAAACGTGGTGTTGATATCGGCATTGAAGTTCAGGTAAAGCTTTCCGTCAACGATTTGCCAGCCATTCACAGGGTCGACATCAAACAGCTTGCCTACTGAAGCACCCCAGGCGCAGAAGCCGCCGTATTGCGGCGCGTATTTTGCCGGGTCGCTTTTGAACGTAGCTGCGTTCTGTGCGCTGGAAAATTGCCATTTCACGCCGCCGTATTCGGTGACGTAGCGATCACTGCCAGGCACCGGTTTGCCGGTAGTAAAGTAGGCAACCACGTCGTAGCCTTTCGCACCGAGCCCCGCGTACATCGTGTTGTATTCGCCGCCGGTTTGCTTGACCGCGAGAGCCGGCGTGGCGATGCCAGTGAGACCAAGAGCGAATGTGACGGCTGCGATTTTGATGAAGCTATTTAAGTTTGTTTTCATGATGTGTCCAGTATATGAGAAGGGGAATGGTGGTTAGTCGCTGAATCAGGCAGCTTCGCGTAGCGATGCTTTCATCAACTCCACTTTCGGAAAATCAATCTCGACACGGGTTGCTTTGCCGAGAATGTTGGTAAAGATGTTCAGCGCGACGACGGTGATGATTTCAACAATTTCGGCATCGCTCAGCCCCGCACCGCGCGCAGCGCCAAATTCGCCGGCTGTGATCTCGCCCATGTTGGCGTTAAGCGCCTTGGCAAACGCGACGATCGCCGATGCTTTGACGTCACTCGACGTGCCTTGACGGTTTAACGCCATTTCCTCGTTGCTCAAACCCGCGCCGCGACCGATGGCCGTGTGCGCGGATACGCAGTACTGGCAACCATTGCCTTCAGCGATTGCCAAGGCGATGCGCTCCTGTGTCGGTTTGCCGATACTGATGCTACCGAGTGCGCTGTAGAGGCCTAGGAAGCCTTCGAGCGCCTTTGGCGAATTGGCCAGTACGCGAATAAAATTCGGCGTGATGCCGAGTTGGGATTGCACTGCGTCGAGTAGATTTTTTGCGGCACCGGTGGCGGTTTGCGGGTTGATCACTTGAACTCTTGTCATGATGAATCTCCTGAATGGTTGGGTTGAAAGATCGCGGTGTGGGATGCAATAGGTGGCATTTTGACGTTCGGTATCAAATGGATAAATGGAGCCATACGCATTTCATTACTGCATTAAATGCAGTAATATGAATGCGATGGATAAGCTCTATGCGATCAGCGCCTTTGTAAAAATTGTCGAGGCCGGCAGCATCACTGCGGCTGCCGAGGCGCTTGATGTGTCGCAGCCGTCGATGGTGCGCACGCTGGCAGCGCTTGAGCGCGATCTTGGCGTACGGTTACTTAACCGGACGACTCGCCGCATGTCGCTGACCGATGAAGGCCGCGACTACCTTGAGCGCAGTCGGCAAATCCTCGCGGCGGTGGAAGATGCACAGCTCAGTCTCAGCGCACGTCAGGCGTCGCCACGCGGTTGCTTGCGGATCGCATCTTCAGTTTCATTCGGGCGCACCTTCGTTGCGCCAGTCGTGGCTGAGTTCCTCATTGAACATCCGGATATAACAGTCGAGCTGGTGCTGCTAGATCGCGTGGTTGATCTGGTGGAGGAGGGAATGGATGTCGCAGTCCGCGTTGCACGGCTGGCGGATTCGACGATGGTTGCGCATGCGATCGGTGAAGTGCGACGCGTGATCGTCGGCAGCCCGGCAATGATCGCACGTGTCGGCGTCCCGAAAGTGCCGACCGATCTGCGTGAGTTGCGTTGCGTGAGTTTTACGGGCGTCGTGTCGCCCACACACTGGGGCTTTCACGAGGGACGCAAAGACGTGCAGGTGCCGATTCGCAGCTTATTTGTAACCAACCAGGTCGACGCTGGCGTGTACGCATGCGTTCAGGGCGTTGGTTTTGGACGTTTCCTCGACTATCACGTGCAGGCCGAAATCAATGCGGGCAGTCTCGCGCGCGTGTTGAAGAAATTCGAAAGCGAGCCGGTTCCGGCAAGTATCGTGTTTCCATCGTCCCGGCTGCAGTCGCCGAATGTGCGCAGCTTTGTACGTTTCGCCCAACAGCGGTTGCGTGATCGCCTGAATGCATTGCGGGTGAAGGAACGTGCGTGGGCTTGAGGCTGAGAGTCATCCCACTTCATGAACTGGTCAAAATCAAAAGTTGATCTCCACTGGTTCGTTATCGCCAGTTTCCGCAATGTGTGTTGAAATCTACAGGTTGAACGCAAAGACGGCGCCTCTTGTCAGTATTGCGGTACTACACAAACCAAAAAGCCGTTGTGGCTCATTCCGGTTAATCAGCCGCAACTAGCTTCGATGCGAATCGCACGCTCCGGCTTGCCGAGCACGAACTTGTATGAATTAAATGATGGTCAAGCAGCGAATAGCGCCAACCTACCGTCGGGCTTTGGCATATTCGGGAACACACGGTTCAATTGTGCGTCGGTCAAACGCAGATGCTGTTCCGAAATACTCGCCAACACCGTGCGGAAATCGGTAGTGATTGCCAAGTCGCGACCTTCATACAAGCCGCTATTGTCGATACCGCTCCAGCGCCCATGCACTTTGCCGCCAGCGACTTGGCCGCCGAGCACCCACATCACATTGCCGTGCCCATGATCGGTGCCACCCGTCCCGTTCTCACGTGCGGTACGACCAAATTCAGACATCACAATGATCGTCGTGTCGTTGAATAAACTGCCCAGTTGCTTGCTGAGCGTCGCGAGGCCTTGCCCCAAGGGTTTGAGAAGGCTGGCGAGCTTGCCCGTCCCCGCGCCCTGATTCACATGCGTATCCCAGCCGCCTAGCGCGATAAAAGCCATTTGTATTTTCGCATCATTTTTCATCAGGGTCGCTAGCCGCGATGCATCACCAGGAAACCCACTGGGCAGGGGTGCGCCGTTGCTCGCCTGCATTTCGGTCTTGTCCATAGAGGCGGACATGATGTCCTTGTGCGCGACTCTGGCATCTTGATATTGCTTGGCGTAGCTTGCCTGGCCTTCATACATTTTGTCGAAAGCATTTCCGATCGCGGGATTGTCCAGCAAGCTGGCCCGCGTACCTGCTGCACCAGCGGCCAATGTCGTGGCGACAGCGCTCCCCGACAGGATGCGCGGCATGACCGCGCCGATAGCGAGTGAGCGGGTCGGAAATTTTTCGCCAGGCAGAGCGGCAAGCAAGCGATTCATCCAGCCATCCTGCGTACTCTTGCGTCCAGGTGTGGCGGTCTCCATATAGTCTTGCGCATCAAAGTGGGAACGCGTGTTGTCCGGTGAGCCGCTTGAGTGAATGAAGGCGAGCTTTTTCTCATTCCACAGCGGCTGCAGGTCGGCCAATGCGGGATGCATTCCAAAATAGCCGTCGAGATTGAGCGCGCCAGATTCGGAGCCTGGTCGGGTCAAATGAATCCCAGGACGCAAATGTTGGTAGTTGTTATCTCCGACGGGGGCAACCACGTTCAAACCGTCGACTGCCCCCCGCAGCATGATGACGACCAGCTTCTTTTGGGTGGGGCCAGGTTCCTGCACCTGAATGGCAAAGGCGTGGCGTGAGAAGGGCAGCATGATGCCGGCGGACAGGGCCAGCGATTGTAAAAAGTGGCGACGCAACATGATGTTCTCCAAGAGTTTGATGATAATTGGAATACAGGCCAATTGAAGCCAAGCTTATTGGCGCATGAAGTCCGGGCTACCTAGTACCAACGACGCCTGCAGCTTCTCAGGATTGCCTTTGACCAACTCTCGTGTCCTCGTCGAAATGGAATCGCCGAGTGTCTTCAACAGTGCACCGGCGTCCAGTACCTGACTGTCAACCCGGACACGCTGCATTCCATCTGACTGTTTTTCGATTTGCTTCTTGCCCATCCCTTGGCCGCTGCTTTCTTGAGACTTATCAACCGGTAAACGCCCTGACGCCAACGCTGTCGCAAAACCAATCCTTCTTGTTAGCGCGTCCGGGTTCAACCATGCAGCTTCAGTATTTTTATAGCCATCGGGCGTGACACTGCCATACAAGGGCATGCCTAATTGCGTAAGCGTTCCCAGAAGTGGACGGATGTTGTTGATCGGCAGCGCACTGGCGCGTGAAGCGGACAGGACGAACTGATAGGGCGTTTTGAACTTGACACCAACGTTGGCTTCATCAAGAAATTCCGGACTCGTCAATAGACTTTCCAGAACAGGACGAATTTCCCCTCTTACATCCAGGTAGCGCTGCGCTAGGCGATTGACCAGGGCTTCTGGTGGATTGTCGCTGACAAAATACTGCGCCAGTTTGTAGGCTAGATGATGCGCAGTGGCCGGATGCATTGCCAGCACATCCAAGGCCATTTCGCCCTCCCGCTGTCCGCGTTCGGTCACTTCGCGACCGAGCCAGATTTTTCGGCCAGCATCGTGCGCGCCACTATTGAACGTGAATTGCGTATTGCGACGTACCAGCTCGCGCTGATTGAATGTCCAGCCCGTCAGCATACGTGCCAGCTCCGTGACGTCTTTCTGGGTGTAACCACCATCAACACCCAACGTGTGTAGCTCCATCAATTCACGCGCATAATTTTCATTCAGGCCACTTGGCGATTTGGACTTTTGCAGATCCGTCCGAAACCGCTTCCCGCGATTGGGCTGATAGTCTTGTGCCGTCGACATCCAATTGTCCAGGTAATACAACATCGCAGGATGTTTAGCCGTCGCGCCCAACAGCGTCCGAAAATTGCCGAACACATTGGGGCGGATAGCGTCTCGCTCGTAGCTGCTGACCAACGCGCGATCAATACCCTTATTGGCAAACACATTAAAGTGGTTAAACCAGAAATCGACCATCACTTCTTCCAATTGTCGCGGGCTATCAATGGCACGTGCCAGTCTTGCTTCAGCCGTGTTTTCAGCGATTCGCCCGATGATCTCTCGCGCACTTTCTTGGGCGGGATCTTGCGCCATCGTTTTGCTTTCGTTGTCCTTTTTCTCTTCTTTGGCGTCCTTGCGTGCCGCGATGAATTGGCCCAGCACGTCGCCAACACGACTCTCCTCGGTGCCCAACGCGGCAAGTCGGTTACTCAATGCTGACGGCAACGGAATGGACTCAGGATGAAGTTGGCGCTGGATGTATTGTTCGACGCCCATGTTCATAACGAGTTGCAGATCGCCCGGCTTGGGTCCATAGCCGATGCGGTTGAGAACATGCAGCGCCATTTTTTCCGGGTTGGGGGTAGGTTTGCTTGCTTCAAACGTTGCCGATGAGGCAGATGCACCCAGCGCAAGACTGAGTGCCGCCGCAATGAAAGTTCTCATACAACTTGTCGACTGCTTCATGTGTCGCTCCTCACTGAACTCACCAAAAAACAGCCAACGAACTTAGTCCAATATGTTGCCGCGTACGTTCGTATGGTTGCCGATCACCAATGGTCTACGAACCGATTTTCTTGCTGACGGCGTTTTCCTGCTGGTTGAGAGTCTTTTGTTCCAGCTTGGTAATGTGCCCGCCGTTCTGCGATGCCATCAAACGTTCTTCCTGGCGAATTTGATGATCCTGAATGTGCAAATCGGCAGCCTGAACTTTGGTGATCTCACCGGCTTTGACTTCATCTTGAATACGCTTGTACTGGTTGGCGAGGCGAACGTTCACTTGCTCGCGACGAGGATGGTTTTTTTCCCAATTTGTATCGCCAGCGACGGATGCGATGGTGACAAATCCGGAGGCCAATATGGCAGCTAGTGCGAAAGTAACATTTTTAGCTGAGAAATTCATTTGAGTTTCTCCTTGTTGGAAATGCCGAATGTGTCGGCAGTAAGGGAAAAACGTACAAGATGATCGTGTCGTAGACAGACGTTGCGACTGGTTACAATTCAACGGTAAATTGTGAACGACGTCACAACTTATTGTGGCGCGTCCCGAAGCGTCCAGTCGGCGCGAATGGCAATGCCCAACCACTTCCCAGATTTACCGAAATCAGTCTTTTGCCGGCTCATCTCTACCCTAAGTCGGGCATGTCGCACGCAGACGGCAGCCCGGCCAAGGTGCAAAATAGATGTCCGCGAATCCCGCGTACACCCGTTGCGGCCAACTGAGCTCCTTGGAACTAACCTGAAAGAGGTCTTGAAATGCCAATCACACAAACTATGTGGACGATGACCGTCCCCTGGTGGGAACTCATCGTCCGTAGCCTGATCGTTTACGTTTTTCTGCTGGTACTCATTCGTTTGACCGGCAAACGCCAGATTGGACAGCTGGCCCCATTCGACTTGATCTTGCTGCTGGTCTTGAGCAATGCGGTCCAAAACGCCATGAATGGCGGTGACAACTCGGTGCAGGCAGGCTTGATATCGGCTGTGACCCTGGTGGCGCTCAACTACGGCATCGGTTGTGCGACCTTTCGCAGCAAGCGAATTGAGGCGATTATCGAGGGGCGGCCGCAACTGTTGATTCACAACGGCCACCTTTATAAGGATGTGATGGAGCAACAGCGGCTGACGCAACACGAACTTGATGCGGCGCTGCGACGCCAAGGCGTAAACGATATCGGGCGCGTTCATATGGCGATGATCGAAAATAATGGCGAGATCACGGTTCAACTAAAGTCGGAGTCCGCTAAACTCTGAAACATCGGCAGTGACTCATTTCGGCGGCATGAATATCCCGTTACGCGATGTCGCTTTATGCGAGTTCCACTCTTGGCACTGTCACCAGACGTGAAGTTCGTCGACGCTTGGTGGAGGAGTGACGCTCCGGCCCTTTCCCGCGCATAGCTCTACTTGAATGGTGGGTGTCGGTCGTAGTTGGTTGACAGGCGCCAGCAATTTCTCCGGAACCTAGTTGCCTCGGCCTATGGCCTGATCGATCCAGTCGACATACGAACTCACGCGGGTATATACGTCGGTCACGCCGTATTGACCCGGCCGTCCATTCATCGATGCCGAACTGACGCCGACAAGGAACACCGAACCTACTCGCTGGAGCAGTGCCGGTCCGCCGCTGTCGCCCGGCCCACCAACGCCCTCAAAATCCGTTCCTTTGGGAGGCTTGTTGAAGACCATGAATATCCGGCGCGGGCCGACGTCAGCCACGACATTCGTGACCGCGCGCCGCTTGCCGTCCGTATGTCGGAATCCCGAATGCGGATCGCCAAAATCCCCGTAGCCGACGATGTACAGGGTCTGCCCCGCTTCCTTGTGTGCCCGATAGAGTTCAACTGGCTTGATGCCAGGCACCGGCTCGGCAAGTTCGAGCAGGGCCAGATCGACCTCAGGCGGCTGCCCGCGTGGCGCGATCCCGTCAGGATGGATGATCGAGCGCTTGACGAGGAATTTCCTCTCGCCGAATTGGACGTACGCGCCGGTCGGTAGCGATGCAGCAACGTGCGCTGCCGTGATGACCCACGTCGGGGCAATCAGCGTGCAGCCGCCATCCGGCACGACCCTGCCTACGGCATCGAAAGGGACGCCAATGCGCTCAGCCTCGGCAATGTCCTTGTCATGCCGAAGAGCCACCGCCATTGCGCGAGGCAGCGACAGCACGGACATGACCACGAACACTGCAACAAACAGCATCGAATTCTGGAACCGGTCGCGGTTGTTATACATTGCATGCCTCGGTAGGACGTGAACTTCGAACCTTGCAACTCGAGTCCGGCTGAAGATTGTGGCAGATAAATGGTGTTTGGGTGAAGCTGGAGAATGATCGGATAGCGCATTCACTATGCATGCAACGCGCACAAGCGACCTATGGTCGTCCGAACCGTTGCCGCGCGAAATCACGAAATGCTCGCACTCGAATTGCAGGCGTCCATAGCGCTGAGGTTAATCCATTAACTGCGAGGCAAGTGGCGTCGGTGCAGCGGTGGACGTCCGGCGTATTCAGGCACCCTATGTGCGTTCGGTGACAGACGCGATACGCATCGCCGGACAAACTACTCAGATGCCTAACACCCGACTCGCTCTGGCCCATGTCGCCAGCCCCATATCACCGTGCATTGCCGAGCAAGTTATATGGCTGCTGACGCGCATGTTTAACGGGCTTGATCGAGCCCTTACGCGTTAGCATAACGTTACTACTTCCGTATTATTAATTAGTTTGCGCCTGCCACTCATTTAGATCGAGCTGCGACTGAAACGTCAAATGGCATAGTCGGCCGCGTTTAAGCTGGGACGACTTTTTAGATCTGGCAGCGATGTGTATTGAAATCAACAATCTGGAGGCAACATGAAAGTCTCAGTAATGTTTTTTGCATTTAGCGGTGCCATTTCAATTATCGGCTATGCGCAGACACCTGCGCCTGCGGCGCCCACGCAATCCACGATAAAGTCGGCGCCCTCAGTCGCGCCGTCGACGACATCCCCGGCCGTCACTGCGGTCTGCAAGGACGGCTCCGCATTTAGCGGCGGGACTATGAAAGGGGCCTGCAGTGGTCACGGCGGTGTTGACAAGAAGGCGACAAAAGCCAAAGCCGCTGCTTCGCAACCTGCAGTACCCGACAAGGCATCGGACAAAGCGGCATCAAAGGCTTCAGCCCCGCCGATTGCGCAAGCACCAGGTGGCAGCGCTGACAAGGTCTGGGGTAATACGTCTTCCAAGGTCTATCACTGTCCGGGCGACAAGTGGTATGGCAAAACCAAGAGAGGCGAATACATGAGTGAAGCCGACGCCAAAGCCAAGGGCTATCACGCCGATCACGGCAAAGTTTGCGTCGCAAAATAGCCTAGGGACCGGAAGAGGTCTCGCAAGGCGGTACTCCTCACCGCCATCTGGATGATATTTTCCTTGGATTAGTGGCTATTTTGCGCAGTGTGAAATTATTATCCCGGGCGGCAAGAAACAGTTCGATTGGGTTTCAGCTGCCACCGCCTAAAGCTTGCTCATCACCAGCAGTGTAAACGTGCCAGGCTTCATGGTTCGGCGTGGGCGCGTTTGGCCAGCGGCGGGCGGCAGTTCGTCGAACTCCGCACTCACTAAATAGACCGAATGATTATTTGGGTTGAGCGCCATGGTGCGAGCGCCACGTTGCGTGGTTACTTTCTGCAGCACCGTGAACTTATTTGCCGATTCCTGCTTGATGATCGTGAGAGTGCCATCGCCCTGCGAACTGAAGAGTAGCTTGGTTTCGCTGTCGAACGCATTAGCGTCGACACCCTCCCCGATGGGCAGTGTCGTTACGACCTTACCGTTGTCGACATTTAAAACGACCAGCACTTTGTTGTGACAGCCTACAAATAGCCTATTTGTTTGGGCATCAAGGTCAAGTCCTGCGGGTTCATTGCAACCCGGAACCGGCCATGTACTGACAACTGCATGCGTTTTCGTGTTGATAGCAACGACTTCGTTCTTGTCTTCAATGTTGACGAACATCTTGCCCTTGCCGTCGGCAACTGCAGCCTCCGGTTTTCCCGATAACTCAATAGTTGCAATCAGTTTATCGGTCACGGCGTCAATAACGCTTGCATTGTGACTGCGGCCATTGAAAGTAAAAATCTTCTTGGCTATCGCGTCATAGGCAATGTAATCGGGGTTTTCACCCCCTGTCGTCGCGATGGTGGAAAGCGTCTTGAGTGACTTCATGTCAAAGACGGTGACAGAGTTGGCACGACCGTTACTGGTATAACCTTTGCCAAGCTCGTTCGCTATTGCAATACCGTGTACACCGGCTGTGTCAGGTATTTCAGCCAGCAGTACTCCACTTTCCGGATCAACAACCTGGACCCGTGTGCCACGAGAGATAAACAGGCGTTTTGACGGTGCATCATAGGATAGGTAGTCCCAGCCACCTTCACCGGCGATCTTGAATTTCGCCTTAAGTGCGTACTGTGCGGCGTCCACTTGAAATGACACGACACCCATTGCCAGAAGTGCACAGATTTTGAAAAGCTGCTTCATGTCTCGGGCTCCAATGCTCGATTGAGTGAACGGTAGTGTAGGGATAAACTCGCGATGGATGCAATTTACCGGCATTTTTGTAGAATCGTCTGAAAAAAGGAGTCGAAATGATTCATGGGGTTCTTCATTTCGGTCCTCCAATCCTACTGGAAGGTGCGGCGGCATGAAAACAATGCCAAAAGCAACAACGACAAAATGGCGGAGCAGAGGTTTTCGGCGTCTACTCAACGCTGCTCGGCACCAGTCTGATGGCATGCGCCATGCGCTTCTCCATGATTCAGCCATTCGACAAGTTTCTGCGGCTTGCTTTCTGCTGTCGTGCATTGCGGCGCTAATACCTGTCACGCGGATTGAGCGCTTGATCCTCATCCTTTCTCTGCTGCTTATCGTCTTAGTCGAGTACATCAATTCCGCAATCGAAGCGACGGTTGATCAAATTTCGTTTGATAGCCACCCCTCTCCAAGCAAGCTAAAGATTTCGCGAGCGTGGCGGTAGCAATCGCTGCCATCATGTCATTGCTTAGCTGGATAACGATTGCCGGCCCGCTGGTTATGTCGTGGTTGGCGACGTAGCTAAGCATTTAGCGAACAGAAGTTCAAAATTGAGGATAAGTTGCGAGCGTTTGCTTTCGGGTGGATTGGATATCGTGCCGCTACGTCTGTAGTTGATATCTGCCGCTCGAAGATGAGCGACTTCACATGGACCGGAGCCGTTCATGCGGGCATTTGTGCCTCCTATCTGCCACTAGCGTGCAGTGTGAGAAATTCACTACTAGGCGCTTGTGATCCGCGGTTACGATCACATTGGAGTCAGGCACCGCGCCAGCACATATGCTGCGGCTCGCAGTAAGTTTGCCTTACGTATAGATTCAATCGGGCACCGCGACGCACGCTTGCCGGAACGTTTTTGAGAGTCGACCTCATGTTCA
>JBBQFL010000070.1:0-16010 GCA_038321965.1 Burkholderiales bacterium | reverse complement strand
TGGTGATGCCTGGTGACAACGTCAAGATCGTGGTGCAGTTGATTGCTCCGATTGCGATGGAAGATGGCTTGCGCTTCGCTATCCGCGAAGGCGGTCGTACCGTCGGCGCAGGCGTCGTATCTAAAATTCTGAAGTAAAAAGCACCACTGTTTCACGGACTGCAGGCCAATAGCTCAATTGGCAGAGTGTCGGTCTCCAAAACCGAAGGTTGGGGGTTCGAGGCCCTCTTGGCCTGCCACTCAAGTCGCCGGGCACGAATGGCAAGACTTGATTGTGACCGTGAAGTGGTGGAAGTTGTAGAGACTGATTGATGTGCCGCATTCGGCTGTAAGTGCGGCAGGAAAAAGAGAAGCATGAAAGATAAAATTCAACTCGCCGTTGCGGTATTGCTTGTCGTTGCAGGCGTCGTGCTGTTTTCGATGTTGTCGGACAAGCCCACAATTGCCCGCCTCGGCGCAATGTTCGGCTGCTTTGTGGTCGCAGGTGCCATCGCATGGTTCACAGAACCGGGTCGTGAGTTTGTGCAATACACGAAGGAATCCATCGAGGAGGCCAAGAAAGTAGTCTGGCCGACGCGCAAGGAAACCATGCAATCGACGGGGGTGATTTTTGTTTTTGTATTCGTGATGGCCGTATTCTTGTGGGTGGTTGATTGGAGCCTGACGCTCGGCATTACCAAAATAATCGGTGGAGCGTAAATAATGCGTTGGTACGTTGTTCACGCCTACTCTGGGCAGGAAAAAAGCATTCAGGCGGCATTGATTGAACGTATCAAGCGTTCGGGCATGGCTGACAAATTTGGCGAAGTCCTGGTGCCAACCGAGGAAGTGGTCGAGATGAAAAGCGGCGCAAAGTCGCTTTCTGAGCGGCGCTTTTTCCCTGGGTACATCCTCGTGCAAATGGAAATGACGGATGAGACCTGGCACTTGGTGAAAAGCACGCCAAAAGTGACTGGTTTTATTGGCGGGACGGCGAACCGCCCATCGCCGATTACGCAAAAAGAAGTCGACAATATCCTCAATCAGGTTAAAGAGGGTGTTGAAAAGCCGAAACCGAAAGTGCTGTTTGAGGTCGGCGAAAACATACGCGTCAAGGATGGCCCTTTCACTGATTTCAATGGCAATGTCGAAGATGTGAATTACGACAAGTCAAAGATTCGTGTGTCGGTGCTCATTTTCGGTAGAGCAACGCCGGTTGAGCTGGATTTTGGTCAAGTCGAAAAGCAGTAACCGTTGACGGGAAATTATTTACGCAGTTAGTGGTATGCAATCCGCCGCTCGCTGTTTGTCTTGAAGTGATTGCGAATTTGAGGGGAGAGCGCCGTAAAGCCGGTGTTCGCTAGTACCCAAGGAGATTTACATGGCAAAGAAAGTTGTCGGCTACATCAAGCTGCAAGTACCGGCCGGAAAGGCGAACCCTTCGCCGCCGATCGGACCCGCGCTGGGTCAGCGTGGTTTGAACATCATGGAGTTCTGCAAAGCGTTTAACGCGCAGACACAGAAAATGGAACCGGGTCTGCCGATTCCCGTGGTGATTACCGCTTTTGCGGATAAATCTTTTACCTTCATCATGAAGACGCCACCCGCGTCGATCCTGATCAAGAAAGCCGCAAAAGTTGAAAAAGGCAGCAAGACGCCTCAGTCCGACAAGGTCGGCAAACTCACGCGCGCCCAGGCTGAAGAAATTGCAAAAACCAAGATGCCTGATTTGACGGCAGCCGATATGGATGCTGCAGTACGCACCATTGCTGGCAGTGCCCGTTCGATGGGTATCGAAGTGGAAGGAGTTAGATAATGGCAACTCTACCTAAGCGCCAAAAAGCGTTCGTTGGTCTCGTCGACCGCGACAAGAATTATGCAGTGACCGAAGCGCTGGAAATCATCAAGAAGACGGCGACCGCCAAGTTTGACGAGTCCGTCGACGTGGCGATCAATCTCGGTATCGATGCCAAGAAATCCGACCAAGCTGTTCGCGGTTCAGTCGTGTTGCCGCGCGGTACCGGCAAGAACGTCCGCGTTGCTGTATTCGCCCAGGGTGATAACGCCAAAAAGGCGACCGATGCAGGTGCAGATATCGTTGGTTTTGAAGATCTGGCCGAAAAAATCAAGGGCGGCTTCATGGATTTCGATGTGGTTATCGCCACACCGGATGCTATGCGTGTCGTTGGTGCGCTGGGACAAGTACTTGGCCCACGCGGGCTGATGCCAAACCCGAAGGTAGGAACGGTTACGCCGAACGTTGAACAGGCGGTCAAGAATGCGAAAGCCGGCCAGGTGCAATATCGCGCCGACAAGGGCGGCATCGTGCAGTGCACGATCGGTCGCGCCTCGTTCACGCTGGAAGCGCTGAGCGAAAATTTGACGGTCCTGATTGGCGCAGTCAATAAGTCAAAGCCGGCTACCGCCAAGGGAATTTACCTGAAGAAGGTATCGCTTTCCTCAACGATGGGCGTCGGCGTGCGCTTGGATACATCGGCATTTTCAGCCGGCTCGCAGCAGCAACAGTAGAAATTAAAGTCCTTCACCAACCATGTTGGCGAAGGCAGTTCTTTGGGCCTCCTGACCCAGTTTTTTGAGTCAGGAGGGTTGTCAAAGACCGTAGGAATTGCGGGTGGCGACTTCTGTGTTGCCCGGGATTTAATCGATGGAGATGTCGTCCTACGCAGATGGCGGTCCCAGCAAAGATTTCGAAACGTCGACATGAAAATGCCGGCGCCGATCTCCGAAGCAAGGTCGCTGTGTGTTTGAGTGCATCGTCTGGTGTATTCGATCATTAACGTAAAGGAGATCAAACGTGAGTTTGAATCTGGATGGTAAGAAAGAAGTCGTCTTGGAAGTCGCCGCGCAAGTGTCGAAAGCCCAGACGATGGTGCTCGCAGAGTATCGGGGTACTTCGGTAGCTCAACTGACCAAATTGCGCAGCGATGCGCGCGCCAAGGGCGTTTACATGCGTGTTCTGAAAAACACGCTTGCTCGTCGCGCCGTTATCGGCACACCTTTCGAGGTTGCCGCTGACAAGATGGTTGGTCCGCTGATTTATAGCTTTTCGGTCGATGCAGTCGCAGCAGCGAAAGTCGTTAGCGATTTCGCCAAAGGCAACGAGAAGTTCGCGATCATGGCTGGTGCGTATGGCGGCAAGATTCTGGACAAGGCAGGCGTGCAAACGTTGGCCAATATCCCGTCCAAGGAAGTTTTGCTGTCGCAATTGTTGGGTCTCATGCAGTCGCCGATGTCAGGTTTGGCGCGCGTGATCCTGGCGGTAGCCGAGAAAAAATCCGAAGGCGTCGCAGCGTAAGCTGCCCGCAATACTCGTCACAACTTAATCTTTTCAAAGGAAATTCAAAATGGCATTCGATAAAGACGCATTCTTGGCATCGCTTGACTCCATGTCGGTAATGGATCTGAACGATCTGGTCAAAGCGATCGAAGTGAAGTTCGGTGTATCCGCTGCTTCGATGGCGGCTCCTGCAGCTGGCGGCGGCGCTGCTGCTGCGGTCGTTGAAGAACAAACCGAATTCAACGTGATGTTGGTTGAGTTTGGCGCAAACAAGATCAACGTGATCAAGGCAGTTCGCGAGATCACTGGTCTTGGCTTGGCAGAAGCCAAGGCGCTGGTTGAAGGTGCACCTAAGGCAGTTAAAGAAGGTGTCAACAAAGCCGACGCAGATGCAATTGTCAAGAAGCTGACCGACGCTGGCGCGAAAGCCGAAGCGAAGTAAGCAAAGCATAGCGTTATAAAAGATCACTCCCGCACGGAATTCCGTTGCGGGAGTTGGTTTTGAAGTGGTATGAGTTTGTAAGCGCCAGTATTCTCGGGCGTTGCAGGGCAAATATGACCTGGGAGCCGCGTCGATACTAGTGTTTGTCAGTTAGATGCCAAAGCAAAGCGTAAGAACGAATTGCATTTTGCTTTGTCTTCTGAAACGACTGCAGAAGACGAGTTTGGTCGGGCAATGAACAATTGCTGTCAGCCATAGAGGGGTAGCGGCCCCTCGCCTAACTTGACGTTATCAATGTATCGATAGCGCCAGTCGATGAACATTGACGCAAGCGCCAGCTTGCGACTCCTTTCAACGTTCGGAGAGTTTATGTCCCACGCCGTTACTTCCAGCTATACCTACACCGAGAAAAAGCGCATTCGCAAGAGCTTTGCCAAGCGAGCGAGCGTTCTCGATGTCCCTTTCCTGTTGGCCACGCAGCTGAATTCGTATGCCGAATTCCTGCAAGCCGAAGTTGCAGTTGCCAAGCGCAACAACCAGGGCCTGCAGTCGGCATTCACGTCGGTGTTCCCGATCGTAAGCCACAATCAGTTCGCGCGCCTCGAGTATGTGAGTTATCAACTTGGCCAGCCGCCGTTTGACGTGCTGGAGTGTCAGCAGCGTGGACTGACCTACGCATCACCGCTGCGCGCCAAAGTGCGCCTGGTGATCATGGACCGCGAAGCGTCCAAGCCGACGGTCAAGGAACTGAAGGAGCAGGAAGTGTACATGGGCGAAATTCCGCTCATGACGGCCAACGGTTCGTTCGTGATCAATGGTACCGAGCGTGTCATCGTGTCGCAGTTGCATCGTTCGCCGGGCGTGTTCTTCGAGCATGATCGCGGCAAGACCCATTCTTCCGGCAAGCTGCTATTCTCGGCGCGCGTGATTCCTTACCGCGGCTCGTGGCTCGACTTCGAATTCGACCCGAAGGATTACCTGTATTTCCGCGTGGACCGTCGCCGCAAAATGCCGGTCACGATTCTGCTCAAGGCGCTAGGCTATTCGCCGGATCAGATCCTGCGCGAATTCTTTGTGTTCGATGAATTCCACATCTCCAAAAAGGGCGAGATTGAACTCGAACTCGTTGCAGATCGCCTAAAGGGGGAAATTGCCAAGTTCGACATCATGACCAAAGATGGCAAGGTCATCGTCCAGAAAGACAAGCGCATTACGGCCAAGCACATTCGCGACATAGAAGCCGCAAAAATGAAGCGCCTTGCCGTGAATGACGAATATCTGATCGGTCGCGTACTGGCCACCAATATCGTCAATACCGAAACCGGGGAGTTCGTCGCTAACGCCAACGAGGAGTTGACGGAACTATCACTGCGCAAGCTCATCGACGCTGGCGTTGAAACAATCTATACGATTTACACAAACGATCTGGATCAGGGCGCTTATATCTCGTCGACGTTGCGTGTCGACGAAACCGTTGATGCACTCAATGCGAAGGTCGCGATTTATCGCATGATGCGTCCGGGTGAGCCGCCGACAGAAGATGCTGTCAACAGCCTCTTCAACGCCTTATTCTTTTCCGAAGATCGTTACGATCTTTCTGCAGTAGGTCGCATGAAGTTCAACCGCCGCGTTGGCCGCGAAGAACTCACGGGCGCAATGACATTGTCTACTGAAGACATCGTCGCCGTGATCAAGATTCTCGTTGAACTACGCAATGGCCGCGGCGAAATTGACGATATCGATCACCTGGGTAATCGTCGGGTTCGTTCAGTGGGCGAATTGGCGGAAAACCAGTTCCGTTCAGGCCTTGTGCGCGTCGAACGTGCCGTGCGCGAACGTCTTTCGCAAGCCGAAAGCGAAAACCTGATGCCGCACGATTTGATCAATGCCAAGCCTGTGTCCGCTGCGATCAAGGAGTTCTTCGGCTCGAGCCAGCTTTCGCAGTTCATGGACCAAACCAATCCGTTGTCTGAGATCACCCACAAGCGCCGCGTTTCTGCGTTAGGCCCGGGCGGTCTGACGCGTGAGCGCGCTGGATTTGAAGTGCGTGACGTGCATCCCACCCACTACGGTCGCGTATGCCCGATCGAAACACCGGAAGGCCCGAACATCGGCCTGATCAATTCGCTCGCCCTCTATGCGCGCGTCAACGATTACGGCTTTATCGAAACACCCTATCGCAAAGTCAGCAATGGCAAAGTCGCCAGTGAAATCGAGTATCTGTCTGCGATTGAAGAGGGCAAGTACGTGATCGCGCAGGCGAACGCTGAAACCGATAAAACCGGTCGCTTCGTTGATGAGCTGGTTTCCTGCCGCAACAAGAATGAATTCATGCTGTCGACACCCGACAAGATTGAATACATCGATGTGGCGCCGGCGCAGATCGTTTCCGTCGCGGCTTCGCTGATACCGTTCCTGGAACACGATGACGCGAACCGCGCGCTGATGGGCTCGAACATGCAGCGCCAGGCAGTTCCATGTCTGCGCGCCGAGAAGTCATTGGTCGGTACCGGTATCGAGCGCACTGTCGCAATGGATTCGGGCACAGCGGTAATGGCTCGCCGTGGCGGTCGCGTCGATTTCGTCGATGCAGGCCGCGTGGTTGTGCGTGTGAACGACAACGAAACCCAGCCAGGCGAAGCGGGTGTTGATATTTACAACCTCGTCAAGTATGTACGCTCCAACCAGAACACCAACATCAACCATCGCCCGTTGGTGAAGGTCGGCGACATCATCGCCAAGTCAGACGTTATTGCCGATGGCGCGTCGACCGATATGGGCGAGTTGGCGCTGGGTCAGAATCTGCTGGTCGCGTTCATGCCTTGGAACGGATACAACTTCGAAGATTCGATTCTGATCTCCGAACGCATCGTTGCCGAAGACCGCTATACCTCGATTCACATCGAGGAGCTGTCGGTGGTTGCCCGTGATACCAAACTTGGACCGGAAGAAATTACCCGCGATATCTCCAACCTGTCCGAGCGCATGCTTGGCCGTCTGGACGAGTCCGGTATCGTCTACATCGGCGCGGAAGTCGAAGCGGGCGATGTGCTGGTGGGCAAGGTCACACCAAAAGGTGAAACCCAGCTAACACCAGAGGAAAAGCTCCTGCGCGCCATCTTCGGTGAAAAAGCCTCCGACGTAAAAGATACGTCGCTGCGCGTTCAGTCGGGTATTTCCGGCATCGTGATTGATGTGCAAGTGTTCACACGCGAAGGCATTGTGCGTGACAAGCGTGCACAGCAAATCGTCGATGACCAACTCAAAGACTACAAGAAGGATTTGGCCGATCAACTTCGCATCGTTGAAGATGACTTGTTTCAGCGTATCGAAAAAATGCTGGTCGGGAAAATTGCCAAGGGTGGTCCGAAAAAGATCGCCAAGGGCACCAAGATTGCCAAAGCATATCTGGAGGATCTGCCGCGCCACGACTGGTTCGATATTCGTCTGACAGACGACGACGATGCGCGCCAGCTGGAGTCGCAAAAGGAGGCGCTCGATCTGACCCGCAAGGAATTCGATAAAGCCTTTGACGAGAAGAAACGCAAACTCACGCAGGGTGACGAATTGCCACCGGGTGTGCAAAAGATGGTCAAAGTCTACGTCGCGGTCAAGCGTCGCTTGCAACCAGGCGACAAGATGGCGGGACGCCACGGCAACAAAGGTGTGATCTCGAAAATTGTACCGGTAGAAGACATGCCGTTCATGGCGGACGGCACACCGATGGACATCGTATTGAATCCGCTGGGCGTACCTTCGCGGATGAACGTAGGCCAGATTCTGGAAACGCACCTAGGCTGGGCAGCCAAGGGTCTGGGTCTCAAAATCGGTGAGATGGTGAAAGCAAACGAAGGTGTCACAAAGCTGCGCAAGTTCCTCGACAAGGTCTACAACACCAGTGGCAAGAAGGAAGACTTGAATCAGCTTTCGGATGACGAAATCCTGACGATGTCGAAGAACTTGACGCGTGGAGTGCCATTTGCCACACCAGTGTTTGACGGCGCGGCGGAATCCGAAATTCGGATGATGCTGGATCTGGCCTACGACGAAGACACCGCCAAACGTCTAAAGCTTAATCTGACTAAAACGCAAGCCACCCTGCACGATGGCCGCAGTGGCGAACCGTTTGAGCGCGATGTCACCATCGGTTATATGCACATCCTCAAATTACACCACTTGGTCGACGACAAGATGCACGCGCGTTCGACTGGCCCGTACTCGCTGGTTACACAGCAACCATTGGGCGGGAAGGCGCAGTTCGGTGGTCAGCGTTTTGGCGAGATGGAAGTCTGGGCACTGGAAGCTTACGGTGCCGCTTACACGCTGCAGGAAATGCTTACCGTCAAATCCGACGATACCTCGGGCCGTACCAAGGTCTACGAGAGCATCGTCAAGGGAGAGCACAAGATCGACGCAGGTATGCCTGAATCGTTCAACGTGCTGGTCAAAGAGATCCGTTCGCTGGCCATCGATATTGATCTGGAGCGCTTTTGAGGTGACGCGCTAGTCGTCACCTGCAACTACATTCCAATCAGACATCTGGAGAAAAAATGAAAGCTCTACTCGACTTATTCAAGCAAGTCACGCACGAAGAAGAATTCGACGCGATCAAAATCGGTCTGGCCGGCCCGGACAAGATTCGTTCGTGGTCGTATGGCGAAGTAAAGAAACCCGAAACCATTAACTACCGCACCTTCAAACCCGAGCGCGATGGCTTATTCTGCGCGAAGATTTTCGGACCGATCAAGGACTATGAATGTCTGTGCGGCAAATACAAGCGCCTCAAGCATCGCGGTGTCATCTGCGAAAAGTGCGGCGTTGAAGTCACGTTGTCAAAGGTTCGTCGCGAGCGCATGGGTCACATCGAGCTCGCCTCACCGACTGCGCACATCTGGTTCCTGAAGTCCCTGCCAAGCCGTTTGGGCATGGTGCTCGACATGACGTTGCGCGATATCGAGCGCGTGCTGTATTTCGAAGCATTCGTCGTGACTGACCCGGGCATGACACCGCTGAACAAATGCCAGCTGCTCACCGAAGATGACTACCTCGCCAAGGTGGAAGAGTACGGCGACGATTTTCACGCTGCGATGGGCGCCGAAGGTATCCGCGAACTGCTGCGCAAGCTCGATTTGCCGCACGAAATGGAGCAACTGCGGAAGGATTTCGGCAATACCGGTTCCGAAGCGAAGATCAAGAAAATCTCCAAGCGCCTGAAGGTACTTGAGGCTTTTTCGAAATCAGGGATCAAGCCTGACTGGATGGTGTTGGAAGTGTTGCCTGTGTTACCACCGGATCTGCGTCCGCTGGTGCCGCTGGATGGCGGTCGCTTTGCGACATCCGACTTGAACGATTTGTATCGTCGCGTCATCAACCGCAACAACCGCCTGAAGCGCTTGCTGGAGCTTAAAGCACCAGAAATCATCGTGCGTAACGAAAAGCGCATGTTGCAGGAAGCGGTTGACTCATTGCTCGATAACGGACGCCGTGGCAAGGCCATGACCGGCGCGAACAAACGCGCGTTAAAATCCCTTGCCGACATGATCAAAGGCAAATCGGGTCGTTTCCGTCAGAACTTGCTCGGCAAGCGCGTCGACTACTCGGGCCGTTCCGTGATCGTCGTTGGACCAACGCTGAAGCTACACCAGTGCGGTTTGCCAAAGAAGATGGCGTTGGAGCTATTCAAGCCATTTATTTTCCACAAATTGGAAGTGCTCGGTGCTGCAACTACCATCAAGGCCGCAAAAAAAATGGTGGAAGCCGAGGAGCCGCTAGTTTGGGATATTCTCGAAGACGTTATCCGCGAGCATCCAGTGATGCTGAATCGTGCCCCGACGTTGCATCGCCTTGGTATTCAGGCGTTTGAACCGGTTCTGATTGAAGGTAAGGCAATCCAACTTCATCCGCTAGTCTGCGCGGCATTCAACGCCGACTTTGACGGCGACCAAATGGCAGTACATGTGCCGATTTCGCTGGAAGCACAAATGGAATGCCGCACCCTGATGCTGGCTTCCAACAACATACTTTTCCCGGCGTCTGGTGAACCATCGATTGTGCCTTCGCAGGATATCGTGCTGGGCCTGTATTACATGACGCGCGAGCGCGTGGCGGCAAAAGGCGAAGGCTCCTTGTTCGTCAACGTCGCCGAAGCCCAGCGTGCCTACGATTGCGGCGAAGTGTCATTAAACGCGAAGATAACGGTCCGCATCAAGGAAACCGACAAGGACGAAAAGGGCGAAATTATCTCACGCGTTAAACGCTATGAGACTACGGTTGGCCGTGCCATTCTGTCGGAAATTCTGCCGCAAGGCCTGTCGTTCCCGTACATCAACAAGACGTTGAAAAAGAAAGAGATTTCAAAACTGATCAATGCGGCTTTCCGCCGTTGCGGTATCCGCGAAACGGTTATCTTCACCGATCAACTGATGTACACCGGCTTCACCTATGCGACCCGTGCGGGACTGTCAATTTCAATCGACGACATGCTGGTGCCTCCGCAGAAGAAAGACATCATCAGTGCTGCCGAACATGAAGTAAAAGAGATCGAAAACCAGTACACCTCAGGGTTAGTTACACAGGGCGAGCGTTACAATAAGGTGGTCGATATCTGGGGTCGTGCTGGTGACCAGGTGGCCAAGGCCATGATGGAGCAGTTGGGCTCTGAACCCGTTACGACGCGTGACGGTAAGGTAACCACACAAGAGTCCTTCAATGCCATTTACATGATGGCTGACTCAGGTGCTCGTGGTTCTGCGGCACAAATTCGCCAATTGGCGGGTATGCGCGGTCTGATGGCGAAGCCGGACGGCTCGATCATCGAGACCCCTATCACGGCTAATTTTCGTGAGGGTTTGAATGTTTTGCAGTACTTTATTTCGACGCACGGTGCGCGTAAAGGTCTTGCTGATACGGCGCTAAAGACCGCCAACTCCGGCTACCTCACGCGTCGTCTCGTTGACGTTACGCAGGATCTGGTGGTGACCGAGGACGATTGCGGAACGGCCAACGGCCTAGCAGTGAAGGCGCTGGTTGAAGGCGGCGAAGTTGTCGAAGCATTGCGTGAACGTATTCTTGGTCGAGTTACCGTTGCCGACGCTGTACATCCAGATAGCGAAGAAGTGGTTATCAACGCTGGAGTCTTGCTCGATGAGGATATGGTCGATGCAATCGACGCAGCCGGGATCGACGAAGTCAAAGTTCGTACCCCGCTGACGTGCGATACGCGCTTTGGATTGTGTGCCAAGTGTTATGGCCGTGATCTGGGTCGTGGCGTGCTGGTGAACGTTGGCGAAGCCGTTGGCGTCATTGCAGCCCAATCTATCGGTGAACCGGGAACGCAGCTCACCATGCGTACATTCCACATCGGCGGTGCGGCATCGCGTACTGCGGTCGCATCCAGTGTTGAAGCGAAATCCAATGGTGTTGCAAGACTGACACCTTCCATGCGCTACGTCACGAACGCGCGCGGTGAGCTGATTGTGATTGCGCGCAGCGGCGAAATTATTATTACGGAAGAAAACGGTCGCGAGCGCGAGCGTCACAAGGTCCCGTACGGTGCGACGTTGTCAGTCAAGGAGGGCAGCAAGATAAAGGCTGGCCAGAACTTGGCGAATTGGGATCCGCATACCCGGCCGATCGTTACTGAATATGCTGGTGAAGTACGTTTCGAGAATATCGAAGAAGGCGTTACTGTTGCCAAGCAGATCGATGAAACAACCGGCCTGTCCAGCCTGGTCGTGATCGATCCGAAGCGGCGCGGTACGGCTGCGAGCAAGGGGTTGCGTCCTGCAGTGAAACTGGTTGACCTGAAAGGCAAGGACATCAAGCAGTCGAATTCCGAAACTCCGGTGAACATCACCTTCCAGATCGGCGCGATTATTACGGTCAAGAATGGCCAGCAGGTTGGTGTCGGCGAAATCATGGCGCGTATTCCGCAGGAATCGTCCAAGACGCGCGACATCACCGGCGGTCTGCCGCGTGTGGCTGAGTTGTTCGAAGCGCGTTCACCGAAAGACGCCGGGCTGTTGGCAGAAATTACGGGTACGGTTTCTTTCGGTAAGGACACCAAGGGCAAACAACGATTGGTGATCACCGATTTCGACGGTATCGCGCATGAGTACCTGATCCCGAAAGACAAGCACGTCACGGCGCACGACGGCCAGGTTGTAAATAAGGGCGAAACCATTGTGGACGGCCCGGCCGATCCGCACGACATCCTGCGATTGCAGGGTATGGAGGCGCTTGCCCGCTACATCACGGACGAAGTTCAGGACGTTTACCGTTTGCAAGGCGTAAAGATCAACGACAAGCACATCGAAGTGATCGTGCGCCAGATGTTGCGTCGTGTTTCCATTGTCGACAACGGCGATACGCGCTTTATCCAGGGCGAGCAAGTTGAACGCGCTGACGTACTCGGTGAAAATGATCGGGCATTGAAAGAGGGTAAAAAGCCAGCAATCTATAACTACAATTTGCTGGGTATTACCAAGGCGTCGCTGTCTACCGACTCATTCATTTCCGCTGCTTCGTTCCAGGAAACCACGCGGGTACTTACCGAAGCCGCAATCATGGGCAAGCGTGACGATTTGCGTGGCTTGAAAGAGAACGTAATTGTCGGGCGCCTGATTCCGGCAGGTACCGGTCTCGCGTTTCACCGTGCGCGCAAGAAGAGCTCCCTGCGTGTTCAGCAATCAAGTGGCATCAGTTTCGGATTCGATGAAGTCGAAACGCCGGCCACCGAAGAGCAGGTGGCTTAAGCCAGCTCGGCAACACGGCATGATATTGGCCCGCCTGGTTGACAGTCGGGCCAATACTTTTATATAATCGAAAGCTTTCCGCGATGCGCCTTTCGAAATTACAGGATCGTTAGCGCGGATAAAGCCAAAGACGTTGTCTGAAGTGCGGAATAAACAACCTGTAAATGAACCCGAAGCCGTTGTAGTGACTGGCGCCTTCGAGCAGGAAACAATTTAGCCATAGTAAGAACTGAGCGGATATAACCATGCCTACCATTAATCAACTTCTGCGCAAGCCGCGGACGAAAATCAAAGCCAAGAGCAAAGTGCCGGCGATGGAAAATTGCCCGCAAAAACGCGGCGTTTGCACCCGTGTATACACCACTACGCCAAAGAAGCCGAACTCGGCATTGCGTAAGGTGTGCAAGGTCCGTCTTACAAATGGCTTTGAAGTTATTTCCTATATCGGTGGCGAAGGCCACAATCTGCAAGAGCACTCGGTCGTGTTGATCCGTGGCGGTCGCGTAAAAGACTTGCCAGGCGTTCGCTATCACACCGTTCGCGGCTCCCTGGATACGGCTGGCGTGAAAGACCGTAAGCAGTCTCGTTCCAAGTACGGCGCCAAAATGCCAAAAGCCGGCGCAGCCAAAGCCAAGTAATCGTGGGTAAGCGCCCGCCAACCATATTTTTGAATTAAGAGGAAACAATCATGCCTCGTCGTCGCGAAGTTCCCAAGCGCGAAATCCTGCCGGACCCAAAGTTCAAGAGCACGGAAATCGCCAAGTTTGTAAATGTGTTGATGAAAGCTGGCAAGAAGTCCGTTGCCGAGCAAATCATCTATCGCGCCTTGGATCAAATCCAAAAGAAGTCCGGCAAAGACGCCGTGGAGATTTTCATTGCCGCTATCAACGCCGTGCGTCCGATGGTTGAAGTGAAGTCGCGTCGTGTCGGTGGTGCAAATTATCAGGTGCCAGTCGAAGTGCGGCCTGTCCGTCGTACTGCGCTTTCGATGCGGTGGATTCGCGAAGCTGCTAGGAAGCGTGGTGAAAAATCGATGGGTGCCCGTCTCGCCGGTGAGTTGATGGATGCGGCCGAAGGTCGTGGTTCCGCCATCAAGAAGCGCGAAGAAGTACACCGCATGGCTGAGGCCAACAAGGCTTTCGCTCACTATCGCTTCTAGTTTTTGAATTTTGCCCCGCAGCCCGCATAAGGTCAGCGGGGCTGTCGGGACAAACCCGGGAAGGGCATTACCGTGGCTCGCAAGACCCCCATTGAACGCTATCGCAATATCGGCATTTCTGCGCACATTGACGCAGGTAAAACCACGACCACTGAGCGCATTCTGTTCTATACCGGTGTAAACCACAAAATCGGTGAAGTGCACGATGGTGCTGCGACCATGGACTGGATGGAACAGGAGCAGGAGCGCGGTATCACCATTACGTCGGCGGCGACTACCTGTTTCTGGAAGGGTATGGCTGGCACGTTTCAAGAGCATCGCATAAATATTATCGACACCCCCGGTCACGTCGATTTCACGATTGAAGTCGAGCGCTCCATGCGCGTGCTCGACGGCGCGTGCATGGTCTACTGTGCGGTGGGTGGTGTTCAGCCGCAGTCAGAGACGGTATGGCGGCAGGCAAACAAATACAAAGTGCCACGCCTGGCATTTGTGAACAAGATGGATCGTACGGGTGCTAACTTTTTCAAAGTGCACGATCAGATGCGCGCTCGCTTGAAGGCGAATCCTGTCCCGCTCCAAGTGCCGATTGGTGCTGAAGAGAATTTCAAAGGCTTGGTCGACTTGGTCAAGATGAAAGCTATTGTCTGGAGCGAAGAAGACAAAGGCGTCACCTTTACCTATGGTCCTATCCCGCCGGAAATGGAAGCCGTCTGCGCGGAATGGCACAACAAGATGGTTGAGAGTGCTGCTGAAGCCAACGAAGAGTTGATGAACAAGTATCTTGAGACGGGTGAGTTGTCTGAGCTCGAAATCAAGGCTGGTATTCGCGAGCGCACCATCAAGGGTGAGATCGTCCCGATGTTGTGCGGCTCAGCATTCAAGAATAAGGGCGTGCAAGCGATGCTTGACGCTGTCATCGAATACATGCCCGCGCCGACGGATATTCCGCCTGTGAAGGGCATGGATGAGAATGAAGAGCCGATCACGCGCCACGCGGACGACGGCGAAAAGTTTTCCGCATTGGCATTCAAGCTGATGACGGATCCTTTCGTCGGTCAATTGACGTTTGTACGGGTGTATTCGGGTGTCCTGTCCAAGGGCGACACAGTTTACAACCCGGTGCGCGGCAAGAAGGACCGTATCGGTCGTATCGTGCAGATGCACGCAAACAATCGCGTAGAAATCGATGAGATTCGCGCGGGTGATATTGCCGCCTGTATCGGCATGAAGGACGTCACTACCGGCGAAACGCTCTGCGATCCAGATGCGATCGTTACGCTTGAGCGCATGGTATTCCCTGAGCCTGTGATTTCGCAGGCGGTTGAGCCCAAGACGAAAGTCGACCAAGAAAAGATGGGCATGGCGTTGAGCCGTCTGGCGCAGGAAGATCCGTCTTTTCGTGTTCGCACCGATGAGGAGTCCGGCCAAACAATCATCTCCGGGATGGGTGAGTTGCACCTCGAAATTATTGTTGACCGCATGCGCCGCGAGTTTGGCGTTGAGGCGACAGTCGGTAAGCCACAAGTCGCGTATCGCGAAACCATTCGCGGTACTGTCGAAAATGCTGAGGGCAAGTTTGTTAAACAATCAGGTGGTCGCGGCCAGTATGGTCACGTGGTCCTGAAAGTTGAACCTAACGAAGTTGGCAAGGGCTTTGAGTTTGTAGACGCCATTAAGGGCGGTGTGGTGCCACGCGAATATATTCCGGCGGTCGAAAAAGGCCTGCGCGAAACGCTGCCTGCAGGTGTGCTGGCTGGCTATCCTATCGTTGACGTGAAGGTAACGCTGCATTTCGGCTCATACCACGATGTCGATTCAAACGAAAACGCGTTCAAGATGGCTGCATCGATGGGCTTCAAAGACGGCATGCGCAAAGCTACGCCAGTGTTGCTTGAGCCAATGATGGCAGTAGAAGTCGAGACGCCTGAGGATTACGCCGGTACCGTGATGGGAGATCTTTCATCGCGTCGCGGGATGGTTCAAGGTATGGATGACATCGCCGGTGGTGGGGGCAAAGTAATCAAGGCTGAAGTGCCGCTGTCAGAAATGTTTGGCTATTCCACTTCGCTGCGCTCAGCCACCCAGGGCCGTGCAACCTACACGATGGAATTCAAGCATTACACGGAAGCACCTAAGCATGTTTCCGAAGCGATCATCAACGCAAAAAAATAGATCTGTATTTACGCTAATTACGATATTTGACGAGGTTAGAAAATGGCAAAAGGCAAGTTTGAGCGTACGAAGCCACACGTGAACGTGGGCACGATTGGACACGTAGATCACGGCAAGACGACGCTAACGGCGGCGATCACGACGGTATTAGCCAAGAAGTTTGGCGGCGAAGCCAAGGCCTACGACCAGATTGACGCGGCCCCGG
>JBBQFL010000069.1:0-16145 GCA_038321965.1 Burkholderiales bacterium | reverse complement strand
TCGGCACGGGCTATGCGTTCAGCGTCGGTGCCACGTTTTTCTTTGAAAGCGAGCAGTTCTTCGAAGCGGTGTCCGTGCTGCTGGTGTTTATCCTGCTCGGCCACTGGCTGGAAATGCGCGCCCGTGCCGGTGCCTCGTCGGCCATCAAGGCGCTGATGAACCTGACACCGGCCAAAGCATTCGTATTGCGTAAGGGTGCTGAAATCGAAGTGGCGACCGCCGACGTGGTGGTGGGCGACATCGTCGTGATCCGCCCCGGCAACAAGATCCCGGTGGACGGTACCGTCGAGTCGGGCGATTCACTGGTCGACGAATCGATGCTCACCGGCGAGTCGATGCCGGTGCAGAAGGGACCCGGAGCCAAAGTTGCCGGCGCCACCATCAACACTAGCGGCACCTTCCGCTACAAGGCCACCAAGGTCGGCGCCGACACGGCCTTGGCTCAAATCGTCAAGCTGGTGCAGGAGGCTCAGAATTCCAAGGCACCTGCGCAATTGCTGGCCGACAAGGCGGCGCAGTGGCTGGTGGTCGCCGCGATTGCCGTTGGGCTGGCGACCTTCGCGGTGTGGTTCTGGTGGATCGGCGAGCCGCTGCTGTTCGCGGTGACACTGACCATTACCGTCTTCGTCATTGCCTGTCCCGATGCGCTGGGCCTGGCCACGCCGATGGCGGTGATGGTGGGCACCGGCTTGGGCGCGGCAAACGGCATCCTGTTCAAGAACGCCTCGGCGCTGGAAGACGCCACCAAGCTCAATGTTATCGTCTTCGACAAGACCGGCACGCTCACTGTCGGCAAGCCGGAGGTGGTAGACATGGTGATGGCCGAAGGCATCACTGAAGATGTGCTGCTGCTCGCAGCTGCTGCCGTTGAACAGGGGTCGGCCCACCCGTTGGCGCAAGCTGTCTTGCGGCGCGCTTCAAAATTGAAGGTCGTCGCTCCGACAGGCTTCAAGAGCATCGACGGCCAGGGCGCACAGGCACAAACCACTGCCGGCACCGTCTTCCTCGGCAACCGCCTGCTGATGGATACCCAGAAGCTCGCGCTCGGACCGTTGGAAGCTGACGCTGCGCGTCTGCAAGGCGAAGGCCGCACGGTGGTCCATGTGGCGCAAAACGGCAAGGTGATCGGACTCATCGCAATTGCCGACGCCATTCGACCCACCGCCAAGGCTGCGGTCGCCAAGTTGCGCGAGCGCGGCATCGAGGTGGTGATGCTCACCGGCGACAACGCTGGCACAGCCAAGCGTATTGCGGCAGACCTGGGTATCACCAGCGTGCTGTCCGATGTGTTGCCCGGCCAGAAGGCCGCCAAGATCAAGGAGCTGCAGGCCTCGGGTAAAAAAGTCGGCATGGTGGGCGATGGCGTCAACGATGCTCCCGCTCTGACTCAGGCCAATGTGGGCTTTGCCATCGGCGCCGGCACCGACGTCGCGATGGACAGTGCGGATGTGGTGCTGATGAAGAGCGACCCCTACGACATCGTCAGCGCCATCGAGCTGTCGAAGGCCACGTTACGCAAGATGCATCAGAACCTTTGGTGGGCGGTTGGCTACAACGTAATCGCGTTCCCACTGGCCGCAGGTGTGCTCTATCCGTTCACGCTGTCGCCAGAGATCGCGGCGCTGTCGATGTCCGGCAGCTCGGCCGTCGTGGCGATTAACGCGCTGTTGTTGAAGCGCACCAAGCTTGCTGGCATCAAGAGCGCGCCAGCAAAAAATGTACCGCTGGTCGCCGTGACAGCTCCTGCGTGAGTGCCGACATGAGCAAGTCGCTGAATTACACCGCCATGCCCTCAGACGCCGGAGATTTCGTCAGGCCGTCGGCTATCGATTCGGAAACTAGCAATAGCTGATATGGCCACCATGACCAAGAAAACATCTTTGCACACGATTGCGAAAGCTGGTCGCAGCAAGCCGCGTCTATCGGCTACCCGGCCAAACTCCTCGACCATTGCCGCCTTGGCGCCGGACGTAGCCGAGAGCAAGACGGTAGCGCCGAATCCGCTAGGTGAATATTTGCTGGACACATGGCAGCGTAGTGTCCTGTTTCTGGACGTTTTGCGCGAGCGTGGCGACAACATGTTGGCGCACGAGCGTGCCGGGCAACCACCGTTACTCGATTTCGACCACGAGTTGGTGCTTGATGCGCGATTGTTTGATCGGCCGGTGAATTATGCGATGCTGCGCATCACGCGTTGCGGCCCGACTCATGCCAGCAATTTTGAACGGCAAGATCTGCGACCGGTGCTGGTAATCGACCCGCGAGCGGGTCACGGCCCCGGCATAGGCGGTTTCAAGCACGACTCAGAAGTGGGTGTCGCACTGCATCTGGGTCATCCAACCTATTTCGCGGTCTTCTTTCCCGAGCCTTGCCCCGGTCAGACGCTGGCCGATGTAATCCATGCGCTGCGGGTCTTTGCCGAAGAAATCGCCAAGCGCCACAGCGCGGCGCCGGTGCTATATGGCAACTGCCAGGGTGGCTGGGGAGTTGCGCTACTGGCAGCCGACTGCGCAGGGCTCGATGGCCCCGCCGTTCTCAACGGCTCGCCGCTGTCGTACTGGGCAGGCGCGGAGGACGTAAACCCGACACGGCTAGCCGGTGGCCTGCTAGGCGGCGAGTGGATGACTCACCTGATGGCCGACATGGGAAATGGGCGACTCGACGGCGCCTGGCTGGTGCAAAACTTTGAGAGCCTGAATCCAGCCAACACCTGGTGGCAGAAAAACTACAACCTGTATGCAAATGTCGATACAGAACGCGAACGTTTCCTCGAATTCGAACGCTGGTGGTCCAGCTACTTCTTTCTTAGCCGTGAAGAGATTCTGGCGACTGTGGAGAATCTGTTCATCGGCAATCGGCTCGAACAAGGCCAAGTGCAACTTGAGCCCTGCAAATTTGCATCGCACCCGGCATGCGTTGTCGACCTGAAGCGTATCCGCAATCCGATGGTCATTTTTGCGTCCAGCGGCGACAACATTACGCCACCGCACCAGGCGCTAGCTTGGCTCCCCGCTATCTACCCGACAACAGCGGCGCTGAAGGCCGCCGGTCAGCGCATTGTCTATCTCCTGAATCCGCATGTGGGGCACCTTGGGATTTTCGTTTCTGCCACCGTTGCCCAGCACGAGCACCGCGCCATCCTGGAAAATATCGAGATCTACAAAGACCTTGCGCCCGGACTCTACGAGATGAAGATTGGCGAGCCAGCCGTCAGCACAGTGCGACGCGGCAAGAAGCGGGGCAAAATAAGTGCCGACCCAGCCAGACACAAGGTTTGGTTCGAGCCGCGCCGCGTCGAGGACCTGAAATTCGACTATCCCCGCAAGGCATTCGAAAAAGTGGCCGCTGTTTCAGAGTGCAATGAATTGGCATATCGCTCATGGGTCAGCCCGTGGATCAAGTCGACGGCTAACCCGGTCTCTGCGTTCACACAAAAGTGGATGCATCCGATGCGCATGCGGCGCTATCTGTTCTCGCCACAGGTCACGCCAGCCATGGCCTTCGTTACCCTTGCTGCGTCTTTCGCCCGCGCCACACGCCAAGTGGCACCCGACGACAACCCTTGGCGCCGCAATGAAGCGGCGGCGGGAAAGGCCATCGCCTCAGCCCTGGAACAATGGCGATTGCAGCGAGACGCCGGTCAAGAGCAACTCTTTACGACTATCTACGGTCGAGAATGAAACTGACCGTATATGACGGCCAGGATGCACGAAAGACCCCACACCAGCGAGCGGTGTCGGGTACTCGGGCTCGTTGCCTACATGCTATTAACGGTACGGCTCGCGAACCAGACGATCTTCGCTTGATGCAATTGTTCTTTCTGGCGGCGGCGGTATTCGTGGTGTCTGCTGGGTATGGTGCGCTGATGCCGCTGCTGCCAGTATGGCTGTTGCAACAGATGCCCGAATCGAGCGCAAGCGAAATCGCGCGCCATGTGGGATTCCTGAGCGGGGCGTACACGGCCGGCGTACTGGTCGCGGCACCAATATGGGGATGGATTTCGGATCGTCTCGGCCGCCCGCGCATCTTGATCATCGGGTTGATCGGTTACGTCGCAAGCCTGCTGCTATTACTTGTACCGATGGACGGTTTGTGGGCCATCTACGGATTGCGTGCCGCTGCCGGCGTATTCGTCGCCGCCGTCGTGCCGGTTGTGCCCGCCTTGGTTGCTGCCCACACGCCAACGGCGCGGCGCGCGCGGCGATTTGCCTGGCTGGGCGCAGCATCACTGCTTGGTTTTCTATTCGGGCCCGGACTGATTGCGGTCGCAGACAATGTAGCGGCATTGATGGCGAGCGGCGCGATGCTGGCGCCCCTTTCTGCACGCATCGTTATCGTGCTTTCCGCCGCGTTGGGCGCTGCCATGATGCTGGGCCTGGCACTAACGTTGCCCGCGCACGAAATTGCCGCGAACTCAGGCGAATCGAAAAACGCCTTGCGAGACCGCACCGGTATCGTGCCCCTATGGTGGCTCAGCGTGGCCGTCATGTTTGTGCTGTCCGGCTTCGAACTTGGCATCGTGCTGCAAGGTGGTCAACACAGCAATCTCACCACCCAGCAAGTCGCGTATATGTTCGCCGAATGCAGCCTGGTGATGCTGGCGGTCAACGCACTGCTGTTTTTCACATCATTGCTGGACAAATTTCCGGCCCGAATCATCATCGGCACCGGTTCGGTGATTGCCACGTTGGGTTTGGCGATGCTGGCACTTCACCAGTCGAACGAGTGGATGTACATCGGCGTCAGCCTCACGTCCGCAGGAACGGGATTGGTGCTTCCGGTGATCGCATTTCTCGCCGCCGGTGCGGCGAAGGAAAGTCTCGGCATAACCATGGGCAGCCTAGCGGCGGCGGCGGGATTCGGGCAGACGCTCGGCTCAGTGGCCGGTGGCTGGCTGTTCGGTGCAGTGGCTCAGCTCAGTTTCGCGTGGCTCACGCTACCGCTGCTGTTGACGCTGATCCTGCTGCTTTGTCGACCTGCCTGGTGGGCCGACGCTGCTGCGTTGCCTGCAATCGGTGCGCCATGATTTCCCACACGCCAGTACGTCTGGTCATTGCGACTCGCCGCAGCTGTACGGAATCGACACCAACCTAGGAGCAATAGACCATGACGACCGGACTCTTCCCCACGAATCTCACGACAATGGCGTTTGGCTACAAAGTGAAGCCAAACTTCACGGCGGAAAACGAAAAAGAGATCGCGAAGCCGTCCAAAGTGGAATTTGGTTCCGCGCCCGGCCAGTCCCAGAGCGACGCAAAAGGAACAACTAAATGAAGCTGATCCATGTCGCAAGAGCGGCATTCGTTGCCATCGCGTTTTGCCAGGTTTTCGTCTCGGGCGCGCAGGTCCCGGTTCCTGCCTTGACAGGACGCGTCACCGACCAGACCGCAATACTCACTGTCGAACAAAAGGCCGCACTGGAACAAACTCTGCAAGCGTTTGAAGCCAGGAGAGGCAGTCAGCTCGCGCTCCTCATCGTTCCCACCACTGCACCGGAAACGATCGAGCAGTATTCCTTGCGCGTCGCCGAGCTGTGGAAGCTGGGGCGCAAGAAAGTGGACGATGGCGCGGTTCTGGTTGTGGCCAAAAGCGATCGTGCAATGCGCATCGAGGTCGGTTACGGCCTAGAAGGAGCACTCAATGACGCCACCAGCAAGCGCATCATCAGCGAGATCATTACGCCACGCTTTTCTGAAGGCGACTTCTACGGCGGGCTTACAGCCGGCATCGGCCAGATCATCCGCGTGATCGACGGCGAATCCTTGCCGATGCCCGCAGCAAAGCGCGGCATCGACAGTGCCAATATTCAGCAGTTTATTCCGGTCATTTTCATTCTGGCACTCGTGTTGGGCGGCGTGCTTCGCTCTGTGTTGGGCAGATTTCCGGGCTCGATCGTGACCGGTGGCGTGGTGGCAGTCTTGGCCTGGTTCGTTGTTGGCACGGCCTTCATTGCATTTTTCGCGGGCTTAATAGCGCTGTTTTTCACACTGATGCGTGGAGGAATGGTTGGCCCCGGTGTCGGCGGCCATCGTGGCGGTTTCGGGGCAGGGGGATTTGGCGGCGGCGGATTCAGTGGAGGCGGTGGCGGCTTTGGCGGCGGCGGCGCGACCGGGAGGTGGTAGCAATGAACATCAAGCGCATCGCAAAGCACCTAACAGTCACCCACTGGCAGGTGAATAAGGCTTTCCCCCATCAGACCTTGAACGCGATTGAGACGGCGATAAAAGCCAGCGAGTCCACGCACATCGGCGAAATTCGTTTTGCGGTAGAAGGCGCGTTGCACAGCGCCCCGCTGTTTGAGGGACAATTGGCAAGAGAACGCGCCATAGAAGTGTTTTCGCAATTGCGGGTGTGGGACACCGAACACAACAACGGCGTGTTGATATATTTGCTACTCGCCGACCGCAATGTTGAGATTGTTGCTGATCGCGGCATTCACGAGAGGGTGGATTCAAATGAATGGGAGAAGATATGCCGTGTAATGGAGGCAAACTTCAAGCAGGCAAATTTCAAAGACGGGGTAGTCAAAGGTATCCAGGCAATTGCACAGCATTTGGCCGAGCACTTCCCCACTCACGGCAATGGCCAGAATGAATTGTCAGACAAGCCAGTGTTGCTCTAGCAGCCAATCGGATTGACCCATGAGCGCTGCACCCACTGATTTCACGTACGTCTGGCTACTATGGGCTAGTGCATTCTTGCTGCCATGGATGATTCTTTATGTTTTCGCGCCCGCGGTGCGACGCCTGATGATTCGAACAAGTCTTGCAACCGCCGCTTTCGGCCTGACCGAACCTTTTTTTGTACCGGCATACTGGAATCCACCCACGCTGTTTAATTTGGCGCAACGCACTGGATTCGATATCGAGAGTCTGATTTTTTGTTTTGCGATCGGCGGCATCGCCGCTGTGAGCTATCGCGTGATCACGGCGTCACCGGATACGATCATGGATCACGCCTTGCGACGCGTGGGCAGACACCGCTGGCATCTTTGGGCATTGGCCGTTCCGTTTCCGATTTTCTTTCTGCTGGTGTTTTTGCCGTGGAACCCAATCTACCCGGCTATCCTGGCATTGTTCGCTGGTTCGCTGGCGGCGGTGTTGTGTCGCCCCGACTTGTTGCGCAACAGCTTGTGGGGCGGCGTGATTTTCCTCGCGCTGTATTTATTATTTCTGCTTGGGTTGCGCTGGATCTGGCCAGATTATATTGAGGCGGTTTGGAATCTCCCGGAATTACTGCCCTGGCGTCCGATGGGCCTACCGACTGAAGAGCTACTGTTTGGGTTTGGCATCGGACTATATTGGAGTTGCGTCTACGAGCATGTTGCATGGCGGCACGGGCGAATTGATGCGCCCCTGCGCAATACAGTCGGCGAGAAGCCTCACACCTGACGAACTGAGTCGCATAAGTACCGATGTCGGGATTCTGTCGCTGTATCGAGCGGCGAAGGCGTCCCCCAGCCGCAGCTAGTTCTTGTTGGCACCTTTTGGTGGGTTAGCTGGCTTTGGCGGAACCATTGGTTTACTCATATCGTGCCCGGCGTGCGGGTCTGGCTTCGCCCTCGGGGCCGGTGTGCCTTTCGGGTTTGGTTCTGGTTTCGCAGATTTGTTCGGGATAAGACGAGTGCGGTCATTCATGGCAATTTCCTTCGTAGATGTGGTGTCAACGTGGTGCTGGCCTGCGCGACACTATCGTGAGCCTGATCGCCGAAGCTGTCTGTGCGGCACCACACAGGCATCCAAATGTACTGAGTGGGGGAGCGCACAGACACACACTGCATAACACGCGTAGTTTCCATTTATGACAGATTAAGCTGGCGTTTGGTTATCGAAGTCTTTTTTGTTTTGGCCTACATACGAGAAGAATATATATGTACGAACGAATTTTGGTACCGGTAGATGGCAGTCCGACTTCGAATGCGGGACTCGCGGAAGCGATCAAACTGGCCAAGCTCACGGGAGCACGAGTGCGACTGTTGCATCTGATCCACGAGATGCCTTACGTGATGAGCACTGAGGGATACGGTTCCCTGGCGGTGGACATGCTTGCTTCTCTGAAGGAAGCCGGCACCAGTATTCTAGAAAAAGCGCGGGTCCAAGTCGAAAAGCAGGGCATAGCCGTGGACACCGTCCTACTGGATACCTTAGGCGCTCGCTTGTGTGAAATCGTGGTCAAACAAGTGAAGGAATGGGGTGCAGATTTGATTGTGCTCGGCACCCATGGCCGTCGAGGTGTAGGACGGGTGCTACTGGGGAGTGATGCTGAACAAATCGTCCGCACCGCGACGGTGCCGGTGCTGCTGATACGGGGCAGCGAAGCCGAAGTCCTGCCCGAGAAGGCAACATTCCTGCCGTGGGCGTCTGGCCCACTGGCAGGGCTTTGAGCAAATGAGCTCTCTCGTGTGATTGTCGGTAGTTGAATAGCCGAGGCAATTACCTGTCGTACAAAAACTGCCCCTGTGAGCGTGCGTATTGATCCGGTCACACATTTCCCAAGTCATTGGAACTTCTTCGAGAACGCCCGTCCAACTGAGGTTTCTAGGATGATGCAGCTGCAACACGCAATCTTGCAGGACTTTGGCGAGGCGAGACTGGACGCACTGCAACGCCACAGCTTCGAATATTTCCTGCATGAGAGCCATCCCGTTACGGGACTCGTCGCGGACAAATCGCAGCCGGGATCTCCCGCGAGCATCGCGTCCGTGGGCTTCGCGCTAGCGGCTTACCCAGTTGGTGTCGAACGCGGCTGGATGACCCGCGCCGAAGCGACCCTGCGCGTGCTCACGGTGATGCGGTTTTTTTCGCGCAGTCCACAGGGAACGGCGCCCGACGCGACGGGGTACAAGGGTTTCTATTTCCACTTTCTCGACATGGCTACAGGCCAGCGTGCGGGCCGCTGCGAATTGTCCACCATCGATACCACTTTCCTACTCGCTGGCATGCTTGCCGCCGCAGCGTATTTTGATCGCGACAATGAGGACGAGCAGGAGATTCGGACATTGGCCGACACAAACTATCGGCGTGTCGATTGGCGATGGGCGTGCAACGGTGGGGCGACCGTCACTCATGGATGGACGCCTGAAGGGGGTTTTCTTCCATACCGCTGGGAAGGCTACGACGAGGCTTTGCTTCTCTACATACTCGGCCTAGGCTCGCCGACGTTTCCGTTGCCGCCGGAAAGCTACGCGGCCTGGGCTTCGACCTACCAATGGAAAGAGATCTACGGCTATGAGTTCTTCTACGGTGGACCGCTCTTCGTCCATCAGTACTCGCACATCTGGGTAGATTTCCGTGGGATACAGGATGCCCTCGCGCGCGACAAGGGCATCGACTATTTTGAAAACAGTCGCCGTGCGACCTGCGTACAGCGGGAATACGCGATTCGAAACCCACTCGATTTTGCGGGCTACGGCGAAAACTTCTGGGGGCTGACGGCGAGTGATGGGCCAGGCTGGGAGACGCGCCGAGTCAACGGCATTGAGCGCACGTTTTTCGATTATGTCGCCCGAGGCGCACCCTATGGACCTGACGACGGCACCATTGCGCCGTGGGCGGTGGTGGCGTCGCTGCCATTTGCGCCGGAGCTCGTGTTGCCAGCACTCAAGAATTTTCAGGACGCCTATCCGCAAGTTACCGGTGAATATTGTTTCAGATGCAGCTTCAATTTAAGTTTTCCAAAGGAGGGCGAGGGCGACTCCGGTGCCGGCTGGACGTCGGCGTATCACTTTGGGATCAATCTTGGCCCGGTGATCCTGATGTGCGAAAACTATCGATCGGATTTTTTGTGGCGGATGATGCGCGCGTGTCCCTACATTGTGAGCGGACTGCGGCGGGCAGGGTTCAAAAATGGCTGGTTATGAGTGCGCGAATTCGGCTACCAATGATCTTGCGGCCGATCGCCCAAAGAGAGCACGGGGAATCAGCAAAATGTTCGGCCTACCCGATTGAGCGCTTGCAGATTCGCGAGCGCGGCAGGCGATTTTCAATGCGCTCAATCATCGGAGTATCCACGTCATGTGCTTTTCTGCGACCGCAAGTTTCATAGCCGGCACTGCCCTGACAGGTCTGGGGGTGGCGACCTTGCGCGCGACTCGGCGGATGGTCGCGATCCCGTTTGCAGCGATCCCGTTGCTATTCGGGATACAGCAAATCGTCGAGGGGGTGCTGTGGTTATCGTTTAGCTATGACGCGCCGCAACTTAACGTGGCCATGACTTATCTTTTCTCGATCTTCTCGCACGTTCTATGGCCGATGTTCGTACCGTTCTCGATTGGCCTGCTCGAAAGCGCGTTATGGCGCCGCAGGGTCATCTGGGGGTTCCAGGCCGTCGGGCTTTTCGTTGGACTGTATCTGCTCTATATGATTGTCGAATACCCAGTGACGGCGGTGATGGCGACGAATGTTGTGTACGTCTCGCCACACTTCTACAAAATACCAGTGATGTTGCTGTATGTGGCCGCGACATGCGTCAGTTGTTTCTTTTCGAGTGTCGCCACGGTCAGGTTGTTCGGGGTGCTCGCGCTATTTCTGTTCGTACTCGCCAATTGGATTTTCAGTGTCGCACTGTTCTCCGTCTGGTGTTTCTTTGCCGCAGTATTGAGCACCATTATTTATGTCTACATCAGATTTGATCCGTCAGCGCCAGCAACTCGGCTTGGTGGCGCGATATAACTCGACCTCGCCGTTGGCACGGTGCCGCTTACAGTCGACCAGCGTCTGCTTTGAGCGGCGATGGTCAGTTTCCTTCTGCTCAAGGCCTTTCCATTGTGGCAGCGTATTCGCCACGGCGCGCCGCCCGGTTGCAACTGGCTCGGCGATACAGCGCTTGCTGTGCAGACAGGCGGTTCGCCTCCTCCCCATGCCAAATCTCCAGTGCCGGCTGCTGAATGGCACGGGCAAACGAAAACGCCAACGCCCAAGGTGCCCGCGACTTGAACCTGAGATTCATGGCATTCAAACGCGCCGAGGCTAATTCACCAGGTTGACCTCCGGACAAGAACGCAATTCCCGGCACGGCAGCTGGCACAGCTCGCAAGAGACACTCGACCGTGGCTTCAGCCACCTCGTCCACCGTTGCTTGTTCGGGGCAGGCCAATCCCGGGAGTACCATGTTGGGTTTCAGGATCAGCCCTTCCAGCATTACCCGTTGGTTGTGAAGCTCCTTGAATACAGTTCGCAGCACTTCCTCCGTCACCTCGCGACAACGCTCCAGAGTATGGTCGCCATCCATGAGCACTTCCGGCTCGACCACCGGAACCAGTCCGGCTTCCTGGCTCAACGCAGCATAGCGAGCCAACGCATGGGCATTGGCCTCGATGCAGCCCCGGCTCGGCATGCCTGGGGCGCCGTTCCCCACTGTAATCACCGCGCGCCATTTAACGAAGCGGGCACCCATTTGAAAATATTCAGCCAGGCGGTCGCGCAATCCGTCAAGGCCTTCGGTTACTTTCTCTCCCGGATGGCCAGCCAAGTCCTTTGCTCCGGTGTCGACTTTGATGCCGGGAATGATGCCCGCATCTGTGATCACGGCAACGAAGGGAGTGCCATCCTTTTTCTGCTGGCGGATCGTCTCGTCGTAGAGGATCACGCCACTGATCGATTCACCGAGACCGGGTGTGGTAACAATCAATTCTCGCCAAGCCCGCCGCGCCTCTTCGGACTGGGGAATGCCCAACCCGGCAAATCGTTGGTTGCAGGTTGCGTTACTTTCATCCATCGCCAGCACGCCCTTGTCGTCGGCGACCAGCTTCCTCGCGGTTTCAGTCAGTGCTTGCGCATTCATGCGGGATTACTCCATGTCCAGTTGCGGATTTCAGGCAAATCCTGGCCGTGTATGCCGATGTACTGCTTGTGCTCGATGAGCTTGTCCTGGAGTTGCTGTTTAAGAATGTCGCGCCGTTTGTCACTTTCGCCGGTCTGCGGTAAACGATCCATGGCGTTCATCGCGAGATGGAAGCGATCCAGTCCATTGAGCACGGTCATGTCGAAGGCGGTGGTGATCGTGCCTTCTTCCTCGTAACCGTGAACGTGCAGGTTCTTGTGGTTTCGCCGCCGATAAGTCAGGCGGTGAATCAGCCCCGGGTAGCCGTGGAATGCGAAGATGGTCGGTTGGTCTCGGGTAAAGATCGAGTCGAAATCCCTGTCGCTCAAGCCGTGCGGGTGTTCAGTGTCCGGCTGTAGTTTCATGAGATCGACAACGTTGATTACGCGAATTCTCAGATCGGGCAGATGCCGTCGCAGGATGGATACGGCGGCAAGCGTCACCAGTGTCGGCACATCGCCGGCACAAGCCATGACAATGTCCGGCTCGGCGTCACCATCGTTGCCGGCCCATTGCCAGATACCGATGCCTGCGGCGCAATGCGCGGCGGCGGCGTCCATCCCCAGCCATTGCGGCGCGGGGTGTTTGCCGGCGATCACCACATTGACATATTGACGGCTGCGGAGGCAGTGATCCATCACTGACAGCAGGCAGTTTCCATCCGGGGGAAGGTACACGCGCACAATCCCGGCCTTTTTGTTCATGACGATGTCGATGAAACCGGGATCCTGATGGGTAAAGCCGTTGTGATCCTGGCGCCAGACATGCGAGGCCAGCAGGTAATTCAGCGAGGCGATCTTGCGCCGCCACGGTAGTTGCGAGGCGACCTTCAGCCACTTGGCGTGCTGGTTGAACATCGAATCGACGATGTGGATGAACGCCTCGTAGCAATTGAAGAGCCCATGCCGCCCGGTGAGCAGGTAGCCCTCCAGCCAGCCCTCGCATTGGTGCTCGCTGAGCATTTCCATCACGCGTCCGGTGGGTGCGAGAAACTCGTCGTTGGGCGCGGTCGCGGCCTGCCATCGGCGGTTGGTTACTTCAAACAGGGCTTCCAGGCCGTTCGAAAGCGTCTCGTCGGGGCCAAACACCCGGAAATTCCGCTGCTCAAAGTTCAGCTTCGCCACATCGCGCAGGAACGGCCCGAGCACGCGTGTATCGCCGACGCCGCGCACCCCCGGCGAGGGGACGTTGACCGCGTAGTCGCGGAAATCCGGCATCCGCAGATCGCGCAGCAGCATGCCGCCGTTGGCGTGGGGATTCGCGCCCATGCGCCGTTCGCCCAGGGGTGCCAGTTCGGCCAGTTCTGATTTCAGTCGGCCCTGCTCATCGAAGAGTTCTTCCGGCCGATAGCTCTTGAGCCAGACTTCCAGCAGCGTGAGGTGTTCGGGATGGGCGGCCGGGTCGGAAAGCGGCACCTGGTGTGAACGGAAGGCGCCTTCAATCTGCCGGCCATCGACCATCTTCGGTCCCGTCCAGCCCTTGGGTGAATTGAGGACAATCATCGGCCAGCGCGGGCGGGTGATGTCACCATTGGTGCGAGCGCGTTGTTGGATTTGTTTGATTTGTTCTACCGCCACGTCGAGCGTCGTAGCCATCGCTGCATGCATCAGTGCGGGCTCATGTCCCTCGACGAAGTAAGGTGTCCAACCGTAGCCACGGAACAACTGTTCGAGTTCCTCGCGGCTAATGCGCGCGAGGATGGCCGGGTTGGCGATCTTGTAGCCGTTCAGATGCAGAATCGGCAGCACCGCTCCGTCGGTGGCCGGATCGAGAAACTTGTTGGAATGCCACGCCGTGGCCAGCGGTCCGGTTTCAGCCTCGCCATCGCCGACGACGCAGGCGACGATGAGATCGGGATTGTCGAACACCGCCCCAAATGCATGGCTGAGCGAATAGCCCAGCTCGCCACCCTCGTGGATCGATCCTGGACATTCCGGCGAAGCATGGCTGGGAATGCCGCCCGGAAATGAAAATTGGGTAAAGAGTTTTTTGAGCCCTGCCTCATCCTGGCTAATGTCCGGGTAAACCTCGCTGTAGGTTCCCTCGAGGTAAGTATTGGCAACAACCGCCGGTCCACCATGTCCGGGCCCGGAGATATAAAACATATCGAGATCATATTTCTTGATGATTCGATTCAGGTGCGCGTAGATGAAGTTCTGCCCCGGTGTCGTGCCCCAATGTCCAAGCAGCATGCGCTTCACATGCTCCAGTTTTAGCGGCTGCTTCAGCAGGGGATTGTCGCGGAGATACATCTGTCCGACCGAAAGGTAGTTCGCTGCACGCCAATATGCGTCCATCTTGTTCAGCAATTCCGGAGTGAGTGTCTTCATTTCTTCTTTCCGGTTCGTGGTTTGATCGGCGATTGCTTCGCGCCGACGCCGAGGATGCGGCAAACCGAGCGCGCAATCACCAGTTCTTCGTTCGTGCGCATGACACGAACCTTGACGCGTGCGGCATCCGTCGAGATCAGTTCCGCATTCTGCTCATTTCGCGGATTGTCGAGTTCGATACCGAGAAAGCCGAGCCCGGCGCAAATCCTCGCGCGAACGGCGGGGGCTTTTTCGCCGATGCCTCCCGCAAAAACCAGCGTGTCCAGCCCGCCCAGCGCGGCCGTGAATGCGCCGATCCATTTCTTGACCTGATAGCAAAACAACGCGACCGCATCCGCCGCCCGTGGGTCGCCAGCCTCGCGTTGCAGCAAATCGCGCATGTCGGCGCTTGTTTCGGAGACTCCCAGCAAACCGGACTTGAAATTCACCATCTCATTGAACCGCTGCGCATCCATGCCCTCGGTTCGCGCAAGATACCCGACGAGACCGGGATCGAGGTCGCCGGAGCGCGTACCCATGGGCACGCCTGCTGCGGGGGTGAATCCCATGCTCGTGTCAATGGGTTTGCCATCATTTACCGCGGCAAGGCTCGCGCCGTTGCCGAGGTGCGCAAGTATTATCCGGCCCCGGGCCGCGGTGGCACTCTCCGCGCGGACCAATTCCCCCATCAAAAACTCATAGGAAAGCCCGTGAAAACCATAGCGCCGGACACCCTCGGCCTCATACCGCCGTGGGATCGGCAACAGCCGCGCCACACGGGGCAGATCGTGATGAAAGGCGGTATCGAAGCAAGCGAATTGCGGCAGATGCGGGAAGCGGCGATGAAACGCTTCTGTCAGCAAAATTTCCTGCGGCAGGTGCGCGGGGTCCAATGGGGTAAGCCGCCGCAGTTCCTCCAGCAGTTCAAGTGTGAGTCGTTGCGGTTTGTGATAATTTGGGCCACCGTGAACGATACGATGCCCCACCGCGATCAGGCCACCGACTATTTCACGTTCCTGAATCCAATCCATCAATGCGGCCGCGGCCGTCATGTAGTCCTTGGCCGCGATTGGTAGCGTAAAATTTTCGCCCGGTACGGATAACACCGAATCGGGCTTTCCAATCCGTTCAATCTGGCCCTTGAGCTTTAGGCGCAGCGACCGATTTGCGGCGAATAACGCGAACTTGATGCTCGATGAGCCGCCATTGATCGTCAGGATGCCTTTCCCCGCTGAATTCATGCTGAATGCCGCTTCTTATCCATCTTTTAGCCGCCCGGCCTCGCAACTTGTTGCTCATCGACGTTGCACCCGTTATCGGTGGCTGGCGCACTCGCGCCCAAAGCCGCATCGACGATTGCCTGGGCTTCGACCGCGATGCGGCGCAAATGCTGTTCGCCGTGAAAGCTCTCCACATAGATTTTGTAAATATTCTCCGTGCCGGACGGACGCGCCGCGAACCATCCATTCTCGGCGATCACTTTCACGCCACCGATGGGCGCGCCATTGCCGGGGGCGTGGCTAAGTATGCTCAATATCTTTTCGCCGGCCAGTTCCTTGCTCGATATCTTCTGCGGCGAAAGTGCCGACAGCATGCGTTTTTGTTCAGGCGTCGCGGGCGCCTCCACGCGGTCGGAGAAACACTCGCCGAACTCGCGCGCGAGCTCACAATAGATCTCGCCCGGATCGCGACCCATCTGCGCGGTCATTTCCGCGGCGAGCAGCGCCGGGATGATTCCATCTTTGTCTGTCGTCCAGACCGTGCCATCAAGGCGCAGGAAAGTGGCACCTGCGCTCTCTTCACCGCCGAAGCCGAGCGAGCCGTCATACAGGCCGTCGACGTACCACTTGAAGCCAACCGGTACTTCAACCAGTTTGCGTCCAAGCTTGGTGACCACACGATCAATCATCTGCGTGCTCACCACGGTCTTTCCTACCGCGGCCTGCCTGCCCCACTTTGGCCGGTGCTGATACAGGTAGTGGATGGCGACGGCAAGATAGTGATTTGCCGGGAGCA
>JBBQFL010000068.1:0-17075 GCA_038321965.1 Burkholderiales bacterium | reverse complement strand
GTGTTGGTCAACATCCTGCGTCGAAGGTCGATGAACTGACACCACGGCGGTGGAAGCAGCTGTTTGCGGCGAATCCGCTGCGCTCCGATCTATACGGCGTCGGCCGGTAACGCAATAACGTCGGTGGGTTACCGGTTACCTTTCAATTGCTCTTAGAGAGTTTTTTGAGGAGGTTTCGCTTTCAGTGCTTGGTGTAGTTTTCTCCAGCGTCAGCGCAATTGATTTGCTTGAGGACGGCGACTCAAAAATTACACTAATGGAAGCTAAGGCCGCGCTCGATGAGGGGGACCACTCATCTTGCTCTATAGCTTGTAGAAAAGCACTTTTTCTGGAGATCGAGTGGCAGTATGACATCGCGAAATTTAAGGACGGCCAGCCAATGGGAATGCTGGAGGGGCATAGCGATGCCCCGTCCTATGCGAGAAACAAAGAATACGTTCAGAAAAACGTCCACGATCCCACGGGTTTCATAGTGCTCGATCACAGCAAACTTGACGGAGATTTATTGAGTGATGGCATTGATCCAACGACATTTTGGAATCCGTGGCGTCTAACTCCTGAGGTGTATCAAAGAGCGGATAAGCAATGGGTGGTCAAGGAAGATTTTGACAAACTGAACACGGATTTGCTCGCGAGCGAGATTGAGTATATTTTTTCTACAACGGTAGATGTTGTGCTTGGCCTACATACAGCCAAGAAAGCCATAAAAACGCGCGGGTACGGCCGCTACTACCTTAGTTTGCGCAAAGAGGGGGTGGCGATATTTGAGAAAGCAGACAAAACCTCAAAGATCATCGGAATCACTCCGCCGGGTCTAATTCAAATCAATACCGACTATCGCGTTCTCGGAATGCTGGGCGATGCCATGTATTGGCACGCTAGCCACTTTGGAAAAGCTCATCACATCTGGGGTTTCATCCACTCTGACGATGTAGAAGACCCTTAAATCCGCAGTCAATGGGGCCAATTGGAAATCGCGTCGACGTACGTTGAACGATAATTCACCATTGACCGAATGGAGCACAAGCATCCATGCGCTCCCCCAGCCATTTATCCCCCAGCAAGCTCGTCAATGCTGGGGTTTGGCGATTTCTGGTTCGTATCCCACGACTTAACGGTGATCTTTTCGCGAGTCGCGCTTGGTGGCGTGGGGATGTCGCGCGTATCCCACAACAGGTCACGGGGTCAGTTCTAACATTAAGGCATCAAGCGCACCTACTGCGACCGATTGGGAATGCCACTCGCGCCTCGCTATGGACCCCAGGGATTGATGACACGAACGCCGACCGCCTCAAAGGGGGCCGTGTCGCGTGACGCCACAATGAAGCCCCGCGAAGCTGCAATCGCAGCGATGTAACCATCAGGCGTTGGGAATCCTCGCCCGCCAGTCTTGGCCATCACGGCCAGCTCGGCATAGCGCCTTGCTGCATCGGTGTCGAATGGCAACACCCGATCTCTGAACAGCCGCATTAAACCGTCAAGGGCTTGCGACAACATGTCCTTGCGTTTGCCTGCCGGGAGCGCCGCGATACCGAACAGCAGCTCGGCGAGCGTCACACTGGACAGATATAGCGTTTCGGCGGTTTGATCATTCAGCCAAGCCCGCACAGCCTGATGTGGCTCAGGCTTCATCGCCTCGGAAATGACGTTGGTATCCAGAATGATCATTCAAATCTCAACGGTTTCGCCGGTGTCTTGTCCCTCGCCCGGCCAAGGCCCTCGAAATCCTCGTTCGTCAGGCCGATCTTCCGGCCCAATTCTGATAGCGCTTCACCCACGCGAACGCGTGTCTCAGGCTTGACCGCGCTTGCCAGAATCTCGCGCACCTCAGCCTCCGTGCTGTGCCCATGTTGGGCGGCGCGCACCCGCAACGCGCGGTGCACGTCGTCGGGCAGATTACGTACGGTCAACATTGCCACGGTATCACCTCATATAAATGCATTCGATGCATTCATTGTGCTGTTTTGAATGCATTTTCGCAAGAGGCATCAGTCATATCCGAAAGCAATCCGCAGCGGATGCGTACAACGTGGGGCAGACACCGGCTACTTCTATGAGGTGGCCGCTATAGGTTGCCAAGCCGGAATTTCAGCGACATTCACAGCCAAATAGCAACCCCTCGTCCAGCTTGCCGTTTGAGACACAATCGCCCCAAACGCCGCACCAATAGGGCATCTCGCACTTTTTAACATCGCCGCCGGTCGAACGTGAATCGCATCGCGCCCGCGTCCTTGCTTCGCTCTGCATCCAAAGGCTCCATTGCAATATTGATCGCCAGGAACTTCTGAATCACCTCGGCATTTGTGTGGGCGTGCTCGCTTGCACAACTCGCAATAAATGTTCCGCTGCCAGCGAGCGCAAACGAGATCATCGAGGGACATGAGGGACATGGGGGAGAGACCACGGTTTATTTCTCACAAATGATGTCAGCCGAGAATATATAGGCCAAGCATCCACGCGTCTTCCCAGCTGTTTATCCTCCAGCAAGCTCGTCAATGCCAGGGTTTGCCGGTTTCGCTGTCGTATCCCACGATTTAACGGTGATCTTCTCGCGAGTCGCACTCGACGGTGTGGGGATGTCGCGCGTGTCCCATGTTGTGACAACGCCCTTGGACGGCGCATCAACACCCGCCCTTTTTTCCCACTGCTCCTCCAGCCGGATAAAGCGCTCCACGAATTCCTCGCTAATCTTGCCGTCGGTCATTTTCAAAAAATAGTCGGGCGACTTTCTGCGGTTGAGTTCCTTGGTCACTTTGCTATAGCCGCCGTGGTAGCCGAGCACGGTGTGAACTCTTGATTTCTGCTCGGCGTATTGGCGCGTCACGCCGCCCAGAAACATGTTCGCGCAGGCAGACGAACAGCGTCCGAGCACAACCGTGCCGAACTTGCGAGTGCGAATGTCCTCGCCGATCCTGCAGCCTGCAAACGAATCTCCGCCACCGGAGTCGTGAAAAACGATGGTGTCGATCTTGCCATCGAACTTCTTCATCGCCTCTTGCCATGCGTCCCAGTCCGAGCGCACCACACTGCCACCAAGATACAGGTGGGGCGGGGAGGAGTAGAAGCTCATAGCAGAAACAAATGTAGAAATGCCTGCCAACAGCACCAGCACAACACGGAAGATATTTTTCAAAGATTTACCTCAGATACTCACGTCGCCAGATTGATCACAGCGCGTTCCTCTGCAGCAAAGTTAGCACCGTCAACGCGTTCGCTGGAAAAGAGTCTCGCGGCCATGCCGACCGCCAGAAACCGGCAGTCATTATCCACCAGCCACTTCCGACCTGCCTCCTCGCCTTTCAACATCGCAATCGTCGTGATGCTGCCTGCCACCAGGCACGTCGGTGCGAATGCAGTCACGCTTTGAAATCCTTGCACCGATTCCCCGGTTCGCGGGTCGAGGATATGCGAATAGCGCTGGCCTTCGAATTCCAGATAACGCTCGTAGTCGCCGCTGGTGGCAATTGCGCCTGACGAAATTGGCAGGGTGGCAATAACGCCATCGTTTTGGCGCGGGTGGCGGATGCCTAGCTGCCACGGTTGGCCATCGGCGTGCGGCCCGGTGACCACCACGTCGCCGCCCAGATTCACAAACGCGTGGCGCAGCCCGTACGAAAGCAACACGGCGGCCGCCCGGTCCGCCGCATACTCCTTGCCGAAGCCACCGAAGTCGATTTCCATGCCTTCAAGCGATAGCGAGACCTGCGTCGGTGTCCGCACCACATGCTGCCAGCCGATGAGAGGTAGTAACGGGGCAATGCTCGCGTGCGAAGGCGGTCGATCAGCTTTGAAGTTCCAGGCGCGTCGCAGTATTCCCGAGGTGATGTCGAACAAGCCGTCGCTCTGCGTATAACAAACATCCGCATAGCTAAGCAACTGCGCCGTCTCTGCATCGATATCGATGGGCGATTTTCCCGCTGCGCGGTTGATGGTCGACACGACGCTATCGGCGAGATAGCGAGAGTACTTGGCCTCAATGCGCTTGACTTCGCCCATGGCGGCCTTTGCCGCCTCTTCTGCCAGCGCCGCCGTGGGTGCATATAGCTCGATGACGTTGTCGCAGGCCATGGCGCGGAAAGAAACACGGGTCTTGTGCATGGTGCAGACAACTAACCTGCGGCAATGCGACAGTGCGCTTCAGAAGCGATACACCAGCCCCGTGTTGACCATAACCGCCCGCAATGGCTGAAACGATGGCGACCCACCGCCGATTTTCCAGTTGCCCTGTTGCCGATAGAGCGAGATACCACAATCGAGCGATAACGCGTCGCTCAGTTGGACGATGGCCTTTACGGAAGGCTCGAGAGCGCCAAAGCTGGCGAGGCGTTGATCGCTGGAGGTGATGACCGGCCCTGGCAGCGAGAGAATTTCCGGCCGATAAAAATTCGCCTGGCGTTGGCTGTAATAGCGCAACCCTATCTCCCATTTCCAGATATCGTTCACGGTTTGCAGCCAGCTGCCGTAGACCGTGTGCGCACGAATTCCCCAGTCGTCGGTGAAGTAACGATACTCAGCAGTAATGACAGCCTTTTGCTCAGGCAGTGCACGCTTGAAGCGTGTGAGCCATGCCCACTGCGCACGCGATGCGGGCCGCACGTCCTGAAATAAGTTGATCGAAGCAAACGCACCGTTGCGAATCAGCGATTGCGTGAGCCGGTAAGGATCATTGTAGTAACCTGTTCCGATGCTGCGGGTGAGATTGGTCTGAATGAGCGTATTGCGGTCGAGTATCTGCGTGACGCCGAGCAGATAGTCGCGGGTGTCGCGGTGCGCATTGAGCGTGGCGTCGATGGTGGAGCGCACGCGGTCATTGCTCTTGCCAACACCCAGCGCCAGCGTGGTGTTGCGCTCGTTAAAATCGAAGGTCGCGTTCGCGCCCGCCGCATAGGAGGTGTAATCATCCTCACTCGACATCGAGCGCGTGACACTGAACGTGTGGTCGCCGAATTTGCGCTTGATCGCGACATCGCCCGCAGTACGCCTGTCAGTAATCGCACCCGATGCGCCGCTGAGAATCTGCACCGGCTTGCCGGTGCGATTGGAGACAATTTCCGGCGAGGCACCGCTGACGATGTCGAGCGTACCGCTGAGCGAGAGTTCCCAGTCATCTGCGACGGGGGTCTTCAGCCACAGCACGGGTTCAGTCACTTTCATTCGCCCGCCGGATTCCTTGTAATACAGCACGCGCATGCCCATCGTTGCGCCCGGCGGCAGAATAGCCGTAGGCGTTGCAGGCTCAAGAGATTGTGCGTGGCTACTGACGGGCAACGCGATGATGGGCAACATCGCTGCGGCTGACATCAATGCGGCGAAGGCAGTGTCGGGCTTTTTCATCACACGTAAAAATGCAAGCCGTGCTTTACGTGCAGCCGCAGCCGCCGCCGCCAGTGACGCGTCCACCCGAGGCAGCTTCCTTGCTCGCGTAAGTCTGATCGTTGATCTTCGCGTTGGCAGCATCGAAGTCGAACTGCATCTCAGGTCTGGCCAACGTTCCGCGCTGTGCCGGCTCAACGTTGGCGCAACCGGCCAAACCCGCCAGCGTGGTGACAATGAGCAGAACCATCATTGAGCGTGTTCGCATCAGACTCTCCTTGGGACGATGATAGGTAGTGCAGCAATGGCTGCATTCTATTCCGATAAAAATGGCGATCCTTGTTACCGCTGCGATGAGCCAACGTTCCGGACGTGCCTCAATAATGTTTGGCTAAACCATCTCTAACATGATCTTGCCGATATGCGCACTCGATTCCATCAGTTTGTGCGCCTCGACAATTTCAGCGAGGGCAAAAGTCTTAAAAATCACCGGCTTCACTTTTTTCGCTTCAAGTAGTGGCCAGACTTTTTCTTTCAGCGACACCGCAATGGCGGCTTTCTGCGCATCAGGACGTGCGCGCAGTGTCGAGCCGGTGATGGTTTGGCGCTTCACCATCAATGGGCGGAAATCGATTTCTGCCTTGCCGCCATCCAGAAATGCGATGAAGCAGTAGCGGCCTTCCAGCGCCAGCAAGCGCAGATTCTTTTCAATGTAGCTACCGCCGACCATATCCAGAATCACGTTAACGCCTTTCTTTTGCGTAATCGCGAAAATCTCGTTGGCCCACTCCTGCGTCTTGTAATTGAACACGTGGTCCGCGCCGATGCTCTTGCAGAACGCCGCTTTCTCGTCATTACCGACAGTTGTGAATACTGTCGCGCCGAAAGCCTTGGCGAGCTGGATCGCAGTGAGGCCGATGCCGGACGAGCCACCGTGCACCAGCAACGACTCACCGGCCTTCAATTTGCAGGTGTCAAAAGTGTTGACCCACACCGTGAAGAAATTTTCCGGCACGCCTGCGGCTTCAAGCATAGACAAGCCCTTCGGAACCGGCAGGCAGTGCGCAGCGGGGGCCGCACAATATTGGGCGTATCCACCACCCGGCGTCAGCGCACAAACAGCGTCGCCGATTTTCCAGTTAGTCACCGCGTTACCGGTGGCAACAATGGTGCCCGATACTTCCAGGCCCATGATGGGTGACGCACCGGGTGGCGGCGCGTAGCTGCCGGAACGCTGCGCGACATCGGGACGATTGACGCCGGCGAATTCAACCTTGATCAGTAAATCGTTTTCGCCGAACGTTGGCAGAGGGCCGCTCATGATCTGCATGTTTTCGGCGGCACCGGGCGTGGTGATAGAAACGTATTTCATGCTGGTGGGAAGTGTGGAATTTGCGGGGTTCATTTTGATTGCCGGTTAAATTTAAATTTCGTAATGACTATGCATTCCAAAGCCAGGCCGCACCCCGCACCCCGCTGGAATCGCCGAACTTTGGCGGCACCAAACGCGTGGCAACATGGTCGCTCAAAATATAATCTCCCCAGATTTTTGGAGCTGCCGCGTACCATCGCGACACATTGGACAATCCGCCGCCCAGTACGATCACTTCTGGGTCCAGTATGTTGATGATCGTTGCGAGGCTTCGTGCCAGGCGGTTCTCATAAGCGAGCAGCGTGGCTTCGCATTCGGCGTCGTGCGGCGCGTTCGCGACGATTTCCGGCATGCTCAATGCGCGTCCCGTATCTTCCAGAAAGTGTTTGGCGACACCAGGTCCCGAGAGCCAGGTTTCGATACACCCGCGCTGTCCGCAATAGCACGCATGTCCAGGCAGTTCGTTGGCTTCGGGCCACGGTAGTGGATTGTGTCCCCATTCGCCGCCGATGGCGTTTGCGCCCGTCACGATGTGGCCATTGATGCAAATGCCTCCGCCCGTGCCCGTGCCGAGAATAATGCCGAATACATTGCCGGCACCCGCAGCAGCACCATCGGTCGCTTCGGACAAGGCAAAACAGTTGGCGTCATTCTCGATACGAACTTCGCGGTCAAGCAGCGTTTGCAAATCTTCCACCAGTGGCTGGCCGTTGAGGCAGGTCGAGTTTGCGTTCTTGATGCGCCCGGCATTCTTTGCGGGTGCGCGCGAAATCGCGCCCGGCGTTGCGATGCCTACCGTGCCCGTTTCTCCGAGCTTGGTTTCTGCATTGTTCACCAGCGCAACGATTGCATCCAACGTCTTTGTATAGCTCTCTTGCGGCGTAGCGACTCGCTCGCGATGGCGTTCACCCGATTCGTCGAGTGCCAACAATTCGATTTTGGTGCCGCCGAGGTCAATGCCGAACCGGATCATGAAAGATTCAAATGCGTCTTGAGAAAGGGGATGTGAGATTATGCCGTGAGTCGAGCCCACACATATGCGCAGGACGCCCGCCATGGCCAAGAAATCAGACGACGTCAAAACCATACGCCCGATCGTCGCGACCGGAAAAACCAAGCTCGCTGATATCGACCCAAGGTCCACCTGCAATTTCAGTGGCGACAAAGCCGCGACGGTGGCGATCTTCGCGCAGCTCAATGCGCAGCTGGTGGAATTGCAAGAGGTGCTCTACGCTGAGAACAAGCACAAGGTGCTCGTGGTGCTGCAGGCGACCGATACCGGTGGCAAGGACGGCGTGATTCGCAAAGTGTTTTCGGGTGTCAACCCCATGGGCGTGCATGTGGCGAGCTTCAAGGCACCAACGCCAGAAGAGTTGGAGCACGATTACCTGTGGCGTGTGCATCAACGCGTCCCGGTAAAGGGCGAGATGGTGATTTTCAATCGCAGCCACTATGAGGACGTGCTTATCACCCGCGTCGAAGGCTGGATTGATGACCGCACGGCCAAGCGGCGCTTCCGCCAGATCAACGATTTCGAGGCGATGCTGGTGGAAGAAGGCACCATCGTTCTCAAATTCTTCCTGCACATCTCCAAGGAAGAGCAAAAGGAGCGGCTGCAGGATCGCCTGGATGACAAAACCAAGAACTGGAAATTCAATCCCGGCGACTTGGTCGCACTTGGAAAATGGGACGAATACCAGCGCGTTTACGAACAAGCGATCAACGCCACATCGAGCCCGCACGCTCCGTGGCATATCGTGCCAGCCGATCGCAACTGGGTGCGCGACTTGTATGTGTGTTCGGTGATCGTCAGTACGCTGAGCGATCTCAATATGCGCTACCCGGACCCGGCGCCGGGTCTCGACAAGATTGTCATCAAATAAAGCGATTGCGGCACCGCACAAGACCGCTAAGTCCTTGTGTTAAAATAACAAGTTATTAATTTAGTCTCGATGCGACGCGTTCATCAAGGCGTGTCGTTGCGCCCTTTTTTGTCATTTAAGTCAACCATGCCTATCTACGCCTATAAATGCTCGTCCTGTGGACACACGAAGGATGTATTGCAAAAAATCAGCGCCGACCCACTGACGGTTTGTCCCGCGTGCGGTGCGGCAACGTTTGCCAAACAACTGACGGCACCCGGTTTTCAATTGAAGGGTAGTGGCTGGTACGTGACCGATTTCCGCGACGGCAAGAAGCCTGCCGCCGACGCAAAGACGGAAACTGCCGCGCCAGAGGGCGGCGCCGACAGCAAAACGGAAGCGAAGCCTGACGCGAAAGCCGACTCGAAGTCCGACAGCGCGGCGCCAACACCAGCGGTAGCGCCCGCTGCAACGCCGGCGGCAACCACGCCCTCAGCTGCGCCCGCGACGCCGGCAAAATAGTCACCCAAGAGTAAGCGCGTGCGCAAATATCTGATTGCAGGACTGTTGGTCTGGATACCGCTGGTGATCACCGGCTGGGTCTTGAAGCTGCTTATCGACACGATGGATCAATCACTGTTGTTGTTGCCCGCACGCTTCCGCACCGAGGCACTATTTGGCTTTCACGTTCCGGGGATGGGTGTCATTCTTACCGTCAGCATCGTGTTGCTAACCGGTGTGATCGCGGCGAATTTTTTTGGCAAAAAGCTTTTGTATTGGTGGGATTTGGTGTTGCAACGTATTCCCATCGTTCGTTCGATCTATGGCGGCGTAAAACAGATTTCGGATACGCTGTTTTCCCCAGAGGGCAAGGCGTTTCGCAAGGCGGTGCTGGTACGCTATCCGCAGCACGACACTTGGACCGTTGCACTGCTCACTGGCGAACCACAACACGAAGTCACCGACCATCTGGGCTTTGAGTACTACGCGGTATTCGTGCCGACCACGCCGAACATCACCGCCGGCTTTTTTCTGTTGGTGCAAAAATCCGAAGTACGTCCGCTCGAAATGAGTGTGGACGAGGCCTTGAAGTACATAATTTCCATGGGCGTTGCGGAACCTCCACGCCCCCTCCACAGAAATGGCGCCGAGATGAAAACATCCGGCACCGACCCCAATCCGAAGCCGTAGCCGGCGTTCGCTTCTGCCGGTTGCGGCCTCGCAAAAATCTTCGCTGTCATTTCGAACCTGGCCTTATCGGGTGAGAAATCTGCTTCTCGCCAACCGCTCAAACAAGGTGGTTTGCTCGTCCGATTGACGGGCGCGAAATGACGACAAATCAAACATCGCAACAAAACTTTCGGGAATCCATCGTGAGAACGAATTACTGCGGCTTTATCGACAAGCAATACCTGGGGCAACAAGTCACGCTTTTCGGCTGGGCACATCGCCGCCGCGATCATGGCGGCGTAATCTTCATCGATCTGCGTGATCGCGAAGGCCTGGTGCAAGTCGTCATCGATCCGGACACACCAAACGCGTTTCAGACGGCGGACAAGACGCGCAGCGAATTTGTACTCAAGGTCGTCGGCAAAGTTCGTACGCGGCCCGAGGGCACACTCAACACCAATCTCAAGAGTGGCGAAATCGAGGTACTGGCCTCGGAAGTTGAAATTCTGAATGCGGCATTGACGCCACCGTTCATGATCGATGACGAAAATATCAACGAGGAAGTGCGCCTAAAGTATCGCTACATCGATTTGCGCCGCGAGACCATGCAGAAGAATCTGCGCATGCGCTATCGCATCGCGATGGCGGTGCGACAATATCTGGATCAGCAGGGCTTTATCGATATCGAAACACCGGTGCTATACAAATCCACGCCCGAAGGCGCACGTGAATTTCTAGTGCCATCGCGCATGCACGATGGCCAGTTCTACGCGCTGCCGCAAAGCCCACAATTGTTCAAGCAACTGCTAATGGTGTCGGGTTTTGATCGCTACTACCAGATCGTCAAATGCTTCCGTGACGAAGACTTGCGCGCGGATCGCCAGCCGGAATTCACACAGATCGATATCGAAACGTCGTTCCTGAATGAGCGCGAAATCCAGGACATCATGGAAGGCCTCGTCAAGGCGATGTGGAAAGCCGGCGTCGGCGTCGATCTGCCCGATTTCCCTCGCATCACCTATGCAGATGCCATGGCCAAATACGGTTCAGACAAACCCGACCTGCGTGTGAAGCTGGTGCTCACCGAATTGACCGACATCGTTCGCGACTCCGGCTTCAAGGTATTCGTCGATATGGCGAATGCGAAGAATGGTCGCGTAGCCGCACTCAATGTGCCGGGCGGCAACGCCATGTTCGCTCGCAAAGAGATCGACGATCTCGCCGGCTTCGCTGCCATTTACGGCGCCAAGGGCTTGGCGTACATCAAGGTCAACGACGATACCAAGCTCAATGCCGAAGGTCTGCAATCGCCGATCGTCAAGTTTCTCTCCGAAGAAGTGTTGGGGAAAATCATCAAAGCTTGTGGCGCAAAAACCGGCGACCTGATTTTCTTCTGCGCGGACAAATCCAAAGTCGTCTACGACACGCTGGGTGCGCTGCGCTCGAAGATCGGCCACGCCAAAGGATTTGCCGAAGCCGGATTCAAACCGGTGTGGGTGGTGGATTTCCCCGCTTACGATTTCGACGAAGAAAACAATCGCTACGTGTCTGCGCATCACCCGTTCACCGCGCCCAAGGACGAGCACATCGACTTGATGGACACCGACCCATCCAAAGTGCTGGCCAAGGCCTACGACGTGGCGATGAACGGCTGGGAGCTGGGCGGCGGCTCGGTGCGTATTCACCAGCCAGTGTTGCAGCAAAAGCAATTCAAGACACTCGGCATTTCCGAAGCTGATCAGCGCGCCAAGTTCGGTTTCCTACTCGATGCGCTCGAATACGGCGCGCCGCCGATGGGCGGTATTGCCTTCGGTCTTGATCGCTCGGTGACGCTCATGTGCGCGAAGTGGGATTCGATTCGCGATGTGATCGCATTCCCGAAAACGCAGCGTGGTCAGGACTTGATGGTCGATGCGCCTTCAGTTGTACCGGAGAGGCAGTTGCGCGATTTGCATATCAAGTTGCGCAATGTGGCCACGCAAACAGCAGAATAGTTCTGCAAACACCAGCATTGACGGGCGCTTTCAGCCATTTGTTGCCTGAAAGGCGCGCCAGTGCTGGTTATTTCGCCGTTTACTTGTCGCTGGCGCTACTCTTCACACAGGGCGGATAGATAATCTTTCCGTGGGTTTTGACGAAATGCTGCAAATATTCACAGATTGGTCCCATGCCCATTGCCGCACGCCTGACATTGAGATTGGCCTCATCTTCGGTGGGTCTAAGACTGACACCACCTTGCGTTTCGACCTGGGAGCCATAGCGTTGTGGCCTATCTTGTCGCAACAGGACGCGATCTTCAAGTAACGCGAAATTTTCCTTTGAAGCGTCGCCGATTCGCGTAGCTTCCCGAATGGAGTCAAGGTACTTCAGTTGGTAATCGAGCTCCATGGCATGCTGCACAATGAGAAACGCTGCCATCGCGGCGGATTTACCGACGACGGATTGCTTCGGCCAGCCATGCTGATCGACCAGTTCAGACAGGCGCTTTTGATTCGCATGATCCTGCGCGTTGATTTTCGACCATAGCTGCTTTTGTACGACTTGATCGACTTCGACTCCCTTCGCGCGCGCGTCGGCGAGCATTGCATTCGACTCCAACTGTCGCTGGAACCATAATAAGTGCCAAAAACACCGTTTATGGTTCCCTTGTACACAAGTCCACTTTATGGTTCCCTCCTCAGGCGACGATCCATAACCGCTTGATTCTCTAACGGAGTTTCTATCTGCGTCCCAGGCGAGCGAGCGCAATACCGGTTCCAAATCGAAGGTGGCCAGCTTAGGGTCCCGATCTTGTGTTCATCTCAAGATCAAGTTCCACTTCTGAACTTCACCCGTGCTTTGTAGTGTTCCCGTGCGCCACACTCACGAAGAGAATATCCACTGACACTGAGTTTTCTTTCCACTCGGGATCGCGACGGAATGATGCCTGCCTCGGCCAATGAATCAACTGCCAGATCGATTTGTTGCCGCCTGCATTGCGCGCGTTCCTCCGCGCACTGTTTTTCGTGCCGTTTCCAGCGATTGCAGATAGTGGCGTAGTGCTGCGGAAACCAGTAGCGCACTGCGTTACGCGAAAGCTGCAATCGCCGGCACACCTTTGACAAAGGCTCAGCAACAGCCGCCGTACTTGCGGACTTCAAAGCCAAATCGACATCGCGGCGCTGGGAATCGCTGAGTCGAGGCGGCAGCTTTCGACTGAGCAAGCGAAGACGCATATCCCTTAAGACGATCGAGTTTTTGAACGCTGGGTTCGCTGAAATAATTACGCTTGGCAGAACGTCAGCCGCAAAACAAACGCGCAAAAACTGCGGTAGCGTAGGATGCTGCGTTTTAGCAAACCAGTCTTTTAGCGCACCAACTCTAAACCCAGTCTGTCGGCAGAATTCCGCACGATTGCCTCCCGCCGACACGGCAATAAGTTCCGACAAATTTGCTAAGAACAGCGGTAATAAGTTGACTCCACTGCCGTGCTTGTATGCGACCAGGTCCAGCAGTGCGTTGCTGACCCACACTTCTTCCGTAGAACTCGGCACCGCGTCAGGGGACATGGCAATGTTCGCGCCGAGATGGCCGTTGCAGTATGCGCACATCCATACCGTTGGCAATCTTGGTATGAACGGTTGGCACCGCTTGCAGTGAGGACATCGATCAATGAGTTGCACCCGGTGCACGGCGCAAACCTGGTGCATCGCGAGTGACCAAGCCAAGGGTAGATGCGACCGACGTTCGCCGCTCTTGATTGATAAGCATGTTGCGCACCATTTGCGCGTCGGACTCATTAGCGCAGGCGCATTGAATCTAAAGAGCGACCGAAGCGGGAGCAGGGTTAGATTTTCAAGGTCACGTCGCCCTGTCAACAAGTTCAAGCGAGTAGCGATAGATTCGGCGTACGGTCCAATACCATTAACGGTAAGGGCATATTCGTTGTTGAAACCTGGCTGTCGAACGCCAGGCGGCAACGCTGAAGCCGGCGTCGCGATGACGTGTTTAAACAGGTCTCGAGTATTGACACTGTGCGCAGCCGACAATGCGATTAAGTATGAGAGTAGACCCTCGTGAGAACCCCCCGTCGCCACGACAGGCGCGATATTAAAGAGCGTGGTCCGCGAAGCGTCCAGATCAACCTCGTCACCGCCGAGAAAAGGCATGTCAGGTGCCAGCATGGTTGCCTCCTGTACTGTCGCGCTTTGGCAGACGCTGGCCAACTCGACGCGAACTGCTTGCCTTAACTGGTGTGTCGCCCACCTTTTTCGACGAAATGGCGTCAGAAGGAAGTCGGCTGCCATGTTGCTGGTAGTAGTCAATTTCCTCGTCAGAAACGTCAGTGAGCTTTTCTTCGCCCGCGAAGATCTCATCCATGATGGTGATCATTTCACGATTGGACAGTGCGCACTTCTCGAGCAGGTCTAAATCGAACGGCTTGGCTTCCGTTAGAGACACCATCAGACACTTTGTGAGCCAGTCTTTAAGAATGCCGATGCAGCCGCCAGATTTTCGATAGAAGAATTCCAAGTGCGGCGCAAACTCAGGCAAGTTCTGGATGGGTATATGCGATCTAAGTTCCACTAAGGCGCTGAGGAATGCGCTGTATGGTTTGATGTGGCGATTGTCGTACCGTGGAAAGTGCACAATGTTGCTTCGACGTACCAGTTGAGCGCTTTGATCACGAATATCCAGGAGACGATATGTGCCGATCAGGACAATGATGCAACCCGTTTCCATAGCGAGTGCCTTGATGTTTTCAAATTGAATTTCAAGACTACCTGCCATAAGCATGTGGTGTGCCTCATCAATGATCAGTATTTTTGTGCGTCGATGCTTGAGACACTTTTCAACTGCCCGACGCAACGTCGCCGGTGAGTTGCCATCTAGCGCCGTTTCAAGTCTCAGTTCGGGATACAAATCGAGCTGTAGCGGCACCTGTATTTTCTTTTCGCAAAGAATCTCGCCAGCGTGCATGAGTAGGCGAATGTAGAAGTCCTTCCAGTCAAAATTCCGACCGGCAGGAGGAACTGCATTGCCATACATTACCGGGACAAAATCGGGTTCCGCAGCCATTTTTTTCGCGTATTTCCCCTTGAAGTATCGACTAAGGCCACGAGCCATCGTTGTCTTGCCCACGCCGGTCGGGCCCGCAATAATTGCGATTTGCGATCCGCCAATGCTCCCAATACACGTGCGCGCCAGATCCATAGCTGACTTCAACGTGCAGTGATTCACCTGCGCCTCATCCTTGAAGTAAAGAATCTTTTCTTCACTCGTCCCCTGCAGCAGTAAGGCTGGATAACGTGGCTTGATGTCAGTTTCTTTGATTGGTCTTGTTTTCATTTGAAATCCCCGAATAGAACAATTTCCAGTTTTTCCGTAGCTGGAACGGTGAATGGCTTGGGTTTCACTTTTGTTCTGGATTTGAAATGCTTGGTATTGCTTGCGGGCGGTGTCGCCGTGTCTACAGATGGTCCCTTCGCCTCTCCCTTGATGGATTCCATGAACTCCAGATCTTTCTTGCGCTGGAGCAGCACCGCTTCACTCTGATGAGCGCCGCGCATGTATTCGGCAATTACAGTTGCCGTGATTTGCCGGCGCGCATCGGATTTTCCGAGGCGAGAGCGGATCTCAAGCGTAATCAACTGAATTTCTTTTTCGGAATGTCCGGCCAAATCGTTGAAGTATTCGGAACGCAACGGTACCCAGCGGCCCGCGAGTAGCGCGTAGCCGACTGACATATCCATTGGGTCGTAACGCACCTCTACTTGACACGTCTGCCAACGCCCCTCTCTGAATTGCGGGCAGTTGTAATAGCTGTAACCGATCTTGACGCCGCGTCCTGGAATGACCTTAGCCGTTCCCTTCCGTGTCGACGGCAAAGACATCATCTTGAACGCCTCCGTATAGTGGATGACTCTTGTGTGACGGGCGCCAGCGCGCGCATTCCCTTCCGCCATCACCACTGCTGGCGAGGCGCCAAGCGCGGGGTGTTCTACCGCGTGATAAGCGTCAGCGACATAATCTGCAAACAGTTCGCGAAAATCAGGTAACGTCCAAATTGCGCGTTTTCTCGGATCGTGGCTTGCAACCATCGTGCGCGGCTCCTGCAGTCGCCGGTTGTTTCCACGCAATGCGTGGATCAGCTGGGCATTGCTCACACCAAACCATCGTTCCAGTACGGCGCCAAACCTCGGTTTACCTTTGGCCCGAGTCTTCTTGGTTGTGCCGCAGCGGGCTAAGAGTGATTCGTAATAAATGGACTCGAATTCCGACCCTGAGTCGGAGACAATATTGTCGGGCATGCGAGAATGTGTCTTTACGCACTCGCGCAGCACCGCTAGGCAGGAGCGATAGCTGGGCGGATCGAAGCTGAGAGAAAACGCCAGCACGCTACGCGAATATGCGTCGAAGAGGAGAGTGAGCCAAGGTTTACGCAATTGCTCCCCATATTTTCGGCCGATCAATTGCAAGTCGACTTGAGTATGGTCGATATGAGCAATCTCAAAACTTCGGTCTCCGTGGCGTGGAGTAGTTCTCTCCATCACTTGGTACTCTTCTAGTGCGTAGGCGACGCGACTACCTTCTTGGTCCCTCGCCACTTCGAAGCGATTAAGCTTTTTAATAGCGCTCCGAAACGCCTTTTCACTAGGCGCAATCAGCCCCTTTTCTTCGCATGCCAGCACCAACTTTCCCCATGCCCCGCGCTTGGACGTGCTGTCCTGATTCTTTTTCCAGGTTTCAGCGGCGTCGTCGAGCAGGTCGCTGACGCTCGCCCCAAGCTTGCAATTTCGATTTCCCTTTTGCGCGCGATGTGTGATCAAACCAAGAAAACCATTGCCGTGAAGTGATTCGGCAAGATTGAATCTCTTTTGCCATCTGGAAATAGTCTTGGCCTTCACGGCACGCCGCGGTACGCCGCCAATCGTGCAACTTTCAGACACATTTTCCGGCGCGGTGCCTTGCAGGATTTCGAAGCGGAATTGCGCGTCGCTAAGGTCCGCCGTCGACGCCCGACTCAATACGCCCATCTCATAATCGGCTTGCGTATTCATCTCCTCGGCAACCCCTTCGATGAGTTGCTTGGCGACCATGGCCTCGAAATCTGCACGATTCAACGAGATTAGTTCTTGCTCGGCACTTTGCAGCGCAATTTCCTTCTCGCCGGCATTGACGATGCGCCAAACTTTCTTATCCCACGTGACGGTGCCACCACTACGCAGGTTCAGTACGCGAACAAAGCTTGCCTGTTGATCCGTGCGTGTTTGCGTGGAGATCTTGTGCGCAGCTGCCACGTTACGATCACGATACACACGCGTTGTGTACGGTTCGCATAAGAGCTCGCACGCCAGATCAACGAACACAGATTCATC
>JBBQFL010000067.1:0-17647 GCA_038321965.1 Burkholderiales bacterium | reverse complement strand
ACCTGTCCCGCTTTTCTGAGGAACTCATTATCTGGATGAGCCAGAGCGTTGGCTTTATAAACCTGCCAGACAGGTTTTGCTATTCGTCGTCGATCATGCCGCAAAAGAAGAATCCGGATGTCCCGGAACTGATCAGGGGCAAGACTGGAAGGGTCAATGGCCACCTGATTGCACTACTGACGCTGATGAAGGGCCAGCCGCTCGCATATAACAAGGACAATCAGGAAGACAAGGAGCCACTATTTGATACGGTCGATACCGTGCGTGACTCCCTGACCATCATGGTGGATCTAGCGGCTGCAATTGAGGTTCGTCCGGAGCGGATGGCGGCGGCGGTCAAGCGCGGATTTGCAACGGCGACCGATCTAGCCGATTACCTGGTCAAAAAGGGGCTTGCGTTTCGTGATGCGCATGAAGCCGTTGCGCTGGTCGTGCGAGACGCGGAGAAAGCAGGAAAGGACCTGGCGGAGTTGTCGTTGGATGTCTTGCGCAGTTATTCGACCTTGGTGGGTGCTGATGTATACACTTTCCTTACGCCGGAAGGCTCGGTAGCCAGCCGGGATCATATCGGCGGGACGGCGCCGACTCAGGTCAAGCAGGCGGTGATGCGTGCACGGGCAAGACTGCAACTCGCACCGTAACGGCTTCGATCGGACAGGTTTCAATGCCGTACGCGATACGATAGTGGGTTTGACCCGGCGTCTATCGCACAAGTCTGGTGGCAACTACTCGTCATCGCTGGCGCCGCCTTTTTCTTCATACAGCCAGCAGATTTTTCGCGACTCCGGGCCGGACAATCGATCACCCATCAATCCGCACCGATAAGCTCGGGCGGAGAGGCGCTCAAAATGTCGGCAGCCACTACAACTGCCGAACGGTTGGCCGTCGTTGTCTGCCTGGAAGGTCGTAAGTGTCTCGCGCAACGCCGATACGGCGTTGCGAATCCGGTTGGGACTGATATTGCGCGTCGCATGCTGCCAGGCACTTTGCGGCTGCGCATCATATAGAAACTGTTCGCCGCTGGTGGAAAGTCTCAGCCGTACCACGCGGCGATCGAGGTCATCCTGGTAGCGCTCGATGAGACCGCGCCGATCCAGTAACAGCAGGCTTTGTGACATCGTCCCTTTGGTCAGCCCGAGGTATTCGGCCATGGCTTGCGGCGTGTTCGAGTAGCGATTTGCCCGGGTAAGATAGACCAGCGCATGAACATGCACCGGCTGCAGTTGCTCGTCCGCACCGGCGCGACGGAACTCCGATCGCAACAAGTTGCCAAGGCGCTCGACTAGTTCAAGAAGGACTTCCGGACTCTTATCCATGCCGTCTGAGAGGTTGGTTAGGTGGGTTGTGTTTAGCGCCGTGCGGCGCCTCCTGAAATTAAAAGTTTCGAGTCGCTACCATCCAAGGCTGATTTTTAGTCAAGTATTGTTGGTATTGATTCGACACCAAATCGGGCACCGACATTTATCAAGGCGCATTTAGCGCATTGCGCGCATTCATATTGTGATTGACATCACAGGTCCGCCCTGCTCGGCAATTACGCGCGCAAGCAAAACCGGCAGGGATTCACCACTGCGGGTGTCGCGCCACTCTGCTCCGCTATAGCGAAAATGAAATCCGCCTGATTTTGCGGCCACCCAGATCTCGCGATTGAAGGTCTGGCGATTGATGATGACCTTACTGTGGTTTTCAAATTCAAGCGTAAGTATCCCGCCGGAAATCTCGCTATCCACGTCAGATTCGGATGTGTCCAGCGCCGCCTCTATCGCGGCAAATACGTCATCTACGCGAGTGTGAAATTCGCTCTCGTCCACTGGAATCTGTGTGTTCATGCCCGTGATACCATCCTTTCGCTGCGTCAAAAACTCTCTAAATAATCCCGCCATGCGTAGTCTCATCCTCATTGTATTCGCTTTAAGCCTGTGCGCGTTTCTCACCGGCTGCGGCCAGAAAGGCCCGCTCAAGCTGCCTCAAGAAGGCGCCCCGCCGCCAGCAAAAATAGCCGCTTCGGAGGCAATGAAATGACGGTTTCCTTGTCCACCTTTGGGGTCCACCGGGCTAGCGATGCCGATGGCTTGATGATGGAAGATGTGCTGTTGAGCGATGTCGCGGAGCGATTCGGCACGCCCTGCTTTGCGTATTCAAAGCTGGCGCTGGTGACGGCTTACCAGCGTCTTGACGCGGCGCTAAGGGCTTCACGCCAAGATAGGCCATATCTGATTTGTTACGCGGTAAAGGCCAACTCCAACCTTTCGCTGCTGCGCGTGTTTGCGGAGCTTGGATCGGGCTTTGACATCGTCTCCGGTGGCGAACTGATGCGCGTACTGGAGGCCGGTGGTAACCCACGCAAAGTTGTATTTTCTGGCTTAGGAAAGACGGCAGCCGAAATGCGGCTGGCCTTGCGAGCGAACATCAAGTGCTTCAATCTTGAGAGCGAATCGGAACTTGATCGACTAAATAATGTTGCTCGGGAGCTGGGTGTGATTGCCAATATCAGCCTGCGTGTGAATCCTGATGTTGATGCGAAAACACACCCCTATATTTCCACCGGCCTGAAAAACAACAAATTTGGCATCGCCATTGGCAGTGCAATTCCGGTCTACCTGCGTGCCGCTGCAATGCCGAACATTAGCGTTGCAGGAGTTGACTGCCACATCGGCTCTCAGCTAACCGACGACAAGCCGCTACAGGAAGCGATGGCGCGGATTGTTGCGCTATCTGACGCCCTCGCGGCGAGGGGCTTGCCGGTACACCACATCTGCCCCGGGGGAGGTATCGGTATTACCTACGAGGATGAGCCGACCATTGATGTGTTCGCTTATGCTGCAGCACTCGAATCCAGCCTCGGCTCGCGCGATGTTGAGCTACTGTTGGAGCCGGGTCGTGTGCTGGTGGGAAATGCCGGCGTCCTGCTTTCGCGGGTTGAGTTCGTCAAGCCCACTGAGAGCAAGAACTTCCTGGTGATCGATGCGGCAATGAATGACCTGATTCGCCCCTCGCTTTATCAGGCCCACCATGAAGTGGTGATGGCCGGACCCATTCACGCGACAGCGCCGCAGCGAGTTTATGACGTGGTCGGACCCGTTTGCGAGAGCGCGGATGTGCTCGCGCATGGGCGTGTCCTCGGCGCGCAAGAGGGCGATACGGTTGCCATTCTTTCGGCTGGCGCATATGGCTTTGTGATGTCGTCGAACTATAACTCTCGCCCGCGCGCAGCTGAGGTGATGGTCGATGGCAGCACGGTTTCACTTATCCGTGAACGCGAGACTTTTGATGACCTCGTCAGGCAGGAACGCCAGCTAAACACCAATTTGAATATTGATTAGTGTCGCAACGATACTAGTTTGCAAAATGCGTGTTCAAATAAGCGCACTTGACAGAGCCCAAAACTGGTGCGTTAAAAAACTTCTGTAATAGAATCCGCTTCACCAAGTGCCTGTGTTGTTATTTGCGCAATTCTTTTTTACTAACTGCGCTGACGGCAATCCAGGTTGAGTGAGGTTGCTATGCTGCTGGTCATCAGTCGGCGCAGTTCTCCTGACTCAATCGTTCGACAGAATGAATTCTTGGTAGTGCGGCTACATATCGCCGCGCTATATACAAGCAATTCGGTCCAACCATCGAAAGGAGTTTCAACATGGCAACAGCCAAAAAACCGGCAGCAAAAAAGCCGGCAGCAAAGAAACCAGCAGCAAAGAAGCCAGCAGCAAAGAAGCCAGCAGCAAAGAAGAAACCAGCAGCTAAAAAACCGGCCGCTAAGAAACCTGCTGCAAAAAAGAAGCCAGCAGCCAAAAAACCGGCCGCTAAAAAGAAGGTAGCCGCCAAGAAGAAGGCTGCTCCCAAAAAGGCTGCACCGAAGAAGAAAGCTGCTGCCAAAAAGAAACCAGCCAAGAAGAAGGCTGCTCCCAAAGCCGCACCCAAAAAGAAAGCTGCTGCGAAACCGATGGCTGTAAAGCCGGCACCAATGGTCACCCCCGTGATCACGCCGCTCATCAAACCGATGGGCTGACGGTAACTCGCAAAGCAATCGTTGGATTCCGATCCGTGCGGGAGGGGCTTTCGCTTCGGTCCGCCGGATCGGATTATTCAGATGAAGACATTGATCATGCTTTCCAGACGCTCAAATTCGCGTCCGCGTGGCCCCCACAAGCCACGTCGTGACCGCCCGACCAAATAAGCTATTCGCCTGCTTACCCAGGGTCCCGTTGGGCTGAGTCCATGCCAGCCTGCGTGGGTGAGTTCTACTTTGGCCTGCTTCCCCGCAATTGCGCAATGACCGAAAGTGCTGCTGTCGCGGTCAACACGTACAGGATCGGTATCAGAATGACCAGGTCCATTCGCAATGTGCTGCCGCTTTCGCTTTTTGCCAGGAGTGCGCTGACCTGCAACTCGTAAAGATTGAAAATGAGCCAGAGCAGGCCGGCCAGCACAGCAGCTTCACGGAAGAAGTTTCGTTGCAAAAGCGTTCCTTTGCGCCAAGACAAAAATGCCTGCAGACCGATCATGGCGACGGCGATGGCCACACCTGCGAGTGGAAAAATGGCGAGCAGCTTGGCAGGACCAAAGAAAACCCAGTTAACGAAATCCACTGGGGCCTTTCATGGAAGTTGTGCTCTTGGCATCCGTTCGACAATGATTTGTGTTTTCTTCAGCAGCCATGGCGCATTGCGATTTCGATCATAAAAGCGCGGTCGGGGCACCATCGCGGCAAGCTTCGCCGCCTGTTCCACTGACAGTTGGTATGCAGACACGCCATAGTAATGCCTTGAAGCGGCTTCCGCTCCAAACACACCGTCCCCCCATTCGATGACGTTGAGATAAATCTCGAGGATTCTTTCCTTGTCCAGAATATGCTCCATCATCACCGTGATCAGTGCCTCTTCGCCTTTACGAATCACGGAGCGGTCGCCCGATAGAAACAGATTTTTTGCCAACTGCTGACTGATGGTGGAACCACCGGCAACGACCTTGCCTTTCTTCTCGTTTTTTTCCCGTGCTTTTTGAATGCCATCCCAGTCGAATCCTTCGTGGTCTGCGAACTTGTCGTCTTCGGCCACCAGAATTGCACGCTTCAGATTGCTCGAGATTTTCGAATAGGGAACCCATTGCTGTTGGAGTCTTGCAGAGGGGCTTTTCTCGCGCATCGCCGCCAGCCGCGCATCCATAAAGGCGGTTGAACCAGGATTGTGATCATCCCACCACCACAGTCTTACGGCGACGTATCCCTGATAGGCCAGGAAGGCCGCGATCAACAAGCCGACGATGGCAGCGAGGGTTCGGAGCGCCCAGCGAATCACGTTGCAGGTCGTTGCAATTGCGCGATTACCGGCCCCGTTGAGGGCCGAACACCGCGCCAGACAAAAAATGCTTCAGCCGCCTGTTCAACCAGCATGCCCAGACCATCGGCAGTACGGGCGCCGGCATCCGTCGCAAGCTTTAGAAAGGGCGTCATCCCCTTGCCATACATCATCTCGTAAGCCAGTGAATTGTCGGCGAAGCAGGTGACGGGAATCTCCGGCAACCCCGCTGAAAGGCTCGCGGAAGTCGCATTGATCACAACGTCGAATTGCCGCGCAGACAGAAGGTCTAATGCAATCGCCGAAAAATGCTCGCTCCCACCACATTCCTCGACGAAGGCATCTGCCCTGGATTGCGTGCGGTTGGTGATGACGAGTGACTCTGGCTTACAACTTAGCAATGCACTGGTCACGCCCCGCGCCGCACCGCCCGCGCCAACGAGAAGGATGCGCGCTCCTCGAAGTGGCTGGTGCAGATTCTGCTCAATGTCGCGGCAGAGCCCGAAGCCATCCGTGTTGTCGCCGATGATTTTGTTGCCATCAAAAGCGAGCGTGTTTGCTGACTTTCCGTCGCGAGCCCGCGGCGTAAATTCGGTCGAGATGGCAAAAGCTTCGAGCTTGAAAGGGACCGTTACGTTTGCGCCTGAGGCACCCCCATCGCGAAATGAGCATAGCGTTTGGGCGAACCCGTCCGTCGGCGCCAACAATCGTTCATATTGAATGTCATCTCCGGTTTGACGTGCAAATGCGGCATGAATTTCCGGCGACCGCGAGTGCGCCACGGGATTGCCAATAACCGCATAGCGATCAGTCATATAGAAGCACAATGAATACTTGCTTGAATCATGAAATCTCTTCTCTGCAGCACGATCTTGCCAGTGGGTATTATGCTGGTAGCTTCAAAAGTGCGGGTGGGCCAGAATGGTGCGGGCAAAAGTTCGCCGCATTATTTTGGTGCGCTCAAATGGGCCGCAACGTTTAATGTTTTTATTAATCAATAACTTAAGTTGCACTTTTTAGTGGCATGTTTTCTGCTAAATAATTCTGGTGGTTACGAAGACGCTGGAAATGCCACATTACGATTATTAATCAGGAGATGAACATGGTTGTCGCAGATGTACTAAAAATGGTGAAAGAGAACGAGATCAAATTTGTTGATTTCCGTTTTACCGATACCAAGGGCAAAGAGCAACACGTATCCGTACCGGTCAAGGCGTTTGGTGAAGAAAAATTCTCCGAAGGGCACGCGTTTGACGGATCGTCGATTGCCGGCTGGAAGGGTATCGAAGCGTCGGACATGCTGCTGATGCCGGACCCGGATTCCGCTTTTATCGACCCGTTTTATGACGAACCAACCCTGGTGCTCTCCTGCGACGTGATCGAACCATCAACCGGCAAGGGCTATGACCGCGATCCGCGTTCCCTTGGACGACGCGCTGAAGCCTATCTGAAGGCAAGCGGGATTGGTGATGTCGCTTACTTCGGACCGGAACCTGAATTCTTCATTTTTGACGCCGTCGAGTGGTCCGACAATATGTCTGGCAGCTCATGCAAGATTTATTCGGAAGAGGCTGCCTGGTCTACCGACGGAAAATTCGAAGGGGGCAATCTCGGCCATCGCCCCACCGTGAAGGGTGGCTACTTTCCGGTACCTCCAGTCGACCAGTTGCAAGACATTCGCTCGGCCATGTGTACCGCGCTTGAAGATGTCGGCGTGGAAGTTGAAGTACATCACCATGAAGTTGCCAACGCCGGTCAGTGTGAAATCGGCACCAAGTTCGAGACCCTCGTCAAGCGTGCGGACTGGAATCAGCGCTTGAAGTATGTCGTACAGAACGTCGCCCATAGCTACGGCAAGACAGCGACGTTTATGCCAAAGCCCATCGTTGGCGACAATGGCTCGGGCATGCACGTTCACCAGTCGATCTGGAAAGACGGCAAGAACCTGTTCGCGGGCAATGGCTATGCCGGCCTCTCTGAATTCGCGCTGTATTACATCGGCGGCATTATCAAACATGCGCGCGCGCTCAACGCCATCACCAATCCGGGTACCAACTCGTACAAGCGTTTGGTGCCGGGCTTCGAGGCGCCGGTAAAGCTGGCCTACTCCGCACGCAATCGCTCGGCTTCAATCCGCGTACCGTACGTGCAATCAGACAAGGCGCGCCGTATCGAAGTACGTTTCCCGGATCCAACGGCCAATCCTTATCTCGCTTTTGCAGCCATGATGATGGCGGGCCTCGACGGCGTGCAGAACAAGATTCACCCGGGCGATCCTTCTGACAAGAATCTTTACGATCTGACGCCGGAGGAAGACGCAAAGATCCCAACCGTGTGTTCGTCGCTGGATCAGGCCCTCGATTACCTGGACAAAGATCGCGAGTTCCTCACGCGCGGTGGCGTGTTCTCGAACGAAATGATTGATGCCTATATCGAACTCAAGAATCAGGAAGTCACTCGCTTCCGCATGACCACGCATCCGATCGAGTTTGATATGTACTACTCGTTATAAAGTTAGCGCAATTTGCATTGCGCCGAGCGCAATGCAGGCAACAGTTAATGCGCCTGAAAAGAAAGAAAAGGGGCGGGACGACTTGTTCGTTCCGCCCCTTTTTCGTTCCGCGGTCTTTCGGAAACGCAAAATCGCCAAAAGTGGCGGTCAGATCGGCACAAATTCATGACAAAGACTACCCCTTGTGCCTACCCCCCACTCTAACCACAAGTCATTGTATTGCAAAAGAATTTTTCGAGTCGTATCCTGTAAGACCACCTAACGCGAACTGACCGGGTGAAAAATCCGGTCTGCAACGCTATGAGCCGACTCGCAAAATCTGCCGCTGCCATTATCGGGCTTGTTCCCGCGTTGGCGTTTGCGCAAGTGTCGCAAACGATTTACAAGTCGGTCGATGAGACCGGTCGGGTGACCTATGCAAATTCGCCCATCAAAGGCGGCGCCAAAGTGAGCCTGGAACCGTTGACGGTGCTCGAGTCAGCCCCGGTCGCGGCGAGCACCCGCCCAGCGGAAGCGCGTACGACGCCGGTTGCGAAGGTCACTTCGGTACCATCACCCAGCTTCACCAACCAGGCAAACGCATCAACATTTTCCGCAGCAGTATTGACGCCGATTTCAGTAGCACCCGTGGCCCAACCCACGCCAACCAGAATGGCCGCGCTGGACACAGCGGACAAGATTCAGGAACAGACCCAGCGACGCACCGATATACGCCGCCGGATCCTGGAAGGCGAGATGAAGGGCGAAGAAATATCTCTCGCTGCAGTACGCGCGGCCCTGGCGGAGGAACAGGGCCGCTCGAGCGATATTCGTACCATGCGTGGCGCCTATGCGGATTCTGCCGCTGCCGTCACCGCGCAGAAGCCGCTTGTCAGTCCAGTCATTCGCGCGGCCATCGAACGGCATTTTGAGCGAATCCGCAGTTTGCAGGATGAAGTAACGACGCATGAAAGCAATATCGCCGCGCTGCGCGAAGAGATGGCCGCCAAGAAATCGTAATGCTCCTTTCGATCGGGTTGCCGATCGATATTTGAGACGCCGAGGGTGAAGAGCCCTCGGCGTTTTTTTTCACCCTGTCGCGCTTCAACCCATTGAACCGGCACGACGAAGTTTTTAGCCGGTTCCCCTCACCCCGGCCCTCTCCCAAGGGAGAGGGTGAGAAATGCGGAACGATGAATAGGGACATCATCGCTCCGGATGAATAGAAGCGGTATCCTCGACCTAGTGGTTCGGTCGCTGCACAATGGCGCAGAACTTGCTTTTTATCGTGCTAACTTCGCCACACCAGAAAATGCGCAACCCCTTTTCGTCACCCCATGTTGTTTCGCCACACTATGCCGGTCTCGATCTGCTCGCGACAGCCGTCATTATTCTCGACCGTTCATACGCATTGAAATACGCCAACCCCGCGGCAGAAACCATGTTTGCTTTCAGCCACAAAAGCGCCCTCGGGCTACCGTGCGCAAGATTGTTTTCCGCCCATAGCGGCAACGCAGCGCTATTTGCCATGCTCGACCAGGTCGTCAAGAACGATGCGGGCTTCAGTGAAAATGAATTGATACTGGAAACCGCCGCCGCAGCGCTGCTTCACACCGCCTGCACCGCCACCCCTACCGAAGGGCAACGCCTCGTGCTGGAGTTTCACCAGCAGGACCAGCAGATGAAAATTGTCCGGGAAGAGAAAATTCTCGAACATCAGCAATTGAATCGTGAACTCATTCGCAACCTCGCCCACGAGATCAAGAATCCGCTGGGTGGCATTCGCGGCTCGGCGCAATTGCTGGAACGTGAACTGCCGCACCCGGAGCTAAAGGAATACACGCAAGTAATCGTCATGGAAGCGGACCGGTTACAGGCGCTGATGGATCGCCTGCTAACGCCGCACCGGTTGCCGAAACTTGCCGCGTTGAACATCCACGAAGTACTCGAACGCGTGCTGTCGCTGGTGTTGGCGGAGTATCCAGACGGCATCAAGCTGGTGCGCGATTACGACACCAGCCTGCCTGAGCTGATTGGCGAAAAAGAGCATCTGATTCAGGCCCTGCTCAATGTCGCCAGGAACGCCGCGCAGTCGATGAAGGGCCACGGTGAGATTCGCATCGTGACCCGTATCGCCCGGCAAGTGACGCTGGCGCGCGTGCGCTATCGCTACGCCCTCATGATCGACATTATCGACAACGGTCCCGGTGTGGCCGGCGCGCTACAGGACAAGATTTTCTATCCGCTGGTGTCGGGGCGCGACGGCGGCACTGGTCTAGGCTTGTCGATCGCACAGGATCTCGTCAATCAGCATCAGGGCATCATCGAATTCGACAGCATCCCCGGCAACACGCGTTTTACCGTATTGCTACCAGTGCGCAATATTCAATCCACCCCGGAAACATCATAACTTTCTAGAAAGCGGTTCATGCGGCCAGTCTGGATCATTGACGACGACAAGAGCATTCGTTGGGTAATCGAAAAGTCTCTCTCACGCGAAGGCATTGTTTTCCGCTCTTTCGCGGCGGCGCAGGATGCGCTGGATGCATTGGAGGATAGCGCGCCACAAGCGGTGATCAGTGACATCCGCATGCCTGGCGCTTCCGGGCTCGAATTCATGCAGCAGTTGAAGGCGAAGTTGCCGACCACACCAGTGATCATCATGACCGCATATTCCGATCTCGAAAGCGCCGTGGCGGCCTTCCAGGGTGGTGCGTTCGAATACCTGCCCAAGCCATTCGATGTCGACCACGCCGTCGAACTGATCCGCCGTGCACTCGACGAATCGGTAAGAAAATCACCCAGCGAAGACATCGCGGGCAACGTACCCGAGATTCTCGGCTCAGCACCGACCATGCAGGAAGTGTTTCGGGCCATCGGCCGGCTTTCCCAGTCACATGCAACGGTGCTGATCACCGGTGAATCAGGCACTGGCAAAGAGCTAGTGGCGCTCGCATTGCACCGCCATAGCCCGCGCGCGGCCAAGGCGTTCATTGCAATCAATACCGCTGCAATACCCAAGGATCTGCTGGAGAGCGAATTGTTCGGCCATGAGCGTGGCGCTTTTACCGGTGCGGCCACGATGCGGCGCGGCCGATTCGAGCAAGCTGACGGCGGTACGCTGTTTCTCGATGAGATTGGCGACATGCCGCCCGAGCTGCAAACCCGTTTGCTGCGGGTCTTGTCGGACGGACAGTTTTATCGCGTCGGTGGTCACACGCCGATCACCGCGAACGTGCGTGTCATTGCCGCGACGCACCAGAATCTGGATGCAAGAGTTAAAGAGGGATTGTTCCGCGAGGACTTGTTCCACCGGCTCAACGTCATACGCCTGCGGCTGCCCTCATTGCGCGAGCGACGCGAGGACATACCGCTACTGTTGAAACACTTCCTGGCCAAGAGCGCACGCGAATTAAATGTCGATGCCAAACGTCTCTCCGAGTCTGCGCTGGCCTTTCTGTCGCAGCAGGAATTCCCCGGAAACGTACGCCAACTAGAAAATCTTTGCCACTGGATCACCGTCATGGCACCTGCACAAACAGTAGAAGTGCCCGACCTGCCCGCCGACATGCGCGGCACTGCCACGGATAAAAACGCGGCACCGATAGACAGCAACTGGCGGCGCGCGCTGGAACGCGAAGTCACCGCCTCGCTTGCGCGCGGAGAGAAAGAAATTTTCGACGTGCTCAACCGTTCGTTCGAAGCGGCGCTCATCAGCAAGGCGCTCGAACATACTGGTGGCCGCCGGATAGAAGCGGCAACGCTGCTTGGGATCGGACGCAATACGCTGACGAGGAAGATTCAGGAGCTGGGGTTGGGTTCGGAAGGGTAAAAGCTAATATTGGCGGGCCTTCTGGACCATTTTGTGGCTAAGAGGCCCGCCAAATGGCGTTCCAGGCAAAATACCCGTTAGCGGATTGTCAACGCCCCTCTATTTACTGACCAGTACTGCGTTGTCCCGCCAGTACCCGTGAAGGCGTTCATGTCAAACGTATTCGTCCCTGTCGTAGTACCCGGCACGCGATAAACATTGAGTGCCTGCAGGTTCAAATTCCAGGTGAGCGCCGACCCAGACGACAGCACTTCAGGCGCCCCCATTGGCTTTACAAAGAAGCAGGCGTTTGTGCCAAAGACCTTGCCGGTTCCGTTAGCATCCAATGCGTATGCGGTCGCTTCATCGCAGGCGATGCCACGAATATTTTGCCAGGTCACGCCGTAGTTATAGATCGAGCTCGCCAGGAACGAGGTCAGGCGCGGTTGACGGCTGCGTTGCGAAAAGTGTGGCTCGGTCACCACATTGCTGAGCAGACTATTGGCTAGAAAATTATTGCCGATGGCAATAGCAGTCGGATTGAGCAAGACTGTCGCGTCCTCTGCCGCGCCGCCGGGATGATAGTACTGGCCCATGATCGCCATGCCGGCGCTGGTCCCACCGATGGGTACGCGCTTGGTATTGATCAGGTAGTTCAGTGCCGCGCTGGTGGCTTTGTTCTTGAAGTAATCAACGTAGTTTTGCTGATTGCCACCAGCGATGAACACCATTTCGGCATGCTTGATGGTTTCGCCGACGCATGCGTTGTCGCCCTTCGTCGCACTATCGATCAGCAGCGTCTGCACCGAATTGACGGTACCCAATCCATAGAGGTAGCTGTTGTAGGCATTGGTACCGGTAGAACGCAATATCACCACGTCGCCACCGCCGGATTTATTGATCATCCATTGCATCGCCGCATCAACATCGGTGCCTCCACCCATCAGCACAAATCCGCCAGTGGTCGTGGTCACTTTGTCGGTCGTGCTGCCGACTTTGCCGAGGTCGACACCGCTGGGAAGCGTACATGGCCAGACGCTGCTGCCGACAGTCAATGTGGCGGTGACGCTGCCTGATACATGCGTTGCATCCGCGGCCTGTGTGGCAGTAATCGTGGACGTTCCTGCAGCGCCGATTGTCACGGCGCTGCCAGATACGGTCGCGACGGCGGTATTGCTGCTGGCATAGCTGAAAGCGCCGCTGCTGTCGCTACTTGGCGGCGTTAGCGTGAACGGCGCGTCTCCGGGGCTCTTCGCAGGCACGGTAAATGTGCCGAATGTCGGCGCCGGCAGACTCCCGCCGCCGCCCGCAATCGGTCCATTCACGATGAGTGTGTAGGCCCCTGACCCGGAATAGCTTTTCACCCTGACGTAATAGGTGCCCGCTGCAGTGACTGCTTTGCTGCCAACTTCAGGATTGTTCGAGGTTGAGGCATAGGCGATATAGCTACCTGTGGCGGCGTACAGGAACCAGTCGAAATCGACATTGGTGGCATGCGACAAACTGATCGAAATCGTTCCGGGTCCGGTAACCACCAACTTGTACCAATCGACGTCCGACGACGAGCTGAGAGAACCAACTACGCCAACGCCTGCGCATACGCCGCCGTTGGCTGACGTGTCAGTATTGTTGGGCTCGATTTCTGCTGTGAGACAGGCCGCAAATACGAGATTGCCCGCTAGCATCAGTCCACACAGACATGTCGCCAGCGCCAACCAATGGCGCTTACTCTTTGCGGCGGTATGTGTTGGCATACGGAGAAGATGGCGCATGTGTTACCCCTTAATAATGAAGGAATATCGCGGCGCATCCCCTACCAGCTTGCTCAGTTTGTGCGCGAATTAAATATAGGCGCAATCAGAATTATTGGCTCCCGTAAACGCGACGAAAACTGTCGCCATCGCGACATCGAGGCAAATATTTTCGGGCGGGTTCGCGCGCGAGCGATGCATTGAAGTGGCGACGTTGCTCGGTATCTGGGCATTACACACAATTAGATTTCGCCGATTTGGAACCCCTGAGGTCTATAGCCGTAGCCCATGCCTCGCGAATGCTATGAATATTGACCCCGTTTTTCCCAGAGGGTGCCGGTCCGATGGTGGGGGCGATTGATGTACTGCACATAGCTCCGCCCTAACAATGTGTTGAGCCGGGGCGCCGTCGTTGCCTCCTTCGGTGTAAGCAGTAGACCAACGCGGTTGGTCATGAGCGCATTGGCGTATAAACGGCATTCTGTCTCAGCCAGAGCTTCGCCCAGCCAATGCAGAAAGCTCGCGTAGTCTTCCTCGCCAAGGAAGCAAGCTTCACGATTGTGCCCGCGCTGCACGATATGCTGCGGAACGCGGTCTAGCTGGATGCGGAGGTGGCGGCCATTGGTACAAGCTATACCAAAATAAATGACCCCATTTATTCGACTTTCAAATAGCCCCATAGTTTCGAAAAGCAGACCGTTCAGCGAATCCGGAGCATGAACTTGGGCGTCTTCATTTGTGGAGAGAACATAGTCCCCGACGTATTCGTGCGCGGCCCGCGCGATTCACGAAGTAACGACCAATCCTGCGTATCAATGGCGCGTATAAGTGTATCCCGATACTCCTGAAAGCGCGCCCAATCTGCAGCAGGGATCAGATATTTCTGCAACTTGTCGTCGTAACTAACGACATCACAGCGAGCCATGATGAGACAATCCTCAATAACAGGCAGGCTGTCTGCACCGCAGCCGTCTGCATAATGGCGGCGACAGATTTCCATAAATAGCCGTCGTGAATTCTCTCCAATCCCAGGCCATCGCCGAACTTGAGCTCGTAGTTCTTGTAAATCGCAGTTAACATATTTCCGGCAACCAGAATTTGCGCCGGGTCCTTTGAGCTCAATGCGGATTTGAGTAATGCCGCTTCTGCTTCAGTGAGTGTGTCCGGTGTAACGACGTTCATGCTTCCGGCACTAGAAAATGGCACTCCCACCGTTGCCACTTGCTCGCCACCGCCGGCGCGAGCCACTAGCGACTGGTGAAGTTGTACCACCTTGCCACGCACATCTCCTGCCTCAGCCGCCGCGCGATAAGCGTCGTCGATTTGCTGTGTGGAGATCGGGCCTGGGAAGGTGTGGCAGGAATCCTGCGTCACGTGCTGCTGGCTGCGCTCGGCATAGATTTCGCGGCGCAATTCGCGGAACGCACCGGTCATGCCGTCCATGTATTTCTGCGCTCGTTCTGCTTTGGATGGTCCTGCATAGGTTGAATCCCATCCCTTGCAGCGCTCCAGCAAACTGGCCCTGTAGAAGAGCGCGTCCCCGTCGGTACGGCCCTCGAGTGATCGGTACATTGCGTAGAAATCGTGCGAATCGAGAAATTGCTTGTAAAGCGCGGTTTCGTAGGGCTTGGGCGGTCTAGCAGGCGATGCAACTTTCGTTCGTGTCTCACGAGGGAGTTCGCTAAGTTTTCGTACGACATTGCCTGACGACTGGGAGGCGGTCATCAGATCACTGCCTTCCGCTTTTGAGCGGGCAGTAGTGGGCTTTGCGGGAAGGGACCAGAAATACCAAGCCGAAGCCAGCACAGCCAACAAACTCAACGCTGCAACAATATACTCTTGCTTGCGATTACCCAGCATTCGTCGCTCCCCGCATACATTTACAAAACATTAGTGGTTTTGGTAACAGCCATGGCACTAAATTTCAGCCGTTGGAAATCCCTCCTGGTGGAATGCAGTCGTTTATAGGAAGAACAACTCTGGTTGAATGCGTATATCGACCGCCATCTGGCGTGCATTCATAGTGGTCAAACCAACCGACGAGTTCGCATCCTTCCTGCGAATAGCCGGCGAACACCATGCTATTCGATGTTTGGCCGCGACAAACAGTTTGGACCGACGGCTTGAGCGCCCCACCATCTTCGTCCCCAGGTAAATATGCGGCACCAACCAGTGGATGCGCGGCTATCGCCAGCATGAGCACAAAGCGGCTAACGAGACCAGCAGGATTGGCGCGTTGGGTTTTGTTCTTATTACCTTTCATTCTTTTCTCCATGGGTTGAAGTTATTCAATGTAATGTGGAATAAAAATTGTTTCGTACTTTTGTGATCCCGTGTGACGAGTGAATACAATGTTTGGAATCCATGCCAAAGTAACGATCTCCTGCGTCTGCCTCAATACTCCGATCGGAGTACGCCGAAGCATCAGAGGTCGCAAGCCGCGAGCGCGTGCCTGCTTTCCAAGCCTGTTTTTTTGAGCATCTTCTGAACCTGAGTCTTAACCGTCAATTCGCTTTTGCCCAATATTTGCCCGATTTCCCAATTTGTTTTGCGCTGACGCAACCAGCGATGCACCTCGCGCTCTGCCGGCGTTAATAGAGCACTGGCCTGCCGCACCGATGGAACGCTAGCGCTGTGCGCATACGCCTCAATCCGCTTCCAGATGTCCGCAAGCAATGGGGTTACACATTGCGAGAGCAGGTTTGCTCCACTCTCAAGTGTTCGTTCGACATTGAGCAACTTGATGAAGCACGGCCGACCGGCAGCGTATTCGACACTCGCATCAAAAACCCCATTCTCGATCTGGTGTTGTGCGACCTTTTTATGCCAGTGGCCATGCGCCGTCCGGCAAAAATGGTCTGGCAAGAAAGTCTGCGGGGCGCGTTGTTGCAGCCACTTCGACATGACCGGGCTCACCGGCGTTTGCGCGTTAGCGTTTGCGGCTGCGAAATATTCCTCTCCCAAGCCTATCGCGTGGGCAAGGTCTATTCGCAGCGTCGAATACCCGACCTGGCCAAAACCAAGAATCGCTTTCTGATGCGGGATCAGCGTGCGAAGCGGTCCCTGCACCCACGCGCTCAACTGGTTTCGATTGGTAATGTGTGCCGCAGTTGCCTTGACGTGTGCGATCGAATCCGTCATGGGATCGAGGTGCGGTAAATAGTGAGAATACTGAGGAAGCGGAAATTGGGATGGAGAGGTCATGGCATGAGGGTGGCTGGTCTCTGAATTTTATTTTTCTTCGAAGACGAGGCCGAATATTACCTTGACATATGTCAAGAAACAATCCGGGGTTTCCCTTAGGTTGAGCGTTGGCGGGTGCGTCACGACGCGTGCAGGCTGTGGCAAAGCGCAGGGGGAAGCATCACCAATGTTGAGCTCGGTGGCGCCGCCGTACAATCAGGCCGCATTGGCAATTGGAATCATCGCGTCCTTTTCGCCCCAGACCAGCAGCGCCTAAAGGGCGATGCGCTTTAGCTGCGGCACCGTATCCCGCAATACCGATTGCCGCATTTTCGCGATCATTGCCTGACGCGCGCCGGGCGCCAGCATCAAATCGAGCGGTCCAGCAACGCATAGGTCATCGTCGCTTCGTTTGCATATGCAGGCGCAGTTCCCATGCGCAGGAACGATTTCGGCAACGTATAGCGCATCAGCTTGAGCTTGAACGTCGCGGGCACTTCGGATGAGCTGCCGTGCTCAAAGCAGGGGCTGGCAAAGCCATCGGACGCCATCAGCACCAGCCTATAGACACGCGCTGGTTACTCCGCTGCAAAGCACCACTCCAGCCGACCACGCATCGAGTAAGACGACGACGTTCAAGGCGGCAGCCGCGATGAGCACCGCCATGCGCAAACTCCTACTGTTGAAAGCGAGTGATTTTTGTCATAGCAAACACAAGCACTGACGCGCCTTCCAGAGCATTTTTCGTCGTCCAAGCCCGTGGTATGGCGTTCTACACGTTTGGACGCTAGGTTTGCGGAATCTGCTTCAATACTTCAATGCGACTTAACGTATCGCCACATAGCCGCCTTCGGCCAGATCGTGAAGTATTCTGCTTACCACGTCGCGTGAAACATGATTGAACCTATAAACGGCAGTTGAACCGCGATGGTGCTAACGTAGAGTGATACTGGACGCGGGTTTCCGGGGAATTTTGTGTTGCGGGAGGACTCACCCAATGGGTGAAGCGAAACGTAAGGCATTAGCGAGTCGGCAAGAGCCGATTACACTCGATACGTTTGGTGGTCGAATCCATGTTGAGTGGGATCCGATTGCAGCGGTGACACCGCTCGGGCAG
>JBBQFL010000066.1:0-18155 GCA_038321965.1 Burkholderiales bacterium | reverse complement strand
CAAAAAGAAGAAGCACCGGTCTTCGCTTCCCCACGTGCTTGCCTCTACAAGCGCAGCACCAGGCTGGGACGATCTAATGCTTCTCAGTCAACTACAGCACAACAACACCATTTTGGGACATACAAGGTTGGGATGGGGGCGATGCTTGCGGATACACCCCCATCCCAACCTTCCCCCATTTTCATTGGGGAAGGAGGCACAGAAGGCCGCCATGGGTCAATCGCACACATATGTTCCAAACAGAGTGAAGCAGTACACTAGGATGATCATTTCTTGTTCAGTTTGGCGAATACTTCCTCGGCGGCAATCGTTGTCAGTTCGCTGCGGTTATAAGCATCAAGTCTGTCCTCAGCTTCTTTTGCCCATAGTGTCGCGATCACTTATTTGGATCGCTGGCGAAGGTTTGATTGCGTTGGCTAGCGATCCAGTTTTATAAGTGGGTGGGACAACAACAAAGAATGGGATGCTCAAACCCCCGCACCCATAAAAGCTGAAAGTTTTTCTGCGGTGTAATCGAGAGAGCGTAAACGTCCCGTCTCCTTCATTTTCTCTCGTGGTCCCACGGATTGAAAATGCTCAGTTTTTCAATATCCGCAAAATCCGAAACGTTGCGGGTCGCCAACTGGTATCCATGGCTGACGGCGATAGCGGCAATCTGTGCGTCTTCGGTGCTGATCGGTCTGCCGATGCGCTGGCGTTGGGAAACGATTTGCGCGTAATGTGAGGCGGCAGGCGAGTCGAAAGGCAAGCATCGCTGGTGGAAATGCGTAGCGAACAAAGTGCCTACCTTTGATGACAATGCACTGCGGCGCGTGCCCGCAGGCAGTAACGCAACGCCGAGTAACATCTCTGCCTCGGTCACGCTGGTAACATAAACAGTCGTCGGGCGCAGGCCGTCCATCCATGCCAAGACTTGCGGCGCAGGCTTGGCGCGCACGACTTCAGAGAGCACGTTAGTGTCGAGCAATATCACTTGCGTTTGCTGGTGCGAACGACAAAATCTGGTGCGGCCCGCGCCGCGCGCCGCGTCGGTACGGGGATGTCGCCAAGCCCCGCGAAGTGCTCATGCAGGCGCGAGCCCAGCGCGCGTTCGGTGGTTGCAGTGTCAGTATCTCGGACCGCCTGTGCCAGGATTCGACGTGCCTCTTCTTCCATCGAGCGGCCATGCTGTGCGGCGCGCACTCTGAGGCCGATTTTGATGCTGTCGTCTATATTGCGAATAGTCAGTGCGGCCATGAAGCTTCCTCGGTTGCGGTCATTGCTAGCATTGTAGGCATTGATATCGCCGTGGTCAATTGCGGTTTTTTCCGTTGCTGGCGCTCCCTGACTGTCACGAGATATGTCTGAAACCCCGCGATCGAAGCCGAAGAAAGAGCTGGTGAGTTTTAGCCCGCCAGTCATTCAGCTATGACGAGCCCCGAGCCTTGCCCATCACCGGGCTGCCTGAGTTTTTCTCGCTTGTGCTGCCAGGCTGGCGACAGTGCCGGGTTTCCATTGTTGTCCGCGCCACTGGGTGGAGTCGAATTTTTCGCGGTCGATCAACGCCAACAAACGCACTCGATTGTAACGCCGCTATTTCTTTTTCATCTTAACGGCCGCCGCTACGATCGGTTTGGCCCATTCTGGCGTTTGACTCAGATCCGCCGGGCCTAATATTTTGCCGCTTTCCAAGTGAAGGATCAGTTTAGGCAGCGGGTCGTCGCCCTTACTCAACTCTTTTTCTGCGCTGTTATCGTAGACATGCAATTCAGCCAGATATGGCATCAGCTTAATCAGATTCTCACGGCTACTGTTGTAACGCCGCCGAATGTCCACTTCCGGAATAGGGTGCCCGCCGGCCGAAACGCGCGCCTTGACCCGAGCGATGTGCAATTCCGGGCTAGTGAGCCCGGTGTAAGACATATGCACCAAGATGCCGGATTTCGCAGCGTCGAGCAACATGTTCGGTATCGTGCTCGCACCCAGGGTGGACTCAAGCACAAAGTTTGTTCGACTCGAGATGGCCTTTTCCAATAACAACTTCCCGGTGAGGCGTGCCCGCCCATTGGCGTCGATCTGGCTTAGGGCAGACTCTTTTTTCATGTACCTCCGGGCAATTTCATCGGGGTTGAAATAGTCATACCCAAGCGAACGCAGGTGCGCGCCGCCAATGCTGCTCTTGCCCGCGCCGTTCACACCGGCCAAGATAAAAATGGCCGATGTGGCGGCTTTTGCCATGTTTGCGAAGCCTTAACGCTAGGCGCGCGCCGCCTTGCCGGCTGCTCTACCCATTGCAGCCGGCGTTGCGTTGAATGCCGATTTCACGCCCTTGGCAAATCCCGGTTTTTGCATGCTGGCCACAAGCCCGTCAAATTCGGCCGTCAACGATTCCAGCTTGCTTTTTTGCCCAGCCACTAAAGCGGCAAACAATTCGGCCGATACCAGCACCGCCTCAGGGTTGGCATGGCGTGTAATGGCTACCGCTCCCGACTTTAGTGCGCTATCGAGGACAGACCGAAATTGGTTTTGGGCGTGTGTGGAAGGCACGCTGGGGACGTCGACGACATCACCCGTCTTATTGCGGAAAGTAAGCGTAGACATAGCGGAGACTCCAGTGACGTGCTGGATCAGTATACATAAAATAGCGAATTTAAGGAATTTAGCAATAAGTTGTGGGCGCGCGAGCCAAATGCCCTGTCTGCGCGAGAGGCAGGACTCAGTCCAGTTCCAACATTGCTTGCGCCACACGCGGACATTATTGCTTTTCACCTGAGTCAGGCATATCGCGCGCCGTGAGTAATCCGACTCGCGCACCAACATATGACTATATGAACGCGACCAGTCAATGCAAGGGGGACCGCTGAAAGCTCGTTCACGATCCCCTGGTCAATGCGGCAACCCACTGGTCGCCGCCGCTAAAGCTCTGATTAACTTTTGCTCGCCGGTTCTTTAAATACGCCACCGCCCCCAGAGCCGCCTGCACCGCCGCTGCCTGCACCTGTCCCAGTATTAATGGGTGCGCCAGCAGTGGTAGCCGCTTTAGCCGCCTCTGCTAGTGCCAAAGCCGCCTTCGCTTCAGCCGCCGCTAGTTCAGCAGCGTTAAGCGCATCTCTAGCATCAGCAGCTGCTTTCTTCGCAGCAGCGATCTCCGCATCCGACTTTGCCTTATCGGCGTCTTCCTTTGCCTTCAGTACCTTCGCGTCCGCCTTTACTTTGTCTTCTGCAGCTTTTGTTACCGCCTTTTGCGCAGCATCCACCGCAGCTTTCACGTTCGCCGTGGTCAGAGACTTAAACACGGCCGTAAAAGATGGGTTGTTTGCAATCTTGGCATTAATCTGATCAATCGTCCCCGTGGTGAACTTGCCATCTGCGCTCAATATGCCATTATTTGTGACAACCGTGTAGGGTCTGGAACGTTCTTCGAGACCATCAGGGTCGACACTAACGGTATAAAAGCTAACTTGGCCGGTAGTAACTTGCATCACGACTTTATTACCACCGTCAGTAGCAAACGTTATGTCAGTCCCGCGAATGCCCATGGTTGCGTTACCGGCCTTGTACGCGACGCGCTCAGGAGATGCCTTGCCGATCAGGCCAGTAATGGCGCGCATGCCACCTGTCACTAGCGAAAAGAGCACGCTGCTCTTGGCGGGTTCCTTCTCGTTATATTTGTAGGTCGTAACAGCCATCTTCGACTTGGCGCCCAACGCGACGATCTGGCCGTCTTCAAACGTCAATACCAGCGAAGATTTGTCGCCCGTGGTCACTTTGTCGCCTTCATTGACGGAATCACCGTTTTTCAATGTGCGCGTCGAGCCGGCAATCGGGATTGCCTGTGCCGAGCCCGTTAACCCGCTAACGACAGCCGGGGCAGCAAAGGCAAATTGGCAGATCACACTGAGCGCGACAGCCAGTAATGCGGCGAAGATTTTTTTCATTGTTGCTCCATCTAAATTTCGTCGGTCGGATATGCGTCTAGGAAAAGTAGACGCCCCGAGTATCGCAGGTTTCAAGAATTCTGTATGTCAGTCACGCGCCTCATCCGTAGCGACGATTTTCTCGCGGCGCGAAAGCAACAAATTTGAGCCCAGGTAGCAGGTCATCGACACAGCGGGCCGTATAGGCGTACGGCTATTATCTTTTTTGCTTTGGTCGCGAGCGGTTGGGGCCGACTCACCGGCACTGTGAGCATGGCGCGCAAGGCGAGTCTGTTCAACGGATACGGTAGATCGTTCGCTACCCTCCCAAAAAAACTTCAATCTACGCAGTGGGACTGAATAAAAGAGCGGCTTAATCCCTCAAGGAAAGCTTGCCAGGATCAATGCTGGAGGAGGGCGCGGAAACTGGCAGAACAAAGCGACCCATGGCGCCGGCCAGGGGAAACAAGGCAGTCACCATACACTTCAATTTTTTGTTTTTAAGATAAAAAACGCCATTTTTGCGCCAGAATGAGGCCACTAAACCTATGTGGCTAGACAAAGTGCTTTAATACTGCGTAACATTAAGCAAATCGTCTATTCGAAAGACGAACTGATATAGGAAACGATAATGAAAAAAGTCTTCGTTGTATTGGCCGCTCTCCTGCTTAGCGCGATCTGCCAATTTGCGTATGCTGCGCCTGCCGTTGTGAGTGGGTTAACGGGTTCGGCACAGGCAATCCCGATTGCGGGCTCGACGCGCACATTGAAAAACGGTGATTCGGTCAATGAAGGCGACAACGTGACCACGGGCGACAAATCTTCGCTGGTATTGACGTTTGAAGACGGCCAGATCGTCGCGTTGGGCGCCAAGTCGAAGATGGCTGTTACGACCTACAAATATAACGAGAAGGAGCCCGCCAAGAGCAGCGTGCTCTTTTCGCTAGTGACGGGTGGCATGCGCGCCATTACTGGCCTGATCGGCAAGGCATCTCCTGAGCGCGTCGCGTACAAGGCCGGTAACGCAACCATGGGCATTCGCGGGACTGACATAACGTTTGCGACTAACGGTGGTACTAACGTCGTGATGGAAGTTTACGCCGGCAAGGTTATCTTTTCTATTATTACGACCGATCTTTTTGGTGGGAGTGAAAAAAAACGAGAAATCACTGTTGACGTTGGTAATGGCGTATTGAGCGCAGATGGTAAGTTCACCACGGGGACGATTGATAAGATTAATGCCGCGGTTGCAAGCAATAGATTTTTGGCGGACGCGTTTAAATCTCTGAATACTCTGAGCGCGAAAGCTGCGGTGGACGCTGCGAACGCGGCGGTACAAAAAGCTGCAGACGATAAAGTAAAGGCGGACGCGAAGGCACTGAAGGCAAAGGAAGACGCCGATAAGGCAAAGTCGGATGCGGAGATCGCTGCTGCGAAGAAAGCAGCTGCTGAGGCCGCCGCTGCGCTTCTGGCAGCTGAAAAAGCGGCAGCTGATGCGAAGGCGGCTTTGGCACTAGCAGAGGCGGCTAAAGCGGCTACCACTACCGGCGGACCCGCTACTGGTGCAGGCACACCCGGTGCAGGCAGCGGTGCGGGCGGGTCAGGGGGCGGTGGCGCATTTAAAGAACCGGCGAGCACGAAGTAATAAATTTTTAGCGGCGGCGACCAGTGGGTTGCCGCATGGACCAGGGGATCACGAACAAGTTTTCAGTGATCCCCCTTGCGTCGGCAGGTCGAATACATGTAGTGATCGCCCAAATGCGTGTTGCAGCTAATTGACCACATTAGAATTGCGACGTAAAATACTGTTTACAATTAGTTTCTTTGTTTTACTTTTGTTTGGCCTAAGACGTATCCAAGATGCGAAGTTAGCGGGCATGAGGGTTGGTATTTATCGAACATTGTGGTCGCAAAAATTGCACATGTGTTCGAACACATCGTGCGAAACACTCACAAACAAATCGATAGGGCAGGAAAAATAATATGAATAAAAAATATCTCTCTACGCTGATTGGTGCACTGTTGGCGTCGGTCACGGTTGGGGCCATTGCGCAGACCACCGCGCCGGTGAAGCCGACCTATCAAATCCCCACGGACGAGCCGAAAAAAGATGAGCAAGGCCCGCGTGGATGGCCGATCAGCGAGGGTGTCGCGCTTTATCCTTCCGTTGGCCTGTCCTTCAGCCGGGATGACAACCTGTTCCTCACCAACGCCAACCCGAAGAGCTCAAATATTTACGCAATCGCGCCTGCGCTTAAATTGCAGGCTCGTCGCAGTGCTTCGCTATTCACAGTCGACGCGAGCAGCAAGTCGGCGCGATACGAACAGAGCCGCGCGGATGATTACACCGATTACCGCCTCGCCGGCACGGGTGAATTCGCACCGTCCAGCAAGATAGGTCTGCGATTGGGTGCGGAATATAACAAGGGCCACGACCCGCGCGGATCCAATGATCGCGGGATCAGCACTACACCGGATGAGTTTCGCAATACCGGCGTTGGCGGCCTGTTCGCATACGGCGGAAATGACGCGCGCGGTCGATTCGAGGCAGAAGCCAGTTCCTTTGACAAGCGCTACACGAATAACCGCGCAACGACTGTCAACAGTGATCGCAACACCGACAGCTTTGCCGGGCGTTTTTTTACGCGGATTGCTGAGAAGACATCGCTTTTATTTGAGGCGCGCGCGGTCAAACTCGATTACAAACTGTCTACTTCCTTGCAGGACGGCAACGAGCGATATTACCTCGCCGGCGTAACCTGGGACGCCACGGCGGCGACCAGCGGTACCGTCAAGATTGGACAAATTCGCAAAAATTTCGACGCTACTCCCTCCCGCAATTTCTCCGGCACGGGTTGGGACGTGGCTGTTCAGTGGGCACCGCTCAGCTATTCTAAGTTTAACTTTACAACATCGAAGAGCTTTGGCGAATCCACCGGTGTCGGCGATTTCTTGTTGACCAAGCGTTATGGCGCCGCCTGGACGCATGAGTGGAATTCACGAATCACTACATCGGCGAGTATCAATCGGTCGAACGATGATTTTGTGAATGGCGGTCGCAGTGACACCACCGATAGCATCGGCTTGAAATTGAATTACAAGGTGCAACGCTGGCTGACGCTCGGTGGCGAATACAGCAACGCTGATCGCGATTCCAACAACTCGACTCTCAAATACAAGAAAAACGTCTATTCGTTTACCGTCGCCGCGACGCTCTGACACGTACTCCGCTATAATTTGGCTCCTCAGGCGTTGCTTGGGGAGCCATTTTTTTTAGGGCAATAGATGCAAATGTTTCGTAGTCTTTGCGCCGTTTTAGGCCGAATACTGATGGGCGTCTTTCTGGCCCTTGGTGCAACCTGCATGGTTTTCAGCGCGCCTGCACAGGATCAGACGTTGCAATCGCGCGTAAGCACCTCTGAACTGTCAATCTACAAGCTCGGCGTGGGCGACGTCATCTCGGTTCAGGTCATTGGTGAGGATGATTTGAAGCGGGAAAAAATTCGTCTGTCCGACGCAGGAACGTTGTCGTTTCCCTATCTGGGTGAAATCCGCGTGCGCGGATTGACCGTCGGCGCACTGGAGGAGTTCATCACCAAGGGACTCAGAGGGCGTTATCTGCTCAATCCACAAGTGACGGTGACTATCCATGAATACCGCAATTTTTTCGTCAATGGTCAGGTAGATAAGCCGGGCGGGTACGCGTTCGTGCCGGGCTTGACAGTTCGCAAAGCCATCTCAATGGCCGGCGGCTTCAAGGAGCGGGCGTCTAAAGAGAAAATAAATGTCATTCGTGAAGACGACGTCAAAGGTTTGCCACAGCGAGTGCCGCTGGAGGCGCCGGTGCAGCCCGGTGACATCATTACCGTGGAAGAGAGCTTTTTCTGATGAATGATCGTGCATTGCCTGATCGAGCACTTGCGGCGCGCCCCGCGTTGGAACGAGTGCTAATGTCGCCACTCGGAGGTCAGCAACAGATGGGCAGCGACTCCGAAACGCTGGATCTCGTTGAGTACTGGCGGTCGATTACCAAGCGAAAGTGGAGCATTCTTGGTCTGGTGTTACTGGTCTGCATCATCACAACACTTGTGGTCTATTCGATGCGACCTGTTTTTCGATCGACTGCTACGGTGTTGATTGAGCAAGGCAAGTCCAAGGTTGTGTCCATCGAAGAGGTATACAACTCGATGGGTGGAAACCGCGAGTATTACCAGACGCAAGTTGAAATAATGAAGTCGCGTGAGCTGGCCCGCAAGGTTGTTGAGCGCTTGAAACTCACGACTCACCGCGATTTTGATCCGCGCCAGCAAGAAACCAGTGCAATCGACTATTTGTCACCGGCTGCTTGGTTTACGCCTAAAGAGACGCCGACAGAAGACAACATCCTGAAAAATGTCATCAAGCGCGTGACTGATGATCTTCAAATTCAACCTGTACGCAATAGCCAGCTTGTGCAGGTCAGTTTCTCGTCATACGACAAGGAGCTTTCAGCCAAAGTGCCAAATACGTTGGCTGAAGTATTTATCGAAAGCGATCTCGACGCGAGAGTAGCCATGACTCAAAAAGCGGGTTCGTGGCTGACTGAGCGCATGAGTGATTTGCGGGTGAAGCTGGATGCGTCGGAAAAGTCGTTACAGGATTATCGGGAGCGCGAGCGTATCGTTGACGCCAAAGGCATCGCGATGTCGGGGGCGTCCAGAGCGCTGGAACAGGCCACGACGGATCTGGTCTCTGTGCGTACCAAGCGCGCCGAAGCGGAGAGTTTATTCAATCAGGTAAAAGCGGCGCGGCAAGGTCGCACTGTCGGCGGGTATGAATCGATCCCCGCGGTGCTGCGTCATCCGACCGTGCAGAAACTCAAGGAGTTGGAAGCGGAAGCTGAACGAAAATTGGCGGACGCATCCAAACGCTATGGACCAGAACATCCGAAGATGGTCCAGGCGACTGCCGAACTGGTTTCCGCAAGAGAAAACGTCAAGCGCCAAATTGAAAGCGTCGTCGCCGGCGTCGAGAAAGAATACGATGTCGCACGCAGCAATGAGCAAGCGCTTGAGCGTGCACTCGGCCAAAGCAAGGCGGAAATTCAGGGCATCAACCGCAAAGAGTTCCAGTTGGGCGTTCTGGACCGCGAAGCACAGGGCAACAAGCAGCTCTACGACATGTTTGTGACGAGATTGAAGGAGACCAATGTCGCGGGCGATTTGCAGTCAACCGTGGCCCGCGTCGTTGATCCGGCTAACGTTCCGAATATTGCGTATGCGCCGAAGAAAACGCAGATCGTCAGCATTGCCGCTGCGGTCGCGCTGCTGATCGGCGTCATGTTGTCGTTGCTGTTGGATCGCATCAGCAACACTATAAATACCGCTTCAGATGTTGAAGTACGACTCGGCGTGCCGATGTTGGGCTACCTGCAGAAAATGCCGAACACCGGCAAGAAGAGCGCCAGCACCGAACTTTCATTCCTCAGCGATAGCCAGTCACTATTTGCGGAATCCATCCGCACCATTCGTACGGGTGTGATGATGGGGGCGCTGGATAGCGCCAAGAAAGTAATTGTGGTGACATCCTCGGTGCCGTCGGAAGGCAAGACCACGGTGTGCTTTAACTTGGCATGCGCATTGGCACAAGTCCACAAATCCGTACTGCTCGTCGACGCCGACTTGCGCAGACCCAAGTTGGGCCGGCTGATTGGACGAGACAAAAATGCGCCTGGCCTCTCCAATATGGTTTCGGGCGTAGCGCCGATCAGCGAATGTATCGTCAAACACGAGCAGGGCGGCTTTCACGTTCTAACGGCGGGCTTTATCCCGCCAAACCCATTGGAATTGCTCTCATCAGCCAAATTCATGGATGTGCTCCATAAACTTAAAGAAGCGTTCGATGTCGTGCTCATCGATTCGCCGCCGCTGGGTTTGGTGAGCGACGCGCTGGTTTTGTCTCAAGTTGCCAATGAGATTATTTTCATCGTCAAGGCTGACTCAACGCCATACCAGCTTGCGCGATCAAACATCAAGCGTCTGGTACTTGCGGACGCACCGATCCTCGGTGTTGTGTTAAACCAACTCGACCTGGAGCGGGCCGAGAAATACTACGGCGAATATAGTGGCTACGGTCGCTATTCTGGCTACAAAGGTTATGCCTACGCATACGGTCAGTCCCCCAAAGACAAAGCCGCCAAAGCCTGATTCGCGCGTGCCATCCCACTTTGAGCGGATTGCGGCAGTAGCGGCGGCCGCGATGCTTCTGTCACTTTGCGTATTTTGTGCGCGATGGGGGGTTGCGGATTTGTTGGTGGTGGATGCGTTGGCAACCCAGTCCTTACTGCAGGCCAAGGCGACGCGTAGCGGATCGGCTATCGATGCGAAAGAGGCAGGCGAGGTAATCGCGTCACTACTCCATGCGCAACGTATCGACCCCACTAATCCGGCCACCGCGGAGCATTTGGGCGGCGCATACGCCATCGACGTTCAGAACAAGCGCGAGGCCGGCTCAAAAAGCGCAATTGCGCGCCAATGGCCGGAAGCGTTTGAACAGTATTCCCGCGCGGGCGTTTTGCTCCCGACTTCGCCAAACGCATGGGCCAATCGCGCCTGGACCAAGTATTACCTCGGCCAGATCGATCGCGACCTTTTTGCCGCACTGCAAAATGCCATCAATATGGGGCCGTGGGAGCCTGAGGTGCAGTTCGTCGTTATCGATCTCGGGTTTGCGCTCTGGGAGGTGATGCCGGTGGACCTGCGTCCACAGGTGCTCGAGCTGGCACAGAATGGTGCACGCCGCCATGGGGCACAGATCATTGCGATTGCCCAGAGACGCGGCCACATGGCCGACGTGTGCAAGTTTGAGAAATTGGCGTTATTGCCCGCTTGCAAGTCAGTCGCTGGGTAGTTCGTTGCCCCGCCTTTTTCAGGTTCGCGAATTTCCAATCGACCAACTTTTCTTCTGGTCCTGGGCCGGCATTCTGGTCTGGGCACCCATTCCCGTGGGCAGCAACCGTCCCTGGGCGTGGTCACTGCTGGAGCTTTTGACCTTCAGCCTTGCCGCGGGTTGGCTGATCTGTTTTGCGATGAAAAAAGTGGTGGTGACGGAACCGTTCCGCCGCGCCCGGTGGTTCCTCGCCTTACTTGCTCTCTGGCTGGTTTACCAGGCGCTTTTCATATTGCCGATGCCGCCAACCTGGGTCGCGTTTTTGTCGCCCCAGGCCGCGGCTGCCCATGCACTCGCGAGTGTCGGGTCTGACCAATCGGCATGGATGACGTTGTCGGTGGACCGCCATACGTCCACGGTCTCATGGTTCAAAAGTCTGCTCTATGTTCTGAGCTTCGCGATGACGTTGCTCGTCATCCACAATCGCGATCAGGCGCGTCGACTGGGATACGTGCTTGTGATATTCGCACTTGTCTTGTCGGTGTATGGATTGATGATGCATCTCACTAACTGCACCCACGTTTGGTTCGGTACGACGATCATTCATGGTGGCAGAGCCAGCGCAACCTATCCCAATCCTAACCATTTCGCCGGCTTTCTGGAGATGACGCTCGCCGTCGGTATCGGCCTGTTGATTGGCGGGTTGCGAGATGCCCGGACGCAAACCTGGAAGCAGTTTTTGAAACAGCTTCTCGAATGGATTTTCAGCCCAAAAATGCGCCTAAGACTGATGCTCTGCGTCATCGTGATCGCGCTGGTGTCCACGCATTCACGCATGGGCAATACGGCTTTTTTTGCCAGCATGATGATCGTCGGCGCGCTGGGCCTTGCTCTGTCACGCCACGCCACCCGCGGTACGGTCATCTTGCTGGTGAGTCTGATTGCAATCGACGTCTTTATCGTCGGCTCCTGGTTTGGCCTGGAGAAACTCGCCAACCGAATCGAGCAGACGACGATGCTCAGTACCGCAAGCGAGACAACGGACTCGGTAGAGACCCGAGTGGAGCCGGCCAAGTACGGCATCGACTTAATCGCCGACTATCCCGTATTTGGTGCCGGGCCTGGAAGCTGGTACGTAGCCTTTCCCCGATATCGTGGTGGCGATCTGTCTGCCTTCTTTGACTACGCCCACAATGACTTCGTGCAATTTGTTGCCGAGAGCGGATTGATTGGCGGCGCCATTCTCGTGCTCATCGTCTGTTGGTCGCTGGGCGTTGCGCTCATCGCACAATTTCGACGACGCGATCCCCTCATGCGAGGACTTTCCTTTGCGTCCATCATGGGAGTCACGTCGATATTGATCCATTCGAGCGTGGATTTCAATCTACAAATTCCGGCTAACGCGATGTTGTTTATGGTGCTGCTGGCGTTTGGATGGATTTCGTATTACCTGGACCGCCAAGGCTAAGCAGCGCGGGTCAAGGCTTTGTCCCCTTTGTGCCCTTCGTCGACGTGGCACGCATGCGGTGTAAGTCGAGCAGATAGGCCTTTAACCCGACACAAGCCGCCTCAATCAGATCCAGCGCACGTTCGAAATCTCTTGGTCGACCTTGATACGGATCGGGGACTTCGCGTTGATCGTCTGGTCCGCCATAGTCGAGTAGCAGTTCGATTTTCTCGGAAAGGCGAGTAGGGCAGATTGACTTCAAATGGATAATATTGGCGTCATCCATCGCCAACACAAAATCGAATAGCTCGAAATCGGCTGGGGATATTTGTCTCGCGTGTAGATACTGCAGATCGTAGCCACGCTTGGCCGCATGCTCGACGGCACGGGGATCGGGTGGGGCGCCGACGTGGTAGTCGTGGGTGCCGGCGGAATCGATTTGGATACTATTCGCGAGGGCGCTATTCGCAACGAGCTTGCGCAATACGCCTTCTGCAGTGGGCGAACGGCAAATGTTAGCCGTACAGACAAAAAGTACTCTCATTTATTTCGGGCTCGATCTTTTGGTGCTTGCACGGCGCGATATTGATTTATTGGGCGACTTCTTTGGACACTTAAACGGCGAGTTAAGTTTCTGTGTGTATGGCTATCGTCTCAGTTGAGCGGCATTTCCACTTGGGCGTGCTCGCTGGTCGACTCCGGGTGTTGTGCCGTCCGGAAAGCTCTCGTCATATGTATGTGATACAAAATGAACAGAGCGACGAAGCCTGCAAACATGATCGGTTCGGGCACGCGCAGTTTCCAGCCAATGATACCGATGGCCGCACAAACAAGATTCGCGGTAGCGCTCACTGTAGTCGCTTGGCCGACGTTAAAACCCCGCATCAAAAGGTAATGATGCAGATGATGTCGGTCCGCTGCGAACATGCTGCCGCCGGACAAGCGTCGTCGAACCATCAGCGAGACACAATCACAGAGCGGTAGCACCACCACCCAAAGCGCGCATATTGGTGAAAACGTACGGCCCTCGCCTTGCGAAAGATCAATGGCGAACCAGGCAATGATAAATCCCATCACCATGCTGCCCGCATCACCAAAGAACGTCTTTGCCTGTTTCAGTAAAGGCGACCGCGCGTTTAGCGTCAAGAATGCGGCCACGCTGCCCGTGAGTACAAGTAGCAGCTTGTATTGCTCCCAAAGGGCGGATTCGCGGGCGACGTATGCGTAGGCGACAAAGGCGATCAGGCTGATGAATCCGGCATGCCCGTCAATGCCGTCGGCCATATTGATGGCGTTGATGACGCCGATCACTGCGATAACCGTTATCGCGGGCGCGAAAAACCATGTGCCTATAGAGCCTAGGCCAATCAAATTGCCAACAGTCAAAAGTTTCAACCCGCCAAAGTAAAACGTCAATAGCACTGCAGCCGCTTGCACCAGCAATTTTGGACGCGGCTCGAGATCATAGATGTCATCGAAAATGCCCAGAACGAGTAGCATCGAGACAGCAAGTACGTCGGCCCACCACCCGCTGAACTGAAAGTAAATCAGCGCAACGATGAAGACGAGCCCAATCGAAAGACCGCCTACGACGGGCGTGGTACCGAGATGATTCTTGCGCCCGCCAGGGTGGTCCATCAATTTCAAGGCTGGCGCGAGACGGATCAATGCTCGTAGCAGGAGATACGTGGCAATGAACGCGATCATGATGGTCGTGACGGTAGTCATACTGATGCTTTATGTTTGGTCGCTGCGATAGGGAAATGGACTGTTGAGAAATGCCTTGAATCAGCGTTTTTGGGAAGTGACAATTGGGTCCATGTGTCCGAATGCCAAAAGACTCGCGACATTGAAAGTGCGCTACGGCGTGCTCGACAGCGACTCTATCACTACCAGCACTTTACATGCCCATCAATTCAGACTCGGTGTTGGCCTTGTTAGGTTGCAATATGAATATCCTGATTGACTAGAACGTAACCCGGTTAGTCTTTGTAGATGCGGATTTTTGTATAATAGCCGCAGAGCTTTCACGATAAATACTCGGCCTAATTCAATCGCCTGGTCGGCACTTTTCCCTTCATTGATTGGAGTCTCACATGACAAATCCCGTGCGCGTCGCCGTGACCGGTGCCGCTGGCCAAATCGGCTACAGCTTATTGTTTCGCATCGCTTCGGGCGAAATGCTGGGAAAGCACCAGCCAGTCATCCTGCAGCTGCTTGAGATTCCGGACGAAAAGGCGCAGAAGGCATTGAAGGGCGTCATGATGGAACTCGAAGACTGTGCCTTTCCGTTGCTGGACGGCATGAGTGCGCACTCAGACGCGATGACGGCGTTCAAGTACGCAGACATCGCCTTGCTCGTCGGGGCGCGGCCTCGCGGACCCGGGATGGAGCGAAAAGACCTGCTGGAAGCAAACGGAAAAATTTTCACCGTCCAGGGCAAGGCATTGGACGCTGTCGCCTCGCGAGACGTGAAGGTGTTGGTCGTCGGCAATCCAGCCAATACCAACGCTTATATTGCGATGAAATCGGCGCCAGGCTTGCCCGCAGAAAATTTCACCGCCATGTTGCGTTTGGATCACAACCGCGCGCTATCCCAACTCGCTGCCAAGTCAGGCAAACAGGTTGAATCGATCGAAAAACTGATCGTCTGGGGCAATCACTCACCGACCATGTATCCCGACTATCGTTTTGCCACGATTGGTGGGGCATCGGCGCCGACGCTGATCAACGATGAAGAGTGGTACCGAAATACGTTTATTCCAACGGTTGGCAAACGTGGTGCGGCGATTATCGAGGCGCGCGGTCTTTCCAGCGCCGCATCGGCTGCCAATGCGGCAATCGACCACGTTCGTGACTGGGTGCTCGGAACGAACGGCAAGTGGGTGACTATGGGCGTGCCATCTGACGGCAGCTACGGCATACCGGAGGGCGTGATGTACGGCGTGCCGGTGACTTGTTCCGGTGGCAAGTATTCCGTCGTCAAGGATCTTGAGATCGACGCGTTTTCCAGAGGGAAAATGGACGCCACACTCAAGGAGTTGGAAGATGAGCGCGCTGGTGTGGCACATATGCTCTAGCGGCGGGCGTTGCGCGTTTGGCTAGCGCGGTTTTGCTTCCGCTCTCGCGAGCAGCGTGCGCAGCTTCTTTAACTCGGTCCTCAACGCTACGGCCTCCCTTGCCTCGCGGTGCAGGGAGACCATTTGCGCCTGTAAGCTACGGATTCGCTGGTCGCGTTCCTCTATGTTGGTTTTCAGTTCCGCGACCGACTCTGCCAATCGTTCTAATTCGGTCGTGGCAGTTGACGTTTGTAAGGGCCTTGACGGCGTGGTAATGGAAGTTTCGCCAGCGGGCAGCGGCCAGACAGGGAGCATATTCGGGGCGGCGGGGGCCGAATCAAGTTGAGCGCCAGTGACGTCCTCGTCATGTTCTTGCACTTTGCCCACCGCTGTATTTAGCTGTTCTATTGGCACGGGTTGTTCAAGCGCGATGGGCTCTGGGTTTATTTTCGGCGCCGTTCCAACTGGCGCCGTCAGCCCCGTTGTTTCACTCGGGCCTTTCACGGTCTGCGGTTGTTCAGGGCGCAACGGCGCGTCCATTTGCAAATCGCCGCTCCGCAGTTCGCTCACTGCAGGTTGTTCATCGCTAGCTGCATTCAGCGACCAGTCGGATGTACTGGCCGTGGGGATCGGTGCGGCCTTTTCACATATGCCGAAACGTATCAGCGTTGGCAGCAACATCGCATTAGCGTCCGGTGAGCCGTGCTGCAGTCCGGTGATATAGAGACCCAGCCCCGACACGCCCTCGGCAACAGCGTCAGCCTCCTCTCCTTCACCCCTGAGTTCGCCGCTGGCAAATTGGGTGACGCGCTCCGCAAGCTGCTCTGCGAGACTGGCAGCCTCGTCTTCTTCAATAATCGCAAATGCCCCGCGCACTTGCCCGAACAGCCTGTCAATTGCGACAAGTCCGTCTTTTTTCGAGGGATCGCGGAAAAAATTATCCAGCGCACTTTCGATCAATGCCAAGTTGGCTTGCACCTCCCGACCGACTTGCAAGATCAGGAGTTGCGTTTGCGCCTGTAGCGTCTTCGTATCGGCGAGACTGGCAACTGAGCTCTTAAAATCTGGAAGTTCAACACCGGTCATCACATTCTTGATTCGTAGACAGGTTCTGGATGCTTGCCGGTCGAATTCCGCGGTCAACCGGAAATAGTTGCTCAACGATGACTCAGTAAACAAAAGCGCGGTGGCAATTTCCAGCGCTTGTGTCGCTGAAGGTCGGCTACCCGTTTTTCCTAAGTGCGCCCCGACTGCGCCCAGGAGATGTAATAACCGCACCATTTCGCGGTTAGGTAACTGCTGGCCGATCTTTGCGACCGCTGAAGCTTGATTGGTTAACGTGATCAATGCAGATGCGTGGCCATCAGCAAATAGCTGCAAGTCGCTTTTCATGCCATTAATATGCTGGCGCAGTGAGTCGACAACGGGAAGCAGTTTTTCATCTCGGTTGCTCGGCAGCCTGCTATCAGGAAGCCACAACAATTCATCGAGCCCATACAGTTCCCGAATGCGCGCAATGCGTTTTGTACTGGCGGCAGACTTGCCGATTACCAGAAGGAGATCACGAAATACTTTCTCGGGCACGTTGTGATCGCCATCCATTAACCGCCTGATCTGTTGGTCGATCTTGCCAAACAAAGGCACCGCAAACGGACGTGTGCCGCTGGGATCATTGACCACGGCGTCAAAGAAGGCCACGGTCGTGAACCAGAAGTCGCGTGAAGGCGACGATGCGTCTAGCGCTTCGATGGCAAGAATGGCGTCGCACATGTGGCTGGCTCCACCGACAAGATCCTTGTTGCGCATCAGCTTCAACAATCCGGTCTGAAAAATCGCTCGGCACCGACTGATCGCCTCAACAGGCATTTCGTCTTTCGCCAGAATCCCGGCGCTGTTCAGTTCAGATGCGGCAGCACTCAGGTCAGGCAAGAACAAATCATCTGCCGATGCGTTGTTGGCACCGCGAACCTTGTTCAGCAGCATGTAAGCTGGCGCGAGTTCCATGGGGTGGTCAGGTTCACCCTCGACTAAATTGCGAAGGTACATGGACATGCTTGTCATCGCTTGCTTGACGGCCTGAACGCGGATTGAGGTCTCCGATGGCAACCCGCCTTTGACCATATCAGCAAGTCTTTCGGCTTCTTCGCTCACACGTGCGGCTGCGGCCAGTCCCACCATCAGCAGCGCGCCAGTTACCTGATGCAAATCGGCCGTGATCGTTTGAAAGGCAAATGCATTGGCATGATCGGCACATGCCACATCCAGGTTTTCGCTCACGCGCTTTAGTGATCGATCAATCTCGCCCTGCACGAGCAGTAGCGGAGCAGGATCGTAGGTAGAGACGTTAGCGGTGCGCACGGTCGAGAGTCATGGTCAACAATTCGGCAATCGTGTACAAAAAGTCAAGCCGCACCTGATCGCGTCTATTTAATTGGAGAGAAACCAAAAAGCGGCATCAGCATTGCCAACGAGAAAACGCTCTAGTCGGTCGCCGCTACGGTAAGGGACTAGGATATCACCGGCTGCGAAGAGCACTTGGAAGAAAAATCAACACCGTTCAACCAAAGTACGAGCGGGACCGATAATTGCTCACCCAACGACCGTGTCAGATCCCGACTCTACCGATATCTGCCGCTCGAAGATAAGCTACTTCACATTGATCTGGAGCCGTTCATGCGGGCATTTGTGCCTCCTATCTGCCACTAGCGTGCAGTGTGAGAAATTCACTACTAGGCGCTTGTGATGCGCGGTTACGATCACATTGGAGTCAGGCACCGCGCCAGCACATATGCTGCGGCTCGCAGTAAGTTTGCCTTACGTATAGATTCAATCGGGCACCGCGACGCACGCTTGCCGGAACGTTTTTGAGAGTCGACCTCATGTTCA
>JBBQFL010000065.1:0-19075 GCA_038321965.1 Burkholderiales bacterium | reverse complement strand
GCAAAGCCTCAGTTTACAAACGTTCAGTTTACAAAAGCTTAGTTTACAACTGGGCACGCCGCAGGGATGACCTGCGGCGTGCAATTGTGAATCGCCGGCAGCCGGCTACTTGAACGTGTAGGTCACCTGTCCGCCGATGATGTTCACGTTGCTGTTGTAGGAACCGTTGATGAGGCCGTTGGCGGCCGTGCTCCCACCATTCTGATTGATATCCGGGCTGTTGACGAAGATATAGGCATACGCCACGTCGAACGCCCAGTTGTTGTTGAGCTTGTACTGCGCCCCGAGTGCCAGCCAGGTGCGGTTGTTATCCGGCAGGCGCGGGGAGCGGTCGGTCGTGTTGACGGGCGTTTGATCGTAGGCGACACCGCCACGAAAAATCCAGGTGTCGTTATAGCGATAGTTGCCGCCGACCGAACCACGCCAGGTATTGCGGAAATTCTCCGGCAGGGTGGACAACACATTGCCGGTGGTACGGACGATCTGCAGTTGCTGGATACTGCTCCAGCCCGTGTACTGCAGATCCGCCATGATGTCCCACTGGTTGTTGAACTGGTGGAACACGGAAACGTTGGCGGTCTCCGGCATTTTGACGGCTAGCGTGATGCCGCTGTTGAACAACTGCGCATTGACGCCGTTGAGGATCAACTGGCCGACGGGCGCCAAAGTCGGAGGGAGTGAGCCCAAAGCGGTCGGATTATTGAAGTTGACATTGCCTTTGACGTCGAACTTGATGGACGAGCGATAGGCGGCGCCGAAGCGCGTCTGCGGTGTGGCCTGCCACAACACACCCACGTTCCAACCCCAGCTCCAGTCACTGCCGTCGATATTCACGGACGATTCGAGGCCCGCTGCGGATCCGATCAGCGTGGGCGCGGCCGCCGCCGGGATGTTCCCCGCGGCGACCTGTGCGCCGACGCCCTGCGCAAACGCCGCGGCATAGTTCACCTGGTTGGTCAGCGTCGCGTCGAATTTCTGGTAATTGACTCCGGCACCTACTGTCCAGTCCTTGGTCGGTTCCCAGGAAAGGGCGGGATTGATGTTGATGGTCTTGATTTCCGATTTGACCGCCTGGAACCGCCCGAGCCAATTCTTGTCGTATTCGGTCTTCAAGCCGAATGGGACATTCACCGCAAGGCCAAACGACCATTTGTCGGTGAATGGCACGCCGAGATAAATGTTGGGAACGCCGGCGCAGCTGCCCGCGTCACCCCCGCTTCCGCCAAGCGGTTGCCCGAAAGCCGCCTGCGAATTGCCGTTATTGAACCGCGCCGAGGGACAAATGAGGTTCGCGGCCTGGACCACTTGCGCGGTCTGGAGGCGCACCAGTCCGGCAGGGTTGTAGAAGATCGTGCTGACGTCTTCGGCCGCCGCGGCACCACCCGCGTAGGCGTGCCCGAGACCGCTTGCATTTTGTTCCTGCAGCGCAAAGGCAGAACCCAGCGCGTGGCCAGCGCCGAGCGCCAGAACAAGGCCACCAACTGCCGCGGCAACGCGGGTACGGGGAAACAGGTTTGGCATGACAAACGCTCCTTGGGCTGGCTTTATTTATTCATGCGGCGGATTCCTGTCCCGGAACGCGCCGTCGTGTCGCTGCTTGTTTTTGCTACCGAAACACGCTTGCAGGTAATCGATCTGGCTCTATTCTGACTATACACCGCGCTCCGGTTTCCTTTGCCCTTTCCCCAGCGCATCGACACGACGCAGTGCAGCAATGTCGCATTCGTGCGAATTCAGGCTACCGGTACCTCGCGCGGCCGCCGATCCTTGCCCACAGCTACCTTCGTCAGTACCGCTTCAGTGACTTTGCCGGTGATTACTTCGCTGGGATCGCGTTGCGTGGCTCACCACCTTCAAGCAGCCTTCTTGGCCTCGTCGCGCAGTTCGCGCCGCAGGATCTTGCCGACGTTCGATTTCGGCAGCTCGGTGCGAAACTCCACGTCGCGCGGGCACTTGTAGTTGGTCAGGTGCTCCTTGCAGAACTTGAGGACGTCGGCCGCCGTGAGCTTGTCGTCCTTGCGCACCACGAACAGCTTGACCGCCTCGCCCGACTTCTTGTCCGGCACGCCCACCGCCGCACATTCGAGAACGCCCGGGTGCATGGCGACCACGCCCTCGATCTCGTTCGGATACACGTTGAATCCGGAGACCAGAATCATGTCTTTCTTGCGGTCGACGATTTTCACGTGGCCGTTTTCCAGCATGACACCGATGTCGCCCGATTTGAAAAATCCGTCCGCGGTCATAACTTCAGCGGTCGCTTCCGGGCGCTGCCAATAGCCATGCATTACCTGCGGCCCGCGGATGCAGATTTCGCCGGGCGCGCCCAGCGCAACTTCAACGCCACTATCATCGCGAATGGAGATTTCGGTCGAAGGCATGGGCATGCCCACGTCGCCGCTGTAATTGGTGTTCATTATTTCGTTGCAGGTCGCGCCGGACGAGGTCTCGGTCAAACCATAACCTTCGACAATCGGGCAATGCGTGAGCTTGAGCCAGTTTTCAGCCACGGCACGCTGTACTGCCATGCCGCCGCCATTGGAAACCCGCAGATTGGAGAAGTCGAGGCCTTTGAATCCTTCGTGATTGACCAAGCTATTGAACAAAGTATTGACAGCCGGCAACACGTTGAATTTGTGTTTTGAGAGTGCCTTGATCATGCTGTCCGCGTCGCGGGGATTGGGAATGAGGATGCTTTGACCGCCAACCTTTAGCGCTACCCACATACACGAGACCAGGCAAAAAATGTGATACATCGGCAAGGCGCAAACCATCACGACCGGATCGGGCGGTGGGCCTTTGCTGGTGTCGTCCATGGCGGGTTTTAGCCAGGCCTCGGCGACCAACACATTGCCGTATATGTTGGCGTGCACCAGCACGGCGCCTTTGGAGACACCCGTGGTTCCACCGGTATATTGTAGAAACGCAATGTCTTCAGGGCAAAGTTTCGGTTTGTCCAGCGGCAAATTGCGTCCCTGTGCCAGTGCGTCGTTGAACTTGATCGAGCCCGGCAGGCTGTATGCCGGGACAGCCTTCTTCACGTTGCGTACGACGTAGTTGGCGATCAAGTTCTTCGGAAAGCCAAGTAGATCACCCACTGCCGCAATGACCACGTGCTTGATTTGCGTTTTGGCAATGACTTTTTCGAGTGTTGTTGCAAAGTTTTCCAGGATGACGATGGCGACCGAGCCGCTGTCATTGAGCTGATGTTCCAACTCGCGCGGCGTGTACAGCGGATTCACATTGACCACCACATAGCCGGCACGCAGTACGGCCAGAATAGCGACCGGGTACTGCAGTACGTTGGGCATCATCAAGGCGACACGATCGCCGCGCTGCAAGCCCCTGGATTGCAGCCACGATCCAAGAGCTCGCGATAGTAGATCCACGTCGCGGTAGGTGAGTGTTTTGTCCATGCATGTGAATGCAGGGCGATTGCCAAAATTTGCAAAGGCCTCTTCTGCCATCTGCGGCAGCGAAGAATAGAGGCTCAAGTCAATTTCATGGGCCACGCCGGGCGGATAGTGTTTTAACCACCATTTCTTCTCTAAAGTCACAGCACTCCTCCGGATATTTTTTTGTGTTGACGCGTGTTATTGACCTGAGTCTATCAACTGATGGTCAAGCGGGTTTTCGCGGTGCGTGTTTCCCCAATTCCCACTTGGCCAGCGCGCCGCGGTGTACTTCATCAGGACCATCTGCAAGTCGCAGGATTCGCGCCCAGGTGTAGGCATACGCCAACGGGAAATCTTCCGACAATCCTGCGGCACCGTGCGCCTGAATCGCCCAATCGATGATTTGTTGCGCAATATTGGGCGCGACCACCTTGATCATGGCGATCTCGGTACGTGCAGCCTTGTTTCCCGCCGTATCCATCATGTAGGCGGCTTTTAGCGTGAGCAAACGTGCCTGATCGATCATGCAGCGCGCTTCGGCGATACGTTCGTGCCAGACAGACTGTGCGGCGATGGGTTTGCCGAAGGCGACGCGTGACGACAGGCGATTGCACATCAGCGCCAGTGCGCGTTCTGACAAGCCAATGAGGCGCATGCAGTGGTGGATGCGGCCCGGGCCCAAGCGGCCTTGTGCGATCTCGAAACCCCGGCCTTCGCCAAGCAGGATATTGCTGGCTGGCACCCGCACATTCTTGAATTCGATTTCGCAATGACCGTGCGGCGCGTCGTCGTAACCGAATACAGGCAGCGGGCGGATGACGGTAACGCCAGGCGTTTCTGCAGGCACCAGAATCATCGATTGTTGCGAATGCGATGGCCCATCGAGATCCGTTTTGCCCATGACGATGTAGATTTTGCAGCGCGGATCACCGGCACCAGAAATCCACCATTTTCGTCCGTTGATGATGTAATCACTGCCATCGCGTTCGATGCGGGTGGCGATATTGGTGGCGTCGCTGGACGCAACAGCCGGCTCAGTCATGGCGAACGCCGAGCGAATGTCACCAGCGAGTAACGGCGTCAACCATTGCGCCTGTTGTTCCGGGCTGCCGTACTGCGCCAATACCTCCATGTTGCCGGTGTCGGGCGCGGAACAATTGAATACTTCTGGTGCCCAGTGCACGGCGCCGGTGATCTCGGCCAGCGGGGCGTACTCGAGATTGTTTAGCCCCGCGCCATATTTCGGGTTTGGCGCAAACAGATTCCACAGTCCGGCGGCTTTGGCCTTGGGCTTCAGTTCCTCGATGATGGCGGTCGGGGTCCAGCGCGCACCGCGCTTGGTGTTGGCTTCCACGTCTTCATGAAAGCGATATTCGTTGGGGTAAATGTGTTCGTCGAAAAATGCGTGCATACGCTGCTGCAGTTCGACAACTTTGGGGGAGTGACTGAAGTCCATGGTTTTCCTGTCTAGCGTCAGAGGCTGCTATTTGCAGATCAATTTTTCTACCACTTTCCAACCCAACTCAGCGAGTGGGCGCGCGGCTTTGCCCATCGCCACGGCTTGTTCAGACGCTGCAGTACCGTCAACCACGCGCTTCATGATGCCCTGCAGAATGCCGGCCATGCGGAAAAGGTTGTAGGCAAGGTAATACTCGAAGTTTTCGATGCCGGACCGTCCGGTGCGCCGACAATAACTTGCGACATAGGAGTGGAAATCCGGAATACCCAGCGCGGCCAAGTCCAGCCCAGCCAGCCCGCGAAATGCACTGGGCGGCACATGCCAGGCCATGCAGTGGTAAGCGAAATCGGCGAGCGGATGACCGAGCGTGGACAGCTCCCAGTCGAGAATTGCCAGCACCTTGGGTTCGGAGGGATGAAAGATCAGGTTATCCAACCGGTAATCGCCGTGAACGATGGAGGTTTCTTCGCCCGGCGGAATGTGCAGTGGCAGCCAGTAGATGAGTTTATCCATCGCCTCGATTTTTTCAGTTTCGGATGCGCGATATTGCTTGGTCCAACGCCCGATTTGGCGCTCGAAATAATTGCCGGCTTTGCCGAAATCGGCGAGTCCGATGGCGGCAAAGTCCACCTTATGTAGGCGCGCGATGGTCCTGTTCATGGCATCGAAAATCTCGGCACGTCCGGTGTTTGTCATGCCGGGCAGCGCTGGATTCCATAACACCCGGCCATCGACAAATTCCATGATGAAGAATGCGCGGCCGATGACCGATTCGTCCTCGCAGAGCGCCAGCATTTTTGCCACCGGCATGTCGGTTTTGCGCAGTGCAGCCATCACTTGAAATTCGCGCTCGATGGCATGTGCTGAGGGCAGCAATTTGGCGACCGGTCCGGGCTTGGAGCGCATCACGTAGGTCATCGACGGCGTGACGAGTTTGAAGGTCGGATTGGATTGGCCACCTTTGAATTGCTCGATGTCGAGCGGTCCCTGAAAACCTTCCACATGCAAAGTCATCCATGCTTCTAGTGCGTCGACGGAGATTTGTTGGCGCGACGAAACCGGCATGGTGCCGGAAAAATGTTCAAAACCTGCCTCAGACATTTTCTTGTTCCCAGTTCTTGCGGCGAGACTTCGTGTATTGCTCAAATAATACTTCCATCGTCGTTTGCCGATTTTCCGGCTGCAGCCAGTCGAGCGGCGAGAGGTTGACCATGCGCAGCACAACATCCAGTTTTTCGTCACCAAGGTCGAGCACATTGATACACGCCGGGCTTTGTTCGAAGGCGCCCAGCAACCGCCGCTGGCCGGTCAGCAAATAAGAAAGAATTGCGCGATTGACGCCGCCGTGCAGAACCAGCAGCAAGATTTCCCACGTTTTGTCGCCGCGGATGGCATCAATTTCTGGAATCACCCGATCCAGCATGCTGCCAACGGTCTCGCCGCCGAGAAATTGCGCGTTTTCGTGGACGACGCCGTCAGTGACAGCGGTGAAGGCATGCAGCAGGTCCTTCTCGGCAATCGACGCCAGTCGGCCGCCGCGAATTTCCTGCAGACCCGGCTGTTGTTGTGGCGCCACGTTTTGGCCAGTCATTGTCAGTACGTGTGCTGCTGTCTGCTCGGTGCGTGCAAGTCCACTGGTGATGACACGATCAAACTGTACCGAATGATCGGCGAACAGCTTACCCGCTGCGCGCGCCTGCTCGATGCCAAGTGCGTTCAGTGGAACCGTTTCAGGCGGTACCGGTTTCCCGTCAGCGGTGAAATAACTCACGCTGCCATGCCGCATTAGGTAAAGCCGGCGGCGCGCGCCGCCTTGGACGGTGGCGCCGCTAAGCACGGTCATGTTGAACCGGCAGAAGTATGAGACGCGAAGCCGGTTCCCCCTCACTTGCAGTGCGCGCATTCCGCTGCATCGGAATGCCGTTCGGTGGGCGCGGCGCATGCTCCGCGAATTCCCCACCAAACCCCCGGCCCTCTGCTTCGCTCCAAGTGTTCCCTTGTCCCATTGGACAAGGGAACACTTGGAGCGAAGCAGAGGGTGAGAATGGCGACACGATGAAAGCCTGGATCATCGTGCCGGAGACCGGAAGGGGATCTTGCCCATCAGTAGTTGCGTGTACATCACCCAGTCGGCGACAAATGAGTAGAGCGGATAGGTGAAGGTAGCCGGACGGTTCTTCTCAAAGAAAAAATGACCAACCCAGGCAAAGCCGTAACCGGCCAATGGCATCGCCGCAAACCACCAGGCGTTTTTGGTGATCAGTGCAAGTGCAAGGGAAAGCAACACCAATGTGCTGCCGATGAAATGCAGGATACGACAGGTCGTATTGCGATGCTCTGTAAGGTAGTAAGGGTAAAAATCGTGGAAGGTCTTGTAATGCTTTTCCAAACCCGTCTCCTCTGGGCAACATTCAGTCGCGAAAACTGCAGTCTATTCTATCGAGTTTTCTCAATAGCCCTGGCCACGCGAGATTGCCGCCCAGCCCCTTGGTGACTGCCTTGGCTTGCGCTTTCGCGCCGTCAAGTATCGGTTGCGGAATGGAGATCAATTCGCCACCACCGGCCTGCGCGCGAACCTGAATCATGCAGGTGGCTTCGAAAATGTACATGGCCTGGAAGGCATCGGCGATCGTCTCGCCGACCGTGAGCAGTCCGTGGTTACGCAGCATGAAAAACGTCTTGTCGCCGAGATCGCGGACCAGACGTGGCTTCTCATCTTCGTTGAGTGCGACACCCTCGTAGCCGTGATAGGCAAGGCTGGCCAGTACGAAGATTGATTGCTGCGATATCGGCAGCACACCGTTTTTTTGCGCCGAGACGGCGATGCCGTTTGGCGTATGCACGTGCAGCACGCATTTTGAGTCGTGGCGCGCGGCGTGGATGGCGCTGTGAATGGTGAAACCTGCAGGGTTTACCGGGAACGGATTGTCGGCATCCAATTTGTTACCCCCGAGATCAATTTTTACCAGGCTCGAGGCGGTGATTTCCGCGAACATCATGCCGTAGGGGTTGATGAGAAACTGATTCTCCACACCAGGAATTTTGGCAGTGATGTGCGTGAATACGAGGTCATCCCATCCGTATTGCGCCACCAGCCGATAGCAAGCCGCGAGATCCACTCGTGTTTGCCATTCCTCCTTGCTGACTTTGTTTTTGAGTCCTGCAATGGTCATGTTGGCGTTTGTATTCATGGTATTGCCTCGAATGAAGTGGTTGATGCGGAGACGGTGTCAAACCCTAACGTTGGCGCGCCTTCAAGGGCATTTATACGCCGAAAGCCTTGCCAAATGGCGATCCGTGAATGTTTGTTCGTGACTATGCGCTCACCAGTCGCAGTGCCTGATCTGAAAAACTCAGTGTCACTATGTTGCCTGCCGCATATATCTCGCCGCCGGGTTGGTGCGACTTATCGACGATCAACTCTGTTCCGCTCGCATCGACCCGGTAGCGAACGAACTCACCCAGAAATTCGCGATCCAGAATCTGACCGGTCACATTGATTGGCAGCGTTGTGGTGACGGGGTGTGACGCCGCACTGATGCTGATCGTGTGCGGGCGCAATGCCATCGTCGCGCGAAATAGGGACGCGCTTGGCGGGTGCTTCGGTAGCGAAATTCTGCCTAGCAGTTTGGAGGAAAACATCGCGCCGCTTTGGGTGTGTTCGATATCGCCTTCGATGAAGTTGATGGTGCCGACAAAGTTGGCAACGAACCGATTGACCGGCGTGTCGTAGAGCTGCATTGGCGTGCCAATTTGCTGGATCACGCCTTGGTCCATGACAGCTATGCGGTCGCACGTGGAGAGCGCTTCTTCCTGGTCGTGCGTGACAAAAATGGTGGTGATACCGAGACGGTGCTGCAGGGACTTGAGTTCCTGCCGCATTTGCACCCGCAGTTTTGCGTCAAGATTGGAGAGCGGCTCGTCGAGTAAAAGTACTTTCGGCTCGATGGCAAGCGTGCGCGCAAGTGCCACGCGCTGTTGTTGTCCGCCTGAGAGTTGGTTGGTACGTCGATGTGCGAACTCGCTGAGACCGACAAGCGCCAATACATCACTCACTTTTTTTGCTATTTTGGCGCGCGGCAATTTGCGTTCTTCCAAGCCAAAAGCGACGTTTTTCTCCACTGTCATATGCGGCCACAACGCATAGTTCTGGAACACCATGCCAATGTTGCGTTGCCAGGGTGGCAGCTGGGTGATTTCCTCGCCGTCAATCGTGAGCAGGCCGCTCTGCGCAAAATTGAAGCCCGCGATCAACCGCAATAGCGTCGATTTTCCCGAGCCGGACGGACCAAGCAGTGCGAAGAACTCACCGGGCTCAATGCTCAGCGTAATGTCCTTGAGCACTTGCGTATTGCCATAAGAGAGCGCAATGTTCTTGCATTCAACCCGACCCGATTTCATGGGTTACTCCAGCTTGCCGCCGCTTGAAGCGGCGGCGGTTTGCAATGCTCGGCTCGAAATGATCCGGTGCGAAAAATAAGTTCCCAACGCAACGATGATGACTGCCAAAACGCCTAAGGCGGCACCCGGACCACGCCCGGCGATGGATTGCATATAAAGGTAAATTCCATAGGACATGGGGGCATCGGACTGAGTCGTGGTCAGCATGATCGTTGCTGACAACTCAACGGCAGCCGTGATAAAGCTGGTGACGAAGCCGGCGAGTATGCCACCTGCCATCAGCGGTACAACAATGCGCTGTATGGTGCGCCGTTTGTGTGCGCCGAGATTTTCTGCCGCTTCTTCTAGTGAGACCGAAACCTGCTGCAGCGCCGCCATACAGGAGCGCAAGGCGTACGGCAGCCTGCGGATTGCATAGGCGATCGCGATCATGATCCATAGCGACGTAACCGGATCACTCATGCCCGGAAGCGTCATGCCTTTGAATGTACGCAAATAGCCAATCGCCAGCACAATACCCGGGATGGCAAGCGCAGCAGAAGCCATAAAATCCAGCGCCTGTCGCCCCGGCACATTGGTACGCAAAATCAGGTAAGCAATCGCCGTGCCGAGTATCACATCCAGAAGTGCCGCCAAGCCGCAGTAGAGCAGCGTGTTCATGATCATCTGCGGGCTGTCGGCGATCACGGTTTTGAAGTGGTCAAACGTGAACGCATCCGGCAAGACGGAAAAACTCCACACTTTGGCTAGGGAGAGCAGGACGATGCCGATGTGCGGCGAGAGCACCAGCAAAAGTAGCAAACCGATCCAACCGTAGGCAAAAAAACTCTGGATCGGCGACAAGCGGCGACGCGCCAATGAAGACCCGCCACGTTGTGTGGTGGAATAGTCTTTGCCTTTCAGGACTTGAGCCGACAGCCAGAGCGCCATTAGCGAGAAGGCGACCATGATGACGCAGATAACGTAGCCAATCGGATCTTCGAGTCCAACCGAGGTAATGCGCAGGTACGCTTGCGGCGCGAGCATGTTGGTCACGTTGAGGACCAGCGGCGTACCCAGGTCGTCAAAGACTTTGATGAAGACGAGTGAAGCACCCGCCACGTAGCCCGGCATGGCCAAGGGAAAAACGATGCGGCGGAACAGACGCAGCCCATGTGCACCCAGATTCTGCGCGCTCTCTTCCATCGAGCTATCGATGTTGTTGAGTGCGACCGTAAGATTTAGCAGGATAAAAGGAAAATAATGCAGACTCTCGACGAATATGACGCCGGGCAGCCCATCCATTACCGGTATGGAAAAACCCCACCAGTCGATGAGCAACAAGTTGATTGAGCCGGACCTGCCGAAAATCAGTTGCATTGCGACCGCGCCAACAAACGGTGGCATGATCAGCGGCAGCACGCCCAGTGTTTGTACCAGTAGAGCGCCGCGAAAGTCGAAGCGAATGGTCAGGTAAGCGAGCGGAAGCGCGATTAGTGACGCAAAAAAAACACTGGCAATGGCAACAGTGAGGCTGTTCCAGAACGATTCCTGCATCAAGGAGATGCCGAAAAATGCGGCGAAATGGGAAAACGTAACGCCGCTGCCGACATCGGCGAAGGCAATGTAGATCACGTTTAGTACCGGCACAATCAAAAAAGTCAGCAAAAACAATGCGATTAACAACGTCAACAGCGCGGCGGTAACGCTGAATTGACGGGCTGTTTTGGTCATCGCGCTCCCTGTAGTCCGCGCCAAGCTTCTGATTTTATTGTTGAAAAATCAGATACATTGGGCTTTTTGTAGAAGTGTTTCCTAAAAAACTATTTTAAGTTATTATTATTATGAGATTTTAAGTTCGTAAAGCGCACTTGCTTGGAAGAGAATACATCAGGAGCGGGTTGGCGCTATTGCGCATGTGGTCTGTTTCACCCCACGTATAAATGAAAAATTTAATCAAGCGAACTGGGTGTTGGGAGGAAATGTGGCGCTGACTGATGTTCTGCAGATTGTAAGCCTCACCGATCCAGGCAAGGTTCGTGGCCACAATGAGGACTGTGTTGAGTCTCGTCCCGAGCTCGGCATTGTGGTGCTGGCTGACGGCATGGGTGGCTATAACGCCGGCGAAGTTGCCAGCGGAATGGCGACTTCTGCGATATCTGCCGGTCTTGCAAGTTCCTGGACCAAAGATGTACTGAAGGGGCTTGATCGCGATGCGGCAATGGCACTTTCTCTTAAGGTGGTTCAGGAACAGACCGCCAAGGCCAATGCCGCAATTTACGCTGCTGCACAAAAGGATCCGCATTGCGCAGGAATGGGAACAACGCTGGTTGCCTGTTTGTTTTATGACAATTTCCTGACTGTTGGGCACGTAGGTGATTCGCGGCTATACCGCATGCGAAATGATGTTCTCGAGCAGGTCACGCGCGACCATTCCTTGTTGCAGGAGCAAATTGATTCGGGTTTGATATCAAAGGAAGATGCACGCTCGTCCCATAACAAGAATCTGGTGACCCGTGCTGTTGGCATTGACCCTGAAGTTGAAGCGGAAGTGCACAGCTATGACGTGCTGGCGGGCGATATTTTCTTGCTCTGTTCGGATGGCTTGAACGACATGATTGAGGACGAGGAAATCCAGATGACTTTGATCGCGTTGCAGTCAAATCTGGAGTTGTCTGCGCAGCAATTGGTACAGGCGGCGAACGACGCGGGCGGACGCGACAATGTCTCTGTAATGCTGGTTCGTGTGCTTAAGAGCTTTGCCGTTGAAAGAGGATTCTGGGCAGCAGTGAAATCCTGGTTTAGATAATTCAGAGTGAAATTGACAATGCGTCGCAAAGACTACAACGCTTGCGACAAAAGTGTAATTGAAAGAACTTTTTTAGGGTTAAGGCTATGGCAAAACTGATCTTGAGTGTCGATGGTACGGTGCTGAAGGAGATCACGCTCAGCAAGGAGCGGACAACTCTCGGCCGGAAGCCACACAATGACATTCCGGTAGACAATTTGGCCGTTTCCGGCGAGCACGCCGCAATCATTACCATCCTGAACGATTCATTCATCGAAGACCTGAATTCGACCAATGGCACGCTCGTTAACGGCAAGCCAATCAAAAAGCATTTTTTGCAGAATAACGATGTCATCGAGATTGGCAAACACAAGCTCAAGTATTTCAATGATGCGCCGGTCGCGTCGACTGCGGGCGACTTTGAAAAGACCATGATTATCCGGAAACCGGTGGCATCTGCCCCGGCGACGACGGTTGCTTCTGCACCGCAGCCAGCCCCTGCACCAGTGCCGGCGCCGGCGCCGAGTCTTTCTGATACCCAGACCAACATGAAGCCGATCACGCCTCCTCCTGCGCCCGCGGTCGCGCAGTCCGCGCCACCGGCATTCGCCCAGCCTCAAGATCCCAATAGTCCGGCTAGAGATTCAGCAATTCAAGTCCTGTCGGGTGCGGCGGCAGGCCGCACTTTGGACCTCACAAAAAATCTGACCACTATCGGCAAGCCCGGCGTTCAGGTGGCGGTGATCACGCGTCGGCCAACGGGTTTCTTTATTACTCACGTTGAAGGTGCGGTATTTCCGACAATCAATGGGGTTGCACTTAGCGGACAGGCAAAGCAACTCGCGGATCACGACCTGATCGAGATAGCCGGCATAAAAATGGAGTTTTTCTACAAGCCGTAATCCGGAATCTGCCGGAAGTGTTCGCGGCTCTGAGGGCGTTTTGGTATGTGAGTAATGGCGGCGCAGCCATCCGCTGAGTGGAAAACTTGCGCGTTGTTCCGCTGTTTTGCCTGTGAGTTATCACACAGCTTTTTTGGTCCGTGACGAGCATAATCAAATGGTAGCCTGAGATTCAGGATTCCTCAGGGTGTTTGTCATCGCAGAGGCCGAATCAAATGAAAACGGCCCAGTCGTATTGGCGCGGAGAAGCTATGCGAATAAAGATTCTGGGGTGCAGCGGCGGCATCGGAGGCGATCTCCGAACCACCAGCATGCTCGTTGACGAAGATATACTCATCGATGCGGGTACCGGCGTTGGTGACTTGCTCATTGAGCAACTGGTCAAGATTGACTATGTATTCGTCACGCATTCCCATCTGGACCATATTACGAGCATTCCTTTTCTCGTCGATACAGTCTGCTGGATGCGTGATCGACCCCTTACTATTTTCAGCACGGCCGCAACAATTCAAATCATGAAGGAACATCTGTTCAATTGGAAAATATGGCCGGATTTTTCACAGATTCCCAATGCTGAGAAGCCTGTCATGGTTTACCGTGAAATTCAGGTGGGTGAGACGATCGAACTCGATGGCCGAAAATTCACTGCAATTCCGGCCGTCCACACAGTACCCGCCGTAGGTTACCTACTGGACAGTGGTCAGGCGACACTCATTTTCAGTGGCGACACTACTTACAATGACGCGTTGTGGGATATTGCGAATCGAGCCTATAACCTCAAGTACTTGATCATTGAAACTGCGTTCCCGAATAAGGAGCGTGAAATTGCAATGGCGTCAAAACATCTTTGCCCGAGTATGCTGGCTGAAGAGTTGTCTAAGCTTACGCGGCCAGTGGAAGTATTTGTTACGCATCTCAAGCCGGGCGAAATTTACTTGACCATGAGTGAAATAGGTCGAAATGCCGGTAAGTGGCGGCCCAGAATGCTTGAGAATGGTATGGAACTGACGATATAGTTGTCGGTTGAAAAAGTCTGTTCGTTGCGGGCCGTGAAGAAAGACGGGGTTGTCAAATGAGTGCCGTGTTGGAACCGAAAACCAGTGGACCCGCGAATGTCGCGGATATGTCGTCGAAGCTGGCGTTTTCCAAAAAGCTCCAGGCGGTCACGAATCGCATTCACTCGACGACGAACATCGACGAAATTATGCTCGATGTGACGCGAGATATTTGTCAGCTGTTCGACGCGGACCGGCTCACAATTTACACGCTTTCTGAGGACGGTCAGTCGATCGTTTCCAAGGTCAAGTCAGGACTCAATTCGTTCAAAGATATTAAGCTTCCACTTTCCGAGAGTTCAATTGCAGGCTGTAGCGCATTGAACAAGCGATTCATGAACATCAAGGATGTTTATGATGATACGGAGCTCAAGAGTTTCTCGCCGAATTTGGCCTTTCTGAAAGCGGTAGATCAGCGGACAGGTTACCGCACCAAACAAATGATGGTCGTCCCAATTACTGGCGGCGAAGCCGGCGGAGAATTGCTCGGTGTCATTCAGGTTATCAACCATCTTCCCGGTACGCCATTTCCAGGGTTGGCAGAAGAAGGGATGGTTGAACTATCCAAGACGCTGGCGATTGCTTTCCGGGTGCGGCAACAGATTCCTGGACAAATCAAATCCAAGTTTGAATATCTGATTGTTGATAACGTCATATCCGACGCTGAGCTCGAGCTCGCAACACGGACGGCAAGACGCAAAAACAAAAACGTTGAAGATATCCTGATCGATGAGTTTCAAGTAAAGCCGCTGGCACTTGGCGGAGCGCTTGCGAAGTATTTCGGCGTCGAATACGAGCCGTACAAAGCCGACAGGATCAAGCCTATTGATCTGTTGAAAAATCTCAAGAAAGAGTACGCGGAGCAATCAAATTGGCTGCCGATCGAAGACAGTAAAGCGGGCTTGATCGTGCTGACCACAGACCCGGAGCATGTCAAAAGTTCGCGAATCGTCGAGAATATTTTTCCAAAATTAAAGCCGATTTATAAGGTATGTACCGGGCGCGACTTTACACAGACGGTAAATCAGTTCTTTGGGGCCGATGGAATTGCCACTGAGGACATCGGCGACTTACTTTCAAATTTGGATGATGATGCAGAACCGGGAGATATCGGCGGTGATGAAATGTCTGCGGCGGCAGACAACGAGTTGGTAAAGCTTGTCAATAAAATCATTATCGACGCATACAATCAGGGCGCATCGGACATACACATTGAGCCGATGCCGGGCAAAGGAAAGACGGGCATTCGTTTCCGCAAAGATGGTTCGCTCGCGACCTACATTGAAGTACCTGCCAGTTATCGAAATGCACTTACCGCCCGCTTGAAGATCATGTGTGATCTGGATATTTCCGAGAAGCGCAAGCCGCAAGACGGAAAGATTAAATTCAAGAAATACGGCCCACTGGATATTGAATTGCGCGTCGCAACAATACCGACGGCAGGAGGTGTAGAGGATGTCGTCATGCGGATATTGGCGGCGGGCGAGCCCATTCCACTCGATAAACTCGGTCTGACCACTAAAAACAAGACCAATCTGGAAAAGGCGGTTTCAAAGCCTTATGGGCTGTTTTTTGTGTGTGGCCCGACTGGTTCCGGCAAAACCACAACGCTACACTCTGTGCTGGGTTCGCTCAATAAGCCGGATACCAAAATTTGGACGGCTGAGGACCCTGTCGAGATTACGCAAAAAGGTCTCAGACAGGTACAGGTCAACAAGAAGGTCATCGACTTTCCGGTTGTGATGAAAGCGTTTCTACGTGCTGACCCCGACATTATTATGGTGGGTGAGATGCGCGATGCCGAGACTACGCATATAGGCATTGAGGCGTCGCTTACGGGCCACCTTGTGTTTGCGACGTTGCACACCAACTCTGCCCCTGAAGCCGTGATCCGACTGCTCGACATGGGGATGGACCCGTTCAATTTCGCAGACGCGTTGTTGGGCATACTTGCTCAACGCCTGGCAAAGCGCTTGTGCGGTAAATGCAAAGAGACGTATACGCCAGACGCCGAGGAACTGAAACAATTCATGACCGAATATACAGTCGATCTTCGCCAAACCGAGCCCTGGAAAAAAGATCCGCAGGGTGAAGCGAAGAAGATGTACGACTATTGGCTCAAGGAGTACGGCAAAGACGGCAAGCTGGCATTCTTCCGCTCGAAGGGCTGCGATACCTGTGGCGGTACTGGATACAAGGGCCGTGTTGGTCTGCATGAACTGATGGTCGCTTCTGAAGCTGTCAAGAAAATGGTTCAGGAAAAAGCGCGTGTCGCAGACTTGTTCGTAAAATGCGTGGAAGAGGGCATGTCTACTCTCAAAATGGATGGCATGGAGAAAGTGATGATGGGTGTGACGGACATGAAACAGGTGAGAGCTGTTGCCATTAAATGACGTCGCGCACTATTGTTGAAATGGACGCACAGGCCAATACACAGCCAATTGACTCTGCCCTTGCGGCTGTTTCGAACGTTGCCGCCGGTAACCGCCTACTTACCTCGCTCGAGTATCTCAACAAAATTGGTATTGCGCTTTCCCAAGAGAAGGACATCAATAGGCTGCTTGAGACCATCCTTACGGCAGCGAAAACCATCACTCGCGCAGACGGCGGCACACTCTACCGTTTGATTGATGACAAGCTCAAATTTGAGATTGTGTTGAACGATAGCTTGAAGATAGCAATGGGCGGGACAACCGGAGTCTCGGTCCCCTTTTATCCCATTCCATTGCACCAGGCCGACGGGTCAGAAAACAACAATATGGTCGCGGCCTACGCGGCCTTGCATGACGAGACTGTCAGCATTGCCGACGCATATATTGCTGAAGGCTTCGATTTTTCTGGTACTCGTAACTTCGACAAAAAAACAGGTTACCGCTCCATTTCGTTTTTGACGATTCCGATGAAGAATCACGAGGGAGAAATCATCGGGGTTTTACAGTTGTTGAACGCCCAGGACGAACACCGAAGTGTTATTGCATTTACCAGTGAGGACCAGCGTCTGGCTGAATCGCTGGCTTCGCAGGCAGCAATTGCGCTAACCAACCGGATGCTGATAAACCAGCTGGAAGAATTGTTTGAGTCGCTAATCGATTTGATCAATGGCGCTATCGACGATAAATCACCTTATACAGGGGGACACTGCAAGCGGGTCCCAGCGTTGACGATGATGCTCGCCGAAGCGGCCTCCAACGCCATTGTTGGTCCGCTAGCGGACTTTACGATGACAGATAAAGATCGCTACGAACTTAAAATTGCGGGTCTGCTTCACGACTGCGGAAAAATAACAACACCTGTCCACGTCGTAGACAAGGCAACCAAGCTGGAGACCATTTTTGACCGGATTGAATTTGTGGCGCAGCGCTTCGACATTTTGAAGCGTGATGCTGAATTGGCAATGCTCAGAGCCAAGTATGAGGCTCTCGGCAACGGGGACACTGCAAGTGCAGAACGTGCGGAGTGCGATTTTGTCGCCCTGATCAAGCAATTGGATGATGATCGTTCGTTCTTGCGGCGTTCAAATATCGGCAGTGAAAGAATGAGTACAGAAGATCAAGCTCGTGTTGATCAAATTGCGGGCTATCGCTTCAAAAATGAAAAAGGCGAGAGCGTGGCTTTTTTGTCCGACGAGGAGAAGGACAACTTCAATATCCCCTACGGGACACTCACGCCAGCTGAGCGCAAAACAATTAATCACCATATCGATGCGACGATCAAAATGCTTGAGGCTCTACCTTGGCCACGGCATCTGGAAAAAGTACCTGAGTACGCTGGCGGGCATCATGAGCGCATGGATGGCAAGGGCTATCCGCGTGGCTTGACGCGCGACCAAATGAGCGTGCCAGCGAGGGTAATGGGGATCGCGGATATTTTTGAAGCGCTGACGGCGAAAGATAGGCCATATAAAGTTGGGAAGACACTTTCTGAGTCACTCCACATCTTGGGCAAAATGAAACTCAATGGACACGTCGACCCAGACTTGTTTGATGTTTTTGTGCGGGAAAAAGTGTACCTTAAGTATGCGGAGCAGTTTTTGGATGCTGCACAGGTGGATAACGTGGATGAAAGCGCTATTCCTGGATTTCCAAATGTTAGAAGTTGACGGAAATTGTCACTTTCGGCGTATGCTGTCGTTTCTTTACCAACGCGGCCTTTGAAAACTTGACACAGGTGTGTTGACGACTGGACGTAATTTGGCAGTTCTGTAATATATGATTGATAGAGTCAACTGTGAACTTGTATACCGTTGACGGCTCGTCAATTCAAGGTCTATGAAATTGGTTAAGGTATTGAAAATAAACAGGGAAAGTCGAGCCGAGTCGCAAGTCACATCGTAAATTATCTTTACCAGCGTCACGCGATGGGCAATAAATCGTATTTGGCACGTTGATTGCGTAAGTAAGCGGCAACACATCGCGATGTGTTTGAAAATTCACCTAACTAGTTATTGGAGAATCAAATGAAGAAAGTTCAACAAGGCTTTACCTTGATCGAACTGATGATCGTAGTTGCGATTATCGGTATTTTGGCTGCGGTGGCGATTCCGGCGTATCAGGATTACACCAAGCGCGCGCATGTAACCGAGGGTTTGTCACTGGCGTCGTCCGGTAAAACTGCCGTTACCGAGTATTTCAATTCCAAAGGGGTACTTCCGCCGACTAACCTGTCAGCGGGATTAGCTGCGGCGTCATCGATTACTGGCAATGCAGTTGGCAGTGTCACGGTTGGACCTGCAGGAGCGACCGCCGGACTAATTACCATTGTGTATAACGCGAAAGTTTTGTCAGGCGCAGCCTTGAATTTGTCACCAACTACGGGTGTAGGCGGAGTTAAATGGACCTGTAAGGTGCCATCGGGTGGCACGATGAAAGCGCAGTGGTTGCCTTCTTCCTGTCGTTAATTCGGTTTTCTATTCAGTAAAGAACCCCGCGCCAGCGGGGTTCTTTCATTATGGCATCTCAGTAGTGTCCCAACGTTTTTCATAGCAGAACACCCTGAAATGACGATTGAGACGCGGTTGAATTATTTGCATCAGGTTCAAGCAATTGATTTATTGGGGTTGTTTCAAACATCGTCAAACTCAGGATTTGTAGAATTTC
>JBBQFL010000064.1:0-20202 GCA_038321965.1 Burkholderiales bacterium | reverse complement strand
AGCTTTCCAGAGTCGCTGTCGCGCCATGCCGAGCAGGCGCTTCGGCGCCTCGGCGTGGATGTACGCCTGAAACAGGCAGTCACGCGCTGCGCTGCGGCCGGGGTCACGCTGGGCGACAAAAGCGTGGACGCGGCCACGGTGATCTGGGCGGCCGGGGTCGCCGCCTCGCCGGCTGCCGATTGGCTCGCCGTGGCGGGCGATCGCTGTGGCCGTGTGTTGGTCGGATCCGATTTGCGGCCGCCAGGCATGGATGACGTTTTCGTTGTCGGGGACACGGCGCTCGCCCATGACGTTGCCGGCAAGCCACTCCCCGGCATCGCCCCGGTCGCCAAGCAGCAGGGCGCCTATGTGGCCGCAGCCATCCAGGCGCGACTCACCGGCAAGTCCGAGCCGCCACCCTTCCGCTATCGGGACCGAGGCCTGCTCGCCACGGTCGGCCGCAAGACCGCCGTCATCGCGTTCAAACGCCTGCGGCTCAAGGGATGGTTCGCGTGGTGGCTCTGGGGCATCGCCCACATTTACTTCCTGATCAGCCTGCGCAACCGGCTGATCGTCATGACGCAGTGGCTCTGGTCCTATATCAGCTTCGAGCGCGGTGCCCGGCTCATCACCGGCCTGCGCACCGCCCTCGAACCCGACCGGCTGGGGCGTCGTAACGGTGATACGCGCCCGCCGGACGGACGGGAATCGGCTTGAGGGACCTGTGACGTGCTGGCTGCTGGCATGTCGAAACCATTTCACCTGCTCAAAATAATCTCTATGACTCTCGAAAACGTACCGTACGCAGACGTGATCGACATTCGGTTTGGCAAACAAAGAGGTAGCCTCACGACCAAACGCGACGAGATCGATCTCGCCGAAAGATTGCCAAAACCAGACTGGACCCGCGTCAGGGCGGCATCACCTTCGGGCCGCTTTCGTGAGACCAAAGACATCGTTCGCACCAACAAGCTGGTGACGGTAAGCGGGAAGCACGCCCCGGCGCATATTTTAAAAACTCACTCAACCTGCTGCAACGCGTCAAGTCCGTGCATCCAACCATACCGACCAGGTCCGGCCTCAAGGTCGGGTTGGGCGAGACCGATGAGGAAATCCTCCAGGTGCTGCGTGAACTACGCATCCACGATGTTTCCATGTTGACCATTGGGCAGTATTTGCAGCCGACCGGTGGCCATATGCCGGTGCGCCGCTATGTGCACCCCGACACCTTCAAGATGTATGCGGAAGAAGCCCGCAAGATGGGCTTCGTGCATGCCGCGTCGGACCCGTTGGTGCGCAGTTCATACCATGCGGATGAGCAGGCACACGCGGCGGTTGTGTTTTGATTCGTATCAGTCAGGATCGATCGAGGCCGAGCAGGTATCGCATTCAATATTTCACATTTTTTCTTACCAAATTTCGCCATGACAAAAATAGTCTTGCTTGAGAAAATTCATCACAATGCCGCAACGTCGCTCGCTGAACACGGTTTTTCCAATGTTGTAGAAATTGCAGGTGCATTGACCGAGCAAGAATTGATCAACGCACTTAAAGATGCGAGCGCCGTCGGCATCCGATCACGCACACATATTTCATCAAAAACTCTGGATGCATTGCCAGATTTGCGCACCATCGCTTGCTTTTGTATTGGCACCAATCAGGTCGATCTGGATGCGGCTTGCATTCGCGGTATTCCGGTATTCAACGCGCCTTTTTCAAATACGCGATCCGTCGCCGAATTGGTGATTGCCCAGGCAATCCTCCTGTTGCGACGCATCCCGGAAAAAAACGCCAAGGCCCACCGCGGTCAGTGGGACAAGAGCGCACACGGCGCCTACGAGGTGCGCAACAAGATTCTGGGCATCGTTGGCTACGGCAATATCGGGGCGCAAGTAGGTATTCTGGCCGAAAGTTTCGGCATGCGGGTTCGCTATTTCGATGTCGAAAATAAATTGCCGCTCGGAAATGCAAAGCCGATGACGACGCTGGATGCTCTATTGCAGCAATCTGACGTGGTGACATTGCATGTGCCAGGCGGGACAGCGACTGAAAATATCATCGATCAAGAACGGTTGGCGCGCATGAAACCGTCTGCGGTGCTGATCAATGCGTCACGCGGCAATGTGGTACAGATTGGCGCGCTAGACGCTGCGTTGCGACAGAAGAGACTGGCGGGCGCAGCGCTCGATGTTTTTCCGGTAGAACCGGGCAGTGAAAAAGATGAATTTATCTCTCCGCTGCGCGGACTGGATAACGTGATTTTGACGCCGCATATTGGCGGTAGTACCGAGGAAGCACAAGAAAATATTGGCCGCGAGGTGGCCGACAAGCTGGTGCGTTTCCTGCGTGCCGGAACGACACGGTCGGCCGTCAATTTCCCGGAGATTTCCTATCTGCAAAAAGACGCGCGGAGCCGGGTACTACATATTCATCGGAACGAGCCAGGAGTCATCGCCAGCATGAACGCGGCGTTCGCAGCAAATGGATTAAATATCGTCGCGCAACAACTGCAAACGCGGGGCGAAATAGGTTATGCGATGACCGATGTCGACGCGCCAATTGCAGAAGAATTGATGACGCAGTTGCGCAGCGCGCCTGCGACGATCCGATGCGATTTGCTTTGATTTTTAGATCCGCTGTTTGCTATTAACGTTTTGGGTTGTACCCTTAATTTTGGAGAATTACCATGAGCCTGAACGTTACCCAGAAGCTGATCAAGTCGCATCTGATACACGGCGACATGACGCCCGGCGAGGAGATCGGGATCCGCATCGAACAGACGCTCACCCATGACGCCACCGGCACGCTGGTGATGCTGGAGCTGGATGCGATGGGCCTGAACCGGGTGAAGACCGAGGTAAGCGTCCAGTATTCGACGTGCCGGTAATATTGCTCCCAGGTCGGGCAAGGCTGGCCGCGAATCCCGAGCCAACAGGATCGGAAGCCAGCGCAATAACGATCGCGATGGGCACCGCTCCTACCGCCACCTTCATCGCTTGCGCGGCTGGCGTGGTGGGCGCGAAGACGACTGTGGGCCGACTTCTGATCAGCTCCTCCGCTAACGAGGGCAATTGTTCGCCGCGCCCGTTGGCATAGCGCCGCTCGATCAGGAGATGAGGTACCCCAACTCTTTCAAACCCTGCTCAAACGCCGCCTCGGATCTGCGAACCGATTCTGCACTGCCGAGCTGAAGGATCGCGGGGCGCTGCACGCTTTGCGATTGCGCGAACGTTATGCGCGGCGTCAAGGCAGTAGCCCCCAGCGCGCAAACGACTTGACGACGTGACACCATCGTGTTCTTTCCGGTTCACATGGAAATACGGTTGTATGCGGCAAGTCTAGCTGTTCCTGCCGCGCTCAGCCCTGCCAGCCAGCGCCATCCCCGGCTTCCGTCTCCGTCAATCAGCGCCGTCGCTTCGGCATATTCATCATGGCCTGCTCAAAAATATCGTCAATCGATTCGTCGTCCACCATCATCTCGCGTTGTTCTTTGAGCCAAACTTTCAGTGAGGCATCGTTGCGTCGTATCTGAATCAAATCGCGGCGCATGATTTTGTTATGCTCTTTTTCAATAGCGATTGCGGCACTCACCGCCCTTTGCAGCGCGGCTGCATTTAACACGGCGTGGAACGGGACATCGAACTCGTCACGTACGATCATTTCGAGTTGATCGTGCTCAATTTTCAATCCTGATAATTGTTCGCGCAGGGTGTGGTTGATGAGTTGCAGTTTTTCGTCGGCCAGCACGGCGGCACTGCTCGAATCGATTTTGCTGGCTTGCAGTTGTAGCTGCAGCAGCTTGAGGAGATTCTTGCTTTCGTAGGCCTTGTTCGCTTCCGACATGAGCGCGGTTTTGCGCACACGCTCGGCCTCGTCGGGTTCGCGGTCCGGGTGCAACACGCTGGTGAGCTTGCGATAAATTTCCTTCAGCAGCTTGCCCGCATCCACCACCTGCTGGGCGGTCTTTTTCTGCTTGGCAGATTGCTTGCCGTCACGCCTTGTAGCAGCGTGCGCCTCGGCTTTTTGTGCTTGCTCCTGCATGCGCTCTTCGACCTGACGCAGCGTTTCGCGAAACAGCTCCTCATCTGACCGCTGTTCATCATCGGTGTTGCTCAAGTCAAGGCCGAATTCGTCCTCCATTTCGGCCTCGAATGCCGCGCGATTCATCGCGGGCAGCTCGTCGGCAGCGAACTCGCTGTGGCGATTGAATATCGCGGTCATCTCTTTACCGTATCGCGTGGCGAGCAATTGCTCGGCGAGCGCGCAGATTATCTCCACCATTGTTTTGCGATGATTGGATGCCCAGCCTTTTTTTGTTAACTGCCCATCGAGAAACAGCACCATTTCCCGGTTCAACTTATCGCACTCGTCCTGCATTGGCCGCAATTTTTTATGAAGCTGCGGGCGAAAGGTGTCGAGTAGCGCGGCTGTTTCTTTGAGGCGCAATTGGAGCGCTTCAATGTTTGCAACAAGCTGCTTGAAAGCTCGCTGGACTGGTGTGAGTTTTAGGCCTTGAAGTGCGACCAACTCCAGCATGCTCGGCTTGGGTTTAGGGTCGTCAGGGAAGAGTTCGAGAGTGTCGTGCATGAAGATACTGTGTCTGAAAACATGAAATGTATGTCTATTATCGGCGAGCGTCCCAGGCCAAAAACACCTGAAAACCCGCACCAATACTAGAGTTTGCCTACTTTATTCTGCCTAATCCAGCCACCCTTTACTCTTGAAATACGCAAACGGCACCACCACCGACACCAGCATCAAGCCCAGCGCAAACGGATAGCCGTATTCCCAGCCAAGCTCCGGAAACCAGCCTTTAAAGTTCATGCCATAGATGCTGGCAATCAACGTCGGTGGCAGCAAGGCGACCGAGGCTACCGAGAAAATCTTGATGATCTTGTTCTGGTTGATATTGATGAAGCCGACTGTTGCATCCATGAGGAAGTTGATTTTGTCAAAGGCGAAGGCGGTGTGGCCGTCTAGCGAATCGATATCGCGCATGATCTGGCGGGCGTCCTCCATTTGATCACCTTCAAGCAGCTTCTGCCGCATCAGGAACGAGACCGCACGGCGCGTGTCCATCACATTGCGGCGAATCCGGCCATTCAGATCTTCTTCGTTGGCGATGCGTGCGAGCACGTTCGCGGCTTCGACATCGGTCATTTTTTCAGTGAGTACGAATGCACTGATTTTTTCCAGCTCGGCATATACGCTTTCCAGCGCATCGGCGGAATACTCGGCGTCCGTCGCGTAAAGATCGAGCAGCACTTCGCGTGCATCCTCAATGTAGCCGGGCCGCGTCCGCGCACGCATGCGCACCAAGCGAAACACCGGCAGGTCTTCGAGGTGCAGCGAGAGCAGGGTGTTGTTCTTGAGGATGAAGGCTACCGGCACGTTTCGCGAATCATCTTCGTTGAGTTCGAGCAGGAAATCGGAGCGTAGATGCAACTCGCCACTTTCGCCTTCGAAAAACCGTGCGCTCGCTTCCAGGTCCTGCATGTTTTCGGGCGAGGGTAATTCAAACGCATAGAGCGACTTCACCCACTCGCGCTCGACGTCTGTCGGCGCGACCATGTCGATCCAGATCGGCTCGGAATTCTTCAGGTCGTCGAGGGTGTCGACCTGAAGCTGATTGAGGCGGCGATTGTTGAGGACGAAGACGTTAAGCATGAGGGACTTCCGCTGGGGTTGCCGGATTGTAGTGCAAACGATAGCGCGGCGGAACCCGGATTTTCAAAATTCCGTGTGTATCCGTAGGCCCCCAAATGACACCGGGCCGCGCGCGGCGTTATACCCTGGATTGGCGATGCGTTGCATCCCCAGCGAGACCCAAAGATGGCGATTCAGTTCCATGGCGTAATAGGCCTCCACAATCTGCTCCGGTTTGTAGGCAAGATACCCATCACCAAGGAAGACGCCATTGCCACCTTCGCGCAGATATTCCCGGTGCGTTGCCGACAAACGATTTTGCGCCAGCGCGATGCCCACTTCATCGCCGGCACGCGACCAGGCCGCGCCTTTGACCACCAGCCCGCCGCTGAACGAAGCATCGGCCTCGGTAAACGCGTAGGTTTCGGTTTTGCCATCGGCATGGCTGGCGCGCGCAAACACGCCGACCATTTTGCTCAAGGATTGTTCAAGACTGACACCAAAACCCGATTTACTTCTGTTGGCGCGGACGGCGCCTATATCGGGCGCCGTCCCGGTGCTACGCGCGAGGTCAATGGCGGCTTGATAGCTTGCCATACGTGCAGCGTTGCGGAATGCCAAAAAACGAAGCCTGCCGGGCATGTCCGCCACAGAATAGCCGGTCTCGATTTCAATCGCATCGCCGTAGCTTTGGAAAATGCGCGGATTCAGGGGCAAGCCGTTCGACTCTCGGGGTTGAATAAAACGGCCGGCGCGAATCGCCCAATCCGGGCGAATGTATTCCAGCGCAATGCCCCATGTATAACCGCGTGCATCTGCAGGGTAATCCCAGGCGCCGTGGGTCATGATGGTCCAGTTCAGAAACTGGCGTCGCGGCTCGTGGCTAAAACTGTTGCGGTCGAAAATATCCTGTACCGATACGTTGCCCGCTGTCAGCACCAGGCGTTCAGCGCCGACCTTGCTGGCGAGCTGATTTTGATCCGATTCTAGCGTTTCCGTGGGGTCGCTTAAGTCCCATGTTTGGCGGACAAATAATCGGGCGCGGTAAAAAACAGGATTCGCACCCGAGGTCTTGGCGAGTTCTCCGTTGGTAAAGCCGGCGAGCCCGGTGAGATTGGAGAAGGGAACGCCTAGCGCCATTTCGGGGTTGAAAAAAACTTCGCTTCCCGGCCAAAGTCGCGCACCGGCAAAAATGGTCGCGGTCGTGCTGTGACTTTGCTCTCTTTGCGGAACGAGGCTGTTGGACCCCGAGTATTCAGCGCGGAACGAGGGTTTGCGCTGGAATATTGCTGTTGCCTGTATCTTTACGTCCCAGTCCTGCTGGGGCACGGTTTCGCCTTCTGCCGCAAAAGATCCGGTGCTCGACGCAAAGCAGATCGAGGCGAGTAAAATACGCATCGGGAGCAGCGTAATTGTGGACATCATCTTCGCTTCCATCATTGTTTATCTCGGCGCACAGCGCTTTTAGCTTCAGGGTAATACGCGGTGATGACGGTATCGAGACGGTGGCGAGACCAATTCATCCGGGGTCGACAGCGCTCCGTCAGGGCTGCCCCAGAAAGAAATAGAAATTGGTGCTGCGCTGCGGCGCTTTTCCGACGCCCAGAAAAAGCGGGCCCAGTACCGTATCGAATCCTGCAAACAGCCCGTACGACGATTTGACCTTGCCGTCTGAGAGGAAACTGACAATACTCGATGCGCGGCCGACCTCCGCGGACACGCCCGCGTAGATATGCTTGCCAAACGGATTTTGCAGATTACTCATCTGCTGGTAATACGCCACGCGGCCAAACGATACGGTTTCGCCGATCAGCTCACCCGGCCGGTAGCCCGAGAGCTGCAGGAATCCGCCGAGCGAAAACTGATCAAAAATAGGTGCCACTCCGCCCGAGATGCGGCCGTAGCGTCCGGCGACCGAAATGGTATGGCGACCGAATGACACATTGTCCTGATAGTTGAATTCGGTCTTGCGATATTCGTCGGTCGCGCTGAAAGATTTGAGGCTGGCCAGGTAGTCGAGACTGACGATGCGGCCAGCGCGCGGAAAGTTTGCGTCGTCGAGAGTGTCGTAAAGCAGTCTGAAACGAAGGCCACCCTGATGTGATTTGAAATCTGGCAGTAGTGCACCGATGCTTACGGATGCATCGGTATTGCCGCGCATCACACCCAGGCGGGCAATGGCATCGCGGCCGAGATCTGCGGCAAAGTCAAAGCTCGCCGTCTTGCCGGTTATTTGATATTGACCGGCACGTTTGCCGTCCAGATAGAGATCGATAGGGCGGCGCGATATTTCCACAGCAGGGACGATGCTCAGCGCGTTGGCGATACCGGTGCCGCCGAACGGCTGCTGGAATTGTGATGCGAAACGATTGTCGCGGCCGACCTGTAAATCATTGCGCCACTCTGCGCCGGCTGAATTGAATTGTGTCTGCTGATAGCGGAGGAGCAAATTGAAGCGGCCTTCACCGGCCGTATCGGCGGCCATGGTCAAGCCAAAACGCAGGTAATTAGGGCCCCACGGTTTTTCGACCGCATTCACTTCGAGGATGTTGCGATTACCTTCGGTGCTGAGCCCGTAGTTGACACGCTCAAAATAGCCGCTGCCATAAACGCGGCTGATGCCGACATTGAGTTTCTTGAAGTCCACCGGGTCGCCTGGTTTCACACCCAGCGTGCGCTTGAGTTCCTGCTCGTTGGCCAATTGCAACCCCGCGACTCGAATCTCATCGATGCGATCACTTGCCGCGTACGGGATGGCGGCGCGAGCGGCCTGCATTTTTCGATGTGCCGCGAACTCGGCCGCTGGTACTGAGAGCTTGCTCAGTACCGGGGCAAGCTCCCGCGTCGCCGCCGCGCCAAGCGTGATAGCGTCGGCCACCAGATTGAAATCGGTGGAACCGATGGTATCGAGCGCAGGTGAAATCAAAAAATCGGTGGGGTCAAGTGACTCCAGCGATTCACGCATGTTCTGCTCCGTGAGGATGTTGATCATTTGCAGCGACACACCGACGATGGATTGAATCTCGTGGCGTTTGAGCAACGGCGAACTAATGTTGACGGCGATCACGATGTTTGCCCCCATGCGCCGTACCACGTCGACTGGGAGGTTTCGCGTAAGCCCACCATCGAGATAAATCTTGTCGCCGATGGGATACGGGGCGATAGCACCGGGTACCGACATGGACGCGCGCATGGCGTCCGGTAGACGTCCACGATCAAACACCGCCATCCGTCCGGTTTCGGCGTTGGTGGCAATGGCGCGAAAAGGGATCGGTAGCTTGTCGAAATCTGTGGTGCCCGGCGCGCTACGCGTGACCAGACTGAAAAGCGTGTCGAGTTTCTGGCCGGAAATGGCACCCGCAGGCAGGCGAACGCTGCCGCCCTTGACGCCGAGCTCGAGTTTTAACAGCCGCGTCTGGTCTTCCTCTTTGCGCTTGAAGCTGCGGTCCTCGCGCGGGCTGGTATCGGTCAACAAGTCATCCCAGTCGGCCGATTCAAACCGCCGCTCCAACTCATCGATCGACGTGCCGGATGCGTAGGCCGCGCCGACGGCCGCGCCCATACTGGTGCCGGCAATGAAGTCGATGGGGATGCGTAATTCTTCCAGGACCTTGATGACCCCCACATGCGCCGCACCGCGCGCGCCACCACCGGAAAGTGCCAGGCCAATCTTGGCGCGCGATTTTGGCGTTGCGGCAATTTCAGACGACGCAACTTGGGCTAAGGACTGGAAGGCAGTCAACAATGAAACGAGCAGGAGTGAAGTGGCGCGAAGGCGCGGCAGGGAAATCATGAACTCATTGTAACAAGCGAAGTTGGCGATAGTGCGTCGTATGCGGGCGAACGCTCAGGGCGTTCCAGCGTGAATTGACGAGTCGCTTAATGCCGCACCGTATCTCACCCGTTACGCCATGCATCCAGCAAAGAGGCAAGCTGGGCGCGGTGTTTCAGACACTTTCGGCCTGGAAGCCTCTCCCAATATGGAGTTTGTTGTCTGCGATCGGCGTGACACGGAACCACGCTGCATACAATGCGGGAAGGAAAAGTAACGTCAGTAAGGTGCCTACAAACAATCCGCCCATGATCGCGACCGCCATCGGGCCGAAGAAATCCGAACGCGTCAATGGAATCATCGCGAGGATGGCGGCGAGCGCCGTGAGTGCGATCGGCCGCAGGCGGCGTACGGTGGCATCGATGATGGCGTTAAACGGATGGTGGCCTGCGGCGATATCGGTCTCTATCTGGTCGATCAGGATCACGGAGTTGCGCATGATCATGCCAAACAACGCAATCGTTCCCAGCATCGCGACAAAGCCGAATGGCTTATTGAAGATGATCAGGAACGGTGCAACGCCAATCAGCCCTAATGGCGCCGTGAGTAGTACCAGAAACACGCGCTGGAAACTCATCAGTTGAATCATCAACGCCGTGACCACGACGAATAGAAACAACGGCGCACCGGCACCGATAGAGGATTGCCCCTTTGCACTTTCCTCAACGGCACCCGCCACGTCCAGGCGGTATCCTGGCTCAAGTTTGGCGCGTATCGGCTCCAGCAGTGGGCTGATTTGCGCGGTGACTGTTGCGGGTTGGATCGAAGAATCATAGATGTCGGCCCGCACGATGATGGTCGGCTGGCGATCACGGCGCCAAATGACACCGTCCTCAAACTCGTACCGTACCTTGGCAATCTGTGTGAGTGGTACCGCACGACCAGAACGCGTCGGCACGTTGAGGCTCTCAAGTAAGTGCAGCTTGGCGCGTTCGTCGCCGGGACCGCGGATCAGGACTTCAATCTGTTTGTCGCGTTCCCGAAAAAATGTGGCCTGTGTTCCGTTGAGAGAGCTGTTCAGAAACGCGGCAACTTCCTGTGACGAAGTGCCGAGCAGGCGCGCCTTGTCCTGGTCGACATCTAGCTTGATGATTTTTGAGCGCTCATCCCAGTCAAACTGCACGTTCACCAGATTCTTGTTGGCGCGCATCACGACAGCCACTTGTTCAGCCAGCGCGCGGATGGTGGGGATGTCTTCGCCCGAGACGCGAAATTGCACCGGGAAACCCACCGGTGGACCGTTTTCCAGGCGCTGAACGCGGGTGCGCGCGGCAGGGAAACGCTCGTCGAATATTTTGATCAGCTTGCTGCGGAGCTCTTCGCGCGATTTTACGTCTTTGGTTGTAATGACGAACTGGGCGAAGCTCGGCGTCGGCAACTGCTGGTCCAGCGGAAAATAGAACCGAGGCGTACCGGCGCCCACGTAGCTCACGTAATTGGAGTAAAGGTCTTTTTCGGCGTCCAGGAAAGCTTCAAGTACGAGCACCTGTTTTTCGGTGGCCTGAAAGGAAGATCCCTCGGGCAGTTTGATATCGACCAACAACTCGACGCGCGTCGAGGAGGGGAAGAATTGCTGCTGCACAAATTTGAACGCGAACACGGAGACGACGAATAGCAGGAGCGTCGCTAACAGGACGGTCTTGCGGTTGGTGACGCACCAAGCAACAGCGCGACGAAACCGCACATAGAACGGACTGCCGTAAACATCGTGATCGACATGGGTCGCCGCATTTTGGCCGGCAAGGTGTTCGCTCGAATGGGTTGCGTCAGCCGGCACCATACGCAGCGCCAGCCGGGTGCCGATGAATGGCATACGTGCAATCCACCCGGCGATGCGGCGAATACGTGGAGTGATGACCGGTTTGCCGTCTTTATAGTCGGGCAAAAATTTATAACCGAAGTAGGGAATGAAAATGACAGCCGCGAACCAGGAAATAATCAGCGCCAGCGAGGTAACCTGAAATATCGAACGCGTGTATTCGCCGGTGCCTGACTTGGCCGTGGCTATCGGCAGGAAGCCCGCGGCCGTGATGATGGTGCCGGTCAACATCGGGAAGGCCGTGGAGGTATAGGCGAAGCTTGCTGCCCGCATGCGGTCCCAGCCTTGTTCCATCTTGATAGCCATCATTTCAACGGCGATGATGGCGTCATCGACGAGCAGACCCAGCGACAGAATCAAGGCACCAAGAGAAATCTTGTGCAGTCCAACGTCGAATAGCGACATGAACAGAAACGTCGCGGCCAACACCAGCGGAATCGATAAGGCCACCACGAAACCGGTACGCACACCCAGACTGAAGAAAGTGACCGCAAGAACGATGACGACGGCTTCCGTCAGCGAACGCACAAATTCGCGAACGCTGTTTGACACCGCGCGAGGTTGATCGTTGACACGATGCAGTTCCAGTCCGACCGGCAGCGTCGCTTCCAGCTTGGCCAGCGAGATATCGAGTTGCTTGCCGAGCTCGATAATGTCTCCATTTGCCCGCATCGATACGCCGATACCCAGGGCGGGCTGGCCTTTGTAGCGCATGCGCGAGAACGGAGGGTCAGCATACCCGCGGGAAACCGTGGCGACATCGCCGATTTTGAAATTGCGGCCGTTGGCGCGCAGCGTGAAATTGCGGATCGCGTCGACGTTTTCGAATGCGCCACCGGCACGCACGTAGATTTTGTCGGTGGCAGTCTCGAAGGCGCCACCTGGTGTGACGGCGTTCTGCGCCTGCATGGCTGCGATGATCGCGGTGCCGTCAACACCCAGTGTGGCGAGTTTGACGTTGGAAATTTCGATGAAAATTTTCTCGTCCTGTTCGCCGATGATGTCAATCTTGGCGACATCCTTGATTCGTATCAGCTCGCTGCGAATCCGGTCGGCGTAGATTTTCTTGTCGGCATAGCTGTAGCCTTCGCCGGTCAGCGCGAAAATATTGCCAAAGGTATCGCCGAACTCGTCGTTGAAGAAAGGGCCCTGGCTGCTGACGGGCAGCGTCTGGCGAATGTCGCCAATGCGCTTTCTGACCTGGTATTGAATGCCTGGCACCTCGGACGCGGGAACGGCATCGTCGATAAAGAAGAACACCAGACTCTCGCCGGGGCGGGAGTAGCTTCTGATATAGAAATGCGGAAGCTCTTCAAGCCGCTTTTCAATTTTGTCGGTAATTTGTTGCTCGACCTCACGGGCGGTGGCACCGGGCCAGATGGTGCGCACCGTCATCAGCTTGAAAGTAAACGGCGGGTCTTCAGACTGTCCCAGCTTGCCGTACGAGACAATGCCGATGACGCCAAGAAGGATGATCATGAAAAGCACCAGAGGCTGGTGTTTCAGAGCCCATTCCGAGAGATTGAAGTTTTTCATGTTTGGAAAGTTGGCAGAATTGGTGTGTTCATATGTCGACGCCGCGAGCAGGTTTGGCGTTGCCCGATGTGCACAGCGGTGTCAACGTGTGTCAAATATTTACTGGCCGAATAGCCGTTCCAGCAGTGCCAGCTTTTGTTTTTTCTCGACCTCGGCTGCGGCGGCCGGAGCAGGTACTGGCGCGAACGCGACTTTGCCATCGCCCGTGACTACCGGATCAATAACCGCCTTGACGATTTCGCCTTCGCGAAGCTTATGTACACCCGCGGCGACGATGATGTCGCCCGGCTTCAAGCTGCCATCAATGGTTTTTATGACGGCCGACGTTTCGCGGTACTGAACGACCGTGACCGGTTTGAGGGCTACCTTTCCGTCGGCCGCGATTTGCCAGACGCCGGTGGTCTTATCGCGAACGTAAAGTGCAGATAGCGGCACCGCCAGTGTGTCTGCCTGATTTGCCCCCACAAACACTGCGTAAGCCGACATGCCTAGTTGTACTGCCTCATCGAGCTCCAACAGGCTGATGCGCACCGCATAGGTACGGGTAACAGAATCAGCGGCACCGCCGATTTCCCGAATCTTTGCTTTGTAATATTTGTCCGGATTCGACCAGAGTGCAACGCGCAATTCGCGCGGCGCGGCACCCTTGCCTTTAAAGTCGCCCAATTTCGATTCAGGTACGCTGATGGAGAGTTCTTTTTCCTGCGGATTCGCGATTTTCATGATCGGCTGACCGGCTGCGACCACTTGGCCGGCCTCTATCATTACCTGTGTCACAACCCCGTTGGTTTCCGCCAAAAGTGTTGCGTAGCCTTCCTGATTGATCGACACGCTCGATTGCGCACGGGCGGCGTCAAGTCGGGCCTTGGCCGCATTTGCGACATTTACTTTTTGGTCCAAGGCTGACTTGCTGACAAAACCCTTGCTGAACAGATCCTGAAAACGCTTCAGTTCTGCATCAGCAAAAACGGCCTCGGTCGATTGCGCAGCTACCTGCGCTTTGCCTGCGTCGGCCGCGAACCTCACATCCTGAGGGTCAATTCGTGCCAGCGGCTGGCCTTTTTTGACCGTTGCACCGGCGTCCACCAGCCGCTGCGAGACCTTGCCAGCGACGCGAAATGCGTGGTCCGCCTCTACCCGTGCGTGGATGTCGCCTGCAAAAACTTCGCTTTCGACACCGGAAGTCGAGGGTATTTTATAGGCGAGGGCAGGGCGCACGGTCGCGGACGCCGACTCTTGTTTGGCGCAACTCGCCAGACAGAGGGTGGCAGCAAGCGCTAGACTCAGTGTGCTGGATAAGCGACTGTTTAAAAAAGGATTTGTTTCTATTTTGGAGGGCGCGCGCATGGAATTTCTCATTGACATTGGCGGTGAAATATAACTGACCGATGGGTAAGTTAAGCCAAAATCCGCCTACTGTCAACACGATTTCGGGCATCCTGCGCGCCGCCACCTACACGGCTATCTAAATGCCGCTACGTGTGCCTCGTGCGCGCGATCGCAAGTCGCCACGCTGCGATGCGCGAGGCGACATCATTCATTGAGCTGCTGGGCACAAACGTGCGATCAATCGTCCACAGTGCAGCGATTTCTTCAGTTGATTTCCAGAAGCCAACCGCAAGTCCGGCAAGGTAAGCCGCGCCTAGTGCGGTGGTTTCGGTGATTTTTGGCCTGACGACATTGACGCCGACCAGGTCAGCCTGGAATTGCATGAGAAAGTTATTTATTGCGGCACCGCCATCAACGCGCATTTCGGCCAGTGGTGCGCCAGCGTCTTCAGCCATTGCGCTGACCAGATCGGCTGATTGAAAAGCGATGGATTCGAGCGTTGCGCGCGCAATGTGGGCACGTGTGCTTCCGCGCGTTAGACCAAATATCGCACCACGCGCAGCGGGGTCCCAATACGGCGCTCCCAAACCGGCGAATGCAGGCACCACGACTACACCGCCGGAATCTGGCACCGATGCAGCAAGCGATTCAACATCGGCGGATCGTTCGATGATACCGAGGCCGTCGCGTAACCATTGCACCGCAGCGCCGGCGACAAATACACTTCCCTCCAAGGCATATTGCGCGGGTTCCTTACCGAGCCGCCACGCGACTGTCGATAACAGCTGATGCTTAGAAGCTATCGGCGTATTGCCGGTATTCATTAACATGAAGCAGCCCGTGCCATAGGTATTCTTCGCCATGCCCGGCCGGTGACAAGCCTGCCCGAATAAGGCAGCCTGCTGATCACCGGCAACGCCGCCAATAACGATCCCGCGCGGCAAACCTTCGCAGGCGGTCTCGCCAATCATCTGGCTGGAACTGACAATTTTCGGCAGGACGGACCGTGGAATGTCGATTGCCCGGAGCAGCTCATCGTCCCAGTCGAGCGTATGGATATTGAATAACATCGTGCGCGACGCATTCGAAACATCCGTGGCATGGACTTTGCCTGCAGTGAGTTGCCAAATTAACCAGCTATCGATAGTGCCGAATGCGAGTTCGCCACGTTCTGCTTGTTGACGCGCACCGGGAATATGTTGGAGCAGCCAATTGAGTTTCGTGCCGGAGAAGTAAGCATCAATGACCAGGCCGGTTTTTTCTCGAATCGTTGCCTCAAGGCCCTCAACTTTGAGCTGGTCGCAGAATTCGGCGGTGCGCCGGTCCTGCCAGACGATGGCGGGTGCTAGTGGCAGTCCGGTTCGTCGATCCCACAATACGGTCGTCTCGCGTTGGTTGGTGATGCCAAGGGCGCCGATTTCGGCGGATTTTAGTCCGGCTTTCGAAATGGCGTCGGCTGCAACGTATCGCTGTGTCTGCCAGATTTCAAGGGGGTCGTGTTCAACCCAGCCGGGCTTCGGGAAATACTGGCGGAATTCGCGTTGCGAAGTGGCTACTACTTCGCCAAGGTGGTTGAACAGCAATGCACGTGAACTGGTCGTGCCCTGGTCAAGGGCGAGAATTGCTTTCATGGTGTGGCATATTCTGGCGGGTTCGCCCGCGTTTATGGCTGACAGTTGATGGTGGCCTGCGGTAAACTACGAAATTAGTTAAAAAAGTATCATCTGAAGCAGCATAACGCACATTAGGGAAAACGGAGAACTTATGGGACTGCTCGACGACCTCAAGAAAGAGGCGGAGACACTCAAGAATCAGGAGGCGGCGAAGACGCAATCCGTCAAAGCCAATTCGGCTGCGGTTGATCGTGCCTTGCGCAAGACTTTCCAGTACATGGCGGAACTGTTCAAGCAGTTGAATGTAGTCAAGCCAGCCTGCTCTCTTGTTTATGACCTGCCCACCGTTGGCAAGATAGATGGACTCGCGCAGAGCGACTATCGCATCGAATATCGCACGTCGCAACGCGACAATACCGAGCATTACGAACTTGTTAACATCAATTTCAAGCGTGGCAAGCCTGAACAATTCACCATCAAGCGCGAGGCCGAGCAGATTGAGCGTTTTCGCGATATGTTGTGGCAGAACAACATGCGATTCACTTCGGAGCCATTTAAGAACGAGCGTCGCGTGACGACTCACGAAGTTTTCAAGATCAGTTGTGAAGTCCTGTGTGGCGCAGATGTGGTTGGCGATTATGACAACGGCGTAATCCGGTTCAAGCTGAAAAACGTCGAAGACTTTGGACCGACTATCTATACGCTGGAACCAGATAGCGTGACCGATAAGGCACTGGAAGAACTGGCGAAGCTGTTTATTGGCAAAGATTCCAATTTCAAGGAACTCAATCGGCGTCCGACGAACAGCGGCAGCGCGACTGGCCAGTTTTCGCGCCAGCCTTTGAAGGTACCGCAGTATGCCAATACGCCAGCTGAGCCTGGGAAGGAAGAAGAAAAGGAAAAGAAAACCGGGCTGTTCGGCGCATTGAAATCTGCATTGACCAAGCCTCTTTAGCGGGGCGAAAAAAAGGCCGCAGTTGCGGCCTTTTTTTCGTCCTGATGCCGGCTAGCGGCGATTCTGTAAAGCTGAAATGCGCACCTCGATGGGTGGATGACTGGACAAAAGCGCCATGATGCCGGCCTTGTCGGAAATGCCCGACGCGGCCATTGACTTCGGCAATTCACCAGCTTCCACACCACCCAAACGCGCCAGCGCCTTGATCATTGGCTGTGGCGTCCCCATCAAGCTGGCAGCCCCGGCATCGGCACGAAATTCCCGCTGGCGGGAAAACCATGCAACGATGAATGAGGCCAGAAACCCAAACAGAATCTGACAGGCGATATCGGTAATGTAGTAGCCGATGCCGGGACCGGCGCGGTCGTTCTTCAACACTACCCGGTCTACAAAATAGCCAACGATTTTGGACAAGAACACGACAAATGTGTTTACAACCCCTTGAACAAGGGTGAGCGTCACCATATCGCCATTGACGACGTGGGCGATTTCATGTGCCAGCACCGCCTCGACTTCCTCTTTCGTCATCGATTCAAGCAGACCGGTGGACACGGCGACGAGTGCCGCGTTCTTGAACGCACCGGTCGCAAACGCATTGGGCTCGCCTTCGTAAATGGCGACTTCCGGCATGCTGATACCGCCCTTGGTCGCCAGACGACTGACCGTGTCGAGAAGCCATTTTTCGGTTTCATTGCGGGGGCTCACGATGACCTGCGCCCCGGTGCTCCATTTGGCCATTGGCTTGGAAATGAGCAATGAGAAAATGGCACCACCAAAGCCGATGACGGCAGAGAACGCCAGCAGCATCGGCAGGTTCAAGCCTTGGGCCGTGAGAAACTTATTTACTCCGAGCAAACTGGTAACGACGCCCAACACAAGCATTACGGCCATGTTGGTTGCGATAAAAAGAAATACGCGTTTCATGTCTAAGTCATTCCCGAAAAGTAAAGTGGTCGAAAGATTGTACCGTGTCGACTGCAACGTTTGTGCCCGGCACACCCCGTCGGTATCGACATAAATGCGGTCGGAATGCGGGAATTCAACCTGCAATTGAGAGCACCAGCGCGCAAAATGCAGCGGACGGAATCGGTATCCTGTTTTGCGCACGAAACCGCCAGACAGTTTAGCCGTCGAGATTAGAAGGCTTGGTGAGGCGGCGAGCGCGCCGTGCGTACGCGCTGCCCAACACCAGGGCCGCGGACATCGTCCAGAACACCGGCATCATCCCCAGCGCTGCGCCGACGCCGCCAAAAATGAGCGGCATGATGGTTTGGCTGCCATTGATCAGTGTAGTGCGCAGGCCTAACGCCTCCGCAGCCCGCCCGGCGGGGGCAGATTCATGCAACAACGTGAGTATCATCGGTTGCGGGGAGCCCAGTCCCAGGCCCAGCAGGAACATCAACCCCATCATTGGTGCGACACTGCGCGCAAATGGCAGAAGGAAAAAACTCAGGCCGGCCACGAGCAGTGCGCCGACCAGCAGGGGCCAGGGCTGGATAGTCTGGACAAAAAACGGCATTGCCAATCGCACCACAAATGTCGCCGCCGCGAACGACGCCATCACCAGGCCAATTTCCGATGCCGATAAGCCAACTGTGGTCCCGTACACGGGAATGGCAAAACTGTAAACATCCCACGCGACGGTCAGCACCGCCATGACGATATAGAGGCGGCGCAAATGCGCATCCCGCAACAGGTCGAATACATGACCATCGGTATTGCCGTCCGGCCTGGTTGTTGGCGCGGGTATCGGCAACAACTTGAGCGACAGCACGACGATGGGCAGTAGCGTGAATGCAGCAAGCAACGCGAAGGTGGCGCGATGGCCGAAGCTGTCGATGCTGACGCCGGAGAGTATCGGTGCGATGAATAGCGAGGTTGAAAATCCCAGTGCCACGTAACTGAAATTGATGGCGCGATCTTCAGGCCGCGAAAGCTCGCCGACAGCGTGATACGCGGCGACATTGACCAGCATGAACGCCAGGCCGACGATGACACAAGCGACGTACAGGACCGGGAGTCCCGGCCACAAAAATGGCAACAACGCGCCGACACCCACACCGAGCGAGCCAATCTGCAGCGGCCTGACGATGCCCACGCGGTCAATCCATCGCCCGGCCGGGACAGAGAATATCGCCGGAAGTAATGCGTATAACGCAAGCAGCGTTCCCACCGTGAGTGCCGACTCACCCAGAAAAATCGCATAAAGAGTGACCGAAATTCGGCTGCCGCTGAACGCGATGTGGTCCAGTACCATGAGGATAATAACCAGGGGCAGTGGGCGTATCGTTGTCGCGATGTTTGGCATGGACCTGTTTTACATGAACGGGGAAAGAACTGCCATGACCCGCCGCACAGCGCGTCTCAATTTGCCCGCCGCATTGCCAGCGCCACGCCGATCGACGTGACGGCAATGCCGACAATTGAAATGGCCGTCGGTATGACGCCAAAAACCAGGTATTCCATTGCTACAGCGAAAATCGGCGGCAGGTAAAGCATGCTGGTCACTCGCGTTGCTTCACCGTGGCGCATAAGCGTGTGCAGGGCGTTGACGGCGAGGATGGATGCACCGATTACCAGGAAAGCGATCGCGCCGATGAGCGGCCACGCCCATTGCACCTTCGCGTTTTCAAACGCAAAACTCAACGGCGCCACTACCGCCAGCGAGATTACAAACTGGATCAGTGCACCAGAGCGAAGATCAACCGTCGGGCAGAATTTTCGCTGATAGAGTGTGCCGGCTGTTAGGGCGGCCAGGCCGGTAAGTACAGCGATCAAACTGCCGACACTAACGGCGCGGATATCAATCTTGTGCCAGACGATCAGTGCGACACCGGCAAAACCTAACGCGATACCCAGCCATTGCCGCCGCGTGACGCGATCACCGCTGCCGCGCGCGATGAACGCCGTTGCAAGCGGTTGCAGCGCCAGTATGACGGCGGCGATGCCGGCGGACATGCCCAGATACTGAGCGTAATGGCTGCCGGAAAGATGAATCGCATGCATCAATAGTCCGGCAACCACGATGTGCATCCATTCGTGCGAGGTTCGCGGCCAGGCTGGTTTCAGCCATAGGACCAGAGGGATGAGGCACAGAATGCCAAATGCAAAGCGCAATGACAGAAACGTGAACGGCGCTGCGTACTGGATGCCGATCTTGGTGGCGATGAAGCCCGAGCCCCAGACGACCACAAAATACCAGGCCAGAAGCGCGTCGTTGACTTGTGGCTTCAAGGGCGATCACTCACGAGCAAAGTACCCGCCCAGCTTGCCGTTCCGGGCATAAATGGTCTGCAGGCCGCGCCAATATTGGTGTTTCGCAATTGACTCGGCGAAACCTGATATCCGTTCGCCCTGAGCGAGGTATTCGCCCGTGGATCGAAAGGCGGAATTAAGAAACAGGGCGTTACTGTTAGTGTACGCGGGTTGCTTTCGGACAAAGACCGGTTGAGCACTGGTGCCGATATTGAGCCCGTTCTCTGAGTATGGTTGA
>JBBQFL010000063.1:0-20602 GCA_038321965.1 Burkholderiales bacterium | reverse complement strand
GTTGGTCAACATCCTGCGTCGAAGGTCGATGAACTGACACCACGGCGGTGGAAGCAGCTGTTTGCGGCGAATCCGCTGCGCTCCGATCTATACGGCGTCGGCCGGTAACGCAATAACGTCGGTGGGTTACCGGTTACCCGTGCACCATCGATTTCATTGGGTACCAAGTGGACAACTACGCCATAGGATTGGGAGACCTCTTTGATCGCATCAAATGCAGACAACCGAGGTGTTTCGCTCGGGTCGAAACTGCGAAACTTGAAACCTAACTTCTTGACGCCTGAGATGATTGCAGAATCTTGGTCAGTTCTGTGCTTTGACTGATTCAGATAAATGGGCGCTTTCAACAAACGCTGGTTGGCGAGCGAGAGTGGTTTCAGGTTAGAAATGCCTGCCACTAGCTGCGCAAGTTCATCCGAGTTGGAATAGTCCTTGTATCCGATGGTGTCGACTATTCCAAGTTGGGAAGTATCCGGATCCGCCGTGATAGACCGGTTTCTAACGACAAACACGCGCTTTCCACGACCAATGGCAAATCCGAGTTCGTAGATTACGTTGAAATTGAGAGTTGTGGTATCAGCGATTAGGCAATCACACCTATCGATCTCTTCCAAGACTTGTTCGGAAATAAATCTGCCCGGAATATCTATCTCGCGCCAACCCTTTAGGTGCACGCTGGTAGTAAATGTCGGAATTCTTGTAATTGCACGCTCTATTGCGCCGGAAACTATGTCCGGTTTTGCGGGGTAAGCAAAGAAACCAGCAATATTTGCAGGAGTAATCTTGTCTGGCCCACCATTTGTTAAAGCCATCTCATTTCCTCACATCTTTGCAATAGCCAGCGACTTTCATAAAATAATTGGGCACAGACAACGATTGTTTTCGCATACCTACTGCCAATCCCCTTTCCCGCCACTGCGTTCATTCGCCACACCATTCATAGCCAAGCAAGTTTTACTGTTTTCTTGACACAGAAGTGAACATAAACCGTGGTCTGTCACCTATTTCTAAAACCCTAGCACCCACGAGCTTTAACAGCCATTTATGCTCGAAACGCCGCGCCGGTGATAGCGTTTCGCCGTCGTCATAAATCCTATTTTGCCGCCTTCACATCCGCAAGTTCCTTCTCAAGACTGTCTACGCGCCGCTGCATCGCGGTCAATTTCCCCTGCATGAGACCGACATTGAAGAACACTACATTCTCCGCAGGCGCATCCAGCCGGCTGCCGTAGCCGATCCATGACGAGTCGTACACTTTGACTTTGTTGAAGCCCAAGTCTTTCAGGATGGTTGCGGTCTCGGCGGCACGTACGCCGCTCTGGCAATAGACGATAGTTTCCTTGTCCGGGTCCAGCTTGCTGTAGAGCGCCTTGAGTTGTTCGCGCGGCTTCAGGCTCATGCCGTCTTTGTTGCTGACCTGCTTTTTGTCGAGTTTGTTTTGCGTGTCCGGATCGACCCAGTTTTCCGTGTAGTTGATCGGGATGGCGCCGGGAATGTGGCCGCCGCGAATTGCGCGGATGTCCTCGCCGAGAAATTCCTTCTGTGTGCGCGCATCGACAATCTGTACCTTCGGATTGTGGAGGCTCTTGATGACCTGATCGGTATCGACCAGTAAATCTGCATTCAGCTTCAGCGCCAACGTAATCGGCGCGCGCTTTGAAGCCTCCGTCGCGATCGGCTGGCCAGCTGTTTTCCAGTCATCGATGCCACCGTGATAAATCTTCGGCGACCTTGCATTGAAATACTGCAAGGTGACCAGACCGAAGTAAACGACTGGACATGCCATGGCACCATAGACGACGAGTTCCTTTGCTGGATCAATGCCGGCATCGCCGAGCAGCTTTTCGATTTTGGCAATGGCGATGTAGTCCTCGGTATTTTCATCGCGAAGCGCGGCGCCGATTTCGTCAATGTTTACCGCGCCGGGGATGTGCCCCTGTTTGTACTCCTTTGCGCTGCGCGCGTCCCAGATGATGGCGTTGCGCTTGACCGCGTCGGCGACGTAGGCGGTATCGACGATGGCTGAAGTGTCGGCAGCCATCGTGGGCAATGCCGGGATCAGGGCGGCGGCAGCCGAAACGATGATGGCGCTGTATCCGCGCACGATGGTTTGGAGCGTTTGTTTCATGGTTGTTTCCTCGTTTTGGTTTTAACTATTTGGGGAGAGGCCACGATTTTTTCTCCGCTACCGCGAGCGTCATGTTTTTCGACGCCAAGGGTCAGAGTCAATTTCGTTTCAATCGCCTCTCGCTCATGCCAAAACAATTTAGCTCTGCCCCGCAAGTGCTACGACGAGCGGCTAGCGGTAAGGATTAAAGCTAATTGCGTACGTTTCATCAATGCCTCCCCAGGCGTGTTTTTTTGTGCGGCGGTGCGGGCGCGCTTAACGTTTGTTAGACTTTAGCACTGATGGGGAGGGTGGGAATGGTGTTTGTGTGACAGCTGCTGGCACGTGTCCCGCGTTTCGCAGGCAGTTTTTAGATTAATGCAAGCGCCAACGCCAACGCAGTCCCACTCCAGTGCAAGCCGCACGCGGCTGGCACAGAGCGGCACCAATCGACGGAACAGACTCGAATCGGCAAGCCGGGCAACTCTCTATATACTCTCGGACCAATCAGCGCGCCGCGCTATCAATCCAGGCCACTCGCCGCTCAGCACAAGTTCAGTGCGACCGAATTCCAAAACCATCTGAAGAGTCACCATGAACGAAACCACGCAAACTCCCGAAGTACCTTCGACTCCGCCGCTGCCGGACCGCCTCGCAGCAGACCCGCGCAGCCCACATCATGTTGCGGCGATTTTCGAACACGACGTCGGCATCCGCTTCAATGGCAAGGAGCGCTACGACGTTGAGGAATATTGCATCAGCGAAGGCTGGATCAAGGTGCCGGTGGGCAAGAAAGTTGATCGCAAGGGCAACCCGCTCACGATCAAACTGAAAGGTGTCGTCGAGGCGTTTTATCGTTAGGACCTGTTCTCATTCAATTTGTCAGCAGTCGGGAACTTGGGCGACGCCTTCGTTTTCGCGCTTGTTGCCGCAGGCTGGGCCGGGATGGGGCTGTGAATCCAGATTGAGAAATTGGTTAAGCATCGCCCCCATCCCTACCTTCCCCCGTTACCGGGGGAAGGAGCGAACCTTGACCGTCTACTCAGCCATAAAAAGAATTGATCTTGATATTCATCGAAAATTAACGCACTAATAATTCGGAAATGGAATCAAAAGTTCTCGGTCGCCCATATGAGTCACTGCTGAGTAAAGTACTTACGATTTAAATGGGACCTGATCTGGCAACTCGACGGTAAATGACTATGGCCCGGTTCAACAAAGCCGAGATGCTGGTTGCTAGATCACCTCAACCGCGAGCGTCCTGAAACCCACCCGGCAACTCCCGACCTTTACCCTGAGCTGCCCGCGTCCCTTCACCACCAGTGAAACGGTGCGTTCATTTCCGCTGCCGCGTGTCCAGGGCAGAGCAATCATGTAGCCACCGTGTGGCCCCTGGCCCCAGCCCTCGATATGCCCCAATTGTGTGACGGCATTCGCAGCCGCAGCAAGCGTTACCCCATCACCTTCAACCGTCAGGCGCAGCGGTTCGACATGCGCAAGCTTTTTCGCTGAGCTGATGCCATGCGACCCCAGGTAGCCGGCATTGCTCACGCGCAAATCAATCCGAGTGACGCCGGGTGAAAGTGTTTCGGTTGCAGTGACTTCCAGCGCGATGGCCGGCAGCAGCGAGGCCACACGCAAGGTGGTGGCGCTGTGCTGGCGGCAGACTTCATCGAGTTTCTCGTAAGGCGGATTGGAAATGCCCACGCGCATGTCGAAGCCGCCCAGCTCCAGCGGCCCGAGCTGCGGGTGATTGAATTTGCGCCACGGCCGGAAGACGCGCGAGTGGTTCACTTCGCTGTCCCACTTCGCCAGGGCGATCAGGTCTTTGCGCTCCAGTTGCGAGTAGAAATCCACGAAGCGGGTTTTCTTTTCCATGCCGATCTGCGTGAAGATATCCCATAGCTCCACGCAATACGACAGCGCGCCGCGCTGATGGTAGGCGTAGCCGGTGATGACGCCGCGAGAAGGCACGCCCGGCACGTACTGGAAATCGTGGAAGCCCGATACCATGGGGTAGCCGGTCAGTTCCTTTGCCCAGACCGCCACCTGCTTGAATACGGCAAGGTCCGTCTGGTCCATCTGGTTGTCAGGCAGGTCGTGGGACGGGCGGAGAAATACGCCGCCGAAGGTGTGGTAATTGATCCACGCAAATACGTTTGGATGTGCCGCATGGAACTCGAGCAGGGCGCGTGTTTCGGGTTCGCTGCCGGGGAATTCGCCTGCACCCTGCTGCTCGTTTTCCGCGCCCCACTGGTAGGGGAAATTGCGGTTGAAGTCGGTTTGTGTATCGCCCAGGTAGTCAGGGTCCGGAATGTGGCCACCGGAAAAATTTGCGATGTGGCCTTCCGGAAACACGCGATAGAACGGCCCCATGTCTTCGGGTTGCCTTGCCACCAGCACACCGGGTGCCTCTTTAAGCTCCACCATCTCGCCATTGGGATGCAACTGGCGCATGTAGCCGATCTGCCCATCGCCGTCGACATCGGCATTCTGCCAGTAACTGCGGCCCTGATCGGCGCGACGGTCGGTTGCGTCCGATCGAATATAGCGCCCGGTTTTCAGCACCGCTTCGGCGCCATCGGGCGCGATGCGCGGGACGATGTAGAAAAGATGCGATTTCACCATCTCCGCCATATGCGCCGGCAGTTGCGCCACATCTTGTTTTCCCATGTGGAGGGCGATCAAGTCCTCGGCAATGGCCAGCGCGACTGAAGAACCGCAGAATTCGCTCGCGTGCATATTGCCATCTACCCAGACGGCAGGGCGGACCTCGTCTGGATTGGCGCCGATGGTAAGGAGGTGCACGTCCCGGCCTTCACGCGATTTGCCAATCGATTCGAGTTTGACGAAAGCGGGGTGCTGGCTGGCCCACGTTTGGAGTTGAGAAGTGAGCGCGGCGTAGTCCAGATATTGGGTGCGGAACATGGGGTGGGTTTGGGAATGGGTTGGGGGAGGGGACCGACAATTATAGTGGGGACCACTCTAACGGGCGCACCTCACTCGCGGACGATTGCAAGCGGATGCAGTGCGGACTACGCCTAGTGCGCGGTGCCGCCTGCGCCTTTCACATATTCCGCGACCGGCAGTCGCTTACCCTGAAATGTTCCGCGTGCGAGTTGGCCTTCGGTCCAGATGAACAGCTCGCCGCCTACGCCCTTCTGGATTTCGGTATCGACGCTGATGACGCGCCCGCCATGATGTGAAAACACACCGGGCATCGCGGTATGACCTACCACGATGCGCTTGACGCCATATTGAGTGAGCAGTCTGTCGAGATCAGCGCTGTCGATTTTCGGCTCGTTGAAGTAGCCGCGATACCAGACGGGGCCGCGCGCGCCGTAAAGCAATGCGGGCAATGGCGTCGCTCGCACCGTCGCGAGCGGCACCCCCAGCGTCGCGCGAAACGCCTCATTGGTCTCTTGCAATGTCATGTTCAGCGCCGCGAATTCAGGGCTCAAGCCACCGTGGACGAACAGCATGTCGTTGATCTGTAGCAGCAACGGTTTGGACCGCAACCAGCGGCCTAATACTGTTTGTTCACTGAACAATCCGGGGTAGGTGTCGTTCAATTGCCTGGCGACGGCAGCGTATTTGGGATTGACGTAGCGCAGGTCGTCGGAGAACACCATGGTCTCGTGGTTGCCCAGCAGGACGTGCAGCGCGCCGCCCGCAGCGGTTGCCTGCGCTTCGAGCTTGTACAACAACCACAGCACTTCCGTCACTCGTGGCCCGCGATCAAACATGTCGCCGACCATGACCATGTGTCCATCCCCGAACGACCAGTTCATGTCGCGGTCGATGACGCTGTTCGCCTGCAGCAGCGTCACCATGGTCTCGAATTGACCATGCACGTCGCTCAGGGCGATCAGCTTCTTTGCGGTGAATTTGGCCGGTACGGGAAATGTCGGCGATGAGTCGCGGATGGCAATTGGTTTTGGAAAGCCGCATGCAGGTTGGATAACGGCGCCGACCTCGATGACGATGGATTGCTTGACCGTTTTGCCTTTGCATACCCATGAAACATCGAGGCCGGGTTTGCCGTGCTGGTAATAGGCGTAGGGTCCATCACTGGTCATTCCATCGGCAGCATCCTGCGAAGCGATTTGTGCGGTCGCGCGCGACTCCGCGAACGTAACGGTCGCGGACAAAAGCGCGGTAGCGAGGATGAGTTGCAAGATTCCTGGTGATAGCACTTGGGTTCTCGATTTGCAGCAGTGATACGCAAGGGGAGCAAACCGCAAAACTTGCGTAAGCGGATCGCCGCGATGCTAACGCGAGACTATAGCGCAGAGTCTTTGCCGGTTTTGGCGCTCACGGCGGGATGCACTCACCACGCAACAACGACAAATTTTCTGAGCCCGCCGCAGCAATCCAAAACACCAGCATCTACGCGCCTTCGCAGCCACTTTTGCCCGTACCGCCCCGCCAATGGTCGGGTTTGCAAATTTGGAAACTTCTAAAGTCCCCCGTTCACCCTGGCCCGTCGAAGGGCAGTAATGAAAGGTATTGATTCCAATAAGTGAGGATGTGGTTGGCCAAGCTCGTCACGAACGAATTCACGGCAATTAGAAGTTCCCAATTGCGCCGCATTCGGGCCGCGTTGTGCGGCCTATTCTTGCCCGCCGCACGGATGCGAGCGGGCGTTTTTTTGACCAGGTGCTGCTACGCCGCGAGACGCCTTCTTTCGTCGCGCATCGCGCGTACGCGGTCGTGATTTTCCTGCACACCGCTTAGATGGATGCGTACGATGGCGCTGACGTCCACTGGTAAATCCTGCTCAAGTGCATGTTTAAAAGTACGAATGGCAGCGTCTTCAGCACGTTCACATTCTTCAAGCACCGCCAGGTCGCTGTTGCTGCTGGCGGCAGCGCGCAGGTTGAGCCACGCGCGATTGAGCGAACCCATGACCGAGCCCAGTTGTTCCGGCGTTCCGCCATAGTTTTTCACGACCTCCTCAAGCGTATGCACACTTTCGCGACATCGCGTTGCGCAGACCGTGAAATAAGCACGCAGAGATGCGTCCTTTGAATCCTCTGCGCAGGCGGCAAAGCCGTTTTCGCCGTCGCGGGATGTCTCGATGAGGGTATTGAGCGTATCGACAATTTCATGGTTTTGCATAATGGTCTCCAGTTTGGCGGCGGTACCGCGATTAATCTCCACCGGACTTGCCGCAACAATATTCGCGTCGCGCAGCTTCCGGCAGAAACATGAACCATGATGAAAGAGACTCGTTTGAGGTCATATCGGACAACGCCGACATTGCTTGTCAGACAATGGAGGGGTCGACGTTGGCGCCGGCGCGTTAGTTTCACCGGCAGCACAACGATGTAAACCGACACTGGTTTGAGTGTCTTGCTTACGAGGCTGTCAGGTCGTTTGGCGGTACACTTTGTTGCGCACCCGGCTTGTCACAGGCCTGAACAACATGAGGAGTATTGGCGATGAAGAAAGGAAATTTCTGGTGGTAGGACCTGATGACCAGCGAGCCAGCCGCCGCCGCGACCTTCTACTACGATGTCGTCGGTTTGAATGCAACGTCGGCCCTGCCTTGTTAATTCTCTGATTGGTTAAATTGTGCCCGGCTATGCTGAATTACTGATTTACGTTGTAATCATTTTCCTGCTGAACGTCGTCCCGGCGTTCGCGCCGCCGACGTGGATGGCGCTGTCATGGATTGGATTTACCCATCCTCAATACAATCCATTTGTCATCGCTCTGTTTGCAGCTGCAGCGGCGACCGCCGGGCGGGTAGTGCTGGCCAAACTCGCCCGCATCATCATTCGGCAGCGATTCATGAGTGACGCCTCGCGCGCCAATATCGAAATCATCAAGGAGACCATCGAAGGACACCGCGCGCTGACGGCAGGTACTTTCCTGTTCTTTGCATTCAGCCCAGTGGCATCCAATTTCCTGTTTATCGCTTACGGACTCACCAGCTCACCGATCCGCCTCGTCGCGTTGCCGTTTTTCATCGGACGGTTTATCAGCTACAGTTTTTTCGTTTACGCTGCATCGGCGATATCGCAACGCCTAGGTCTCGATGGCGGCGAAGCAAACAGCTATTTCGGCGCCTATTTCGTCGCTTCGCAGTTCGTGTTCATTGGCGCGGTATATGTGTTTACGCGCATTGACTGGAAATATATGGTGGACAAGAAGCGGCTGCGGTGGTTGAGGGTTGATGCAGTGGTGCGGCAGGACTGACTCGGGAGAGAGTGGCCGGCCCTAACGGGATCGAATAAAGCCTGCGGATACGTATCTAAAGCGTTCTTGGGCGCGTCGTTGAGTGAACCGCGCGCCTGTCGCGATGAAACACCAGCCTTAACTGACCCCTTCTGTCCGCAATGTGAAAATGAACTGTGGGGTCAGGTGTAGCTAAGTAGTTGCATGAAGTGCCCATTCGCCGCGAGCGCCAATCAACAACCGCATCACCGGCACTATTTCTTCTCCGCAACAACCCTTCCCTCAGCATTGACAAACACCCGATACCGGTTGCCGTCCTTACAGGTCGCAATATGGTCGTTGTCCTTCAACTTCGTCGCGCTCACGACCTGCCCGCACGGGACGCTAAGTAACGCAATCACTGAGGTCAAATCCTTGAGTAGCACCGCATCTTCTGCGGCTGGCGCTTGTGCAGCGAAAAATGCAAACATAAAAAATACGAGTGTTCGGCGTTGGATTGATTTCTTCATGGTCTTTCTCCCAAAATTTAGATCGTGGCGAACTTGGCTGGATCGGCGAGGACGCCCCATATCGCTTCGCGCGACGCGACAATGGCGTTGGCCAGCGGCGGATCGCCGTCTTGCAGTAGTGCGAGTACTTTTTGCAGCAGCATCTCGAAAGGTCTCCTCAAATCGGCAAGTGTAGTGGCGAGTCGCCCTCTGTGAAACGCGCGAAATTGTTCAAGCAAGTCGTCGACCTGATTCTTCAGCGCGATCTTGGTCATGAAACCGATCGAGTCCGTTTGCTTGAGTCGGCTCTCAAGAGACTTCATGTCCAGCGGTGCCGCGGCGGGTTTGGTCACTGGAGCAGGCGCAACCTTTGCCACTGATGCGGTAACGGCAGGCGGGACGACAGGCTTTGCTGGAGCCCCTGCAGACTTCACCGTCGGCGGGGTTGTCGCGACCGCGACCGTTGTGGGCGCGGGAGAAGTTGTAGATTTGGTTTCGACTGTTTTATCAGCCACTGGTGTCGTCGTGGTCGTCGGTTCCGGTTTTGCTATTGCGGCAGAAACGGCAGGCGCAGGCGACACTACGTCTGGCGCGGCGGCGCTAGGCTCCCTCACTGCAACAGGCGCGTTCGGTGGCACGGCGCATGCCGTGATCAATAGCGCGAAGAATGCAATCAACAGAGGAGACGCAGACATCTTCAATTTCTTCGTACAAGACATATCCAGTCCATTCAACGTAAACAAGGTCAAGCAGCCATTATCGACGGAAACTTGCGCCCGCGAATTTGAAAAACTGATCTGACTCAAACTACGCACCTGCACGCTGTGCGGTTGACAAGACGTGGCGCATGCGTGTGGGAAGGATGAATATCCGCTAGTCTCACCATCGCCTCGTGTCAAAAGATGTTGGCAATCGCATACTGGTTGTGTTTCACCTTTCCAACATATCGCTCTGATTATCAATGATGAAAACAGCAAACCTCCAGTCCACAGAAGCGGCGATTTCAAATGAAACCGCAATCACCTTCGCCGATTGCGCGCTGCGCGTCGTGAACCAGCGCTATCCATACGCTGCCCAGCATTTACAGCGCAGCGATGACGACTGCGCATTACCGCACCAGCTTCATCCCATCTTCCACGGCAGCTACGACTGGCATTCGAGTGTGCATATGCATTGGTCGCTCCTCCGGCTACTGCAACTGAAACCGGCGCTACCGCGACGCGTCGCGATCCATCGCCACTTCGCTGCGCGATTCACGGTCGCTAACGGTCGCGCTGAATTGCTGTATCTGCGCAACAACCCCGGCTTCGAGCGCCCCTATGGCTGGGGCTGGTTACTGCAACTTCACAGTAAGCTGCTGGCTTACGCGAGCGAGTACGCGCCCGCACGTCGTTGGGCCGCCAGCATCGCGCCGGCCGTCAAACACGTGCTCGAAAGCTGGCAACGCTTTTTGCCCCTGTCGCACTATCCGCAGCGTGCCGGGACCCATGCCAATAGCGCATTTTCCATGATCCTGGCGATTCGCTACGCTCGCGAACAAGGTGACGTCGCGATGCAGCGTGCACTGTCGGCCGCAGCGCGGCGCTGGTTTGACAGCGACCGACGCTACCCTGCCCAATACGAACCCAGCGGCAATGATTTTCTCTCTGCGGGCTTATGCGAAGCGATGCTCATGAGTGAGGTCAAGGGCCGCAATTTTGTCGAATGGTGGAATCGGTTCGCACCAACTGCAAAATCAATGGCGACGTGGATGAAGCCAGTCATCGTCGGCGCCCGCAGCGACGGGCAGCTGGTGCACCTCGATGGGCTTAATTTGTCGCGGGCATGGTGCCTTCGCAGGCTTGCGCTGAAATTGCCGCAGCATCGCGCCGCATTCAATACGGCGGTATCTCGCCACGTCGAGGCGGCACTACCGCACGTCACCAGCGGCGAATTTGTTGCCACGCATTGGCTGGTGAGCTTCGCTTTGCTGGCACTCACGGACGATTCGACCGCCTGAGTCCGTAGCCTATTGTGCTGTGTTTGTGGCTACGACCAGCTGAAGATCGCGCTCTTGCACCCTGGCGCGCCCGGCACGCTTGGCTTCGTAGAGTCGCCGGTCTGCAGTCGCCAATAATCTTTCCAGTTCGACGCCGTCTTCAGGATAGACCGCCACACCCGCCGAAAATGTGATGCCGACGAGATTTTGCGAACCCACCACGAAATGCCGATTGGCGAACACCATCAGCAAAGCGCGCATTCGCTTCGCGGCGGCATCCGGCCCGCACCCACTCATCGCGATACAAAATTCTTCGCCGCCATAGCGGCCGATCACGTCAGCGTTGCGGGTCGCATGCAGTGCGATTTCGCCGAAGCCACGCAGCACTTGATCGCCCATCGAATGCCCGTAGCGATCATTGACCTCTTTGAAGTGATCGAGGTCGATAAAGGCAATGGCCATCGGTGTGGCGGTTTGCTGGCGCAATTTGAGGAGAGCGGGTAGAACTTCGTCGAGGTAGCGGCGATTGGGTAAGCCTGTGAGCTTGTCGGTGGTCGCCGCTTCTTTCAGGTTGGCTGCCTCAGTCGCAGTACGCTCGATTTCGTCGCGTAGTTGGCGCTGTTCACTTTGCAGGCTGAGCCGCTCCTGTGCGGTACGCCGCAGTTCTGCCTGTACGCGATTCATTTCCGTGCGCAGTTGCATCGAGAAATGGCGGACGTGGTTGAGCACATCGACGTTATAGCGATACTCCTCACTGCTGCGCCGTTGCGTGAGGTAGGCATCGTAATAGCGTGCTTGGCGTGCATACACCGCGGCCAGTTCATCGTAAACGGATGTTCGATCAGAAAAGCGCCAGGCTGAGACACGGGGCAGCATCTCCACCACGCGGCCGAGCTCGCGGATGGCGAGCTCATCGTCGCCCTTGCGGCTGGCGACGAGGCCGGCTATGTAAGCGGTCTTCGCCTGATCCAGCAGCGAAACGCTCGGACCGCTGTTGAGTTCGCGGGCCAATGCCAGCTGTTTCTCGGCTGTATCGAGATCGCCCAGTTGAACGTGCAGCTCAGCTGCCGTGTAATGCGCAAATGGCTGTCCGCCAATGAGCTGCGCCGGCTCGTCAAGCACCAACTGCACCAGGCGCTTGGCTTCAGCGAATCGATGAAGACGTCGCAATGCAATGGCGCGGTTTAGACGCACCGTCTTTAGCAGCGTAGGGCCGTCAATCTTTTCGCACAGGCGCTCTGCCGTGCCAAACAACATCGCCGATTCCTCGACATCGCGGGCAGCCAGCAACGCGACGCCCAGTGGCAGGCACATGACTACCTCTTGCGCAGCTAGCCCGAGCTGCTGCGCGTGTTGCACACCGGCGTAGCCGAAACGCAAGCCCTCAGCCAGATTTCCGCAATAAACATGGCTGGTTGAAAGGCCAATAAAGGCATAGAAATTATCTTCGTCGAGCGCATCGAGATCGAACCAACCTAACAATTCCTCATAGCGTGCAAGCGCTTCCACCCAGTTGCCGCGCTTTGACGCCAGCACCGCCGGCGCCAGTGTGCAAAGGCGCAGACCTCTGGCGTCTTCCAGAGCCTGCATCTTCACCTTTGCGTGCTCGAAATTCTGCTCCAGTGCTTCGAGGTCTGCGCCGATCAGGCGATAGCCGGTCAGGGCGAGCGTCAATTGTGCCCAAGCCGAGCCATGTGCGTCACCGCTGACATTCGCTGCCGCAAACGCTTCGCGCGCCAGTTCGAGTGCCTGCTCCGGGCGCGTGAGATGGCACGCCATCGCGCTTTGCCACGATGGCGGTTCAGGGTCGATCTCAGCGGTGGAATCAGTAGAAGACAAAATGGCTAAAAAATATGAGCGAAGGTTAATTCTGAACGCGTTTTGAAGGTAATAGAAATTACCTTAAGACGACTTGCAACGATTTTTTTCAAATTTTCGGCTGGCGACGGGAGCGCGTGGTGATGGGGGCGTTGATTCAACGAGGGCGGGTTTGAGTAGCTCCATTGCGTAGAACGCCATTTGGCGGCCTTTCCATGGCATAAAGGTATGGAGTGGCGCGTCCTCTCTGGAGTCTGCGTTACACGATGGCGGCTATGTCAATCCGGGAATCGTGGCAGGAGGGTCAAGCCAGCACCGCCAAATCGAGCGGATGCTCTACGCCGCCGACGGTACAAGCCCGACGTAATTCCTTTTCCACGCCGTAGCCCTGTTGGCGTGCCAATGCGTAGGTGTCCGCCTCGGTCAGTGAGCGAACCTTTTCAACCTTGGTCTGTTTTTCCAGCTTGGCCGCAAGGTTGACGGCGTCACCGATAACAGTGTACTCAAGCCGGGTTGCGTCGCCAACCGCACCGAACAGCAAGCTGCCCGATGCCACGGCGGCACCAACATTCACGGCGGGCAGACCTTGCGCCACGCGTAGCTCGCTCCATTGTTTCGCCTCGGCCATCAAATCGTCGACCGCTCGCAGTGCATCGGCGGCAAAGGTCTGCGAAAGGCGCGTCGCGCCGAAGCTGGCGAGAATGCCGTCGCCCAGATACTTGTCGATGGAGCCGCCGTGCTTGCGAATAATCGGTGCCATCCTGCCCTGATAGTCTCCCAGCACCGCCACCGTCTGATCGGGCGGCAGCATGCGTGACAGCGCCGTAAAGCCGCGTAAATCCAGGAACATGACGGCTGCCTCGCAGATTCGCCCTTGGCCAGGCTGAATTCGTTCGTCGGCGGCGGTGATTTGTTCTGCGACGTCGCGTGAAAAGAAGCGCTTCAGGTCATGCGCAGCTTCACCCTCCGCGAGCGCGCGCACCATCACATGGCGCGCATTGCGGATGGCCAGAAAAAGCAACAGGCTCACCATCAGCATGGTGACGATCTTGTCAATTTCCGCACCCCAGAGGATCAGCGGGTGACTCATGTACTCAACATAATTGTGGGTGACCAAACCTTGGCGGTTGTCGAAAATAGCCGCAAACGCAACCAGCGATAGCCAGCCCACTGCTGCAACGACACCGGCAATCAAAACATATCGCTCTTCAAAGCGCAGCGCGCGTAAGGCGATAAAGATGAAGACGTACAGCAGCGTGGGTGCCTTCAGGTAGAACGCAGGCGGCTGCTGATACTGAATGTGAAAACTCCAGATAAGCCCCATCAACAGCAACATATCCAGCACGATCGAAACCACCAGCGACCATGGCGGCAGACGGTGACGTGTGCTCCACACCAGCCGCACCACGGTAGCGACAAAATACAGCGATAGTGCCCACGGCACGGGCTTGGCCAGTACCGCGATCAGCCAAGGGTTGAGCATGCTGGTCAGGCCCGGCCCGAGTGTCATGTCTTCAGGTGTTGGCGAAAGCAAATAAAACAGCGCGAAGAAAACCACCACGCCCATCTGGAACCAGCCGATAACCGTCTCGCTGCGGTCATGTGCCAGGGCAATTTCCCGCGCCACCCGAGCCGGCAACATCATTGTTGTCGATTTGCTTTGCATAGTGTCCCCCGGTGTATTTTCAATGGCGCAGCAGCTCTTTCATCGTTTCGTGGCTCTCCCACCGTGTGGGTCGCGCAGACCAACGTCACAGCGGAAGCCTGACGGGACGCTGGCGCGCATTGGGATAGGTCGAGGATATGGCAGAAACCATACAACAATCTGGCGAATACTCGTGTGCATCAGTTGTAGCCGAAACCCTAAACACCATGACGGGCGGGGCTTTCAGGCGATTGATGCGTCGGCGAAGGTGCGTCAGCAATTAGCGCTGACGTGCAAAATGCGGCCTATCAGCGCAGCGGCAATCGCAATAGGCTTCCACCTGTCAAGCATCCAGCCAGGGTCAGCTACACAAGCGCGGCAATGGGTAACTGTCACCGAGGCACACTACAATTACGCCACATCGCTCCTCTTTCAAGGCTTGGCTCTGATGAGCACCGCGCCACATCAACATCGAAATATCTCTCTGCGTGCCGCTACGCAGGCGCTGCTGTTTACCAATAACGTCACATTGATTGCCCTCAACGGCATGGTCGGCTATCAGTTGGTGGCGGACAAATCATTCGCGACGCTGCCAGTGACCATACAGATTATCGGCTCGGCGTTGTTTGCATTGCTGGCGTCAAATCTCACGTAGCGCATTGGCCGGCGCGCGAGTTTTCTGGTCGGGACCGCCTGCAGAATCACCGGTGAGAAAGACAAACCCCAGTATGGGTGCGGTGTTTCAGACAAAAACGCCCGAAACGCCGCGCCAGTCGGCCTACTTCGCCTGCATTTTTGAGAAGTACTGACGAATGCGCGCCGCATTTGCACCCACGTCGCTTTTGCCAACGCGTGACACTGAGCGCATGTCGACGCGGCTGCCGGTTAACGTTGGCGTAATGCGAATGACGACATCGTCCTTGAAGCCAAACCAGAATGTGGTAGCCGTGGCTTCGATGATCCCTTGTTCGGGGTCGGTCGCGACAATTTCCCAGCCCATGCCGACTGCTGCGGCTAGTGCATTCACGAATGCCGTAGTGGGGGGCAGAGCCAATTCGCGCGGCTGGATATCCGGGTAGGCCGTCATCTGGGCTGCAGCAATCAGCGCACCGCCGTATGTGGCAGGATTCGGCGCAGAAGCGCGCAACGGCAGAATTTTCACAAACGGCGGAGGATTGCTCAGATCAGTGGAAATGTCGTGGATTTTTGGCAGTGCTTTCGCCTGTTGCTTCTGCTGCCACGGTATTCCTCCTGTCATCACGCCAACCATGATGGCGAGCATCAGCCTGGCACCAAAGTCTTCGCGCACACGCGGAATCGCGAAAGCGATAGCGCCGCATGCTGCCGCTATAAGGCCAGTCCAGGCTCCCCACTCCAGCATCTGAAAGCCGAAGCCAAAATTCCACCAGCCAAGGCGAACGCCGATACCGGCCATCGGCAGCATCAGGAGCCCTAGTAATGCCGCGAACAACGGCAGTCGTGCAACGATCTTCATTTGGTCCCGCCGGATTGTGCGTTACAACGCGAACAGGCTCTAGGCCTTCTTGGTCGCGATGTATTCATTGATGACGCGTTCAAGTACGTCCAGCGGCATGGCGCCGTTCTTGAGCACGGTGTCGTGAAATTCGCGGATATCGAATTTTGCACCAAGCGATTGTTTTGCTTTCTCACGCAACTCAAGAATTTTCAGCATGCCGACTTTGTAGGCCAGCGCCTGTCCGGGCATGACGAAATAGCGCTCGATCTCAGCGATGACCTCCAACTCGGCCATGCCGGTGTTGGCGAGCATGTAGTCGATGGCTTGCTCGCGCGTCCAGCGTTTGGCGTGTATGCCGGTATCCACCACCAGCCGCACTGCGCGAAAGATCTCGGCTTGCAGCCTGCCCAGATTATCCAGCGGATTTTTCTCAAAGCCGGCTTCCCATGCCAGCCGTTCCGCATAAAGCGCCCAACCTTCGGAATACGCGGTAAATGGAATCACGCTTCGAAAGATCGGCAAGCCTTTGAGCTCATGTGCGATCGCGATCTGCAGATGATGGCCCGGCACCGCTTCGTGATAGGCCAATGTGCGCATCGAGAATTTGGCGATTTCATCGACCTTTCTCAGGCTGACATAGAACACGCCCGGCTTGGAGCCATCAAAGGCTGGCCCGTTGTAATAAGCGAAGGCGGAAGTCTTCTCCGACATGGCCGGCACACGCTGCACGATCACTTTTGCTTTCGGCTTGATGCCGAACAAGGGGTCCAGCCCGGCTGACACTTCTTCGATGATGGCGGTATAGCCTTTGAGCACGTCCTCGCGTCCGGCGTCATCGTTGGAAAATACTTGCGACGGCGCTTTCGACAGCGCCGCCAGCCGTTCTGCGCGCGTGGGCTGCTTGTAACCTTCGTCATCGAGAATCTTGTCCATTTCGGCGCCGATCCGGGCAACTTCAGTCAAGCCGAGCTGATGCAGGTCTTCCGCTTTCATCTTGGTCGTCGTCATCGCTTCAATCTGATACTGGTAGAACTTGTCGCCGTCCGGCAGCGACCACGCGCCATCGTTGCGCAGCGCTTTGGGGCGCAAGGTTTCGACGTAGGCGGCGAGTTTGGTATACGCCGGAATGACATTTGTGGTCACGCTGTCTTCGGCACGTTTCAACAACACGTCGCGCGTCGCCTGATCCATCTTTTCGGCGGGAATCTTGGCGAGCTTTTCTTTCAACGCAACGGTCAGTGGATTGTTCGCCGCGCTGATCACGATAAATGACTGTAGCTGTTCGCCTACCTTTTCAACGACAAATTTCGGCGGGATGATCTGCCTGGATTCACGCGCCTGCATGCTCTCGATTACCTGATCCATCTTGCGTGGAAACAGGGCCAGCCGGGCGAGGTAGTGCTCTGCATCGGTCGCGTCATTGACCTGCTGCGTTTGCGTCATCAGGTTGGGCAATTGGCTCTGGATGCCGAATAGCTGATTGACCGGAAAGTTGTGATATCGCCATACTTCGCCGCGCACCTGCGTGCCGACGAAGTAGTCGAGGATTTCGTAGGAGAGTCGCTCCTGTCCCGTAAAGCCCGAACTGTCGTAGTCCTTTAGCGTGGCGTAATCGGCCTTCAGGCGCGCGGCAGATCGTTCGGTTTCCGCTGGCGAGCTATCGGCCAGCTTGCCGTTATGGCCGCGAATGCCCATGGGCTCCAGCATGCGCAGGCTGGTCAGCAGCTCCGGATTGTCCAGCGCGAACTGCGCAAAAACGCGCGTGTAAAACCAGTTGATCGCCAATGGTTTGCCATACCAGGTGTGTACCGCAAGCGCTGACGCAAGCACAATCAGCGATAGCAGGGCAATGCCAATCCATTTGAAAATGCGTTTCATCGGTGATCCCGTCATTTGAGCAGTCGGGATTTTAACAGTGCGATGCGGCAGGCTTGGCAACCCTCACCGGCCAACCAATACCGGCGCATTACCTTGAACGATCGTGCAATTCTTTGCGTCTTTGCAGGCCTCGGAATAGCGTTTGATCGATTCCAGTTGTACGAACTGGGCGGCGTCCAGCCGCATCGATTCGCGGTAGGCGTTGTCAGCGTTGGCTCGGCTCTGTTCAGCCTGCAGCCGTGAATCTTCGGCGAGCTTGCGCTGCACTTCGGTTTTCTTGCGCTGCTGCTGGGCGGCGGTGTTATTCATCTCGACGATCACCGGGCCGTCCGGCAAAGCCTTGCCCATATTGACGTTGACGAGCGTGACGTGAAGTCCGGTGGTGGCGATGTGCTTTCTGAATTGCGCGGCGATTTCCGTTTCAATGCTCGCCAGCGTGGCCGGATCGGTCATGATCAGTGTCATCTGATATTTCTTGGTCACATCGCGGACGATGGTGCGATATTGTTCCTTCAAGTTGTGTTCGTACCATTTTTCATAGCCGAATTTCTTGACCAACTCAGCCGGATCTTTCCACTGCAGCACGATGTAGCTGGCGTAGTTGATGAAGTTATTGTCACCAGTAGCAAGGTGATCCAGCGGTTCGTCGTACTTGATCGGCGTCAGGGCGATATTGACGTTCTTGGTGGACAGCCAATACCAGGATAGTCCGGGCTTTTGTGTTTCATCCCGCACGCCGCCATGGCCGAATATCCACGGGTTGTCGACGATAACGCCTTCGTATCCGGGTGGAACTGTGACGGAGTGGCAACCCGATAATGCCGATATTGCGATAACCGTCACAATCATTCCCATGAGTTTTTTCATTTCAGCGGCCTTTCGTTCTTTTCTGATCGTACGTTATGGTTGTCATCGTTATTTGCATCGCCAGGTTTACGATCTCCCCAGCGCCAGCGCCAGCGAGGCGGTTCGCCTTTGCGCCAACACACCGCGATCAGCGCTGCGCAAAGGCCACTCATTGCGACGAGATAATTTCCCATTTGAGTAGCGGGCGGAAAGGTGGCGGAGATAGCTGAAAGCAGTGCGAAGAATGCCACCAGCACCACCCATCCCTGCCACCGCGCCGGGAGACCCCAGCCCCAACCATAGCGTCTGGCAGGAAACCAATATTCGTCCGATGCTTGTGTGGTTCTAACTGTGGCTGGCATTTCCATTCTTTGTCTCCCGGAAGAGTGGTTGTTCATTACTGTTCAGCTCGCACAGTATTGCCAGCTAGGCAGGGGCCATCAAGGCGGATGCGGCGGCTGGTCGCCAGTGTGCGACAAATGACGATTGGTTTTGACCAATGACGATCTTCGGATGATTTGTGAAGCAATGGCAGCTAAAGCAAGGGCAGACAAAACCTGCAGAGACGTGACTCAGTGCACTGATGGGAGCGCCACAGTTTGCTCCTTCCCCCGCAGTTGTGGGGGAAGGCAGGGATGGGGGCGTAAATGCATAACGAGAAATTGTTCAAGAAATGTCCCCATCCCGCCGCGGCGCAACCCTTGTGTTTGTTTCTCCGTCGCAGGGCGAAGGTGCAAATCCGCGCCACAACTCTTTTGCGGATCCAAATTGGCAGCGAGCGGGACAATTCCTTTTAACGGAATGAAATTGTAATGAGCAGAAAACCCCGGCGGACTAGTCGAAGCATATGTTCCTTACGCGATCGGCCGCACGTCGCGTTCACGCGCGGGCGGTGCACCGCCCCTGAGCTTTTGCTCACGCTGTGGAGACGCGCAGTACTTGCTCACGCTCTGCATCAAGTTTGGACAGATCGAATCGTCGATTCCGCTTTTAGCGCACATTTGGGTGGACCACATGGCCGAGGCCAGTATCTCGTCCGATGAAGGCACACCGACACAGAATTGATCCTGCGGCTTGCTGGCATTCAGACAGCCGGACAGCCAAAGGTTATTGCGCAGCGCCGATCCAAATGAGCGGTTTGTGTCGGCCTTGTGCCGCTCAATAGCGGCGCTCATACAGCTGGTTTCAGTGAGGTTTGCACCAGACTTCTGGCCATCCTCTATCGCTGTTTTCCCGGCGTCCAGCAGCTCAGTACCATTTCGATCCCACCAATACCATGCGCCGCCGACTAGCAGCAGCAAGCCGGCGACAGCGATCGCTGCGATTATCAGTAGTACCTTTGTCGGGCTAGCCATGTATGAGCCTGTGTCAAAACGAGTGTCGAGTAATATTTCGCGGATCGAAAAGTCGTACCGCAATTACCTGGGACTTTACTGCGACTTGGCACCCCACGGCATCACTGGCACGGTCGAAATACTGTTCGCCGGTGCGCCATCGATAAGTTTCCGGCTGATGGCGACATAGACGAGGGTGCGGTGCGCCTCATCCCACATACGCACGACGCGTGTCTCTTTGAAAAGAATTGACGTGTCCTCGGCGAAGACCACCTCTTCCTTTGGTAGCTTTGCGGGCAGCGTGATCGGACCGGTCTGGCGGCAGGCGAGCGAGAACTGCGACGGGTCCTGTGCCAGCCCCAGCGAGCCCGCAACCCCGCCAGTTCTGGCCTGACTGACATGGCACGTAACGCCTGGCACCTTCGCGTCACCAAATGCATCGACGCAAACTTTGTGGTTTGCGCCGATGAGTTTCCATTCGGTGGTCACGCAGCCAACGGTGTCGGCAAACGCAGGCATGCCGCTGGCTAGAAGCAGGCCTGCGGCAATGAGGTGGGGAAGTTGGAGAATGATTTTTGGCATGGAATAGTGTCAGTCGAATTGGCGGTCAGGATTGGGAAAGAGCGATTGGTATGCGCAGCCGCGTCAATCAATAAACTGCACTTTACGGCAAACGCGACAAATGCGATGTTGCCTGGCCCATCACACTAGCAGCCTGTCGGACTCAAGCTGAATACCCACCGCATAGCCCGCCGCAGGTAGCGTATGTGGCCGAGAAAACAGGAAATTACGCGCGATAGCTATTGAGAAGAGGGTCTGCGCGCGGATATCGACTCGTTTACGCTGCC
>JBBQFL010000062.1:0-20656 GCA_038321965.1 Burkholderiales bacterium | reverse complement strand
GTGAGATTGGCCGCCGAGGAGACGAGGCTGACGACAACGCTGTCGCCGTTGTTGACGACTCCTGCCGCCGACGTAAATGGGCCATTGTTGATCGAGTAGTTGCCGCCCGTAATCGTCACCGGACTCGGACCCGTAATGCCGACTACCCGCACCGGAATCGACATGAATGTCTGTCCGATTGCGGCGTTGCTGATGGCGTTGAGCGTGATGGGGCCAGGATTGACGTTTGTTGGCGGCGCTGGCATCACACTAGTGGTGACGGCAAATGTTGCCGTTACGCCACCAACGTTGACGGTTGCCATTGCAGATGCGCCGTTAACCGATGGGGCGAGGACGCGAAGCTGAATTTGCTGGCCATTGGTGATGATGCCGCCAGCGGACGCGAACGCGCCACCGTTTACGGAATACTCTCCACCAGCAATTGAAACTGTCGTCGGCGCGTTGATACCGACAATGGTTGCGGCGTTAGAAGTTACGTGCGTCGAAGCAACGGCGTTTGTGACCGAAGCAAAACTGAATGGGTCTGGCGTGATATCCGGCGGAATGAGGATGGCGCCGAGGGGCCGCAGTGTTTGTGTAAGCATGGTCGGCGGCAGATTGTTGCCAGGATTCTGATCGATGTATCGCAATGTCAATTGCACGCCGTTACTGACTTCGACAATGCCATTACCCTGCGCCACCGCGCCGGAAGAAACCAATAGCGAGTTACGGCTGAATCGTCCTGGTGAAGTTTCCGGCAGGGAAATGGTTTCGGCATCGCCCTGCGAGGTAACAATCTGCACCGACAACGAACCAAGGCCGGCAAGGTCGCTATCGATCACCTGCAGTGTCACTGCAACATTAGTCGGAATGGCGCTTACAGACGTGAGTGCGAATGCCGGGGCGAACAACACCTGACCCAGCGTGCCGGCCTGACTGGAGAACGGATTGTCGCCTGCGAATGCGGCGATGCGCCAGTTACCAGCAGTGCCATGATGCATCAATATTACGCCGCGGCCCGTCAGCAATGCCGGAATAAAACTGGCGACATCCAGGTAGCGCTTTTCCCAGTTGAATTGTATCGTCGCCAGATCCGTACCGCACTGGACCTGCACATCTTTAATGAACAAGCGGATTTGCTTTTGTTGATTCAAATCCTTAATCACGCCATCAAGAAAGCGTTGCAGGCCAAGCATCGATGGATCGAGTTTCGCCTGAAGCATTGCGACGTTGCCGGATTCATAAGCGCGAATGAATTCCATCAACTCATCAACAGGCATGAAGACGCCAATGCAGGTACTGGTCGCGCCCGTGCTTACCCCCGGCCCAGTCGTGGGCTTGTTCAGTTCTGCACAATTTGCGATGGTGCCTGCCATAGTCAGCGTGGCCAACAAAAGTGCCATGGCCAGTCGAAATCCGTGTTTGGTGTTCATATTTGCCTTGGAACGCGATGATGCAGTCGATGGAATATCAGGATTTGCGGGCAGAACGGAGGTGAGGTCCGAAAGCGAACGTTGCGGTCATCACCAATCCATGTTCAGTTGCACACCGAAGACGCGCTCGTCGGTACGTAAATTGGCGTCGCCGACATTTCGATGCGTTTGACGTAAATAGGCCTTGAACGTATTTTGCTGGCCGAACTGCCGCGAGACATCCAATTGCACGGCGTGCGTGGCCAGATCAGCTCCGCCAGTGGATTTTTTTATGGTTGATTCCTGATAGGACAACGCAAATTGGGCCCATTCCGGGCGCTGCCCGTTGAGTGTTAGGCCTTGCATGCGCGCCTCGGTTTCGGCACCGGTAAAATCCAGCCGCTGCAACTGCCGCCCGCCGGACATCGCCCACCCAAACGACCACGGCACGCTGGTGCCGGTGTAATTACGTCCAACCTGCGCTTGAACAGCACGCGTGGTCGAATCACTCACCGGACTCGCAATATTGATGACGTTGCCGGTCGTATAGGTCATGCTTCCGGTCCATGTTGCCGAGCTGTAAACAAGTCCACCTGACGTATTTCTGTTGCGATTTTGATTCTGCTGTGCATCTTCGCCGCGATTGGCAGTGTTCGCCAACGTCAGCCCCCAACCCGGCAGCACGGTATCAAAATTGATATTGGCGCGCGTCGTCAGAGAGCGCGTTTGGGCTGAGCTGGCGCTGATCGGAAGCGGTGGCGGTAACGTTGGATCAGCCGGTGGAGGCAATAACAGCAGGCCTGCGATTCGGCTGACTGCATCGCGATAGTCTGCGGCCACTGCCAGCCAGGAGCTGACCGTCCAGTCTGCGCCCAGATACCACTCTTTAACGCCAGGGGGGACCGACTGCGAAAGTGAAACGAATTTAGGATCGATGTCGTGGTAGCCGCCACGCAGGCTCCAGGTCGGCTGCCTGTAGCCCCCGTCGAACTGTAGTGCATCGCCGCGGCGCGGCAACTGATAGCGCTCTGTAAAGCGACTCAAAGCCACTTCCGACGTCATTGTCCACGGACCGCCCTGGTATGACAGTCCCGTTGATACAGCGCGAGTACCGACCGGCTGCTGAGAAACGGTGGCAGCGCCAAGGCTGTTTTCGGCATCGCTGAATCCCTGGGCTGTCGCAAATGTTTTCCACCCATCCGCCGGCGCGTATTCGACCTTGGTTCCGAACACATTGCGAAGAAATCTGCTGCGCGCAGGTCTGTTGTCGATTGCAGTGCGGTCATATAGCGCTTCCCAGCTTTCGGCGACGACACCGCCGTAACCGGAGATCGTCCAGTCGCCAAGTTGGCGCTGCAAATTGACGCCTCGCAATCCAAGCGTCGTACCCAGTTGCGAGAAATTCAAGGCGGCGTCACCGACGCCAATCTGGTACCCCGGTCCGGTACGGCCTAACTGCAGACTGCCAATTTGGTTTGAATAGCGCGACAGCACCGAACGATCATTGGTGGCGGTAAGACCAAACTGCACGCGGCTGACCTGTCCATCAGGCTCGATCAACTTTATTTCAGTGGAAATGATGGTCTTGCCGAGCTGCCCACTGTTGAGTGGGGTTGCCGTGGCCGGTGCACCCGGTGGTGCGGGAGGCGGCTTGATATCGTTTTGATACCCTTCAGTCGAAATCGTGCTGCGCCACTCAAGTTTGCTGCTGCCGTCGTCCGACTTGGAAATCCCCGGCACAACCTGATTGCCGGTCGCGGCTCGCCACGCTTTTAACGCGTCGTCATTGTCAGTGACAACTGATGTCGGCGCAGCCGATGCGCCGGAGACTGGCTCTGCCATGGTTTGTGCCACAGATGCACCTACCATAAACGGCAGGCAACACAGCAGCAAATTCGGGGACAAACATGCTCTGAATCTGCGTACTTGAAACATACTGCTTCCCCTGATTGTTTGGTCGGTAGCCTCTTCACGAACAAGTTCCGCGAATATCGAAGTGAGTCGGCACTGGGGGCGGACAGGTTCAATCGGGGTGAATGAAATGTAGGTGCCGCAGCTACAATCGAGCGGGATATGAAGAGAACATCCGCGAATTGTCGTGCATCGTCTTGAGCCCGAAACGGAGCTAGTAAGCTGAAGCACTAAAACAGCAAGTCCCGGCTTGAATTGGGTATGCTCTGAGTTTGTTTTCCGATCTAGATGGCCCTACGTAAACTCACCTTGGCGAAGCTCACGGCTCCGCGGCTCAAAAAGCCGCTGGTCCGGAAGCGCCTGTTCAAGATGCTCGACGAAGGAGAGCAGGCGGTTTGGATTCAGGGGGCCCCTGGGGCCGGTAAGACCACTCTGGTGGCGAGCTATCTTCAGCAGCGTGGTCTGAAGCCGTTGTGGTTTCAGATTGATAGCGACGACCGCGAGCCCTCGACGTTTTTCCATTTTCTGGCTGAAGCCAAGGCCGCCATCTCTCCGAGACGGTCAGCCCTACCAGCGATTGGCTTGGAAACCCGTGCCGACTGGTCGGGGTTTGCGAGGCGATTTGCCCGCGCACTGTTATTGGCTCTGCCTGCGCAGAGCGCGCTGGTCTTCGACAACGTTCACGAAGGCGGACCGATACTTGACGAGATCCTGGCTGTCATGGTCAGCGAACTGACCGAGCATCATCGCCTGTTCCTGATTTCCTATCGTGCACCACCGGCGCCGTTCGTCAACGCGATCATCAAACGCCAGCTTTCCGTGATCGCCAATGAGGCCTTGTGCTTTGATCGCCTCGAGACGGCTCAATTCGCACAGACGATTGGCCTGTCCAACAGCGAGGACATCAAACGCATTCAGGAATCGGCTGGCGGCTGGGCAGCGGGGATTGTGCTCTTGGCCCACCAACCCGATATGGCGCACTCGTCCGACACCGAGCCTTCGCGGCCCAGTCAAGTGCTGGACTATATCTCCGACCACCTCATAGAGTGGTTGCCAGCGTCGACCCGGCTGGTCGTGGAGCGGTGCGCGTTCTTTCCGGATTTCGACGCTGGTCTCGCGTGTGTGGCCAGCGGCGAGGCCACGGCCGGCGAGCAGATCGCCCAGTTAAATCGCGAAGGTTTCTTCGTTGAACGACGCGGCGCGGGCGCGGGGGCGCGCTATGCCTTGCATAGCCTGTTGGCCGAAGCGGTACGCAATCGTATCGGGCCGGCGGGCAGCGAGACGAGGCGGGGTGCGGAGATCGAGGCGGGAAAGCGACTGGTCGCTACCGGACGGGTGGAGGCAGGCATTGCGTTACTGTTATCGGCACAAGCCTTCGAGGAGGCTGCGCCGTGCATCCTCGATGCGGCACGGCGCATGCTCGCCACCGGGCGCGAGGAGCAACTGGCCAACTGGATCGTATTGTTGCCGGCAACACTTCGGGCCGAACAAACCTGGCTAGACTATTGGCGCGCCAATGCGGTAGCCGCCTTTGACGAGTCCGAGACACGAAAGGTCTTCGCGGTCGTCTATCGGCAGTTCCAATCGCAAAACGACCGGCTCGGCATGATGCTAGCAGCCTCCGCAATCATGGCGGTCATCCATTTGAGCTTGCTTAGTTATAGTGAAATCGATCACTGGGTGAGCGCCTTTGAAAGCGTCTGGGATCCAGACTTCATATTTGATAGCCCAGAGGACGAACTACGTGTCGTCATTGGGATGTTTGTGGCAGCGGCTCACCGGAGCAGCTTTCATGAGGCGCAAAGCAAGAAACTAAGCGACTACATTGATAACCTGCAAAACTTGATTGCCGCGAACAGCGACCCAACCCTGACGCTAACGGCTGGCGAACTCATACTCGATTACTTAAGTTTGCGTCGCGAATATGAAAGGGGGCTCCTGGTTGAATCTCAGATTGAGAAGCGAGTAGATGTAACAAAATCCAACCCAAAACGAACGGCGTTCTTTTTAGCCGGCGCGGCCGATTTCATTCAGTCGTGCGGGATGCAATTGAAGCGGCCGAATCTGGTGCGCAAAGCCGATCAATATCGAAAACAGGCCCTGCTGATTGTTGAACGATTCGATTTGCTTACGGTAAGAATCCTCTTGGCACACACGGAAGCGAGTGCAGCGTTGCAGGCCGGTAATGTGGAATTAGCCGGGCAGATTTTGGATTCTGCTGAACTACTGTTGCTGCCGTCGATGTCTTGGCAACGCGCCACGCAAATGGGCCGCCAAGCTCGCCTGCAGTTGTTACTGGGACGCCCGCTTCAGGCATTGGACTACGCGCAGAACGCCATCGAATTTGCGCGTAGCGCGCATCAACCCGCACACTTCTATTCATATTTCTACTATATCGCTGCCAATTGCATGGCGTGGCTCGAGCGCTACGACGATGTAACTGAATTTAATCAAACCGCCATTGCGATGGCAACTACAGCGGAAAAAGGAGTCTATCTACTTGCTTCAAAGATGTTTGATGCCCTACGCGCATTAAAGGAAGTGCCCGACAAGGCGAGTGAACCGATACGGCAATTCTTCCTTGCGCTGCACCAGGAACAAGGCCCCAACTTTGGCGGCCACATGCGGCCCCAACTGGCGCGTCTGTGCAGCGAGGCGCTAAAGCGCGGCATTGAACCCGAGATTACCAAGGAATTGATCCGGCGCCGCAAGTTAGTGCCGCCCTCGCTGGCGCCAGCCAACTGGCCGTGGCCACTCAGAATCGATGCGCTTGGCGAATTCAGTGTCACGGTTGCCGATGCTGCGCTCACCTTTGAGGGGAAGGGACAAAAAAAACCGCTTGAACTGCTGAAGCTGCTGGTGAGCCTGCAGGGTACAACGCAGGACCATGCAGGCCCGACGGTTCAACGCATCCTCGACGAGTTATGGCCGGATGTCGACGCCAGGGATCCGCAGGGTTCCTTCGAAATTGCCTTGCACCGGCTGCGCAAATTACTCGGCGTTGAGAACGTTATTGTGATGGCTGAGGGCCGAGTGTCACTTAATCGCGAGCTGGCATGGTGGGATGTCGCGGCGTTCGAGACGCTGGCCCGCTCCGAACTGTTCAGCGACGCACTCAAAGCTACCCGTCTTTACGCCGGACCGCTGCTGCGTTCAGCAGCGTTTGCCTGGGTGGCCGCTCCACGGGAACGCCTGGCTGCAATGTACACGCTCCTGATTGAGCGCTGCGCGCACCAATTGGAGAGCAATAAAGATTATCAGGGCGCGATCAGGCTTTATGAGCGGGCGTTACAGCAGGACAATTTGATCGAGCCGTTTTATCGCGGCCTGATGCGCTCACACATGGCAATGGGCGAAAGCAATGAGGCACTGCGCGTATATCGGCGTTGCAGGGATCTGCTTTCTGTCGTCCTGGGCACGAAACCAACTGCAGACACCGAGGCGTTGAAAACCTGCATAGCGGCAGGCTGGATCGGCGAAAGCTGGCAGTAACCCACGTTTTTTGCTTGCTGTTTCAATTGTAGCGAACGGGATGCGTCGGGCGCCCTGCTACAATCAATTCAAATATGAAGAGCAAATCGCCGGGCACGCGGCTTCCTGCGAAATTGGTAAGCCCAGACACCGGACAAGCGGTTCTACGCACGCGCCTTTTCGATCTGATCGATACGCATCCGACAGCGAGCATCTGGATACATGGACCGCCGGGAAGCGGCAAGACCACGCTCACAGCAACATATTTACATGCCAAAAAACTCCGACCGATCTGGTTTCAGGTCGATGCCGATGATGCCGAGCCATCGACTTTTTTCCATTTTCTGTCGATGGCGGTCAAGGCTGCCATCCCGGCACGGCATCTATTGCCGGTCATCGACATCGAAAACCGCGAAGACTGGACCGGATTCGCGAGGCGTTTTTTTCGCACCATGCTGGTCGGGCTGGCTAAGCACGACGTACTGGTATTTGAAAACATTCACGAAGCAAAAGGTGCCCTCGACGCGTTGCTGCAACTGCTGGCCGCTGAGGCTGGCACGCAGCAGCGCATCATTTTCACCTCGCACCATCGTCCGCCGGCTGCGTTTGCCGATGCGTTCGTCAAGCGCCATCTCGCCGCGCTGAACGCCGACACGCTGCGCTTCGATGTGGTCGAAATCGACGCGCTGCTTGGTAGATCGGCCGGAGCAACTTTGCAATCACACGACATTGCGCGAGTGCGGATGCTCACCGGTGGGTGGGCCGCCGGCATCGTGCTGCTGCGATCCCAGGCGATGGCGGAATTGGGTGATAGCGATTTCCAGCCTGAATCGCGCCTCAGGTTGTTCGAGTATTTCTCGCAGGTGGTGATCGGCAAATTACCGACCGAAACGCGTGAGCTGTTGACGGCCTGCGCATTCCTGCCTGATTTTGATGCGAGTCTGGCGATAACTGCCAGCGGCAACCCACAAGCAGGTGACCTACTGGATGATCTGTTTCGCAACGGCTTGTTCGTCGAGCGTCGCGTTACCGGCAAGGTCGCCATTTTTCGCTTGCACAATTTGTTGGCCGAAGCGCTGCGGGACCGCGTCGGCAGCCAGGGCAGCGGGGCACGCAAGCTCGCATTGGTCAGGGCCGGCCATTTGTTGGCCGACTGCGGGCGAGTCGAAGCATCGATTGCTTTGCTGCTTGACGGCGGCGACGCGCGCGCCGCCGCCGTGTATATTCTGCAAATTGCCGAAAGCATCATCGGTCAAAGCCGCCTTGAGCAGCTTGCCGGCTTGATTGCAGGGCTGCCGCTGCAACTTCGCGCAGGTCTCCCCTGGCTCGACTATTGGCTCGGCCTGTGCCTATCGACCGTCGATGAATGTGCGGCACGGCGCGTTCTTGCCGACGTCCATCTGCGGTTTGAGCAGCATGGCGACCAACTCGGATGCGTGTTGTCGGCAGCGGCAATGGTCTCGTGTATCGAATCCGGTTGGCAGGATTACCAGGGGTTTGATCGGTGGATTGCCGCCCTGAATTTGCATTGGTCAAGCGGGTTGTCATTTCCGACTGCTGCAAGCGAATTACGCGCTGCCATTGGTTTGCTCGCTTCTCGCTTTGGCGGGGTGCAGCGGGAGGCGGCATTTGCCGATCTGCGCAATCGCATTGGCGAATTGATCGGTGCGGTGAAAGACGCGAATGCGCAATTGTCAGCAGCGGCACTCACCATTAAATCCTTCATTGATGACCGGACGCACGAGCGAGCGCTGTTTTTCGAAAACTTCATCCACCTTAACGTGCGCATGGAGCAGGCAAGCCCCTCCTCGATCGCCAAATGGTACTTGACGCTGTCGACGGTGCATGTGGAAGGTGCGGCGGGGTTGCGGCGCCCGGAACTTCTCGACAGCGCGCGAAAACATCACGCCACTGCGGTGCTCATCGCCAATACCCATGCGCTGAGCGCGATCAAAATCAGCCTTGCACACGCGGAGGCGACTCGTTGCTCCTGGGCTCGCGATATTGTCGGCATGAAGCAGGCGCTCGATTCGGTTGAAAGCGAAATTCATCCGGGCAGGGCGCGGCAATTGATCTGGCAGCTTAGCCGTCGCGCCACGCTCGGCATGTTAAGCCACGAGCCGGACAACGCCTGGCACACGATCAGCCGGGTAATCGAATTGGCAAATGAGGCGCATTTTCCGGACCGGAGTTCTTCGATCTACTACATCATGGCGGCCAATGCGCTCCTGCTTCTGCGACGCTATGACGAAGCGCGACAACATTATGAATATGCAATGCCGCGTACCACGATTCGCAACTGGCGGATTTGTGAGCTGAGTATTATTTTCTTGGCTGCGCTGCATGCCATGGAACAAACCGACAGTGGCGACGCGTTGGACAAAATACCGATTGCGAATTTTTTCACGGCCCTTGAGAAGAATCAGTCCCTGGAATTTGGCAGGATGTTCGACCTAATTCTGGCCAGACTGTGCGCGAACGCGCTATCGCACGGCATCGAATGTGAATTCGTCAGGAAGCTGGTCCTGTTCCGGAAATTCTTGCCGCCGCCCGGAGCTCCCGCCAATTGGCCATGGCCGTTGCGGATTGAGGCGCTTGGCGACTTCAAAGTCGTGGTCGAGGACAAGTTGCTTGCCTTTGAAGGCAAGGGCCAAAAAAAGCCGCTGGAACTGCTCAAGTTCATCGTTTGTTCGCAAGCATCTGCACATGACAACGCGGGTCCCAGCGTAAAGCGCGTCATCGACGAGCTTTGGCCTGATATGGAGGCAAAGGACCCACAAGGCTCGTTTGAAATCGCCCTGCACCGCCTGCGCAAATTGATCGGCGTGGAGAATGTCGTCGTACTTTCTGATGGGCGCGTATCGCTGAACAGCGAACTTATCTGGTGTGATGTCGCGGCGTTCGAGACATCGGCACGCTCCGAACGGTTCGACGATGTTCTGCACGCAACTGCGCTTTATACGGGTCCGCTGCTAGGCTCGTCCGCACATGTGTGGGCTGCCGTGCCGCGCGAGCGTCTTGCGGCGAAATTTTCCGCCCTCGTTGATCTTTGCGCACGGCAGATGGAAAGCGATGGCGATTACCCGGCCGCTATCGCACTCTATGAACGCGCCCTGCAACAGGACAACCTTATCGAAGCCTTTTATCGTGGCCAGATGCGGTGTTATGAAGCGTGTGGGGCAATTACCGAAGCCAAGCGCGTGTACCGGCGCTGCAAGGAGCTTTTGTCGATCGTGTTGGGCGCAAAGCCCGCGGCAGAAACCGAGGCATTGAACGCGCGAATCGCCGACTGATTGCCGCTTTTGGCGGTGAAAAGGTCGATTGTGTGGAATAACGCACAATAAAACCGCGTCATTTGTTGAATCCGTAGGTCATCGGTAAGTCGATCAGTGCGACCGAACTCTATCGTCAACCCATCAACTTTGGGAGGCGATTATGGAGAGTTTCGTTATCCGGATTTACCGCCGGTCGGATGCCGGTCAGCCGGTGACTATCGGCACACTGGAGTCGATCGCGACCGGCCAGCGCAGCGCCTTCCACAGTCAGGCCGAACTGATGGCCATGCTCGAAGAAGGTGCCGGCCAGAAAACCAGACCACCTGTCAGGCGAACGCCAAAGGCCTCGCCGGGAGAAGCAGAATGAGCGCCCTGGCTATCGGGTCGCTGCTGGCACCGCCTGCACATCCGTTCAGCATCTTAATGGCGAGGATCGCCGCTGGCGATGAACAAGCCCTGGCCGAGCTTTATCGCCACATGCAACGCAAGATTCATGCTTTTGCGTTACGGTACCTCGATGACAACGATCTTGCCGAGAGCATCGTCGTCGAAACTATGTTCGAAGTCTGGAAAAATGCGGCGCGTTTCAACGGCGGTTCGGCAGTAAGCACGTGGATACTGGGTATCGCCCGTCACAAGGCACTTGACGAAGTGCGTCGGCGTGCGCGCTTCGTGCCTTACGACGAAACTATGGGCATGGAAATCGAGGACGAGAGCGCATCGGCACTGGATACGCTGGCGGCACGCGAAACGCGTACCCAACTCGAAAGCTGCATTCGGCACTTGCCGCACGCACAACAGGAGTGTATCCACCTGGTGTTCTTCGAAGAACTCTCGCTGGCCGATGTCGCTGATATTCAGGGTGTGCCGGAGAATACGGTCAAGACCCGCCTGTTTCACGCTCGGCGTAAACTCAAATGCCTGTTGGACCGCCATCCCTCGAACTTGCGTGAGCTGGTTTGTTAGGTATTGGGCGTCTCATTTTCGAGCGCGTGTTTACGCACCAGCGACATCAGGCGACTTAAGCCGGACTGTGCACCGACGGTAATGGGTTTGCTGCTGATCCTGTGTGCGAGTGCCATTACGCCTTCAAGTTCGACGCGGCACTGAGCATTGTTTTTTAGCCAGCAAGTCATCTGTTTGCAATCCTCATCACACAAGGTACCGTTCGCGTACCAGGGCAATAGCAGCAGGAATCGCTGCCAGGCTTCCGGCGAGAACACGTACTGGTGCCGGACCTTTTTCGCCGACAGAATACTATTGCGTGTTGATTTCAGTTCATTCAAGTTGGCCCCGATAAGCATGACCGCTGTCTCACAATCGAGCCATCGCTTGCATGAGTCGATTGCGTTTGGCGGCAGGTTCAACAGAGATTTTCCGGTGGAAAAAAGTTTATGTTGAAAAGAGCGCTGTAAATTTGGCGGATAGATCAAACATTTCTTTTGCATCCCACAAATCCGGCATCCGAAATACAAACCCTTTTGGCAGATTTCCTGATTGCCGGCGCTGCATTGCACCTCGGCGGTTGCATTGACCAGCTTGCTAAAATCCGACAAAAGCCGGGCCACTTCCACCTTTAGAAAATTCACTCTCATCTCTAGCTATGTACTTAAGGCAGCCAACGGCGCAGCCAAAACGGCTGGCTGCGCGGAAAAACAGAACTCGCTCGCGCAATCGAGCGCGGCAGGTAGCATATGAGCAAATATAGGCCTGCGAACTCCCTGGCAATTGGTGACAGGGCAGCGAGGAGCGCTTGAACTCCTGGCGTAGTCAGATTTGCCCAGAGTTAGGTCGTGCCCAGCGTCCCAACGGTTCAATTTCCGCTCGGGCACCGGCGTAGGCTGTCACTGGCAAAGGTAACTGCTGCCTGAACTGCGCTGCAATAAATATTGAACCCTCCCACGTCCACATCTGACTACAAACGTGTAGCTGGATTTTTACGTGGGCGGCTCGTGCGGCAGCCGTCGATCCGCCGCGCTGATATACGCTGCCTTTAACTTGCATTCCAAATCGAATCGCCAACGTGATTCAGGAGAGAGGACAACCATGTTTCGCAATGCAATCGTCGTAAGTATCGTCTGCCTGCATGCTTCCACCACAATTGCGGCATCGGGCACTGCTGCGCCGCCGCCAACGCCGCAAAGAGTGGCGCCACCTGCACCTGCTGCAGCCGTGGCCCCACCGCCACCAGCGAATTCGTCTGCCAACAAGCTCATCGCCCGTTCACCGGTCGAATTGTCAGTCGCCAATGCCATTCTTGCGGATGGTGACAGCGTCGATCTCAAGGCTACGCTCAAAGACAAAACCAGCGGTGCGCCGCTAGCGGACCAGACCATCAACTTCAAGATCGATGGCAAGGTCAGCGCCATCATGAAGACCGATGCAGGCGGTGTGGCGCTGGTCAAAGGTCACAAGGCGCCGTCGGACATGCCGCTGGGCAGCCATGTGCTGGAGGCCGTTTTCGCTGGCAACGACACGAATGGCTCCTCAACCGTGAATGCCAATTTCACCCTGCTCGCGTCGGCGACCGATCTCACATTGAAGGAGGTCGATAGCATTACGATTGGTGCGGTACATCCCGGCGAAAGCGTTCGGCTCGTCGGACAGTTGCTGCGCGGTACCGACAAACTCCCGCTGGCCGGAAAGAAAATTCGTGTACTCATTGGCGAAATCGAGCCCGTGCTCAAATCACCCGCTACGATAGGCGCAACCGGCAACTTCGATTTCTATGCCGCCTGGCCCCCTGGCAAGCTCGGCGACATACCGGTAAAGGTTGTGTTCGACGCCACTGATAAATTGCTATCCGCTGCATCCAAGCCCATCGTCGTGAAGTCGGTTGCCACGGTCAAGAAGGGCTCGATGCTTCTCAATGTTTCTCCGACACTCGTCGTGGTCGGTGATAAATTCACGCTTACTGCATCGCTGCGTGAGGATCTCAGCTCCGGCCTTCCAGGATTGCCCGCGGTCGGCGAATCCGTCAGATTTTTTGCTTCAAACGGCAACAACAATGACCGACGCCTGCTGGGGAGCGCAAAGAGCAACCAAAATGGCGATGCGGTATTGCAGACCAAGCTTGATTATGGCGACCCTGCCAAGCCCCAATACCTCATTGCCGAACATGAACAAAACGGCGTGTACTACAACATCAGTGGCGTATTCGCACAATCGACGCTTACGCTGATACCGGCGCCCTTGAAGCTGACGGTGAGTGGTCCCACTGACGGTACGCAGGGGCAACTGGTTTCGCTCAAGTTGAAACTGATCCGCACAAATGATGGCGCCCCGATTCCGGGGACGGTGATAATCCCGCAATACAACGCGCAACAACTTCCCCCAAACAACCCATTGCCCAACATCAATCTCGGCGGTCTCGGCGGCGGTGGCGCCCCTGCCAACAATATTCCAGACAATTTCACCAAGGGTGTGGACTTGAATGCGAACGGTGAGGCGACAGTTTCTTTCAAGCTGCCTGCCAAAGTGGGTGCAGTGTCGATTGCCAGTGTTGCACCAGCGACACCGAGCAGTGAGCAGGCGACAGGAAATACGCTGACCATCAATGTGAAGTAAGCGATGGTCAAGCAAAGGAGAATGCGGCGTTCGCCTACGCGGACATTTTTCTCCGGAAATAAATTGAATATGCCGTCTGACGCGTGTGGCGTCGGGCGGACGAACCAAAATACTTCCCAGGAAAAAATGACGTGTCCAGCGGAACACTAATTGCGAATCAGGTCACGCCCTTGCAAAGCGGTAAGGACGGACCGGATCTCGACCGCCGAAACGAACTCGATCAGTGTCGGCTGCAAGGCCTTGGTCATCATTGCCAGCAACAAGGACTGCGGCGTGGTCCCGATTAACCCTCGCTGCGGCAGCCACCACAGCAGCAATGGCAGCAAAGCCCGATGCTGTGAAGTTTTTGAGTTTTCCGCGTGAATCATTTCCATCGACCCCTGAAACTTCTTGTCACAATTTGCGCATGGTTCGTAGCGGCGTGTAGCTCTTCTGAAGCGCCTGTCACTATCATCAAGCATGGCCCGTTCGAGATATTTGTGCAGGGCCGTGACATCACATCAGGTGGTTTGGGGGACACCAACAACCGGGCGCGCAGTACCAGCGAGGTCACTCGTTTTTGGGTCAAATACAAAGGTAATCTGGTCATGATCAAAGATGGTGCGGACGGTTACGCCAGTTCAACCACGACGAAGGATGAAAGCCGCTCGATGTTTTGGCGCGCGGTTCGGCTCACTGACGCACCCACGCCGACGATTCTTGTGTCAACGACTCACTTCTGGATGATCACGGAGGAGAACGGAGCGCTCGTCACAAAAACCATCGAGGCGAGTCTCGCCGAGTATCAATGGCTTGATGCCGACAAAGGGCAGCCCACCGAGCCAAGATCTTTCGGCATTGAAAATGTAAATCCTGCGACAGGCACAGAGTTGCGTGGCGGTCGCTGGCTGCGCATGAACCTTACCGTGCTGGACGTCAGCACCCTGCGGTTGTACAACGTCCATCCCTTCATTGGCGGTGCACCCGGTTCTCCCTTCGCGGGACTGCAAGCTGGCAACTCCCGCGCGTTTGCGTTCTCGCCGGCACAGACTCAGTACGTCACATACGCTGGCGGTATCGAATACCAGAGCACGGGGCAGCCGCGTTACTCAGCGCTCATGGTAGTTGACATTCCGAGCGCAACATCCTACGCACTAAGGCTCATTCGCAAGGCCAATCACTACTACGACTATACGGATCTCACCCCTGAATGGCTCGCACATTATTTCCAATGGACTAAAAATGCCCAAGGGGTTGAGAAGCTCTCGCCGCGCGCTGACGCCAAAATCTTGCCGTGGATTGGGCGCGTCAATACGTCAATCAGTGGCGAACTCGACTATCGAATTGCCCCTGTCAGCGCGAAGATCGTACCTGTGCTTGCGGCCTTCTTGGTGGAGCGTATGGGCGCACAGCAAGTTCCCGGCTTCGACTCAAACCACGCCACGTTTACGCTGCCCGGGTGCGCTGGAACCATTAAGATTTACCACCACGACACGGAAGTGCTTGCGCTCTACCCTGACGGGGCGGGCGTTACTGACTGGGCTCCACCAGAATGTCATCTAGTGGTAGCCAAAATCGGCGAAGCATTCAACGTGGAGCTAAGGAGCGGCCTGCACCAGGCACTGTTTATCAATGAATGAGCGGATGTATCATGTGGAAAAAACGCGTTGCACACTTGATCGCAACTTATATTCCACGGGTGCATTTCAATGGTCAGGAACCGCATGAAACTACCGCTTTGATCGGGACTATTCGCGCTTGTTGCGGCGGTCGGGCTTAGCGGTTGCGCAGCCACACCCATCGCGATGCCTGACGCCCCGATGTGCAGCTACAAGACAGGTGTGGCAACAGACTTCGGTCGGAGCGCGGCGCTCAGCTACCCGCCAATTGCCTTCCATGGGTGTGGCTTTGAAGCATCTCTCGTCTCGAACTGGGGTGTTAGCTGTTGGTACCAAATTTCCTCAGAACATTTGCCGGGCGAGCAATAAGCTTTGGCTGGGGTATTGCCAAACGTCGTTACCGTTGTCCCGTGTGAATGCTCGTTGTAAGTCGATGTTAAATTTGCAAGCAGGTCGGTTTGCTTGGCAAGATCTGCCTTCAATTTCACCAATTCAGCGGCTTGATCTTTCGCGAGCTTGGCTAGTTCATAACGGAGCTTGACGATTTCGAGGTCGGCAGGCGAACCCAATTGTGGAGGTGCGGTAGGCAGCGTTGCTATCGCTGGCGGCGGTTTGACTTGCGCCGGTTGGGCAATGCAGGTGTGGCTTGCGAGAGCGACTATGCTGGCTAGGACAATCCGGCTTATGTTCATTTTGCTCCAGTATGTTGGGTTAATTGCATCACTACGCAGCAGAAAGCCGCCGCACTGACAGTTACAGACCAGGTGCGGCAAATGTCAGGTGATTCAAAAGACGACACCGGCTTTGCCATCCGCGTCATAAACTCTGATCCGCTTGGTGGCAACGCTCTCGCAGCTGTTGATAAAGCCGCTACCTCCAACAGTCACCTCAACAAGTGTTTCGTCATCCGGGAAAGTCTCGCCCAGCAATGAGCCAGTACCGACTGGGCCGGCGTCGCCAGGCGTAAAGACGTGTGTCGTTACGGAGGTGCTTTTACCATTGTTGATTTTGCGCGTTACCTTATAAGTGCACGTTGCACCGCTAATTCTTGGCGTTATCCACAGTACCGCTTCTTCGTTTGCAAGTATTCGGCTACCCTTCGACGCAAGGTCAACGCCGTTGATCACGCCAGGCGCCGCGAACACTTCAACTTTTTTCGTCACCTTGCCCAAGCACGGTTGCTTCGCCAGTCCATCGTCAGCTGCGGTGGTTTTAATCGTCAACGTGTATTCACCCGTCGCAACTCCGGTCAACGGTTGACTATCCTGCCAAACGCCAAATCGCCCATCCTTGCCGATATCCTTGGCCACGCCATTTTTGTCGACCAACTGTGCAGTCCAGCCACATTTGTTGGCGACATCCTTTGCCTCGGTATTTTCAACGGTGCCAACCACATTGAATTTGATTCGCTCGTCGCTGCGATACCGATTAGTGCCACCCATTTTCTTGCCCGGCTCGGTGAGCACATCGACAATCTTCGGCGCCTCTGCTGCGAGCAAGATCTTCGCGCGGACATTCTTGAAGGCAATGTAATTGCCGCCGCCCTGACACGGCTGGCCCGGTCGTACGTCATTCGGTCTGGCCTTGGCTGTGAACTTGTAATTGCCGTGCGGGTAAATTTGATACGGCAAATCCATTAATATTTTGTCTGGCGCAGGAAAATTGCTGATCTTTGGCAACGGCCATTCCTGCTGGGTATCGGTATTGGTCAGCGTAAGATAATAGTTACAAGCCTTGCCCTCTCCGCTGACAGTGATGTCGAGTTTTTGACCGTCGACAATGTTGTCATTGGTAATCGACATATTGGTAATTTTCGATATTGCCGTCGGCGTTGGCGTGACCTTGGTGCCTTGTGCGGATGCGGTCGTCGCGACCATTGCCAGCCCTGACAGGGCTAGTGCGATGGTGTTCATCTTATTGGTGATACGCATGTCTTGTTCTCCATGTAGTGTTGCCCCAATGGGCTGTGTTCGGATAAAAAGCTAGCTTCGATCAACCCGATTCGAGCTGGTCACCGCATCGAACTGCGAAAAAGTGTGTTTGCATGTGAGTCGCGAGTCTTGGTCGAATGGTTCAAACGACGTTGAAATTCGCACCTAGCGGAACCGCTCGCGACAAACGATGGGGGATAGCCGCCTTGCCGAAGACTCAAACCCTTGGCAGGTTTCTGCTAAGGCGAAACCAGCCAGACGCCGTTGACCAAACGAAGCGTGAAATCGCTGGATGTCGCGCCATTTTTTGAGCGCTCGGCGAGTTTGGCAATCGCGCTGTCTCCATCGATGGTCAGGCTGTCGAACTCCGCTGTTTTGGGGTCTGGGGACATTTTCAGAAATTTGATCAACTCTGCCGCGTTCGGCCCGTCAAGGAGCATCACCCTCTCAGCCACAAGCGTGCGCTTCAATGCCGCTTTGTCACCTGCCCTTGCGGCGCGCAAATATTCGGCCAGCGCTTTCCCCTGCACCGTTGCCCACGCGGACTTGCCGCTGGCATCTGGCTTGGGCAGCCTAGCGATCATCGTATCGAAGCGAACATCGAAGCTATGCACATCCTTGAACACTTTTTGCTCACCGTCTGAATGGATGCGGCCCTTGAATATGGTCTCGGTCAGGCGCTCAATGTCCACTTTATACGCGGAGGCATTGCCGCCACCGGTCTTCGCACCGACGCGAAAATTCACTGCAGTGAGTTGCCGGTCGTCGTCAAATTTCAGCTCAAGCATTTGTACGTTGTTGCTGCTCGCTTCGCGCATTCGTTCAAACTCATCAATGACGGCCTTGGGCGACAACGGCTTGTCGGTCACGATCAAAAACATCTCGCGCTTCTTGTCTGCAAGGGAGTCGCCGACAAATGTATAGGCGTGCTTAAGTTCGGCTTGGTTGCCATTGAATGTGATGCTGCCCTGGGCGGTGTTTTGTGCGGGCGTTTCTGCCTTAGCAAATAGACTGGCAAAGGTAAAACATAACGCTATCGCCATCTGTGCAGATGAGTTACGCAAGGGATAACATTTTGTAGCTGTGTAAGGTTGGTGCATGACGTTCTCCTGCGTTGCTGATGTAATCGGCAAAAACGCATAGTGACTCATTGTTGGAACTTGGCACTCGCGATCGCCAGTGACGCCGCCTGCTAATTGTTACCCGCCGCGATTAGGTTTGGAAATTCATTCGTTGATTCATTGGTGCTACATCATTTGCCGATTTGCCTAATGTTGGATGAATTGGCTTGTCATCGTCGCCCACTGTGCGTTCACCGCTAAGCGCGACACCAGAGCCTGCCACCATTGAGTCGAGGTTGATACCTGGCCGGTTCAAATAATTTCGACTCGAAGGCTCTGGACAATGGGTTTGTGAGCGAAGCAAAATGCACAATCAGGCAAAACTCACTAATCCACGCGGCCGCCGTGAGGCCATCACCAAACTTGATGCAAAACCGAATCGGGCCTTGACCCAGCTTTCTCTTCCAACGCAAACTGACCGGAGATCGCAATCGTCCTTGCGCGGCTTCTGCTCCCACCCCTACTGCTTGCGATGGCTGTTCTGGTGATGTTACATCGCAGGAATTCTCGGCGAGGGACTGGTCGAACCATAGGAGCCACCGTAATCTTGGTTGCCGCTTTTGTGTGCTTAGCGCCTGGCTTGGTAGTTTTGGGACCATCCACTTTCGGGCGCAATTCCGGGATTCGTGACACTCCTTTTATGTGGGCACCATTCGCCTTTATCGCTGTAGTGGTAGCACTGCCTCGTGCGGTTTGGTGGGGTTCTAGAGGTGCACGCTGATGACCTTTAACGTGGCAGTGGAGCGAACCGCATATGGCGTCCGCTCGCTCCCATCGTGTGCGAATATGCTTAGGAAATTTCCGAATGAATGCGCACCACTTCTTGAAGGCGCGACCGACCGCATTGGAGCGAATTGGAAATCGCACCACTATGGCTGCAGTGTGTCGTCATGCGCCGCCAATTTCATTGGCGCATTCCTGTCAATTCGTGTCGCCTGTGACAGGTTCATCTCCGCAGATAACAATCTCACCGAGACCTAGAGTGCCCTATATCCGTTTGCGGCAATTTAATTCTGACCTGGTCAATATTGAGTCGGCACTAGACGCTCAATTTGGTCAATGCTAGGCTGGCCGCAACGCTGCATTCAGATTGAGGCTTGTGGTTGCTGGGAATATAGTAACGAACTGAGAGTGAACGGCAACTGATTTCACAAGAAATAGGATTGCGCGCAGTTATTGTGCTGTATTTTGGTTTTTGCAAGTTGAAGTAATTTTTCCGTTTGAAATCAACACGCTTTTTCAACTCCTTTGACGTGTTCGCAACTTTATTCCCTCTCGACGGCAAGATCATCATCAAATTGGATTTCAGTTCGCAACTTCATTTCCTGCGCCCCTAGGAAATCCCATTTGCAGCACACCCAACTAAAGACACGGCAAACGTGCAAAGTTTAAGTATTGTCGCGTTCTTGCGTGCGGCTAGCAGGCTTCAGCCTATTGAAGCGATGTTGCAGGTCTTGAGACTGGCAACTTTAGTGAGCTGGCCGCTACGCGTAAAGCCTTTCACGGCCATAGCAACTTCGGCGTAGTCGGGCGGGATTCGATCCGTTGAGCATCACTGGCCTGTTTCATTTCGCAGCCACTATTTCAATGTCAGCCAGGCAATAACGCATGATTACGCATCTTTCCGTAATTACGGAAAAATGCGTAATTGCCAACTCATTGGATGATTGGACTCGCTGCCGAGATTGCCAAATGCCGACTCTTTGCGATGCGCTTGTCAGGTGCTTCTGACTTGCCGATTGCTCGGGCTTAGCTGGGTACTACATCGCGCGCTGACACGCGCGCGACCGAACCTTTAGCCATGTGTTACGCCGGCCAATTCGTCCAGCGCGGCGGCGATGACTTTGTGAGGTGCCGTTGCTAGCAAATCCTGAGGCCGCCTGCCACCCAAGAAACTGTTGACCGATGCAAACCGAAAAGCCAGCCCCCAGCTGTCCTTGCTGCCCCGAACACCTTGAATACATCGGCCATCGCTTTGAGTGGGCGATAGTTCTTGTCTTGATCCAGGCCATAACTTGGAAAGTAGTCGGTGCCTTTGTGTTTGATCACAAAGATGAGGCGATCGCGCCTCCACTTATTAGGCTGCGCTCACTTCCATAAAGTGTCGGTAGCCTGCCGCCGACGAGCGCAGTGAGTATTGCCACGCGGGCGAGCCAGATGAATGCCATGCTAAGTGACTTTACCTATCGGCAGCGACCACAAATACTGCCCTTTGTGGACGTAATATGAGTCGAGCTTTGGCAGCGCGCGGGTAACCGTTAACCCCACGGCGTCATAGTCGCCGGATCATAGTCCCGTCACACTGCCCTCCTGATCAACAACACGGAGAGGCAAATGAGCAAACGAGCATCAGAGTCAGTTGGCGCGCAGCGGGAAACGGCATGGCGGAAT
>JBBQFL010000061.1:0-21577 GCA_038321965.1 Burkholderiales bacterium | reverse complement strand
CGGCGCCCGATCTGGTTTGGCGGCGCTGACCGCTCCGAGGCGAGCATGGCGATGTTCTTTGATGCGCTTGGCAAGAAGAAAAGCGCTGGGATTCGGCTGGCGGTGATGGATATGTGGAAGCCGTTTCGCAATGCGACCCTGGCGCATGCGCCGCAAGCGGCAATCTTGTTCGACAAGTTCCACATCATGGCCCACCTGGGCAAAGCGCTCGATACGGTGCGCAAGTCGGAGTACGCGCGCCTGACCGGGAAGAAACGGCGATTCATTAAAGGCCAGAAGTACACGCTGTTGTCGCACCGGGCGAATCTCGACATGGACGGTAAGCGCGCGTTGAAGACATTGTTGGCGGCTAACAAGCGGCTGAACACGGCTTATCTTCTCAAGGAATCCTTCGGCCAACTCTGGGATTACAAGCACGAGGGTTGGGCGCGACGATTCTTCGACAACTGGCGCGCAAGCCTGAAGTGGCAGCGCCTGAAGCCATTTGAGAAATTCGCCGAGATGATTGATCGTCATTGGGATGGAATCGCCGCCTACTGCAAACCAGAGTACAAAGTTTCGCTCGGATTCGTCGAAGGATTGAACAACAAGATTCGCGTCATCCAGCGACGCGCATACGGACTGCGCGATGAAGAATACTTGCGGCTGAAAATACTCACCTGCATGCTCCCGGCGCTCTAACATGATCAAAAATCACCCACTCGACTTCCTGATGACCCATTTTTTATAATTAATTGTGACGGTGCGTTGCCATGTGGATCGCTTTGCAGGTAGCGGCTGGTCAGCGTAGGATCTGACTGCAGTTCGATGATAATTCGGGATGCTTGTTGATGTGAGGGAAATACAAGAACTTCCTGTTCGGCATTTTTTTCTCGCGATGGCGGACCAATAGAGCCAAATGGAATCGCAGCAAACAAGCCGCTTGACAACATCGTGCAGGCGCAGATTGCGAATATGCTTTTGACGCGCATTCTAAATTTCATGGTCGTCCCTAAAAAAGCCGTTACGTGAGCGCCGCCCGTGCGATGAAACAACGTGATTCTTGCCCGACTTTATCTCCCCGGCATGCATGCGTCTGTTCGCTGGCACACTGCCGGTACAGTTGTCAAGGTTGGATATAGCCGTTGCGCTTTCATTTTTCACTTTCTCGTCGTTGAACGAGTCGTGAAAACATTGTGAGCGGCGCACTAATTCAACTATTGATGTGCATCAAGTGTCGTGCACTAAGTTGCTTTTTGGTAAAGGAATTTCGAACGCTATTTTTTGCCTAACCACCAACATATCTTCGCCAACGCACACGGTCAATTACAGTTATTTTGGCCCAAACTGCCATTCCGAAGTGCCGCTGAAGGACGCTGTATAGCCAACTGCGGCAGCATCTTGGGGAAGTATTTAAGGAATTGGCGAGGCAGAAGGATAGCTGCGTTGAGGAAGGGCATCTGATGCCGGATCACGTGCACGTGATGTTATCGATTCCGGCGAAGCATTCGGTATAGCAAATGGTCGGCTACATCAAAGGAAAGAGTGCGTCATCTGGCGTGGGTGTATGGCGAGTAGAAGCGGAATTTCGTCGGGCAGCATTTCTGGGCCAGAGGATACTTCGTCTCAACGGTAGGCCGAGATGAGACGGTGATACGCGAATACATCCGTAACCAGGAGAAAGTAGACGAGAAACTGGAGCAGATGAAGCTGTGGCAATGAGTGGCCACCGATTAGGTCGCCTAAGAAATACGGGGCCGCGTTGGCGACCCTGCCAAGCCGCTTTGAGCGGCTCACGACCTAAAGCCCATGGGTTTGCCGGGGGATACCTACTGAGTAGTATCTTTTTGCACTGCTACTGGGCGGTCATCGTCCATCAGAATGCGCTGGCCGGGGCTCTCCAGATCATCGAATTGGCCGTCGTCCGCGGACCACCAGAACGCGACGCCGATACCCAGCGCGATGACAACGCTCAGGGGAATCAGAAGAATCAGAATTTCCATGGCCGGCGTTACTTGCGTGCGAGGCGCAGTGAATTTGCGACGACAACGAGGGAGCTGGTCGCCATGCCAATCGCGGCCCAGGCCGGCGAGATTTTTCCCATCATCGCCAGTGGCACGGCCAGCAAGTTATAGCCAATGGCCCAGCAAAAATTCTGGGCAATGATGCGGTTCATTTTTCGCGCAACCCGTCGCGCGCTCACCAGTGGTTGCAAATGTGGGGACATCAGCACTGCGTCAGCAGTGAGCCGCGTGAGATCGGCACCACGACCCATCGCAATTGACACCGTGGCCGCACCCATCAGCGGCGCATCGTTGATCCCGTCGCCAACGGCGATCAGCGTCGCGCCCTGCTGCTTGAGGTTTTGTGCGTAGTCGAGTTTTTGCAGCGGCGTGACTTGCGCGCGAACATGCGCAGCCGGGATCGACAATGCGGCGGCCGTCTGTGCCACACGATCCTGCCGGTCGCCGGAGAGCAGATGCGTGCGCAGTCCTTCCGATGTCAGCGTCGCGATTGTTGTCGTAGCGTCAGCCTTGATCGGGTCCGAAAGTTCGAACGCCGCCAGCAACGCGCCGTCAGTGGCAAGAAACAGTGAGGCCGCTACCGGCGTGGTTAACATGTCGGCAATAGCGGCAGCAAACGGAAGATTGCCGAGACGATGGCGCACGCCGTCGATACGGCCTTCGACGCCAGCACCGGAAACGACGCAGGCGCTTTCCACGACCAGCGGCGTCTCCCGTTCGTTTATCGCTGTATGCGCGCTGGCTGCTTTCGCAATGGCGAGTGCAATCGGATGCGATGCTCCACTTTCCAACGCGACGGCAATCGAGAGCACGTTTGCAATCGCTACAGAGCTGTGGGGCAGAAGCACGTTAATCGAGATTTGGCCGGTGGTAATGGTGCCGGTCTTGTCGAACACCACATCGCTTGCCGATGCAATGCGTTCAAGCGTATCGGCCCGCGTGATCAGCAAGCCCTCTCGCGCAAGCCGCGTGGTGGCAAGCGCCTGCGCCGCCGGTGCCGCGAGGGCCAGCGCGCACGGGCAGGTGACCGCGAGCACGGCGACGGCCACCGGGAAACTCATGGCCGGATCAACTGCCAGCCAGATAAGCGCCGCAACCAACGAGGCCAACAGTGTCACTGGTGCAATCCATCGCGCCACGCGATCGGCAAGTTGCACCAGGCGTGGCCGCGCCGCCAACGCTTGTTCGGTCATTTGCCGCAAGGCGGCCGCTACAGTTTGCGTTCCACATCGGGTGACGCGCATGAGCACCGGCGAATCGAGGTTGAGCGAACCACCCACGAGCGGGTCATGCAGACCTCGTGGGACGGGCAGCGACTCTCCCGTCAGCAGAGATTCGTCGAACGCACTTTGTCCATCGACGATCACGCCGTCAGCAGCGGCCATTTCGCCGGTGGCGATGCGGATCACGTCACCGACGGCAAGATCGGCGGCAGCGACGGCCACACCGCTGCGATCATCTGGAAACCCAGCGATCCGCCACGCTACCGCGGGACCGGCGTTGGTGAGACGCTCGATGAGTGTCAGCGAGGATTCGCGTGCCAAGGTTTCGAGATAGCGCGCCGATAGCAGCAGGAAAACAAACATGGAAATGGAATCGAAGTAAGTGTCCCCCCTCTCATTGAGGAGCGCGACACAACTGGCGCCAAAACCGGCTGCAATGGCCAGCGCAATCGGCAGATCCATACTCACGTTGAACGAGGCAAGGTTGCGCAGATCGCGCAACGCTCCCAGAAAAAAACTCCGCGCCGAGTAAAGAAGCGTCGGCAAGGTCAAAACCATCGCCGCCCATCCCATCAACTGGCGCGCTTCGGGGCTGACCTCATCATGGGCCGACAGGTAAAGCGGCACCGTGAACATCATCACCTGCATCATCGATAGCAGCGCCACACCCAGTTCGATGAGCGCACGTCTGCGTTGCTTGCGCCGCACGGCCAGCGCTGCGGCTGCGGTTGCGGGTTGCCCACTGAGCCCGACGCGTTGCAGCACCGTCAGCAAAGCGGGCAGGTCGGTGCGACCGGCATCCCAGCTAACGGTCGCGCGGTGCGTGACCTGATTCACCGTTGCACTGGCAATACCGGGCACCCGATGCAGCGCGGATTCAGCCAGCCAAACGCAGGCGCTGCAGGTGATGCCCTCGACGTACAACTCCGCCGTGCACAAATCGCCTTTGCGGGCGACGTAATTCGATTGCACGCTTTCAAGCCCGAACAATGCGTCGTTGCCCAGGGATACTGGGTTGGCTGCCGTAACCGGCATTGAAGTTCGCTCGCGATAGAACGCAGCCAGGCCCGCATCGATGATGGTCTTGGCGACCGCCTCGCAGCCGACGCAGCACATGGGGCGCATGCGGCCTTCAAACATCGTTTGGTAGTGAGACTTTGTAGGGACCGGCAAGCCGCAGTGGAAGCATGACAGCGCTTCGCGTACCACCGCAGGCGCTTCGCCCTGATAGGCGCTTGCGACGGTGTTCAAGGGGCGGCACCCGCGCTTGATTGCGTCAAGCTCGTACAAAACGCGCCAAACGCCTGAAGCTGTTCGAGCGATCCCACACGCGCAAGGCCGATTGCCCCCAGCGTGACGACGACAAGACCCGCGACGATTCGAACGCGCGGCTGTCGGGTCCAGCGCTGTAGTGTTCCTGCGGCCCATCCCGAGAGCAGCATCGCGGGCAGCGTTCCAGCGCCGAACGCCAGCATCGTCGCCATGCCGCTGCCGGTGCTGCCGGAGCTCATCGCGGTCAGCAGCATTGCGTAAACCATGCCGCAGGGAATCCAGCCCCAGAGCATGCCAAACAATGCCGCGTGGCCAGGTGAGCGCAGCGGCAACAGCCCACGCGTCAACGGCGAGATGCGGCGCCAAAGATGCCGGCCTGCACGTTCAAGCGGCGCCAGCAGTTGCGGAAATCCCATCAAGTAGAGCCCGGTAAATATCACCATCAGATTAGCTAGCACGAACAGCGCGGTACGTGCCGACAGGGTGTCGCTGATGACCCAGCCCTGTCCGATACCCGCCAGCGCGCCGCCCAGCGTGCCGGCGAGGCCGCCCGCGATTGCATAGCTGCTGATGCGGCCGACATTGAACGCGAGCACATTGGTATTTGCAGCCGACAATATTGTGTTCGCCGTCTCGAGGCTACGTGTGCTTATGTTGATGATTGCAACCTGTGGAGCTCGCGGCACAAGTTTGCCGTTATCGCCGGACGCTGAGGCCAACGCCACGGTCGCGGAAATGCCGCCACACATACCGAGGCAATGAACGCTGCCCAGAAAGCCAGTGGCCAGCGCCGTCAATGGCAATGTCAGTACGGTAACTTCGATATTCAACGCTGATTGACCTCAGATGGCTTTTGAAAAGCGCTCGCGCTGCTCTCCGCGCGACAGATAGCGATCGAATACCATTGCAATGTTTCTTACCAGCAGGCGACCGCGTGGCGTGACGCTAATGGCATCAGCAGCGATCGCGATCAAGCCTTCGTCGGCCATTGTCTGCAGACGCTCGATCTCGTCGGCAAAGTAGTCGCTGAAGCGAATCAGGTGGGCAATTTCAATGGCTTCAATTGACACTTCGAAGTGGCACATGATCGAGTTGATCACTGCGCGTCGTAGCAGATCGTCGGCAGTAAGTTCGATGCCGCGCAACACCGGCAATTCGTCGCGATCAAGATGATCGTAATACTCATCCAGCGTTTTCACATTTTGACTGTAGGTCGCACCGACCTTGCTGATGGCAGAGATTCCGAACGCAATCAGGTCGCTGTCGGCGTGCGTCGAGTAGCCTTGAAAATTGCGATGCAGTCCCGCGTGCCTCGCGGCGATGGCCAGTTCGTCGTGGGGCAACGCAAAGTGGTCCATGCCGATATACACATAGCCTGCCTGGGTCAGCTTGTGGATCGCGTGCGTCATGATCTGCAGTTTCGCTTCAGCCGTTGGCAGATCGTCCGTGTTGATACGCCGTTGAGGCTTGAACATGCTCGGCAAATGGGCGTAGCTATATAGCGCGATCCGGTCCGCCTTGAGTGCCAGTACCCGGTCAAGCGTGTGATCGAAACCGAATACGGTCTGCTTGGGCAAACCGTAGATCAGGTCGACATTGATCGAGGTGACGCCAAACCGGCGTGCCACCTCAATTGCCCGCGCGGTCTCCTCCTCGCTCTGAATGCGATTGACCGCCTTCTGCACCTCCGGATTGAAATCCTGCACGCCGAAGCTCATGCGATTGAAGCCCAACTGCCCTAGCGCGGCGATTTTTTCGTCATCCACGGTACGCGGATCAATTTCAATAGCGTATTCACCGGGAAGTAATTCGAAATGTTCGCCCAATTGGCGCATCATGGCGCGTAGCTCTTCTGACGATAGAAACGTCGGCGTTCCGCCGCCCAGATGAACCTGCGCGGCGCGACGATTGCCACCTAAAATGCCGGCGACCAGACTGAATTCGCGATTCAGGTAGCGCAAATACTTGGCGCTGCGACCGTGATTTTTCGTGACTACCTTGTTGCAGCCACAGTAGAAGCAAATCGTGTTGCAGAAGGGCAGATGCACATACAATGATAGCGGCAGCTTGTTGGTCGCAGGCCCCCAGGTGACGTTGCGCTGGCGTAATGTCGTTTGATGCGCACGCGGGTCGTAGGCCTCGATAAAGCGGTCTGCGGTGGGATAGGACGTGTAGCGGGGACCGGGCTTGTCGTATTTGCGGACAAGTTCAGTATCGATCAGTACAGATTCGGCAGGAGCGAGTTTGGAATTCATGTGACTATCGTGCCGTGTCGGTAAATTTGTGTTTTGATGTGGATCAAACTGAAAGCAGGCAAATCGCTATGGCACGACCGGAATTGGCAAGACAGCAAAATACCCAACTGGTGTTGGCTGAACTAAAAGCCGCCTGCGCGACCTGCAACCTTCGCGAACTGTGCCTGCCTGCAGGCCTTTCCAAGGAGGAACTGGATCAGATCGAGGCCATGGTCAATATCCGCCGCAAAATTCGACGCGGTGAGACCTTGTACCGCGCCGGTGAGGTGTTCGATGCCGTGTACGCGGTACGTAGCGGATTTTTCAAGTCACGAGTGACTTATGAAGACGGCCGCGATCAGGTCACCGGGTTTTCCATGGCCGGCGAAATTCTAGGGATGGACGGCATCGGCCAGGGCACCCACAATTGCGATGCGGTCGCGCTGGAAGACAGCGAAGTGTGCAGCATTCCCTACGTGCGGCTGGAGGAGTTATCGCGCGAAATCGATGGGCTGCAGCGGCACTTTCACCGACTGATGAGCCGAGAAATCGTGCGCGAATCGGGCGTCATGATGTTGCTGGGCGTGATGCGTGCCGACGAACGCATCGCCGCTTTTTTGTTAAACCTGTCGCAGCGGTTAAACGCGCGCGGCTATTCTCCAATCGAATTTCACTTGCGCATGACGCGCGAGGAAATTGGCAGTTACCTGGGGCTCAAGCTCGAAACCGTCAGCCGCGCGTTTTCCAAATTCCACAAGGACGGCTTGATCGAAGTGGAGCAGAAATTCGTGCGCATCCGCAACGTCGAGGGCCTCAAACAAATCTACGCTCATCACGTCAATTGAGCGAGGCCGGTGTCGAACGCAACCTTAACGGCAGACCAGAACCGGTAGTTTGCAATGGGTAAGCACTTTGGTCGTCTCGCTACCGAGCAGTAGCGCGGATAGCCCACTGCGGCCATGTGAAGCCATGACGATAACATCGCATTTTTTGCGCTTGGCTGTGTCGATGATGCCGACATATGGCTGATCTACCGTCATATTGAGAAACTGCACCGTTAGCGACTTCAGCTTGGCGTGCTTCTCGATTTTTTCGCGAACCAGCGCTGCGTGTTTGGCGACCGATACATCCCAATCCTTCGGCGTAATCGGCATCACCATGTAGCCGTCGCCACCGACCATGGTCGGGTAGTTCGAAGAAACGTGCAGCACCGTGACCTTGGCGTCCGTGCTCGCCGCCATTTTGGCTGCCATGTCCAGCGCTTTGAGCGAGAGTTTGCTGCCGTCGGTCGGTACCAGAATGTGATTGAACATGGTCAGTCCTTGGTTGATTGAGATGAGGTCAGCATAACGTCAGGGTTAGCAAGCCATTTGATGCATATCAAACAGCGGGTGTTTCCCGGCTCGTTTGCGCTGGATCAAAGTGCGCTGATTGCTGGTGTGGGATTCTCGCGACAACATGACAAAAAAGATCGCGATCATCATCGGTCATCCTGATCCGGCGCCCGAACGCAACGCGCGTGCGATGGCGGATGCTTACGCGGGCGGTGTTGGCGACGGTGGGTACGCGGTGCAGGCTGTCGGCATCGGCTCAACGCGCGATACTGTAATCGGGATGATTGAGACAAGAGAGTCTTCTGCTCGCCTGAAATGGCTGGACCGCATGCGAGAGCCGGGTCGTCGGGCGCGCTAGCGCTTGCGCAACGAGAGTGAGCATGAACCTTACCTTTGCCGGTGCAGCAGGAACGGTCACCGGGTCGCGTTACCTGCTCGAACACGATCAGCAGCGTCTGCTGATTGACTGCGGGCTGTTTCAGGGCTACAAAATGTTGCGGCTTCGCAATTGGGCACCTTTCCCAGCGCCGGCTGCATCGATTCAAGCCGCGGTAATCACCCACGCGCACCTCGATCACAGCGGCTACCTGCCGGTACTGGTGAGGGAAGGGTTTCGCGGTTACGCCTTTGCCAGCGCCGCGACCCGCGATCTTTGCGGCATTCTGTTGCCCGACAGCGGACACCTGCAGGAGGAAGAGGCGAAGTACGCCAACCGCCACGCAACGTCGCGTCATCATCCTGCACTACCGCTCTATACGCGCGCCGAAGCGGCGGCCTCACTCGAATGCATTCAGGGCATTGATATGGAATCACCCCGCGAAATCATGCCCGGTATCGAGTGCGTGCTGCAGCCTGCGGGGCACTTGCTTGGCGCGTCGATTGTCGAGCTCAAGACGCACGCGGGCAGTATTGTGTTTTCCGGCGATCTGGGTAGACCCAAAGATGCGATTCTCGTTGCTCCATCGGCCATTCGGCAAGCAGATTATCTGGTCGTCGAATCGACCTACGGAAATCGCCACCACGAAGACACCGACCCGGAGTCCCAGCTCGGCGATATCATTCGCCGGACGGTGGCGCGCGGCGGGATTGTCCTCGTTCCCTCGTTCGCGGTCGGACGTGCCCAGGAATTGATGTATGCCATTCATCGCCTTAAAGAACGCAAGGAAATTCCAGATCTGCCGGTGTATCTCAACAGTCCGATGGCTACCGATGCCACCGAACTGTACCAGCGCTATCCGGCGATGCATCATCTGACGCCGGCACAATGCCGCGGCATGTATGCAGCAGCGCATATCGTCAATTCCGTCGAAGAGTCGCAGGCACTGAATTTTCTCAAGATGCCTGCCGTCATCATCGCGGCGAGCGGTATGGCCACGGGTGGCCGCGTACTCCATCACCTGATTGCCTTTGCGCCAGATCCTAAAAACTCGATCGTGCTCACCGGCTTTCAAGCCGGTGGTACGCGGGGCGCGGCCATCGCGATGGGTGCCGATGACATCAAGATCTTCGGACAAAAGGTGCCGATTCGCGCGCAGGTGCATCAGATCACCGGCTATTCGGCGCACGCCGATGCCGATGAAATCATGTCATGGCTGAAAAATTTCGCGCGCCCACCAAAGCGCGTTTTTGTAACGCATGGTGAGCCTGATGCCGCCGAAGCTTTGCGCAAGCGTATCGTCGACGAACTCGGCTGGAACACGCACGTGCCAGATCACCTTGAAACCGTCCGCCTCGATTTTGAAACGCTTCGCGATGACTGATCCTTCACTACCTGTACCACGTACGCAGACGGCATTCAACTATTCCTTGCGCGCGCGGCGGCTGGGCATCGATACCTACCGCCAACCGGTCATTTATCTGCATCGCGACTGCCTCATCTGCCGATCCGAGGGGCTTGCCGCACAAGCGCGCTTGCGAGTGAAACTGGCCGAGCGCGACGTCATCGCGACGCTCAATGTGGTCGATTCAGGCTTGGTTTCGGTTGAGGAGGCCGGGCTGTCGAGTTGCGCCTGGCAGGCGCTCAATGCGGTCGATGGCGACGCACTCACCGTAGGCCACGCGCCGCAACTCGATTCGCTGCGCGGCGTACGTGCAAAACTATATGGCGAAGCGTTCTGTGAGCCAGACATGCGTGCCATCATCGAAGATGTCGCTGCCGGGCGCTACGCAGATATTCATCTGGCGGCCTTTGTTGCAGCTTGTGCGGCAGGCCAGATGTCGCTGGATGAAACGGTATTTTTGACGCGCGCGATGGTCGATACCGGCGCAAGGCTGCACTGGCCGCAGACGCGTGTGGCCGACAAGCATTGCATCGGCGGCCTGCCGGGAAATCGTACCTCGCTGATCATCGTGCCCATCATTGCCGCAGCCGGGTTCACGATTCCCAAGACCTCCTCGCGCGCCATCACATCGCCAGCTGGCACGGCCGACACCATGGAAGTATTCGCTCCGGTCAGTCACGATCTGGCTGCCATGCGCCGCATTGTCGAACACGAAAACGCCTGCATCGTCTGGGGGGGCGCAGTTGCGTTGAGCCCGGCAGACGACGCGCTGATTTCGGTCGAGCGCCCACTCGACCTCGACAGCCCTGCGCAACTGGTAGCCTCGGTGATCTCCAAGAAGGTCGCGGCCGGATCGACGCACGCCGTGATCGATATTCCGGTCGGACCGACGGCCAAGGTACGAAGCCACTTGGCGGCACGCAAGCTTGGCGACATGCTCGAACACGTTGGCAAGGAGCTTGGTCTCGCTGTGCAGATCATCTATACCGATGGACTGCAGCCGGTGGGGCGCGGCATCGGGCCGGCGCTGGAGGCGCGCGACGTGCTTGCGGTACTCAATCGGGCGCCGAATGCGCCGCTTGATCGTCGCGAACGTGCGCTACAACTGGCAGGTGCGCTGCTGGAGTTCTGCCACGCGGTGCCCGAAGGTGGCGGACATATCCGAGCTGCAGCACTACTCGATTCGGGACAGGCGTTGGTCAAATTCCATTCGATCTGTGAAGCGCAAGGCGGGTATCGCGAGCCGACGGTAGCGCCTTACACGCACGTCGTCACGTCCAAACGCGCTGGACGCATCGTCGAAATCGGCAATCGTCGACTGGCCCGTATTGCCAAGCTCGCAGGCGCGCCCAGTGCACCGGCTGCCGGTATCGATCTGCATGTGAGGTGCTGGAGCGAGGTTGAAGTTGATAGTCCGCTGTTCACGTTGCACGCAGAGACGCCCGGGGAATTGCAATATGCGCTCGATGCACTTGCAGCCGGCCCGGATATTTTTACACTGGCCGCCGACTGACTGCGTTCGCGCGGTCGTCGCCAGCGGGTCTTACTTGACGATCAGCACCGGCACAGCAGAAGTCGCAATTACGTGCATGGTGACCGATCCCATGAACAGATTGCCGAGCGCATTGCGGCCATGGGTGCCCATGACGATGAGGTCGCAGCCCGCCTGAGTCGCTGCCGCGACGATCGAGGCAGCAGGTTGACCGACAACCTGCCGTTCGACCACGCGACATGCCTTCCCCGCGAGCAGCGCGCGGGCTGGTGCCAATGCTTCTTCAGACTCCTCTTTGTAATATTGCGCAAATGCGGCGCTACCGAGGTACGCCTCTGCGCGGGGCGAAGGAAGCGGCAGGTGGACATTGATGAGCACCAATTCTGGATTGGCGCTAAAAAAGTCCTTGTGATCGAACACGTAACGCAAAGAACGCAAAGCGCTTTCGGATCCGTCGATGGCGATAAGTAGTTTCATGGTTGAACTCCGGTGGTTGCGCTGCATGTCAGCAATTGATTCAGTGTGGCGCAGCTCGCGCGACACTAATTTGATTTGGCGCAACCGGCGGCGCCATTGCCGTTCTTGCCAATAGGGCCGTCTCGTCAGTGGCGCACCCACTTCGTCGCGCGCGCGTGTCTGATCGCCTACCTCATTTTGCTGGCCTTCATGTTCGGCGGGCGGCAGTTTCGGGATGTGATGCATCTCTCCGAAATTTCAATCTCCATCGCTGGTGGCGCGATCCTGTTCAAGATTGCGTTCAACATGGTGTTCAATTCTACGGAGAGTGATTCGCCGAATGCGTCGCTCGACCTTCGCCAACGGGCACAGCAGCTCGCAGGTGCGCTGCTGCAGTTCTGCAACGCCTTGCCGGAGGGTGGCGGGCGTCTTCGCGCTGCAATGCTACGCAATTCCGGTCAGAAACTAGCCAAATTCCGTTCAATCTGCGAGGCACAAGGCGGGTTTAGCGAGCCGACGATAGCCCCTTACGCCCGTGTGGTCACCGCCAAAAGCGTCGGACGCATCGTGGAAATAGGCAATCGCCGTCTGGCCTGCATCGCCAAACTCGCCGACGCTCCCTGTGCGCCAACTGCCGGCATCGATTTGCACCTGAGATGTGGGAGCAAGGTTGAAATCGACAGTCCACTGTTCACCTTGCACACGGAAACGCCTGGAGAATTGCAATATGCGCTCGATGTACTGACTGTTGGCCCGAATATCTTTACGCTGGCCGCCGCCTGACTGCGTTTGCGCGGCGGTAGCGAAGGATTCATTTTTGACGCTCAGCACTGGCACGGGAGAGGCCGCAATTACCCCCGCGGCCACTGAGCCCATCAGTAGATTGCCAAGCGCGTTGCGGCCATGGGTGCCCATGACGATGAGGTCACAGCCCTCGTGAGTCGCTGCCGCGACGATCGATGCAACTGGTTGACCGACAACCTGCCGCTCGACCACGTGACATGGCAGCCCCGCGAGCAGCGCTCGGGCTGGCGCAAGAGCATCTTCAGATTCCTCTTTGTAAATTTTTGCAAATGTTTCGCTACCGAGGAGCGAGTTTGCGCGCGGCTGGGGAAGCGGCAGGTGGACATTGATGAGCACCAACTCCGGATTGGCGCTGAAGAAATCCTGATGGTCGAACACGTAACCCAGCGCACGCAAGGCGCTTTCGGATCCGTCGATCGCAACGAGTACTTTCATGGCCAAACTCCAGTCGTCGTAATTCTCTTTTGTTTAAAGGTTGTACTACCCGGCAGCGAAAACCAATGCACCGCTGATTAAGAATTGGCGCGGCATGTACACGAAAACCCATAATGGCGTCGGCAGTGAACTGGCAATTTGATCTGGCACAAACGTTCGCGTGATTCTTGGGCCTTGTGGCAAAGAGTTGGCAAAAAGCGCAAGCGGTAAAATGCGCAGATGAATGCCGACCTCATTTCCGCCTTTGTGTTGCTGTTTCTGGTGCTGGACCCGCTGGGTAACCTCCCGGTGGTTGCATCGCTGCTGAAACAGGTCGATTCGACGCGTCGTGCCCGCGTGGTCGCGCGCGAATGTCTGATTGCTTACCTCATTTTGCTGGCGTTCATGTTTGGCGGGCGGCAGTTTCTGGATGTCATGCATCTCTCCGAAATATCGCTTTCCATCGCCGGTGGCGTGATCCTGTTCATGATCGCCATCAACATGGTGTTCAAGTCCACCGAGAGCGTGTTCGGCGAATCGCTGGATCACGAACCATTCATCGTCCCGCTGGCCATTCCCTTGATTGCCGGCCCTTCGGCATTGGCGACGGTCATGCTGATGGTGTCGCGCGAACCCGCCAAGCTCGGCGTGTGGGTCGCGGCGATGTCGGCAGCGATGCTGGTTTCGGCCACGTTGCTGATACTCGGCGAGAAAATAGAAAAATTGCTGGGCAAGCGCGCCATGGAAGCCATTGAGCGCTTGATGGGCTTGATCCTCACCGCCATCGCGGTTGAGATGCTGCTGGGCGGCATCAAACAATTTCTGCTACAGGTGAAGTAGATGAGCAAGGCCTTCACCAAAGAAAGCGATCAGGACGACGACGATCTTGACGAAGGCGCGTCGCCGCTGCCTGCCGGCAGCAAAAACTACATCACACCGGCAGGCCATCAGGCGCTGAAGGATGAATTCGACTACCTGCTGAAGAAAGATCGGCCGCGTGTCACCGCCGCCGTGTCATGGGCTGCCAAGAATGGTGACCGCAGCGAGAACGCCGACTATCAATACGGCAAAAAACGATTGCGCGAAATTGATCGTCGTCTACGCTTTCTCACCAAGCGCCTCGACATTGCCGAAGTCGTTGATCCCGAATTAACACGTGACGAGGAGATCGCCGATCAGGTTTTCTTCGGCGCAACCGTGACTTACGCACATGCGAACGGCGAGGAAAATACCATCACGATTGTCGGCGTCGATGAGATCGACCTGAAGCGCAACCACATCAGTTGGATTTCGCCGTTGGCGCGAGCACTCATGAAGGCGCGGTCGGGTGATGCGGTGATATTGCGTGCGCCTGGTGGAATAGAAGAGCTGGATGTGATTGACGTGAAATATGTGCGGGTGGACGTGGAACAGTTTGTAGCAACGGAAGCGGTGTTTGCGGTGGATCAGAAGACGTAGAACGCCATTTGGTGGGGTTTTCGGGGCAAAAATGGCTGGGAAGGCTCATGGATGCTAGAGTTCTCGCGAAGAGGCGGAGATTTTGTCGCTATCGGCCAGGAAGAGTCATGGGTTTTTCTACAAAGTGGTCATTCTGCTAGCGCTTTCGCCGAAGTTTCGGCACGATTCGATTGTGAAGGTTAGAGATGATGATTCGCTCATTACTAATAGCGCTAATTGTTTTTGTATCTACAGAGTCGCAGGCCGGCTCGCCAAAGGTTACGGGGGTCTTCTCCAATATGCGTTTCGGCACCGAGGACGTAACAGGCGTTGAAGTCTTTCTTACTTGCTCAATGAAGGGTTACTTCGCCCAAGTACAGTGTGCAGAAGGGACCATTAGTCGCCCAGTGGTCGTTTTTGTGACTGTCGCGGGATCATCTATTGAATTTACTGTACCTGTCGAATCGGTTCCGAATGCTTATTCATGCCCGGCGGGTAAATTCAAAGGTGAAATTTCTGCAAACGGAATGCATGGCCACTTTGAAGGTCTCAACTGGCCCGGTTTTCTTGAACGTAAGAAGAGCTATTGGCAATGATTTCGAACTCCTCGCTTCGCACTGGCGCGCTGACGTTCGACATCGAGCTTGTTCGTTGTGCATCATGAGATCGATCTTCACTCTCTCCCTTCTCTTGGCAGCGACAATCACCACTGCGCAAGTGCCCTCAGGTGTTTGGCGTTCACCTGAAGGCACAGTTGTAGCTGAGTCAAAGGCGCGACGGTCCGTTGATGGATTCGGCGTATGGTTGGTGGTTACATCGGATAAGGACTGGGAAAGCAAGTGGAATACGCCTTCATGGGTAACGCCGAAATTCACGGAGGCATCTAACATTAAGCGCGGCGGAAGCCTGACAATCCTCATTTTTGTTGCGAATGCGAAGCCTGGCCGCGATAACAATCTGAACGTGTTGTGTGACCTGAAAATAACTCGTCCTGATGGATCGTTGTCGGTAAATGAAGCAAACGCTCGCTGCCTTGTTGGAGCGTTGCGCGGGCAAGCCAGCAACGTGCGGCTTTCGGAGCCGGTGATTAGATTCAACGCCGATCCCGGGGATCTTGCGGGTACGTGGCGCGTTGAAGTAAACATAAAGGATATCAATCGAGGACTGGTCGTACCTGTCGAAACTGCCTTTGAACTCGTCGAAAAATGATGCCTAGCCTGCCGCTCCGATCCGACGGGCGTGTAAAGATGCGCCGCTTTCAAGTATCTCAACCAAATGAATGACCGGTTTCAGAGCGCCCTCGGGGTCAGAGTCAAATTGATTTGATCGTGATCGGATCAGTTCGAATTTCGAAAACACCAATGACAATTTATGTAATCCGTTGGCGAAGTGCACAACAATTTAAGCGGCGATAAATGCCTTAGTTGGGCATAATGCGGCGGTTGTTTGACCCTTTCGGCGATGCAAATGCTCATCAGATTATTTCGCTCGTTCTATCCATCACAGTCCTAATAGGTCGGCTTTGGAGCGAATTGGACCTGCAGCTGAAGCGTCAACTTTGGGTCGACGAACGCCGACCGTCAACAATGTTGAAATCCGTTAACTTAAGAGTTTTCTGCGTCAAGCCGCTCGAGACGTTGTCGACGGAGCTTTTCCCGCGAGGCACCCGCACTGGCAGGGTGAGCCCTTGGCGCGACAGTTCCCAAGCCGTAGGTATCCCCCAGCTTTGCCGGAGGATACTTACTAATGGTTACCTTCACCGCATAAGAAATGTGGTGCCATCCTGGCGTTACGATCTCCTAATTGATGTGATCTTGATCAGCATCAACCTGGTCTCGACTCATTGCCTTAATGTAGGTACACGGAATCACGAGCGCTGAAATCTATGTGAGTCGGCCCATGCCGATGTCTTCCGTGGTTATTGCTGTTTCCATCGCGGAAACCTTACTGCGCAGCGTACATAAACGAAACGAGATCCAGAATGAAGCAAACAACAATTGGTCTGGAGGAACCAGCCATTCGTCTCGATGCGAGCGGATTCGCGCTCTGGCGCCTTGGTTTTCGCCCGTTCTACCTTCTTGCGGCGATGTTTGCCGTATTCAGCGTGCCGGTCTGGGTTGCACAAGTCGCCGGTTACCTGCCTTTCTTGCCGCAACGCGGGGCGGTGTGGCATGCGCACGAAATGCTGTTCGGCTACACATCCGCAGTCATTGCAGGGTTTCTGTTGACCGCGGTGCGGGCATGGACAAACGAAAATACGCCGACTGACGTGCCGCTGATGTTGCTCGCAGGGCTATGGGTGTGCGGACGCGTACTGGTTCTGACGCCATTCGACATCGCTGCAGGTCTGGCAAATGTGGCTTTTCCGGTCGCCATTGCCGTTGCTATTGGCATCCCCCTGCTGCGTTCGCGCAATGTACGCAACTATTTCTTCGTCGGATTGTTGGTGCTGATGGCCGTGTTGATCGCATCGGTGCATCTCGCGTTGCGGCAATACTTGATCGTCTCACCACAGCTGGGTTTTCAACTCGCAATGGATGTCGTACTGTTCATCATGGTGGTGATGGGTGGACGCGTGATACCGATGTTCACCAATAATGGCGTGCCGGGCACGAACGCCACTCGCAATGCGACGTTGGAAATGCTTGCGCCCGGCGCGATCGTGCTGCTGTTTTTCGCAGATGCGCTACAGATGCCGCAAGCGGCTATTGCGACGATTGCGCTGATCGCGGCAATCGCGCATGGCGCTCGCGTGGCTTTGTGGAAACCCTGGCGCACTCTCGCCGCACCGCTGGTTTGGATACTTCATGCCGCATATGCCTGGATCGTTGTACACCTTGCCATGCGCGGCCTGGTTGCGCTGGAGTTGATGACTGGCTCGTATGCCACTCACGCGTTGACAGTTGGCGGGATCGGCGGACTTACCTTGGGCATGATGACGCGAACGGCACGTGGTCATACCGGTCGGTCGCTGGTGGCAGATCGCTTCGAATTTGCCATCTTCCTGCTGATTCAGGTCGCCGCCGTTGCCCGCGTATTTGGCGGCATCATCTCTCCCAGCCTCTATCTGCCCAGCATCGAAATGTCAGCGCTGTTGTGGAGTACGGCGATGGGACTGTACGTCGTCCGTTACTGGCCAATTCTGACCCGCCCTCGCGTTGACGGAAAGCCCGGGTAAGAGTGCCGCCTATTTTCCGGTCGTGCTTTTTGCTTCAGCCGCCTTCACGTCCGGCAAACGATGGGCGATACCTTTGTGGCAATCGATGCAGGTTTTTTCTCCTCTGGCAAGAAGCGTCGAATGCATTTCCATCGCCCGCCTGCTTTGCCGCGTAAAGTCCATGGAGTTCAGGTTGTGACAATTCCGGCACTCCAGGGAACTGTTGGCTTTTAACCGTGCCCATTCGTGCTGCGCGAGTTCAAGGCGTTTATCGAGAAATTTCTCGCGAGTACTTATCGTGCCAAAAAGCTTCCCCCAGACTTCCTTGGAAGCCTGCATTTTCCGGGCGATCTTGTCGGTCCAGTTATGCGGGACATGACAGTCCGGGCAGGTGGCGCGTACGCCTGAACGGTTGCTGTAATGAATTGTCGGCTGCAGTTCAACAAATACGTTCTCGCGCATCTCATGGCATCCTGTGCAAAACGCCTCCGTGTTGGTAACTTCCAACGCAGTGTTGAAGCCGCCCCAGAACATGATGCCGGCAACGAAGCCGCCAATGGTCAGGAAGCCGAGCGAGAAGAATTTGCTGGGAGTGGAAAGCGTGATCCAGTATTTCAGCGCCAGCGTCTTCAATCGCGAGAACGCGGTTGTGGCACTCATTTGCCGGCGCCTTTTCTGGGCGCTGCGGCTCTCTCGGCATCAACGAACGTATTATCCACCGGTGGCTTCACGTCCATTTGCGGGACATGGCACTGAGTACAAAAATAACGCCGCGGCGAAATCTCGGAACGGAAGTTTCCGTCCCTGTCCATGAAGTGGGTGACGCTGACCATGGGCGCCTGGCTCTCTGGTACGCGATCCCGGCCATGGCACGTCATGCATTTGTTGAAGTTCCGATCAACCTGGTAATTCTCTATCTGGTGTGGAATGACCGGTGGCTGCATCGCGAATGCACGGCCTTTGCGGATATCGTCATTCACCATTTTCGGCATCAACGGCGTGGGTGCTTCCTGGTCGAGTGGTGTCGTTCCGCGCAAGCCGCGAGGATGGCCATCGCCAACTTGTGCCGAAGCCGATAGCACCAAAGAGGAAAGCAGCAAGGCGATTATTTTTTTCATGTTTGCTCTCCTCAGACGGCGACAATTTTCACGGCGCACTTCTTGAAATCGGTCTGCTTTGAAATCGGGTCGGTCGCATCGAGTGTTACTTTGTTGATGAGTTGCGATGCATCGAACCACGGCACGAATACCAGACCCTGCGGCGGCTTGTTGCGTCCCCGGGTTTCGACGCGTGAACGCATCTCGCCGCGGCGCGAAATCACCTTTACCTCCGAGCCGCGGCGCAGATTGAGTTTTTTTGCGTCTTCAGGGTGCATGAAAACTACCGCGTTCGGGAATGCTTTGTAGAGCTCCGGGACCCGCCCGGTCATCGATCCGGAATGCCAGTGCTCCAGTACGCGCCCCGTGGAGAGCCAGAACGGAAACTCGCTATCCGGTTCTTCAGGCGCCGGCTCATAGGGCAGGGCGATGATGTTGGCGCGATGGTCCGCATTGCCATAAAAGTCAAAGCCGCTTCCGACCTTTGCATAAGGATCCGATCCTTCGCGATACCGCCATTTGGTTTCCTTGCCGTTGACGACTGGCCAGCGCAGGCCGGGTACCTTGTGATATTCGTCAAAGGGGGCGAGATCGTGACCGTGGCCGCGACCGAACTCCGCGTACTCTTCAAATAGTCCCTTCTGTACGTAAAAGCCAAACGCCTTTGACTCGTCGTTGTCGTAGCCGGCTTCAATCTCGGCCGCTGGAAATTTGTTTACCGCTCCGTTGGCATACAGAATCTGAAAAAGCGTTTTGCCGCGATATGCCGGCATTTTGGTGAGCAGTTCTTCCGGCCACACTTCCTCGACCTTGAAGCGTTTGGAAAACTCCATCAGTTGCCAAAGGTCAGACCGCGCTTCGCCGGGTGCCTTTACCATCTGGTGCCAGAATTGGGTCCGTCGCTCGGCGTTTCCGTAAGCCCCTTCTTTTTCCACCCACATCGCCGTCGGCAGAATCAGGTCGGCCGCCTGAGTTGTGACGGTCGGATACGCATCGGAGACCACGATGAAATTTTCCGGATTCCGGTAACCGGGAAGTCCTTCGCCCATCATGTTGGCCGCGGCCTGCATATTATTGTTCACCTGCACCCAGTAACAATTCAACTTGCCATCCTTCAACATGCGGTTTTGCAGCACCGCATGGAAGCCGGGCTTGTCGACAATGGTGCCGGGCGGCAGCTTCCAGATTTCCTCCGCTTTCGCGCGATGCTTGGGGTTTGTCACCACCATGTCGGCCGGCAAGCGGTGCGAAAACGTACCCACCTCGCGTGCCGTGCCGCAGGCTGAGGGCTGGCCGGTTAGTGAGAACGGGGAGTTACCCGGCGTGGAAATTTTTCCGACCAGCAAATGGATGTTGTACACGAGGTTGTTCGCCCAGACGCCGCGCGTATGCTGGTTGAATCCCATGGTCCAGAACGACACGACCTTGATCTTCGGGTCGGCGTATAACTCGGCCAGTGCTTTGAGTTTATCGACCGGAACCCCCGACAACTTCGATACCATTTCGGCTGTGTAGGGCTTCACATAGTCGCGGAATTCTTCAAAGGTCATCGGCGTCATGTCGTTGGCCGTGGCGGCGTTTTTCGCTTTCTTTTCCAGCGGGTGCTCGGGGCGCAGCCCGTAGCCAATGTCTACGGTGCCGCGTTTGAACGTGCAGTGTTTGGCAACAAAATCCTTGTTTACTTTTCCGGTCTGGATGATGTAGTTGGCGATGTAGTTCAACATGGCCAAATCAGTCTGCGGTTTGAAAATCACCGGGATATCGGCAAGGTCGAAGCTGCGGTGTTCGAATACCGACAGCACAGCTACCTTGACTGACGGCGTGGACAGTTTGCGGTCGGTGACCCGCGTCCACAGGATCGGATGCATCTCCGCCATGTTCGAGCCCCATAGTACAAACGCATCGGCGGCTTCGATGTCGTCGTAACAACCCATCGGTTCGTCCATGCCGAACGTGCGCATGAAGCCACCGACGGCGGAGGCCATGCAGTGGCGTGCGTTGGGATCGATATTGTTGGAGCGGAAGCCGGCCTTGTAGAGCTTGTTGGCGGCATAGCCCTCCCAAATGGTCCACTGGCCGGAACCGAACATACCAACTGAGGTCGGGCCTTTCTTCTTCAGCGATGCCTTCCACTTCTCGGCCATGATGTCGAAGGCCTTGTCCCAACTGATCGGCGTAAACGTGCCGTTCTTGTCGTATTTGCCATTCGTCATGCGTAGCAGCGGCTGGGTAAGACGATCGCTGCCGTACATGATCTTGGAGAGGAAATAGCCTTTAACGCAGTTCAACCCGCGGTTAACTTCGGATGCCGGATCGCCATGGGTGGCCACCACGCGATTGTTTTTGACTGCAACCGTTACGCCGCAGCCGGTGCCGCAGAAGCGGCAGGCGGCCTTGCTCCATTTGAGCTCGGTTGCCGAGGCCTCGGTCGTAATATTGGCGGCACCCGCTGGCATCTGGATGCCAGCAGCGGAAGCGGCAACGGTCGCGGCAGTGTTGCGAATGAATTCGCGACGGGTGAGTTTCATGGCATTGACTCCTTCATGACGGATTCTTCTTCGGCGTGCTGGTAGACCATCTCAACATTCAATACGCCGGGTATGGTCCGGACCTGGTCCATCTGGTCGAGCAGCGAACTGGTACTTTCGCCTTCGATAACGATCACAATCTTTCCGATCGCGTCGCGCGCACTGACGGCATCGCCGAGCGCGGCTTCAATCGACTTGATGGTTGCGTCAAGGGCCTCGGGGCGAACCCGTACCACGCAACTCGCGATGTGTAGTTCAGGCATTTGACCCTCCGAGTGGCCGTACGTGAATGGCGTCCTGCGGACAAACTTTCGCGCACTCGCCGCACTGTGTACAAAGGTCCGG
>JBBQFL010000060.1:0-21667 GCA_038321965.1 Burkholderiales bacterium | reverse complement strand
CAGGGATGACCAACCGGACGGCCGCGAGGGACAGGCCGGGCGGTTTGGGGTGGCGGAGAGGCTGGTAGTACCGCTGAAGCCGGGTAATGCCGGTGGAGGGAAGGGGCCTCAGTTCAAGACGAACGCAAGACGCGGCGAGGGACTGGGGATGGGGTACCCTATCAACTCCGAAAACTGTTCAGAAGCTGCAGACGGCGTTGCATGCCAAAGCGAAGGCTGAAGCCGGCTATCGCTTCTATGCCCTGTACGACAAGATCAGCCGCGCCGACATCCTGGCGCATGCCTATGCCCAGTGCCGCTCCAATAAGGGCGCGCCGGGTGTGGACGGCCAGGACTTCGCGGATGTTGAGGCGTATGGGGTTGAGCGATGGCTCGGTGAACTGGCGCTTGCGCTCAGGGAGGGGACCTATCAATCGGCTCCGATCAGGCGTGTGTATATCCCGAAGGCGAACGGCAAGCTCCGGCCCTTGGGCATCTCTATCTTGCGGGATCGGGTATGCATGACAGCAGCAATGCTGGTGCTCGAACCGATCTTTGAAGCTGACCTTCCGCCAGAGCAGTACGCCTACCGGCCGGGCCGCAATGCCCAGCAGGCGGCAAAGGAAGTAGGGAACCAACTGCACCGGGGCCAAACCGACGTGGTCGATGCTGACCTCGCCGATTTCTTTGGCAGCATTCCGCACGCTGATCTGATGCTGTCGCTCAGGCGGCGCATCGTTGATGGGCGTGTGCTGCATCTGATCAAGATGTGGCTGGAGTGCACGGTCGAGGAAACCGACGACCGGGGGCGCAAGACCCGGACGACAGCGGCCAAGGACAGCCATCGCGGCATCCCGCAGGGCTCACCTGTCTCACCCTTGCTGGCGAATCTGTACATGCGCCGGTTTGTGCTGAGATGGAAGCAGCTCGGGCTGGACCGCAGCCTTGGCAGCCGTATCGTCATCTATGCCGATGACCTCGTTATCCTGTGCAAGCGCGGCAAGGCAGAAGAAGCCTTGCAGTGGCTGCGCGTGATCATGGGGAAACTGAAGCTGACGGTGAATGAGGAAAAGACACGAATCTGCAAGGTTCCGCAAGAAGCGTTCGATTTTCTGGGTTACACGTTTGGCAGGCGGTACTCGCCAGTTACCGGGCAGGCTCGTATTGCCCTGTGGCCGTCGAAGAAGAGCATCCGGCGCATGGTAGAGAAGGTCAGTGCGCTGACCGAGCTGCGAACAGCATGGCAAGAGACCACGACGTTGGTGGGCAAGTTGAACCGCGCGCTGCGCGGCTGGGCGAACTATTTCAGTGTTGGTTCGGACAGTCGCGCGTACCGTGCGCTCGACAGCTACACGGCGGCGCGGTTGCGTCGGTGGTTGCGCAACAAGTACAAGGTCCGGCGTGCCCAAGGCGGGACGTATCCGCTGTCACATCTGTATGGGCACTTCGGGCTTCACAGTCTGAGCGGGCGCAGCCAGTCGTGGGCGAAGGCGTGATGTCTAGTCCGAGAGCCGGATGCGGTAAATCTGCACGTCCTGGTTCGATGAGAGGGGTGTGAAAACGGGATCACGGTTCGGCTACTCAGGCACCGCCAGACGAAAGAGGCGGCAAACGGCTTGGCCTGACCTACAATTACCGCGTCACATCCCGACTCTACCGCTCTGTGACGGTCGTTATGCCATTATTGTGAGACCTCGGTCGAGCGCGGCTAGCAACGGCGATAGAAGTTTCTCGAAAACCAATCAACTCTCGATGGGTTGCAGTTCGTCAAATGCTTGCCGTGTGTTGGAGAAATTAATCGGGCTGCATCATAATCGCTGCTTGTGCATCTACCCACAATATCCAAGCAAGGGCGCCCGCGTTGCCAGATAACTTACCGAAGCCGATCTTCCATGGTGAAATGGCGAGCGCGACGACGACATGTCGTAACTGCGATCATTTGTTAGGCGACCCACCGCATAACTTCTGCCCACTGTGCGGACAGGAGACGGCGCTTCATCCTCCCAGTCTCGCGGAATTCATTCACGAATTCGTTGGACATTACATTGCACTCGAAGGCCCGCTCGGACGCACATTGACCTTGCTGTTTTTTCGCCCCGGTGAATTGACGCGTGAATACTTGCAAGGCCGAAAGCGACGGTACGTCCTGCCGCTGCGCCTGTACCTCAGCATCAGTCTGGTCTTTTTTCTGGTGATTGGATCGTTGGGCACAATTGGCGGACCGACCGTCAATTTTGGTAAACCCAATAGCGCCGTCATCGTCACACCCGTGACTGCCGAGGAAATCAAATCATCGCTGGTGAAAGGACCCGGTGAGGAGCAAGCAGCGAATGTCGCCAGATCACTGGACAAAGCGGCGCATAGCGTGAACGAAAGAACTGGCGAGGCCGTAAGCATTCTTAATGAACAGACGAAATATCCTGTCACGCGGCTGAGTTGGGACAATTGCTCACCCCAGTGGCTATGCACGCGTCTAAAACATCGGCTTGATACTTGGAGACGGTTGCCGTCGGAGGATCTTGCCGAAGTCCTGAAAGTGCGCGCGCTGCATACCGCGCCCATTGCCATGTTCGTCCTTCTACCGCTCTATGCGCTACTGCTGAAATTGTTCTACATCAACCGCCGCATGTACTTTGGCGAGCATCTGGTGTTTTCGTTTCATCTGCACAGCTTCATGTTTCTGCTGCTAATGGCAATGATGTTGCCAATCGATTGGCTGGGGCCGGTGTTGCTATGCTGGCTGCTAATCTATCCTCTATTCGCTTTGAAGCGTGTCTATGGCGGACGTTGGCTACCGACACTGATGCGCGGCGTAACCATTGCATTCTTCTATTCTCTGGCGCTGATCCCGGCGTTATTGATGTTTTCCCTCGTTTTTCTTGCCGCCTGAGAGCCCTGATATGTATGTCTGGTTTGGAATTGGATATCGTGCCGCTACTTCTGCTTCGGGTCGAAAACAACCGGTTGCCATGACAAAGCTATTTTGAAAGGTCAAATTGCATGCCGTTGTTGAAACGTCCAAGTGCCTGGCTCCCGATTGCAATGTCCGCACTTGCCCTTTTTGTCGTCCTTGGACACATAGGAATTTACGGACTCGCCCATGAAATCGATGAGGGCGCCGGCGCTCACATTTGGCAGTTGATGATGACCATACAGATACCAATCGTCGCCTACTTCTTGATTCGGTGGCTACCGGCTGACTCAAAGCGCGCGGTGCATGTGTTGATGCTTCAAGTGGTTGCTGCATTAGCGGCACTCGCGCCCGTTTATCTGCTGGGCCTCTGAGCGGCTCGAAAGGTGGTGGATTTGGCTAGTTGCCGTTTCGGCGGCGGCCGCTTGGAGGCGAATTGGAAGTTAATTATTTGTAACAGCTTTGGGTCTTCAGCGGAACAAAAGACATGACTCCTGAATCATTTGGCTACACGCTCGAACTCACCAACGTTGCAAATGAAAACGTGCGGAAGTGATCACTCAGTAACGTCGTTGTTCTCATAAACATCCGCAACAGCCATTCGCGTCTGGTCTTGATATTTGCTCTGGGGGCATCAGTAGGTGAAATATTTCTGCCGCTACAATAAATGCCTTGACAATGATTGCCTAGGCAATTATATTTCACCTACGAGCTCTCGAATCCCGCGCGGAAATGTTACCCGGTCCGCGATTGACGATACGGCAGTCAACCCGATGAAATCTGTTCTGCGAAGATGATGGACAAAATAAAGGTAGCGCCACCCTCTGGTGCGCCAAAGGCGCGATCAGCTTCAGCCGTGCGCAAGGAAGTGGGCAGTCCGCCGGCGGCCAATGGCGAGCCTCTTACGTTGCGCAATGGCGTCAAGCACTGGAACGTCGACGAGTCTATTGGCTACCTGGTCCGCAAGCTAACGCTGTCGTTGCAGCGGCACACCGATCTGCATTTGCATGCTCGCGATCTCACTCATTCGCAATGGGCGCCGCTACTGATGTTGGCTAACGGCAAAGGCGATACCGCGAGCGCACTGGCGCGCGAACTCTCAATCGACAATGGGGCAATGACTCGCATGATAGACAGGCTCGAAGCCAAAGACCTAATTCGCCGAGTTTGGTGCAAGCAGGACAGGCGGATTGCCTATCTCGAGTTGACGGAACAGGGGCAGACTATAGTCGCCAGCATCCCCGATACGTTGGCAAAGGTACTCGACGACCACTTACGCGGATTTTCGCGCGACGAAACTGCGCAGCTTAAGGATCTGGTGCGTCGAATGCTGGCCAATGGGGATGCGGCCCTGATTAGCTTCGGCCCGGATACGGCACCGCAAGGTTCCGCCCCCAAAGTAAGCAAGAAGCCGAAGGCAAGAACATGAACGTCGTGCGGAATGTCCTTTCTATCAAGACAAGAAATCGGCGCTTGAGTATCGGCGTCTTATGCGTCATGATTTTTTTACTCGCATCCTGTGCGAATTTCAGCGGTATCGACACCAAGGCAACACTGACATCGCCAGAACAAGCCGGGCTTCAGACGGGCACGGACACCGCGTCCACACTTTCGGGCAGGCTGGCCTGGCCCGAGGACAAATGGTGGACCCGTTACCAACAACCGCAACTCGATTTGCTTATCGAGCGTGCGCTGGCGCAAAGTCCGGGCATCCGTCTGGCGCAAGCGCGCATCGCGCGTGCGCAGTCGGTCGCTAGCGTCGCGGGCTCGGCAGAATATTTGCAGATCGGCGCCGCTATTGACTCGACGTACCAACGATTCACCGCAAATGGCATCATTCCACCGCCGTTGGGTGGCGCCAACAAGTCGAGCAATAGTGCCAACATTACCTTTGGTTACGACTTCGATTTTTTTGGCCGTAATCGCGCCGCAATCGATGCAGCGCTCGGCCATGTGGAAGCCAGCAAAGCCGATAGTCAGGTGGCACGCATCGCACTTGCCGCCAACATTGCTAAGGCTTATTTTCAGCTCGCGCGGCTGATCGAACAACGCGGCGTCGCCGAAGAAACGCTTAAACTTCGCGAGAAGACCCGGCAGCTGGTAGAGATGCGAGTTACCAATGGCCTCGATACGCGCGTTGAGTTAAGGCAGTCCGAAGGTGGTTTACCCACCTCGCGCTTGGAAATCGCCCAACTGAACGAGCAGATCGCGGCTTTACGCAATGCGCTGGATGCCTTGACCGCTAGCCCAAGTGGTACCAACCGCGACTTGACACCGCGTTCAGCGACATACGTTACCACCGAGGAAAATAATTTGTTATCACTTCCCGCCATTCCGGCTGACCTGCTCGGTCGCCGCGCCGACATTGCCGCTGCCCGCGAACGCGTGCGCGCAGCCGCCAAAGACATCGCGGCACAGAAAGCGGAGTTCTATCCAAATATCAATCTCACCGCTTTCGCCGGGTTCAGCAGCATCGGCTACGCCAATTGGTTCGAGGCCAGCAGCCAGCAGTACGGTATCGGACCGGCGATTCACATCCCCATCTTCGCCGGTGGACGCCTGCGGGCCGCGCTGGGAGGAAAGACGGCCGACTACGACATCGCGGTCGAGAGCTACAACCAGATCCTGTTCGAGGCGGTACGCGAAGTCACAGACCAAGTAACGTCTATGCGATCGATCTCCACACAGATTGCTGAGCAGCGCGATGCGTTGGCCGCAGGGGAGTCTGCCTACGAACTGGCATTGAAGCGCTACCAGGCCGGCCTCACCAACTATCTGACGGTACTCATCGCCGAAAACACCGTGCTCGCACTGCGGCGTCAGGCTGTCGATTTACGCGCACGTGTAATTGATGTCACCGTTAACCTCGCACGCGCGCTGGGAGGCGGCTATCAGGCATCCAGTACAACGCAAAGCAGTTTGGCCCGCGACTAATTGTTTTCCAACTCAAAAACGTTCTAACGTCTCAATGAGGCAAGTAACATGGATACTCCCGTTCCCGAAGTAAACAAAACGCCGAACACACGCAGAAAACTGCTAACGATGACCGCATCTGCACTGGTCGTGATCGCACTTGCCTATGGTCTTTACTGGTACTTTCATTCGCGCCATTTCGAGTCGACAGACAACGCTTACGTGCAGGGCAACATCATCCAAGTGACGCCGCAAACGACGGGCACCGTCATCGCCGTCGGTGCGCAGGATACCGATTTCGTCAAGGCCGGTCAGCCGCTCGTTAAGCTCGATCCTGCCGATGCGCAAGTTGCCCTCGATCAGGCAGAAGCGCAGCTGGCAGCCACCGTGCGCGAAGTGCGCGGCGTTTATGCCAACAATGTGACCCTTGGTGCCAACGTCGCGGTCCGCGAAGCCGATCTGCTGCGTACCGCAAGCGACATCCGACGCGCAGAGGAAGATCTCGGACGCCGCCAATCGTTGGCGAGCTCCGGCGCCGTATCGGGTGAAGAAATCCAACATGCCCAGACTGCGTTGGCCGGTGCAAAGAGTGCCAACTCGGTAGCGCAAGCGGCCGTGGTGGCGGCTCGTGAAACGTTGAGTGGAAATCGCGCGATGACCGATGGCGTCGGCGTCGATCAACATCCCAATGTGTTGCGCGCGGCGGCGCGGGTGAAAGAGGCATATCTATCAGCAAAGCGAGCAGAAATACTCGCTCCTGTGACGGGCTTCATCGCCCGTCGCAATATTCAAGTCGGGCAGCGCATTCAACCTGGCACACCCCTGCTATCAATCGTTCCACTCAACGAAGTGTGGGTAGACGGTAATTTCAAGGAGGTTCAATTGCGAAATATGCGCATTGGCCAGCCGGTTATCCTGGTCGCCGATGTCTACGGCAGCAAAATTGAATACCACGGCAAAATCGCCGGCCTCGGCGCCGGTACCGGTGCGGCATTCGCGCTCCTGCCTGCGCAAAACGCTACCGGCAATTGGATCAAGATTGTGCAGCGCGTTCCCGTGCGTATCGCACTCGACGCGAAGGAGTTGAACGAACACCCCTTGCGAATCGGCCTGTCGATGGAAGCGGAAGTCGACATCACCGATCAAAGCGGCAAGGTGTTGGCAGATGCAGGCATACCTGCATCAATAAGTGAGACGCGAGTGTTCAGCATTGACGATCCACAGGCCGAAAAGATCGTCAGCAGGATCATCTCCGCCAATTCCGGCCAAAAGGTTTCTCACATCGTCATCACTGCCGGTGAGCAAGGGAAACGGCACGCCGCAGCGAGTGTTAATCGCGCCGAAAACGTCGCTCAAGTTAATGCCGTACGGTAATGTCGACCACGGTTGAAAAGCAGTCTGGTGCCTCGCCCGCACCTGCTGAAAAGACACGACTAGCAGAATATCCGCCTTTGACGGGTGGCTCGATTGTGCTCGGCACCATCGCTCTCTCGCTGGCGACGTTCATGAACGTGCTCGACACCACTATTGCCAACGTGTCGATTCCAGCCATCTCCGGCGACCTTGGTGTGAGCCCGACGCAGGGTACCTGGGTGATTACTTCTTTCGCGGTATCGAACGCCATTTCCGTGCCGCTCACGGGTTGGCTTACACAGCGGTTCGGGCAGGTCCGCCTGTTTATTTCAAGCGTAGTATTGTTTGTGATCGCGTCCTTGTTGTGCGGCCTCGCGCCGAGCATTGAAGCGCTGATCTTCTTTCGCGTTGTCCAAGGCGCCGTCGCCGGACCGATGATACCGCTCTCGCAAACGCTATTGCTGGCAAGTTACCCCAAGAGCAAGGCGGGTCTCGCGCTGGCCATGTGGGGCATGACGACTTTGGTGGCGCCTGTGGTCGGCCCATTACTTGGTGGGTGGATCACCGACCACGTTTCGTGGCCGTGGATTTTTTATATCAACATTCCGGTGGGGCTCGGTGCCGCACTGGTAACGTGGAGTATTTTCAAGGACCGCGAATCGCCGACGCGTATATTGCCGATCGATAAGATTGGCTTGGGCCTTCTGGTGGTCTGGGTGGGTTCGTTGCAGGTCATGCTGGACAAAGGTAAGGAGCTTGATTGGTTTCAATCGAACCAGATCGTGATCCTTGGCGTGGTCGCACTGGTGGCCTTTGCAATTTTCGTGATCTGGGAACTCACCGACGACCATCCTGTTGTGGATCTATCCCTGTTTAAGCGGCGAAATTTCTGGACGGGGACAATGGCCCTTTCCTTGGGGTATGGTCTATTTTTTGGCAACGTCGTGCTAATGCCGCTGTGGCTCCAACAGTGGATGGGTTACACGGCCATTCAGGCCGGCGCAATCATGGCGCCTGTTGGGGTGTTCGCCATTCTACTTTCGCCATTGGTTGGAAAGAAGGTTGCCACCGTGGACCCGCGAAAATTGGTCAGTGTTGCGTTCAGCGTTTTTGCCGTCGTGCTGTGGATGCGTTCGAATTTCAACACCCAAGCCGATTTCACCACCCTGATGATCCCTACGGTGATTCAAGGGGTGGCAATGGCGTTCTTTTTCATTCCGCTAGTCAGCCTTGCGCTTTCCGGATTACCACCGGGGCGTATTCCAGCGGCGTCGGGATTGTCCAACTTCACTCGCATCCTCGCAGGCGGTATTGGTACGTCAGTGGTGACCACGATCTGGGAAAATCGCGCCACGATGCATCATGCGCATCTGGCCGAGTCGATCAATGTGACCAACGGTGCTGCGAGCCAAGCCATCGTCGGCCTTCAAGCGCAAGGCATGAGCGCTGAGCAGGCTTATGCACAAATCACGCGCCTGATCGATCAGCAGGCCTATATGCTTTCGGCCAACGACATCTTTTATGCTTCGGCCATCGCCTTCGTGCTTCTTATTGGCGTCGTCTGGCTAGCACGGCCGAAAGTCGGTGGGCCGGCTTCGGTAGAAGCAGCCGGCTCGCACTAAGTCGGACGCCGAAGGCGGGCTGCCATCGGACTGGTTCTCTGGGTGATTCGGAGCTTTGCCCAAGCTGTCAATAATAGAACGTTGAAGCCAATAACGATTCAATACATACGCCGATGGGTCCGACAATATGCCGTTGCAAATCCCGCATAATGGTGTCCCACGTATGTGCGTGTGTTGATCTGGAGATAACATGAAATTGTCACTATTAGCGCTTGTATTGAGCGCCGCCATTTCGGCTGCCACCTTTGCCCAAGCACCTGCGCCTACGGCACCATCGCAATCAACGACTAAGCCCGCACCTGCAGTCGCGGCCGCGAGCGCACCGGCGGCCGTCACGGCGACCTGCAAGGACGGCTCGGCGTTCAGCGGCGAGACAATGAAAGGCGCCTGCAGCGGCCATGGTGGCGTTGACAAGAAGGCAACAGAAGCAAAAGCCGCTGCTGCGAAAATGACAGCACCAGACAAGGCAGCTGACAAATCAGCTTCCGCTCCGATGGCGCAAGTGCCTGGAGGCGGCGCGGACAAGGTCTGGGGTAATACCGCGTCCAAGGTCTATCACTGCCCGGGCGACAAATATTATGGCAAAACCAAGAAGGGCGAATATATGAGTGAAGCCGACGCCAAAGCCAAGGGTTACCACGCTGATCACGGCAAGGCGTGCGTCGCAAAATAGCGGCATGGATCAAGCCGTGAGTCTGATTTGAACGCAAGAGTAAAGGCCAGTCAAAAGAAGGCCGCCTGGAACAAGGGCAAACTGACTGGCCAGAAGTTACCGTTGAGTCAGAAGCAAGTTGGGGCCATCCATCGTCATCTGTCGCGTGCCCAGCAATTTCGGGACTTGGTTCTGTTTAACCTTGCGATCGAAAGCAACCTGCGCGCATGCGATCTTCTTCAGCTTCGTGTTCGAGACGTTGCCAAGGGAGGCCGGGTAACATCACCGGTGACGGTCAGGCAAGCTCAGATGAACAATCCGGTTCGATTTGAGATCTCGGATGCAACGCGAGAATCTATTGCTGCCTGGATCGCACAAGAGGAGCTCAAACCAGCGCACCACCTGTTTCCCAGTCGGCTGAGCGAATCACCCCATCTGTCTCAGCGGCAATACGCCCGGATTGTGTCGTCCTGGGTGAGCCTGATTGGTTTGGACCCCGGTGGCTATGGCACACAGTCCTTGCGTAGAACAAAACAAACGTTGGTTTACCGAAAAACTGGCAGCCTCGAAGCCGCACAGCAAGTCTTGGGTCATACCAGGCGGGGAACCACAGTCCGTTTCCTAGGAGTCGAGGACAAAGCTTGATTCAAGTGAAACAGTGCCACTCAATGGCAGCTATGGAGCGAATTGGAACATGTTCGCAACCGACAGGTTTGGCTCGAAAGCGCCATTTATTGAAGAGGTAGATAGTTGACGTCCATTCATTCTGATTGGAGTCAATCATGGAAGCTACCGTCGAAACTTCTCGCAAGTCGCCCTGGAGCAAGGGCAAATTGATCGGTCAAAAGGCCCCGCTCAAACTCAAAGACATTTGGGCAATTCGCGTTAGGCTGGAACTGGGCAATCGGGTTCGTGAGCTCGCCCTTTTCGACCTTGGTCTGGACAGCAAATTACGAGCCTGTGATTTGGTTAAGCTCAGAGTGCGCGACATCTGTCACGGCGATCGCGTCGCCGCACGCGCCACCGTGATGCAGCAAAAAACCTCGCGCCCGGTTCAGTTTGAAATCACCAGCCAAACGCGTGCTGCTGTGGCCGATTGGATAAAGGCCGAGAATTTGGTGACGGAAGACTATTTATTTCCTAGCCGGATTGCGAGCTCGCCACACTTGGGTACACGACAATACGCGCGGATACTCAAAGGTTGGATCCGCGAGATCAGCCTGGATCCGGCAAGCTACGGCACGCATACGATGCGGCGAACGAAGGCCTCTCTCATCTATCGGCGGACCAAGAACCTTCGTGCGGTCCAGCTGCTTCTTGGTCATACAAAGTTGGAAAGCACGGTGCGGTATTTGGGAATAGAAGTCGACGACGCCCTTGAACTTTCAGAACAGACTGAAGTGTAGATTGCCATGCCCGAGCCACGTTACCCAATCCGCGCAGCACACATATCCCGTCGTACGTAGCTTGGCTTGGGCAATGACAAACGCGGCAAACAGAATTCAAACAGAAATTTGCCACTATTGATCCTCAGCATAAGCGGCAGTTCAAACGTGCAGCAAAAAGCCGCGCGGGAACTTCTACAACTTTGCTCAGGAGGCATATGATATTCAGTAAGCGCGTTGCCGCACCACTTTTAGCCGTATCCCTTGCGTTAGCAGGTTCTGGTCTAGCTTCTGCTGCAGACAAGCCCACGCAAACGGAAGTGAAACTTATCAAGCAGGTGGACCGCACAGAGGTTCAGCTTTCTCAGCAAGCTGAACGCCTTGAGGCGCGCAATCGCATCGCGGTCAAATTGAATGTTGAAGCGAGAGGCAACAATGCCCGACAGATTCAGCTCGAAATCAACAAGCGCATGACTGCCGCCATCGCAAAGGCACAAAGCAATCCGGCCATCACTGTTGAGACCGGCAGCTATTCAGTCTCCCGGCCATACAATTCGCAAAACGAAAAGGAAACGGATCGGTGGCGTGGAATGCAAACTCTGTCCATGACCTCCGACGATTTCGAAGCCGTTCTCAAGCTAGCCGGCGAGCTGCAGGGTGATGGCTTAGTCATGAACGACATGCGTTTCTTTGTTGCGCCTGAAACATTGAAAGCGGCGCAAGATGAATTAACGACGGTCGCGCTAAAAATGCTCAAAGACCGCACAAACCATGTCGCCAGCGATCTTGCTCTGAAGATCGAGAGATACAAAAACATCAGTATAGGAAACGCTTCGGAAGAATTTGGCGAAAATAGCCGGAAGGTGGGTAAGGCTGTTGCGACGGCTGCTGGCAGGAGTCCGCCTCCGGCAGTTGCGGCAGGCTATGCACTCGTCACCCTTCAGGTAAGCGCAGTGGCCATCATGATGCAGTAGCCCGGTCGACGTGAGCGCCGACATGTCCATCACATTGTCCATTTGCTCAAATGTTTGAGGCTCATAATGACGGGACTCAATAACCGCTAAGCGAATAAGCTGCAGCAAGGGTGAAAGGCCTCGGTTATTGGTGCCCATATTAAGCGTGCTTGAATGGCTACCCCTAGTCGAATTGGAAAGTAGGGACGAACGGCAGTTGTGGGCCAAAAGCCGGTCGTGATACTGCTTCGCAACTATCGATCACATTTTGCAATAGCGATTGCCGAACATGATCCGGTCGCGTCCGTCAACATTCAATATTGTGATAAAAAGCATCGCATTGCCAATTACAACGTGCTGCGCTAAATTGCCGTTATGACTTCGCACAACGACGAACACGAACACGAGCACGAACACGGCTCCGAGCTCGGTGAAATGCAATTGCGGGTGCGCGCGCTCGAAACCATCCTCACCGAAAAGCGCTACGTCGATCCCAAGGTGCTTGATGCAATCATTGAAGCCTACGAAACCAAGATCGGCCCGCACATCGGCGCGCGTATCGTCGCCAAGGCGTGGCGCGACCCGGACTTTAAACGGAGGCTGCTTGAAGATACCAGTGCAACCGTCGGCGCGCTCGGCTTCGCCGGCCACGGCACGCACCTTATCGCGGTTGAGAACACGCCGAATCGCCACAACCTGGTGGTCTGCACGCTGTGCTCCTGCTACCCGTGGGATGTGCTGGGTTTGCCGCCGGTCTGGTACAAATCGTCTGCGTATCGCTCTCGCGCAGTCATTGATCCGCGCGGCGTACTCGCCGATTTCGGTGTTACCCTGCCCGCCGAGACTGAGGTCCGCGTGTGGGATTCAACGGCTGAGACGCGTTATCTGGTGCTGCCAATGTGCCCCGCCGACACGGAAGCTTGGAATGAAGACCAGCTCGCTGCTTTGGTCAACCGCGATGCCATGATCGGCACCGGGGTCGTGAGTGCTCCAAAACCGGAGTCGGTATGAACGGTGTGCATGACATGGGCGGCATGCACGGCTACGGCAAAGTTCTGCCGGAGCAGAATGAGCCCGTGTTCCACGCCGTCTGGGAGGGCCGGGTTCTCGCGATGAACCGTGCGCTCGGGTACCTTGGGATATGGAATATCGACATCAGCCGTCATTCACGCGAACGACTGCCGCCGCAAATCTATACATCCAGCAGCTATTACAAGAAGTGGCTGCTCGGGATGCAGGACCTGTGCGTTCAGCACGGCTTGGTTGGCGAGGACGAGCTCGTAGCCGGCCATTCCTTGCGTCCTCCGCTGTCGGTCAATCGTACGCTTACCTTGGCCGACGTGCCAAAGACGCTCGTACAGGGGAGCTTCATGAGGACCGTGCGCGCACCGGCACGTTTCCAGCCCGGCGATCGCGTGAAATGCGTAAACATCAATCCGCCAACCCATACGCGTTTGCCGCGCTATGCACGCGGTCGCAGCGGCGTCGTTGAAGCCCTGCGCGGCTGCCAGGTCCTGCCGGACTCGTCAACGACCGGCAATGGCGAAGACCCGCAGTGGCTCTACACGGTAGTATTTACAGCGCGCGATTTGTGGGGCAAGGACGCCGACCCCACCTCGACGGTTTCGATCGACGCCTGGGAACCGTATCTGGTGAAAGCGTGACCTTGAACAATCTGGCTGCTGCAGCCGCGCGCCTCGCCACGAAATCCATCCCCAATCTGCCGTGCGATGCCGAGGGCCCGGTATTCCGTGAGCCATGGGAGGCGCAGGCATTTGCGCTCACCGTCAGCCTGCAAGAGCGTGGCATATTTACCTGGAGCGAGTGGGCGACGGAGCTGGGCTCAGCCATTGAGGTGGCACAAGCTGCCGGCGATGCCGATGCCGGCGGCACCTACTACCATCACTGGTTGGCGGCGCTGGAAGAGATCCTCGTCAAGAAAGGGCTCGCCGATCGTGCAGCGATGGTGCACTTCCAAGAGGCATGGCGCAGCGCCGCGGAACGCACGCCGCACGGCTTGCCGATTGTCCTCGAGAATTGCCCCTAGCGGCTCGCAATTGTGCGACAGGGTGCGATGAGTGCCTTTCTGCGGGCATTGGGCTATGACTGCAAAGGAGCTTAGTAACCGCCGCCGCGGCAGGCGCGCCGAAGAAACCACATTCAAATCAACGACTTGAATGTGGTTTCTTGAGAGCGAATTGGACCTGCGGCTGGAGCGTCGCCTTTGGGTCGGGTGCGGACGGCCAAGTTGAGCGTTTGGAACCATCGGTCAACACCAGTTTGCTGGTCAGCACACACCGCCACATCGATCAATTCTCGCCAGCGCCTGCAGCAATGCACGTTGGGTCAAAAACACATCAGTGCCAACGTTCAGGCAGCGGACCAACGCAAATTGATTGCCATTGTGGAAAACGAAGGTCTATTTCTCGGAGATTGCTTCATCTTCAACCAACAATTCTGTACGCACGGATTCTTGGGACAGATAGCCAACAATCGAAGTCGCGCGCAAAGCCAAGAAAAGCGCAATACACAACTCTACTACCGTCGAAAATATACTCGCCAAATCGTCGGGCAGCCATACCAGTGATCCGCCATTGCCATATGGAATGTCTACTCGCGCACGAAAATAAACCTTGCCAAGATAATATGAAAAATCAACCGCACCACGAAATAGATAAAAACAACCAATCGTTCGCAACGAAATGATTTGCAGTTGCTCCGAAAGTCCTTGAGCGTTTGTTGTGACAGAAGGCCCAATTAGCTTGTTCGCAATCGCAGTTGGAAACAGAAATACAATCACCGCCAAGGCGAGGGGTATCAGGACAGGAAGGATATTTACTGCTAGTCCTTGCAATAGATTTTGAGATTGTGACACCGCTACCAGACCAGCCGGGAGCCATGACATGTACCAAAAAATCAACACAGCGGCCGCTATCTTAATCAATAGTTTCGTCAGATCTCTTAAGTCCATACGCGCTCGCCTTCTGTCAAATTATTCCCGCCACACCTGCCCCATATGCTAACCAGTCACACCAATTTGTTTTAAGTAATGGGTGACATGGTAACGGCAGGACTTTCTGCTGTCGACTCTGAATTGACGCCTCTTTTTATCAACCGGTCCTTATCGGGACAAAGAAATCGTAAACTTGCCGCAGGTGTCCGCTTTGGGTCGAAAGTGACTATTCAATATTGGCGCGAAAGTCGGAACACGCACTGCACGCAATGTGTCCAACTTAGCAAATACCAACAAAGTGCGATTCTGCTTTCGTGGACCACTGAAGTGGCCGCCTAAAGGCTCTAACGCGGATCGGCAAGATTGGCACTCTCACCTCACCTGTTTGAGCGGCTGAAGGAGCAATTGGCGACGCTGACTTAGATGCTATCTATCTCAACGCCACCCACTGTTGATCACCACTCTTTCGATGATCAAGCCGTCAACATTTCAATCTGAATGCCAGCACTTCAGTGCTCCTACATGGATGGAATCACGGCTTGCCTTCAGTCCCATACCACATCTGAGAAGGCTGGCGTTATACTGGGTCGATAAAACGAACAAAGGACAACCATGCTATCGCTATCATTCCGTACGACCCTAATTAAGGCCGGTGTTTTACTCGTGTTTGCAGGCAGCGCCCATGCTGCAGAGTTCATCAGCATCCTGACAGGCGGCACCAGCGGCGTGTACTATCCTCTCGGCGTTTCGCTGTCGCAGATATACGGCAAGGCCATCCCCGACGTCAAGTCGTCTGTCCAGGCGACTAAGGCTTCGGCCGAAAATCTCAACCTGCTCCAGGCTGGCCGGGGCGAAATTGCTTTCACGCTTGGCGACGCTCTTTCCGACGCTTGGAAGGGCAACGAAGAAGCGGGATTCAAGGCGCCGCTGAAAAAGTTGCGCGGTGTCGCCGGGATCTACTCGAACTACATCCAGATTGTCGCCAGCGCCGACTCGGGCATCAAGACGCTGGCCGACCTCAAAGGCAAGCGCGTCGCGGTCGGCGCACCCAAGTCCGGCACCGAGATAAACGCCCGCGCCATCCTCAAGGGGGCCGGCCTGAGCTACAAGGACCTAGGCAAGGTTGAATACCTACCGTTCGGTGAATCGGTAGAACTGATGAAGAACCGCCAGATCGACGCCACGCTGATTTCGGCCGGTCTTGGCGTGTCCGCGATTCGTGACCTGGCAACGTCAGTGAAGATGGTCGTCGTACCGGTTCCTGCCGACGTGGTGGCCAAGATCAACGACCCGGCCTACATTGCCGGTACCATTCCGGCCAACACCTACGAGGGGCAGAGTGCGAGCGTGACCACCGTCGCGATCGAGAATTTTCTCGTGACCCATGAAGGCGTGCCGACCGATACGGTCTACAAAATGACCAAGTCGATGTACGAGAATCTTGATCAGATGGTCGCCGCCCATGCTGCGGCAAAAGCGATCAAGCGCGAGGAAGGACCCAGGCACATGCCGCTGCCGTTGCATCCTGGTGCCGAGAAATACTACCGTGAAGTCGGTCTGATCAAATAGGCGGCCGCCGCGATAACATTCAAGCCGCACTGGCCCATCGCCATTGCGGCTATTTATCGAACTTTATTCCGGACTGCCGTGACCAACACCATGAATGACGCGCCAGAGAGTCTTTTTGACCACCCGGCGCCAAGCGATGATTTCCAAGAGCACGGCCACACCCGCAACCTTAGCGGCTGGGCCCTGAAGTGCGTGATCTTTTCGGCCATTGCTTTTTCTGCCTACCAGTTGATTGTGGCCGGTTTCTCACCGTTGTCCAGCCTAGTCACGCGTGCTTTCCACGTCGGCTTCCTGTTACTCCTCACGTTCATGTTGTATCCGATGGTGCAGCGTGCCAAGCCGCAAATCGGCATTCCGGCATATGACTGGATCCTGGCGCTTACCGGTTTCGGGCTGGCCTTCTACCACTGGGTGTTTGAGGCTGACCTGATCCAGCGCGCCGGCGATCCGACGACGACTGACCTGCTGGTCGGCGCCGTCGTCGTGCTGTTGGTGTTCGAGGCGGCACGGCGCATCCTCGGCCTGGCGCTTCCCATCGTTTGTGGAATGTTCTTGCTGTACGGCTTGTTCGGCCAGCACCTGCCGGGTGAACTCGCGCATCGCGGCTACACTATCGCGCAACTGGTGGACCAGCTCGGTTTCGGCACCGAAGGCATCTACGGTATTCCGGCACTAGTCTCGGCCACGTATATTTTTCTGTTCATCCTGTTTGGCTCCTTCCTCGAACACGCCGGCATGATCAGGCTGTTCAACAGCGTTGCGCTGGGCTTCGTCGGCCACACTCAGGGCGGACCAGCAAAGGTGGCGGTGATCTCCTCAGGCTTCATGGGCATGATCTCGGGCTCGGGCGTGGCCAACGTGCTCACGATTGGTCAGTTCACGATCCCCTTGATGAAGCGCTTTGGCTACTCGCCGGTATTCGCCGGCGCTGTCGAGGCCACCTCATCGATGGGTGGCCAGATCATGCCGCCAGTGATGGGTGCCGTCGCCTTCATCATGGCCGAAACGCTTAACGTGCCCTACGCCGATATCGTCAAGGCCGCGGTGATCCCCGCCTTCCTTTATTACTTTACGGCGTTTGTGATGGTGCATCTGGAAGCCGGGCGCCTGAAACTGCTCGGCATTCCGAAGGAGCAGTGCCCAAACCCGTGGCGCGCAATCAAGGAAAACTGGTACCTGATCATGCCGCTGGCGGCGCTCGTGGTGATGCTATTCGAGGGCTTCACGCCAATGTTCGCCGGCATGATGGGGCTGGCGCTGACCGCAATCCTGATACTGGGCAGTGCCATCGCCGCCCGCATTTCGCAAACCGCATTTCGCGTAGTGTTCTGGTTCGCGATGGGCCTGGCGGCCGCGTCTTTCGCAAAATGGGGCATTCAGCCGGTTATGGCGGTGATCGCCGCGTTGGCGGTCGGCAACCTTTTCGTGCAGGGCGGCAAGAAGACCCTGCACACGATGAAAATGAGTCTGGTCGACGGCGCCAGGCAGGCACTGCCGGTTGGAGTCGCCTGCGCCATCGTCGGTGTCATCATTGGCGTGCTGACGCTGACCGGCGCGGCATCTAGCTTCGCCGGCTACATCCTTACGATCGGCCAGAAAAGCCTGTTTGCCTCGCTGTTCCTGACCATGATCGTCTGCCTGATTCTGGGCATGGGCATCCCGACCATCCCTAATTACATCATCACCAGTTCGATTGCTGCGCCAGCGCTGCTCAAGCTCGGCGTGCCGCTGATTGTTTCGCACATGTTTGTGTTTTATTTCGGCATCATGGCCGATCTGACACCGCCCGTCGCGCTTGCCGCCTTCGCCGCCGCGTCGATCGCCAAAGCCTCGCCGATGAGGATCGGCTTCAAGGCAACGCAGATCGCGATTGCCGGCTTTGTCGTGCCCTACATGGCGGTATACGACCCGGCGCTGATGCTGCAAGGCGGCTGGACCGTGCTCAGCGTCGCCTACGTTGCGTTCAAGGCGGTGCTCGCTATTAGCCTGTGGGCAGTGATGACCATTGGCTATCTGTGGCAGCCAGTCGGCCTGTTATGGCGTCTTTTCGCGTTCGTCGCCGCTGCCATGCTAGTGGCCGCCGTTCCGTTCACCGATGAGGTCGGCTTCGCCATGTCGGCGTTTTTTGTTCTCTGGCAATGGTTGCGCAACCGCAAGGTGGCGGCGTGAGATGAGCGGCATCTGCATTGCCGCCGGGTTGCTCGCAGCAACGCTGCCAGTATCGGCATTCACGTTGGCCTGGACACATTCGATCGAGAAAATACGGTGGGAAGAGGACTACCGCGTTTCGGACGGCCGACTGATCCTCGAACAAGCGCGCATCAGAGGCAGTGGCGCCGGCATGGAGCCGCCTGCCGATGCCCTTTTCAAGAACGGAATCTGGTACTACAGACCGGAGTTGGCGCCACTGGAGCGCCTGCGGCTCAGTCATTCCCCTTACTTCGCCGACTACGAACTCTGCGTCGGCGGCGACTGCAAACAGCTCGCCGCCATCCTCGCTCCGCTACCCGATTTCGCACTCATCGAGGTCTGGGCTTGCCGCCCGTCGCCATGACTGGGCAGCCGACGATGCGGCCTCATTTTTTTCAGTCTCGACGTTTCATGACGGTTATTCGTCGTTGCCGTATTCAGAAACGTGCATTTGGCTGGTAAGAAACGAAATGCAAAATCGCCATAACGTCACCGTCAATGGCGGCTTTGGAGCAAATTGGACCAGCGTCGGCTATACCCGTATGGGTCGCAAGCTGCCTTTCGAGGTAGTCGCAGAATGCGGCCAATGAACATTGAGGTACGCTTGGCTTCGGAAGATCGCTTGGCATTTGGACTACCGGACAGGCTAAATAAATTACTGTTATGTTGACCTCCCCAATTTATGGCCACCCTGCTGGCCACAATCGAACTGACGTCCAAGGAGACACCGAATGAGCACCGACAACGAACCCACTGCCCTTCAACTTCGCTCGCTCGTCAAGCATAGTGGCGAACTGGAGTTGTCGTTGGTCAAGGTTGCGATCCCCGACATTGCTCCTAACGAGGTGCTCGTACGCATCGAAGCCTCGCCTATCAACCCTTCCGACCTCGGTCTTCTGTTCGGGGCTGCGGACATGAGTACAGCGAAGCTGTCAGGGACGGCCAACCGTCCCGTCATCACTGCCCGCATTCCCGACGGAGCAATGAAAAGCATGGCGAGCCGCCTGGACGTCTCAATGCCAGCGGGTAACGAGGGTGCAGGTGTGGTCGTCGAAGCGGGTTCGTCCGACGCGGCGCAGGCACTTTTCGGCAAAACAGTAGCCGTTCTCGGCGGCGCAATGTACTCGCAATACCGATGCATCCCGGCAGTTCAGTGCCTGGTGCTGCCTGACTGCGCGACGCCGATCCAGGGCGCCTCTTCTTTCGTCAATCCCCTCACGGCGCTGGGCATGGTCGAGACGATGCGGGCAGAGGGTCACACCGCACTCGTGCACACAGCCGCGGCCTCCAACCTTGGCCAGATGCTCAACCGCATTTGCCTCCAGGATCACATCGGCCTTGTGAACATCGTTCGTAAGCAGGAGCAGGAGGACCTTCTCAAGGCAATGGGTGCGACCCACGTGTGCAGCACCAATTCGGCCACGTTTATGCAGGACCTCATTGAGGCTCTCGTGGTAACGGGTGCGACGATCGCATTCGATGCGACCGGGGGCGGCAAGCTCGCTGGACAGATTCTGACCTGCATGGAGGTGGCGTTGAACAGGAACGCGAGGGAATACAGCCGGTATGGTTCGACGACCCACAAGCAGGTCTACATCTACGGCGGCCTGGACCCCAGCCCGACCGAGTTCAACCGGAACTTCGGCATGACCTGGGGAATGGGCGGCTGGTTGCTGTTTCCGTTCCTGCAAAAGATCGGACCCGAGGCAGCGCAGACGCTGAAAAGGCGGGTTGCAGCGGAACTGAACACGACTTTTGCGAGCCGCTACGCGAAAGAAGTGTCATTGGTCGAGGCGCTACAATTAGACATGATTGCGGTATACGGCAAGCGTGCCACCGGTGAGAAGTACGTCATCAACCCGAACAAGGGCTTGGCTGAAACGTCCGATCCTCTAGTCGGCGCATAACAGACGCTTCACGACCACTATCCGGCGGATTGGGAGCCGCCGCTATGACCTCAGTGAGTCGGCAACTGCGTTGTGGTGATAGTCTCAATCATTAGCCAAGAAAAGCTTGCGATACGTTTTTTCTTTGCTTGTTTCTACACAGAGTGGAAATTCAATGCGACGGATGCGGTGCACGTGGATCCAACAAATCCAAATTCTGACGCTCTTCGCGGGGTCACTGGTGGCATGTGCTGCCCATGGCCAAGCAGCTCTTCCTCTCCCCTGCAACTCTGGCGACCGCCAGTGCGCCCTCCAAGCCGTGAGAAACCATGTGGTTAGAAAGCTCGCGTATTGGAAGGATGCGCTCTCGGAGCCGCCAGCAAAGCGCATTGGCCGTGCCAGTCCAGAATTGATTCAGATGATGGTGCTGGACAACATTGCGCAAGGGATAGACGAAAAGCCACGAGCCGTTGAACTGGACGACAAATTTGTCCTGGATGTACAAAATGCATTCGAAACTTTACCGGTCCAGGTAAAGGCGCTCTTGTCATCGAAGCTAGCCGGGATCTACTTCTTAGCTGGCCTCGGTGGGACGGGCTATACCAACGCTGTTTATGACGATGAAGGCAAGCCGGTTGCAGGTTTTATCGTTCTCGACGCCGAAGTGCTCTCAAGACAGCTGGCAAATAGCTGGGCGACCTGGAAGGAAAATACACCGTTCAAGACCGATCGCAAATTTCGCCTGGAGGCAGAGATTGAGTCCGCTGCGCAGAACACCAGACAGGCCGCCATTCAATACATCATGCTTCACGAGTTAGGCCATGTCGTGTCAATTGGCGAGAATTTCCACCCCCCATGGACTATCCCGCTAAAAGATGTTCCATCGCTTGCTGCATACCCGTTCGCCAGTCTCTCATGGAGCATTTTTGATGACGGAAACAAGTATGTCTCATTGTTTGACAACAAATTCAAGCAGCGAGCAAACGTGGTTTACTACTTTGGTGCACGACTTGAAGCCGGAGAAATGCAGCCTACCTATTCGATGCTTGAATCGACCAATTTCCCGACGCTTTACGCGGCCACTCGACCAGGTGATGATTTTGCCGAGTCATTTGCGTCTTATGTGCATACAGTGCTCATGAAAAGTAACCGGTAACGTGCCGACGTTATTGCGTTACCGGCCGACGCCGTATAGATCGGAGCGCAGCGGATTCGCCGCAAACAGCTGCTTCCACCGCCGTGGTGTCAGTTCATCGACCTTCGACGCAGGATGTTGACCAACACGCTGCAATACATCGACG
>JBBQFL010000059.1:0-21988 GCA_038321965.1 Burkholderiales bacterium | reverse complement strand
GCAGCGTAAACGAGTCGATATCCGCGCGCAGACCCTCTTCTCAATAGCTATCGCGCGTAATTTCCTGTTTTCTCGGCCACATACGCTACCTGCGGCGGGCTATGCGGTGGGTATTCAGCTTGAGTCCGACAGGCTGCTAGAGCCCGAAATTATCGAAACCCTTTCAAATGTAACGACCGCAACCATTACGACACTCCTGCTCAAAAAGGGCTTGCGAAATGTCTGGATGCGCGGCACAAGGCCGCTACGTGCAGACCAACCGCGGCTCGTCGGGCGCGCATTTACGTTGCGATTTGTACCTGCCCGTGAAGATCTCGCAACACCTGAATCCTGGTCCAAGCCGATCTCCACAAGAGCCGCGATCGAGGCGATGCCGGCCGGATGCATTACCGTCGTCGATGCGATGGGGGTGACCGACGCCGGCATTTTTGGGGACATTCTGTGTGCGCGCATGCAAAAACGCGGCGTCACAGCCCTCATCACGGATGGGGTGGTTCGCGATGTGGCTGGCGTTTTGGGCACCAGTTTGCCCGTCTGGTGCCAAGGGTCGGCTGCGCCGCCATCGGTCGCCGGGCTGACATTTGTGAACTGGCAGGAACCGATTGGCTGCGGCGGCGTGGCGGTGTTCCCTGACGATGTCGTGGTCGCAGACGCCGATGGCGCGGTGCTCATCCCACAGGCGCTGCTCGGTGAAATCCTCGCCATGGCGCCCGAACAAGAACGAATCGAAAACTGGATCATGCAAGAGGTACTTAATGGCGCCTCACTACCCGGACTGTATCCACCCAACGCTGAAAACAAGGCCCGCTATGAGGCGACCAAGAATTGCCCCTCTTAGCATTCCGGTCACCGCAGCATAAACTCAGAGTTGAATTTACTCAGCATTACGTCACTAATTGGCACAATAGCCTTTATAATTTTGCCTGTATAAACATAAAGTGCCCACTTAATGTCCCGCACCAACTATGAAATTCTCGGGGTTCGGCAAAGCGACACTGATGCCACTATTCGGCGCGCCGCCAAAGCAGCGTTTGAGCAACTATCCAGCGATACGTCACTTTCGTCCATGGAGCGCGATGCAAAACTGGCCCAATTGAAGGCGGCTGCAAGCGAACTTGCCTCGGCCGCTGGGCGCGACCGCTACGACGCCTCTCTCATTGCCAGCACCGCGCCAAAGGCATCCGCCGCCTCCATGGGAATGTTGGCCAAACCCCTCACCTGGATCGCACTTTGCGCCATCGGCGCAGTCGGCGGCGGTCTCTATTGGCAATATGATCGCGAGCAGACGCGCCAACGCCTGGAACGTGAACGCGTGGTTGCGGCTCAACAAGAGGAGCGCCGACTACAAGAGATGGAAGAGAAGCGCGTCGCTGAAAAGCAGCGACTCGTGGAAGAGTTGCACGCACAGCGGGATGCAGACGACAAGCTTCGTCAAGAGTCCAACGCAACGCGGTCGGCTGATACACAAAACAAGCAATATGTCGTCGATGAGCGGAACGCCCCACGTCAGGCGCCAAGCACCTCTTCGTCGTCGAACTATGATTCGTCTCGCCGCAATTATGAGGATCAGTGGCAAATGGCCAACGACAGCCAACGCCGCGTGCTCGAAGAGAACCGACAGCGATACGAAGAAGCCGCCAATCTTCAACGTGCAAAAGCCGAGGTGGATCGGCAAAAGCGTTATCTTGAGCAGATCGAGCGCGATGACCAAAATGCCAGAGCGCAACGCGAGGCGAACTCCCGCCCCAGCAAATAGGGTTACTGCGTTGTTCAGGTGACCAATAGCCTGTTGCGTACATCTACGGCTGCCCGAGCTTAGTTCCCCCAAGGACGCTGCATCTAGCCAGCGTTTGCCGCTGACCCGTTACCCTATGTGCGGCGCAACGTTATCCCATTTTCATGTGCGGCAAACGCAAAATCCAGATGCTCGGCCAGATGGCGCGCCTCATGGATCGCGATATGTAGTGACGCTGGAAGTTCCATACTCGACGCCACCCAACCCTCGTCGGTCGCAGGCGCGACGGCGAAGGTGAACAGCAATCCATGATGATCGCGACACGCGTCAATGGTCAGCATCCTGTTCGCGCCATGCTGGTCATGCAACGCCATCAGGGACCCCGACACCGCCATGGTCAGATCGTATTCCGAGTCGGTGCCCAGAGACGCCGCGTCTTTGGCTGGCCCGCAGACAACGCTGCTAAACATGGTGCGCATCGAGCGGGCCATCTTTTCCATAACGTCATTTACGGCAATAACGGGTCTCCGGTCCTGGCACTGAAACAGTACCATGCGGTCCAATTGCTGAACCACATTCCGGATATTGGCCTTGGCGCGATCAACAAGCGGCTTGACGTCGTCGGCGGTGAGTGGCGCTTTTGCGGCCTTTAAGCCCAGTACAGACAAGTCGAGGGTAATCGGACTGCACGCCCCTAACACATCGTGGCGGGTGTGGGGTGCCCACCGTGCCAGCACCTTGAGCGTCGCCGTCAACGCAGCAAACTGTGTGTCTATTGTTTCTGAATGCATTCCGCTTTCTCAGCTAGTCTTGATTTGTCGAGCCACGACAATACGGCGGCAGACATGCACGATTATTTAGTTTCATCCAGATGCGCGCAATTCCGGTTTGGCCCGATGTTATATAGGAGAACGCCTACATAAATGCTGTGCAACGCGTGACACGGTCGGAGACGGATAATTATTTGCGGTTAACTCTCGACTTGCAAATGAACATCGGCGTTTCATCGTTCAGAACGCGGCACAAAACGGCAAAAGCCGGTCACTTCCTCCCGGTCGTGATAGAGCTGCTTGATGCGAATTTCATAGTCGCGCCCGGTCATCTTCAGCGCTTTTTCAATGACGGCGCTACATTTTTCAACTTCTTCCAAACGCTTTTTCATGGGTAACTTGAGATTGAAAATGCAACGCTCGGTCCAGCCCTCGCTCAACCACAATGCCACCAATTGTGCAATACGGGCCGGTTGTTCCACCATGTCACAGACCATCCAGTCGACCGGTCGTTTTGGACGATAACGAAAACCATCCTCGCGCAGGTGTCTGACCAAGGCGTTGTCGACTAGATCGCCCTTCAACGTACCATTGTCAACGGCTGTGACATGCAGCCCGCGGTTAATCAATTGCCACGTCCAGCCACCGGGTGCGGCGCCAAGATCGACCGCCTTCATTTCCGGTCGCAAGATGCGTTCTTCATTGTCGCCGACGAAAACATGCAACGCTTCGGCAAGTTTCAGTGTGGACCGGCTGGGCGCTTCGCGCGGCATTTTCAGACGTGCGATGCCCAGGGGCCAAGACGATGCAGTTCGCGTGTCGGCCAAGGCAAGAAACGCTTGCCGCTCCGGGGTTAGCAACACGTGTAAGCGCGGCGTGGCTTCATCTTTGTGCAACAATCCAGCCGCGATGAATTCGGCGCTGATACGCAACTGCAAGGCCTGGGACAGTTTTGACAGTGCCTTACCGTCATTTGTGTCTGGATATTCAATCCAGACGCCGCCAACTTTCGCCACTTTTTGTTGATTCAGCCAAGCCTTGGCGGCAGCGACGATGGGTGTGACGCGATCGTTTGTCGCCAATGCGATTGGGTCCGCATTGGCACGCAGCAACTGACGGGCAAAAATCCATCCCCGCCAGTCGGCAAGGGCCGCACTACGTTTGGCATCTTTGGCTGAAAATGTAGCCAGCACAAAGCCACTAAGCGGCGTCGCCATCATAGCAATTGGCGCGGCACCGAAACGCATTTTGAATTCAGCGGCCAAGTCAGGTTCGAAACCCGCCCGGCAGTATGCGAGCCATGAAGCCGTTGAAATATTTGTCATGCCGTGACTGTATCCCAATTCGACCCCGGGGTTCGCGCTTGGCAGTCTGCGATGCGCAATGCGCTCACTCCCAATTTCCGGCTCAGCTACGGTTCGCCAACGTTGCCTTTATCGGCAATACAGCAACGTATGCTGATTACCTCAACTTGTATGCTCAATAGCTCGCGGTCGTTCAACACCTGAAAAAACGTACTGTCGCAAACGGCTTGCTTAGGTCTAGGACGTCATTTTTTCATGCCAGCGAAACGCCCCGTTACCGTAGCACATTGTGAATCGTTTGCAAGAAAACGCCCGCTGACGCTCTGCGTGTTCGCGTCGAGTTCGAAAGCGTCATACGTTCCAACCACACCACCGGTGCACGTGTATTTACCCTCTGACCGCCCCAACCGTCCGGTCTGCGAATAGTTGCCGACAAAATTGCAGGCTCTGCCGTCAGACTGTTGGAGCAACATCGTGAATGTATCGGCCGTGTTTGTCACGTAGATCTCGGCGTTGCTGTTTGAGTCGCCATTCATTGCCGTTCCACGGCAACCTGATTGAACATGCTTGATTGCACCTAGATACGCGCCGGACATATCGTTGTTGCGAATAGTTTGTCGGGTCATGACCTTGCTATCAGAAACACCGTCGATTGTGTAAAAAAGCGTAGCGCGATCGAGAAACGCGGTAAACGTGACGTTACCAGCGAGACGACCCTTTACCATCGCTGGGTTAAATGTCGATCCCAGCGAGGGTCCAGTGAACTCGTAGACCGGCCCCGCGAAAATTAGCGAACCATCTGGATTTTGCCCAACGATGACAGTCTGGCCTGTATACCACACCACCTTGCCGCCACTGCCGTAGACAAAAAATGTCATGAACGCAATATCCCGCTGGTGATTGACGTTTACGCCCCACCCGGATTCATTGGCATTCCACCAAGTGTCAGAAAAATCGGAGGTAAACGTATTGGCGAATGCCCCCGAAAAGACAAACATCGCCAAAACCACTATCCACTTTCTAATTGCCTTCATGATTACCTCGCTGCGGTTTGTTGAGATAAATACGTATATTTACGCGGACGATCATGTTCAAAATATGTCAGCCTTCTGGCCATGGTCGATTCAAGTTCGTGCGGTGGTTTGTGTCCAATTGAATTTGTCATTTTTCGTTTGCTGATGAGTTGCCAGAATATCGAGGCGACGGATGACGCGATGTAGGACTGCGGTCGATTTGCTTGCCGGAAAAATGCGGGAAGCGGCTGTTGAATTGCTGAACCACATTCGGCGCCGATTGCGCATAACGTCTAGCGGTCAATCTCATGCCACAACACCGAAAGTTCAGCGTGCCTTTAGGGTTTTCGGAGATGCACGGGCGAATGGAAAGTGCGGTTTTACCTGCTAGGTTACGTCAGACTATTCCTACACGATTTTCAGATTGACGCGATTGGAATTACAACAACGCGATTCAATAATGGGTGTGGCGATGATGTTTGATCGCGACCAATATGGATCACCGGAAACACGCGACGGGGCTAGGAATGAGTCCGAATGACACTTGAACCTATGCCTATCGACACCGCAGTGAATTCTGAGGAGCCTGCCCAAGCGAACGTTTTGGTCGTGGATGACCGTCCCGACAAATTGTTTGTTTTCAGGACGATCCTCGAAGAGCTCGGTCACAACGTTGTCACTGTTCAGTCAGGCGAAAGTGCACTTCGTTGGCTTCTTGATAACGAATGCGCCGTCATGCTGCTGGACGTGAACATGCCAGGCATGGACGGATTCGAAACGGCGGAGCTGGTGAGGGGTCGCCGAAGATCTTCCCACATACCGATTATTTTTGTGTCGGCACATCCAGAAGGCATTCATTCGACCAGAGGCTATTCGCTAGGTGCGGTCGATTATCTTCCCTCTCCCGTTGCCCCCAACGTATTGCGCAGCAAGGTGACCGTCTTTGTACAGCTTTACAATCTGACCCGGCAAATCAGACGCCAAGCCGATGAGCGCATTGCGCTGGTGCGTGAACAGGCTGCGCGCACGGCCGCCGAGGACGCAATGCGGCGCGCGCGATTCCTCGCCGAAGCGAGCAAAGTGCTCAGTAGTTCATTGAACCTTAGTTCGCTCATGGTGGGCGCGACCCGCGTATTGGTGCCAACGCTAGCCGACTTCAGCGCAATGACAGTCGCTGATGGTGAAACTACCCTGGTTCGAACAGCTTGCAGGGCAGATTGGAATCTCGATGAGTCGCGCATTGCTATTACGCAGGAGACGCGCTGGGTGTCAGCCACGAATCAAGTGATTGCATCGGGCCAACCAGCGAGAATTGACGATTTTACGGCCATACCGGTGGCGCATATGTTGACCGCTGAGTCGAACGGTTCCGCAGATTTTGCGCGTCAGCCATGGCCCGCACAAAATATTTTAATGTTACCGCTGGTTGCCCGAGACAAGATCCATGGTGTCATTGCGTTTGGCGTGGCGCCGGTAGCGCGACAGTTTTCAGAAGACGAAATGGCGCTCGCAACGGATATTGCCTCACGTATCGCCGTCGCCGTGGACAATTGCCTGCTCTTCAAGGAGATTCAGAAGGGTGACCAGCGCAAGAACGAATTTCTGGCGACCCTTTCACACGAGTTGCGAAATCCACTGGCGCCAATGCGGACCGCAATACATGCCCTGCATCTGTCGGGTCAGTGGCCGGCAGGCTCCCATGAACTGCGTGAAATGTTCGACCGACAGTTGGCGCAACTGACACATCTTGTCGATGACCTGCTCGATGTCGCCCGCATTACCCAAGGCAAGATTCGATTGCGTCGGGTGCCCACTGATTTACTGGTAAAGCTGACGGATGCACTCGAATCCACTCGCTCAGCCGTTGAGGCAGCTGGCCATCAACTTTCGGTAAACGTTCCGGCCTGGCCGGTGTTAGTCAATGGCGATCCGGTTCGTCTTCAACAGATCATCGAAAATCTGGTCTTCAATGCCTGCAAATATACCGAGCCCCACGGTCGCATCGATGTCAGTCTCTCGCGCCTGGCGAGCGAGGCCGTGATTAGGGTTCGAGACAGCGGGATCGGTATTGCACCTGCGATGTTACCCAAAATCTGGGATATGTTTACGCAGGCGGAGGAGGCATCTGACCGCGCCCGTCAGGGTTTGGGAATCGGCCTATCGCTAGTAAAGAATCTGGTTCATTTGCATGGCGGCAGCATCGAGGCACTCAGCGGAGGCATTGGCGAGGGGAGCGAGTTCGTTGTGCGCTTGCCAACACTGATCGAGGGCCAAGAGGAGACTGAGCCGCCATCGACGCAAGTATTGGAATCACAGACTACGGCAAAGGACTTACCAACGCCAGCCAGAAAAATTCTGGTCGTGGACGACAATGTCGATGCCGCGGAATCGCTAAAATTGTTGCTCGCCGTCTATGGCCACGACGTAGAGCTCGCGCATGAAGGCATCACTGCATTACAAGTCGCATGGACCTATAACCCGGACGTTATATTTCTAGACTTGGGATTGCCGGGAATCAGCGGCTACGAAGTTGCACGGCGACTTCGCGAAGAGATGACATTCACCAAGGTTAAAATAATTGCACTGACGGGCTACGGGACAGAGTCTGATCAACTTCGCTCAAAAGCTGCCGGATTTGACCGGCACCTGGTAAAACCGATTGACCCAAGCGTACTGCCAAAAGTGATCGCAGACGTTTTCCAGGATTGATACTTAGATACCGCTGGTAGGCACCAGTCCGCCGAGTGCTGGCGCCAAGTCATTCAACAAATGGTGGAGTTCACCAGTCATCAGTGTGAAGTCTGCATCGAAACGCTCGTCATCATTTTGTGCGATTGAAGTCTCATTTTCCCGAATGACGTCCACCGGGAGTACGCGTTTAATTGTCAACGTGTCAGTCAGTACAAATGACACGCGATTAGCCCAGGTCAATGCCAGCCGTGTGCATTGTTTTCCGGCGGCGATGTGGCGCTGGATCTCCTTGGGATCCAGCGTATGTCGCACAAAGCGCACGGTTGCTTTTTCTTCAACCGGAGACTGTAATTCAGCATCTTGATCGATACTGAAACCGTGCGGAACATGATTTTTTGTCAGCCACGATGTCATCGCCGTGCCCGGGGATATCGCTGTTTTCAGCCTTTCGATGACTAAGTCGTCGATCGACTTGCTCAATAGGGTGACTACTTCATCGGCGCGATTTGATGAGCCGACATCCATCACCAACCATCCGTTGGCAGGATCGATCCAAATTCCGGTGCGGCGACGAACGGCGAATGCTCGAGGCAAAAGTTCATCACTGACTTGCTCCTTGATATCGCGCAGCTGTTTCTTGCCTGGCTTGTAGCCCTGATGTTTTTCCGCTTCCATCGCCTTGGTTTTGGTCACCTCTTTGATGACTGACGCTGGCAGCAATTTTTTTTCCGCGCAAAGAGTGATCAGAAGCTGTCCGTTGACTGAATGTACGAGCCCACCGTCGTCCAGAGGTGATATCCATCCCTGTGTCTGCAATTCATATCCAGTGGTGCTGCGGAAAGGGTGACGACCCAACTGCTCCTCAAGGCTGGACGCGCTGATATTCCACGGTGCCGGACATCGGTAGACCTGCAAATTCTTGAACCACATAAAGCCCCGCAAAAAGCGTCGTAGTGTATACGAAGTGCGGTCGCGTGCCGCAAAAGGCGGTCATTTGGTTTGGATCTCTTGTGCGACAAAGGCGAACGATTAGTATTTTCCAAAAGTGAAATGAGCCTGAGCGTTATGCGGCCAAGCCGGTGGTTTTGGATTGTTTGAAGATTTGTCTGAAGATTTTGTTACGTTGCGAAATGAACAGTGCGGCGGCATCATTGTCCGTCATGACTGTTGAAACCTTGTCGAGTTGCTCGAACGTGACGCCGGGCTTGAGAAAGCATTCCGCATTGACAAGGGATTTGAGCTTCTCGTACGGGGTCATCATATCGGCGTAGCGATAGCGCTTGACCGCTTTGCCCTTCGCGTCGATCTCGGTGGTGGGAAAGAAGCACGGCCGGTGGAAATTCAGATACGGCATCAAATGCTCTTGACACAGCAAGTTGATCGATTCAGCGAACTGCTGCGGGATATGGCTATAGCCGAAGTGCTTGCGAATCACCGAACCGTTCTTGCTCTCTGCCAGCGCATTATCGTTGCTGCGGCGCGCGCGTGACTTGGTCTGCTCGATCAACAGCGTTTGCAGCAACTTTGCGACCCTGTGATTGATGTACTCGCTGCCATTGTCGGAGTGAAAGCCCAGGATGGTAAAGGGCAGTGCAGCGATCATGTGATCCAATACCGGCAACAAAAAAGCCTCACTGATCCCGGCGACGGCAAAGACCGTCTGGAACTGGGTCACACAGTCCACGATGTTGATGAAATAAGCTCCCTTCACGCCCTCGTGATCGTCCTGGTGAACGCTATCGACCCGCAGAAAGCCAGCCCGGCCTTGCGGATCAGGGTGCTTACGCACACCAATGGCCACTGGTGTGCGCGAAGAAACGGTCTGGGTAAAGTGCACCCGCGCCTTCACGTAGCCTGCGCTTTTGCGCAAATTATAGAGGTGGGAGATGGAGATGTCGGCCAAGGCGGTGAATTCATTTTGCCCGTGTACCGAGATGGCCCGTTCGGCGAGCTTCTTGGTGGCCGGGCCGGACAAGGTATCGTGGGCATGGTCGATTTCAATCAAGCACCGCAGCGCCGCTGGACCGTAGCGCTTGGCAAAGGGCACTGCCGGTGGGCCACGCCGATCCTTGAGGCGACGGGTATCCCGATGCTGCGCAATCAGCCGACTGACCTGGGCGCGCGAATAGCCGGTCACACGCGCAATGAAGCGCCGTAGCAGACCGCGTTGGTATCGATCACACCCCTGGTTCAGGGTCCGCCCAATCCAGCCGTAGCGCTCCGATTCCGGCAGCCGACTGAATCCGACCGCTGCCGTGCCCAGCATAAATGCTTCAACTTGTTCAATAGTGCGCAGACGCGCAGTATCCAGTGTCATGATCATCCCCGAAGGATGACCTGCCCGCCAACGCTTCAGGCTCATTTCTCATTGGAATCACGACCACTCCTCCAGGCTCATGTGTCATTGGAAGAGGCTCGATTTTGCATCCGACGATGGACTGCGCTAAACTGCAGATCTGAGCAATTCATCCAACGGGAGTTTCCGTGTCCAACATTCACACAAAAATCGCAATTTGCGCGCTGCCGGCAGTAATGGCTCGCGGCATCGTTGCCGGTGTGGATGATGGATGTATCGCCATCCTGCGACCGACACGATCCCAAGACGTCGGCACCGCACTTATGGTATTCATCACCCGGTAGCGCCTTTCTGCAAGGCCCTCGCCGGACTAAATCGGCGGGGAATCAAACCGGACTCAGTTTTCCCGCTTGTTGGCCCCGCTTATCAGCCAGGCCGCAAATGTGCATTGCTTATTGCACGGCAAGATCGGAACGAACAAGAATGAAAACAGAACAACATCGGCTGGACAAATATTTCGGCAAACTATGGCGAAGCCGCGATTTTCGTACGCTATGGATTTCTCTGACGATCACCCATTTTGGCGGGCAGGTCACGTTTCTCGCCTTGCCGCTTACGGCTGCACTGATGCTCAACGCATCCCCATTCGAAATGGGAATACTGACTGCAGTTGAGGCGCTGCCTTATACGATGTTTGGCTTGTTTACGGGTGTGCTAGTTGACCGCTCCCGGAAATTGCCCCTGATTATCATGGCCGATGTGGGACGAGGGCTGGCACTACTTGCTGTACCTGTGGCGGCCTGGTTTGGCGTGCTGTCGATGCCGGTGCTGTATATCGTGGGTTTCCTGGTAGGCGTTGGCGGCATCATCGGCTGGGCAGCATATCAGGTGTTCATGACCGAGCGCGTGGGGCGCCAAAACCTTGTCGAGGCCAATTCACGCATCGCCCTGTCCGATTCAAGTGCGCAACTCATCGGGCCCGGTTTGGCGGGCGTTTTTATCCACTGGCTAACAGCACCATTCGCCGTTTTGCTTGATGCCATGGCGTTCTTTGCTTCGGCCCTAATGCTAAGAAGCATCAAGCCACAGGCGACCGACGCGCCGAAGGTTTCTGAAAATGGAGCCACCGTGTGGTCCGACGCCAAGGAAGGTCTGCGGCTCATCCGCGACAATCCGGTGTTGCGTTCGCTTGCATGGGGACTCGCGTTTTGGCAGTTTCTCAAACATATGTATTTCGCGATCGTAATCCTGTTTGCTGCACGCGATCTCGCACTGTCGCCTGGCACCATCGGCGCCGTGTGGATGATGGGTGGCGTCGGGTTCCTGATTGCCTCGTTCGGCGTGCAGCATGTCAACGCACGGTTCGGCGTTGGGCGCGTCATGCTCGGCGGCTTGTTTGCCACCGGTGTTGCCTGGCTACTTATCGCGATGGTGTCGCAGGGTACTTGGGCCGCAGTACAGTTGAGTGTCGCGATCTTTGTGCTCGATCTGGGTGCGATGCTGTTCTTTATCAATTACCTGACCTTGCGCCAATCGGTCACGCCAGACTACTTGCTTGGACGGGTCACATCAACGATGATTTTCCTGTCCATTGCGTGTGCGCCGTTGGGTTCACTTGCCGGTGGCGCGATGGCAGAAATGTTTGGCCTGCGCGTTCCCATTGGCGTTGCAGGGCTTAGCGGGCTACTACTTTGCATATTGCTGACGAAGTACTCGCCACTAGCGGCAATGCACAAATTGCCGGTACATACACCCCCGTCGGCCGCCTCATCACAGGAGTTAGCGGCAGAGTAGGCATCGTCCGCATCGGGCGACAAATCCACATCAAGTTGTCAGCGCGTCCCAGCTGCAGTAACCAGCTAAATTGGACAGCTTTCTCGATTTTTCCCACAAACCCATAGGTGAGGATTTATGGACTTCGGCAGGACTATTCTTGGCCAGATGGGCTTCATTCTGGGTGTACCAATGCCGGTCATCAAGTATGAGTTTTGCTCGGGCTTAAACAATGCCGCCAGTAATTTTCCCAAGCAGGGGGTGGTTGTTTGATAGCGGCGATCTAACAATTAGGTAAATTCGCCCGCCCTGCTGCGATTTCTGCCAGAAGCGCAAATAACTCTTCCGGGTCGACGGGCTTGACCAAGTGTCTATCAAAACCCGCTCTCTTGGAGGCCAGAAGATCTTCCGTTTGCCCCCAACCAGTGACGGCTATCATTGTCATTGGCGCATTGCCCTGCGCGATTCGGATGCGGCGACAGGCCTCGTAGCCGTTTAGCTTTGGCATACCGATATCGAGCAATGTCACGTCAGGCGCGAACTCCAACGCTGCTTGGACGGCTGCCTCGCCGTCATGGACGTAACGAACCGAGTGCCCGAGTGATTCTAGTAACGCAGCCAAGGTAACAGCGGCGTCCACGTTGTCATCGGCGACCAGTATCCGAAGCCCGCCATGTCCTGCGTTTGATCCTACATCCCCTGCTAGGGCTCTCTCAACTTCGTCACAACCTAGCGGCGACTCGGCCAACGGCAGGCGAACTTCGAACTCACTACCTTTACCCGGACCCTCGCTTCTTGCCAAAATTTGGCCATTGTGCATTTCGACAAGACGACGGGTTAGCGACAGTCCGATGCCCAAGCCCCCCCGGGATCGCGACAATGCCGTTTCGACTTGCGCAAACATTTCAAACACCGTCGCCAGATGCTCGGAGCGGATACCAATGCCCGCATCTTTCACGGTCACCACGCATTCACCATTTTCCTCCCGAACATTGACGTCGATGCGACCGCCCTTGTCCATATACTTCGCAGCGTTATGCAACAAATTCATTAAGGCCTGGGCCAATCTGGTTCGGTCCGCGTCTAGCTGCATACGTTGCTGCGGGGGGGCAAATAAAAGTTTGTGACCACATTCGTCGATGAGCGATCGCGTTGTCTCAACCGCGTCATTCAAGATGTCAACCAAGTCCACCCGCTCGATTCGCAGTTCAATCTTGCCCTGATTGATCCGGCTCACATCCATCAAGTCGTCGATGAGTCGGCTCATGGCGTGAATCTGCCGATCAATGACTTCAGTGGCCCACCGAACTTCGGGCACGGAGGAACTCTTAAGTCGAAGGATTTGTGCCGCGTTTCGCACCGGCGCCAGCGGGTTTCGAAGCTCGTGGGCGAGGGTTGCTAGAAATTCATCCTTGCGCCGACTCGCTTCGCGCAACTTTGCTTCGCTCGTCTCAAGTGCATTGGTTCTCTCGATGACGCGTTGGTCCAACAATTCGTTGAGTTCGCTTAATTTTGTCTCGGCGCGGCGGCGTTCGGCTATTTCTGCCAACAACGACTTGTTCGTAAGCTCAAGCGCCCGCGTCTTTCTGAACAGCTCCACAAACACCGCAACCTTCGAACGTAATACGTTTGGGTTGATGGGCTTGTGCAAGTAATCTACGGCGCCACTGCCGTATCCCTCAACAAGGTGCTCATCTTCAGTATAGTAGGCCGTTAAAAATATGATCGGCACACGGGACGTTTTTTTGCGTTCTTTGATCAGCATCGCGAGCTCAAAGCCGGTCATGCCCGGCATGCGAACGTCCAGAACCAGCACCGCGAATTCATCGGCCATGAGGGCAAGCAAAGCCTCATTACCCGATGTCGCGCGAATTAACCGGTAGCCTGGATCGGCCAGTACCGTTTCCAGAACCGTTAGGTTCTTGGACTCGTCGTCGACAATAAGGATGTTTACCAGATCGACCTCGCGTGCAGTTGACTGATCAGCGGCGGTAGTGCCAGTCTTTGTGATCTGGTCGAAGCTGGCTGCCATAAACGCTCCGTTCAACGGAAAAGCCAGACACGCATCAGCGACAGCAACTGGTCGGTATTGACGGGCTTGGCGATATAGTCGCTGGCGCCTGCGTCGAGACACTTTTCCCGGTCACCTTTCATCGCTTTGGCAGTTAACGCGAGGATCGGCAGTGTCCGGAATTGTGCGTCGCTGCGAATTTCATGCATGGTTTCATAGCCATCCATTTCCGGCATCATGATATCCATCAACACCATGGCAATGTCAGGGGTATTTTGCAGGAGATCAATCGCTTGTCGCCCATTCGTTGCACTGATGACGTCGACTTCATGATTTTCAAGTACCGATGTCAGCGCAAAAATGTTGCGCGCATCATCGTCGACAACCAGCACCTTGCGCCCGCGAAGCACCTCGGCAGAACTGTGAAGCCGTTCCAGCATTGCCTGTTTTTGTTGCGGCAGTTCGGTCACGACCCGATGTAGGAAAAGCGCCGTTTCGTCCAGGAGTCGCTCCGGCGACTGCACATCCTTTAGTACGATGCTCTTGGCCATCGACTTCAGTCGAGCCTGCTCTTCGCGGGTCAAGTCTTTGCCGGTAAAGACCACCACCGGCACGTCCGCCAAATTAGACTCTGCCTGCAGCTTCTCAAGTAGATCGAAGCCGCTCATATCCGGCAGGCGCAAATCGAGCACTACGCAGTCGAATGGCTGTTCGCGCATGGCGGCAAGTGCCTCGTCACCGGTGCCCTTGGCCACGATCTCGATATCGCTGTAGCCAAGCAGCTCCAATACGGCGTCGCGCTCGATGGCGTTATCTTCAACCACCAACAGGCGTCGCGTGCGCGGTGCGGTGAAATCCTTGATCCGGTCGAATGCCGCTTCTAATCCTGCCGTAGTCGGTTCCTTAATCAGATAGGCAAAAGCCCCGTGTGCAAGGCCATGCTGGCGCTCTTCTTCCATCGTCACAATCTGTACCGGTATATGCCGCAGGGTCGGATCAAGTTTGATCTGATTGAGCACCGTCCAGCCCAGCATATCCGGCAGGAAGATATCGAGCGAAATTGCCGAAGGATGATATTGCCGCGCAAGCGCCAAACCGTGTGCACCTTTTGTTGCGACAATACCTTTGAAGCCCTTGTCGCGCGCGAGCCCGAGCAGAATACGGGCGTAATGTGGATCGTCTTCAATAATCAGCACCGTTGCGTCACCCGGTTCGATGGTGTCCCGATCGTCGGCAATATGTTCCTCGCGCGGAAGAGGCAGTGCAACCACTGACCTGCTAGCGCCTCCGCCTTGGCCGTTTTCGGTTCGCGCAACAGTTGCGGCGTCAGGACCCGCATAGTACAGCGGCAGGTAGAGCGTGAAGGTGCTGCCTTTGCCATGCACACTGGACAGACGGATTTCGCCGCCGAGCAGCATGGCCAGTTCACGGCTGATGGCTAGCCCAAGACCCGTACCGCCATATTTGCGCGACGTTCCGGCATCCGCCTGTTGAAACGCTTCAAAGATGAGCCGCTGCTTATCCGGGGCCACGCCGATACCGGTGTCTTCAACAGCAAACGCCACGACCTGCGGCGCCTGCCGCAGTATCGGGTGATCCGTGCTCCACCCTTCCGCTGCGAGTCCCACACGCACTTCTACCTGGCCATGCGCCGTGAACTTAACCGCATTGGAAAGCAGATTCTTGAGAATCTGTTGAAGCCGTTTCGAGTCACTGTCCATTGAGCGCGGCAAATCATCGGCGAAACGAATGTGAAATGGCAGGTTCTTGGCTTCGGCAACGTGACGGAAATTGCGGTCGATATTGTCACGCAAGCTGGCAAAGCTGATCTCTTCGACCTCAACTGAAACCGTGCCTGATTCGATCTTGGACAGATCCAGAATATCGTTGATCAAGTGCAGCAGATCGGAACCGGACGAATTGATGTTGCGCGAGAATTCCACCTGTTTGGGCGAAAGCGTTCCCGGCGCATTTTCCGCGAGCTGCTGACTCAGAATAAGAATGGAGTTGAGCGGCGTGCGCAGTTCGTGCGACATATTGGCCAAAAATTCCGACTTGTATTTTGAGGTAAGTGCCAATTCCGATGCTTTCTCCTCGAGGGCGCGCCGCGCTTGCTCGACCTCCCGGTTCTTGCGTTCGACCTCGGCATTTTGTTCAGCCAGGAGACGAGCCTTGGTACCCAGTTCTTCGTTGGTTTGCTGCAGTTCGCTTTGCCGCGATTGAAGTTCTACAGTCAGCTGCTGGGACTGCGTTAATAAACCTTCGGTACGCATCGTCGCCTCGATGGTGTTGAACACCGCACCGATGCTCATTGCCAGTTGGTCGAGGAAGGTAAGATTGACCACGGTAAACGGATGCAGCGAGGCGAGTTCGATAACCGCCTTTGCCTGATTTTCGAACAGCACCGGAAGCACCACGACATTTAATTGCCGGGCCTCGCCCAGACTCGATGTGATGGTCACGAAGTTGGCCGGAACATCGGCAAGCAGGATGCGTTTTTTCTCCACCGCGCATTGACCCACTAGACCTTCACCCAGTCTGATGGAGGCCGCCAGCGGCACATTGCCTGCCTGTGCATAGGAGGAAAGCAGTGACAAGCGTCCAGCGGCAGAACCACCATCCTCGGCGGTGTAGTGATACACCGTTCCCTGGTGTGCGTTCACCAGTGGTGCGAGTTCAGAAAGCAACATCTTTCCCACAGTCGACAATTCGCGCTGCCCCTGCAGCATGCCGGTAAAGCGTGCGAGGTTGGTTTTCAGCCAATCCTGCTCGCGGTTACTTTCGGTGGTCTCACGAAGATTGGAGATCATCGTGTTGATGTTGTCCTTCAGTTCCGACACTTCGCCTTTCGCATCCACTTTGATCGAACGCGTAAGGTCGCCTTTGGTCACTGCCGTGGCGACTTCGGCAATGGCGCGAACCTGTGTGGTGAGGTTGGCTGCGAGCAGGTTTACGTTGCCGGTCAAATCCTTCCAGGTTCCTGCCGCACCGGGGACGTTGGCCTGCCCACCCAGGCGGCCATCTACCCCCACTTCGCGCGCGACGTTAGTCACTTGATCGGCAAACGTCGCCAGCGTGTCGGTCATGCCATTGATCGTATCGGCAAGCGCTGCTACCTCGCCTTTGGCTTGCACGGTGAGGCGCTGCGACAGGTTACCGTTGGCGACAGCCGTCACGACTTTCACAATGCCGCGCACCTGCTCTGTCAGGTTTGATGCCATGAAATTGACGTTGTCGGTCAAGTCTTTCCAGGTGCCCGCAACCCCGCTCACTTCCGCCTGACCACCCAATTTTCCTTCTGTTCCCACTTCGCGCGCCACCCGCGTGACTTCACCGGCAAACGCATTGAGCTGGTCAACCATGGTGTTAATCGTGTTCTTGAGTTCAAGAATTTCACCTTTCACGTCCACCGTGATCTTGCGATTCAAGTCGCCCCGTGCAACCGCTGTCGTCACCTCGGCGATGTTGCGCACTTGCGTTGTCAGGTTGTTGGCAAGGCCATTCACCGTATCGGTCAAGTCTTTCCAGGTACCTGCCACCCCAGGCACGGCTGCCTGACCGCCCAAGCGACCCTCGGTCCCCACCTCGCGCGCGACACGCGTGACTTCGGATGCGAACGAGCGAAGTTGCTCGACCATCGTGTTAATCGTTTCTTTCAATTGCAGTATCTCGCCGCGCACGTCCACAGTAATTTTTTTGGACAAGTCACCGTTGGCCACCGCGATCGTCACATCGGCAATATTTCGAACCTGGCCGGTCAAGTTGGACGCCATCGAGTTCACGTTGTCCGTCAAGTCCTTCCAGGTGCCCGCCACGCCCGGCACCTGCGCCTGACCGCCCAGTTTTCCTTCGGTGCCCACTTCACGCGCGACCCGTGTGACTTCTGATGCAAACGCGGACAGCTGATCCACCATGGTGTTCATGGTTTCTTTCAGTTGCAGGATTTCGCCTTTCACGTCGACCGTGATCTTGCGTGACAAATCACCTTTGGCTATAGCCGTGGCCACATCGGCGATATTTCGAACCTGACCCGTCAGGTTGGACGCCATTGAATTTACATTGTCTGTGAGGTCTTTCCAGGTACCGGCCACCCCTGGGACCTGTGCCTGACCGCCGAGCTTGCCATCGGTACCCACCTCGCGCGCAACACGGCTAACTTCGGCGGCGAAGGAGCGTAGCTGGTCGACCATGGTGTTGATCGTTTCTTTCACTTCCAGAATTTCACCGCGCACGTCGGCGGTGATCTTCTTGGACAAGTCACCATTGGCCACCGCAATGGTGACTTCCGCGATGTTGCGAACCTGGCCGGTCAAGTTGTTAGCCATAAAGTTAACGTTGTCGGTCAAGTCTTTCCACGTACCCGCTACCCCTTCTACCGCCGCTTGTCCGCCGAGCTTGCCTTCGGTGCCGACCTCCCGTGCTACGCGACTCACTTCGCCAGCGAAGGCGTTCAATTGATCGACCATCGTGTTGATGGTATTTTTGACCTCCAGAATTTCGCCGCGCACATCGGCGGTGATTTTCTTGGACAAGTCACCGCGTGCCACCGCCGTGGTTACCTCGGCGATATTGCGCACCTGGCCGGTGAGGTTGGAGGCCATGAAGTTCACGCTGTCAGTCAAATCCTTCCACGTTCCTGCCACGCCCGGTACCGCCGCCTGGCCGCCCAATTTACCTTCCGTGCCGACCTCCCGCGCCACGCGCGTGACTTCCGATGCAAAGCCGTTCAGCTGATCAACCATGGTGTTGATGGTGTTTTTCAACTCCAGGATTTCGCCTTTCACTTCTACCGTAATCTTCCGCGACAGATCTCCTCGTGCCACGGCTGTCGTGACGTCGGCGATATTGCGGACCTGGCCGGTGAGGTTATTGGCCATGGAGTTCACATTGTCGGTCAGATCCTTCCAGGTACCCGCGACGCCGCGCACCTGCGCTTGCCCACCGAGCTTCCCCTCGGTGCCCACTTCGCGCGCGACGCGCGTGACTTCTGAAGCAAAACCGTTCAACTGGTCAACCATGGTATTGAGGGTGTTCTTGAGTTCAAGAATTTCGCCCTTCACATCGACCGTGATTTTCTTGGATAAGTCCCCATTGGCAACGGCGGTAGCAACGTCAGCAATGTTGCGAACCTGACCGGTCAGGTTCGATGCCATCGAGTTGACGTTATCGGTCAAGTCTTTCCAGGTGCCCGCCACGCCCGGTACCAGCGCCTGTCCACCCAGCGCACCTTCCGTGCCTACCTCGCGTGCCACGCGGCTCACCTCGCCGGCAAATCCGTTGAGCTGGTCGACCATGGTGTTAATGGTGTTCTTGAGTTCAAGAATTTCACCGCGCACGTCAGCGGTAATTTTTTTCGATAGATCGCCGCGTGCCACGGCAGTTGTCACTTCGGCAATGTTGCGCACTTGACCGGTCAGATTCGATGCCATGAAGTTGACGGAGTCGGTCAAGTCTTTCCAGGTGCCCGCAACGCCCGGCACAGCGGCCTGGCCGCCGAGTTTGCCTTCGGTACCGACTTCACGCGCGACCCGCGTCACCTCTGACGCGAAACCGTTGAGCTGGTCGACCATGGTGTTGATGGTATTTTTCAGTTCAAGAATTTCACCTTTCACGTCCACCGTGATCGTCTTTGACAAGTCACCGTTTGCGACCGCGGTCGTTACATCCGCGATATTGCGTACCTGTCCGGTGAGGTTGGACGCCATGAAGTTCACGTTATCGGTCAGATCTTTCCACGTGCCTGCAACACCGGGCACCTGCGCCTGGCCGCCCAGCTTGCCTTCAGTTCCCACTTCGCGCGCAACACGTGTTACTTCCGATGCAAAACCGTTGAGCTGGTCCACCATCGTGTTCATGGTATTTTTGAGCGCGAGGATCTCACCCTTGACTTCCACTGTGATCTTTGAGGAGAGATCACCTTTGGCGATTGCCGTCGCAACGCCGGCAATGTTACGCACCTGCCCGGTCAAGTTTGACGCCATAGAGTTGACCGAATCGGTCAAATCCTTCCACGTCCCGGCGATCCCGGGCACCACCGCCTGCCCGCCCAGTTTTCCTTCGGTACCGACCTCGCGCGCCACGCGCGTCACCTCGGACGAAAATCCGTTGAGCTGATCGACCATCGTATTGATGGTCTCTTTGAGTTCAAGGATTTCGCCTTTGACGTCTACCGTGATCTTACGGGAGAGATCGCCGCGCGCAACCGCCGTGGTGACCGTCGCAATATTTCGCACCTGTGAGGTGAGGTTGTTGGCCATTGAGTTGACTGAATCGGTCAAGTCCTTCCACGTACCGGCGACACCTGGCACGACGGCTTGGCCACCTAGGCGTCCATCCGTGCCGACTTCGCGTGCCACGCGCGTCACTTCAGACGCGAACGAGCGTAACTGATCCACCATGGTGTTGGTGGCTTCCTTCAACTGCAAAATTTCTCCGCGCACGTCTACCGTAATTTTTTTCGATAGATCGCCGTTCGCCACCGCAATCGTCACCTCGGCAATGTTGCGGACCTGCGCGGTGAGATTGCCGGCCATCTGATTTACCGAGTCGGTCAAATCTTTCCAGACGCCAGAGACCCCCTTCACCTTGGCCTGCCCACCGAGTTTCCCCTCGGTGCCCACTTCCCGTGCGACACGCGTCACTTCGGAAGTAAATACCGACAACTGCTCGATCATGGTGTTCACGAGCTTGGCCGAACGCAGGAACTCGCCTTTCAGCGCGCGCCCATCCACCTGCAAATCCATTGACTGTCCCAGGTCGCCCTTGGCCACTGCACCAATCGTGCGAGCGATATCTGTCGTCGGACGTACCAGGTCGTCGATCAGGGTATTGAGCGAATCGACTTGCGTGGCCCAGCTGCCGGCTGCGCCGGGCGAAGACATGCGCTGCGACAACCGCCCCTCTTTGCCCACTGTATTGGATAGGCGGGCGACTTCATCGGTAATACGGCCCGCGTTTCCAATGGCGTGGTTAAAGGCCTCCGCAATGCGACCATCGATGCTCGACCACTCGGTGGGCAGGCGCGAGGTAAAGTCCCCATTTGAAAAGGCCAACAACGCAGTAAGTATCTGGCGCGACCGCTCTTGGTTGCTAGACACCAATTGGGTGCCCGCCGGGGGGGTATCGCCATCCAACAATGCCGTCGCCGGCATGTCCACGGAAATCGCTTTTGGTGGACGCAGGGCGCGCTTCTTGTTACGCGGTGGTTGAAGCAACTGATCCATTATTTTCTCCGGTACATGATCTCGATCGATTGGCGCTGTTGGTTGCGGTAGCCGTCATCAGCAAACAGTAAGTGTCTTGCAACTGGAAATCACCGATGTCGAAACGGCCCGGTTGGCTACGGACCAACGAGATTATTAAGCCCTTTAAAATTGCTGTCGTCCCTAAACTTCATTGTTTTAAAGCGCATATAGTTCGCACTGTGTGTTCAGACAGCACTGGCTAAATCACGTTCGCCCATATACCGACGGCATCAAATACACCGACCTTTTATCTGTACAGTATTACAAAATGAGCGTTTTTCCGTTGGACGGAAAGTATCAGGCTCTTCGTTTTTTCACCTAAGGTGTAACAGCACATTTAATTTATTAAGCATCGCCCCCTTTTTTTGCAACATTAGTCTATCGCTGGGAAGAATTCGAGTAAGGCTAATCTTCTGTACTTTTGTAGGGCGTAGAAATCCTAAACAATGATGGACGTGTCGTCAAGCGGTGAGCATTTGTGCGCGTTAAGCGAATCATAGATGGTGGGCTGCATACGCCCGCAACGATTCATGACATTTATGGCCGCCTTTCCACAGTGCGAGGTCGACATGAGGGCGAAGTATTCTGCAGACACCAAGCGGCCTGCGACGCCATCAATTTGCGCTTTTCTGTTTGATGAATCGTGCTAGGCGCCTATGGGGCCAGTGGTCTTGCCGTCGCGCAAGTTCCACGCGTCCACTGCCTGGCAGCGCACCCACAAATTGACCGCTTCAGGCTGTGACAGCAAGCGATGCTTCTTGCGGAACCGCTCGAGCATTTGAATCTGCAAAGCCGATAGGCAGTTGTGCCCGGAGGCATCTCGTTCCAACTGCGGCAGTTCAGCGGTCATTTGTGCGCCGCACGGACACTCAACAATTCCAACGACGCCGCCACGAACATAAGAAGAGATGTCCGTGTCACCGCAAAATGGACAGGGCCTCAATTCAACAACCTTCAGGCTGTCCTGATTAAATACGCTTGTCATGCTTTACCACCCATACAATATTTCCTGTCAGTAGTGTCCCAACGTTTTTCATAGCAGAACACCCTGAAATGACGATTGAGACGCGGTTGAATTATTTGCATCAGGTTCAAGCAATTGATTTATTGGGGTTGTTTCAAACATCGTCAAACTCAGGATTTGTAGAATT
>JBBQFL010000058.1:0-24105 GCA_038321965.1 Burkholderiales bacterium | reverse complement strand
GCACTGGCCGGTGCGGTCGAGGTGAAGCTGACCGTTTGCGTGCCCTTGGCAACGGCAAAACTTTGCTGAACTTGTGTCGCGGCGTTGTAATTGGTGCTCCCTGACTGATTGATATCGAGCACACAAGTGCCGGCCGCGGTGAAAGACACGATGCCCGCCGATATTGAACAAATCGCACTGGCGGATGCATCCACGGTGATCACCGGCGTCAGGCCCGAGGTGGCCGTTCCGGTCGGTGTGTAGGTGCTACCGGCCACCTTGGCACTGGCCGGTGCGGTCGAGGTGAAGCTGACCGTTTGCGTGCCCTTGGCAACGGCAAAACTTTGCTGAACTTGTGTTGCGGCGTTGTAATTGGTGCTGCCTGACTGGTTGATATCGAGCACACAAGTGCCGACCGAGGCGAAGGAGACAATGCCCGCCGATATTGAACATACCGCGCTGGCGGTTGCGTCCACCGTGATCACCGGCGTCAGGCCCGAGGTCGCCGTCCCGGTCGGTGTGTAGGTGCTACCGGCCACTTTGGCAGCGGCTGGTGCGGTTGAGCTGAAGCTGACCGTTTGCGCACCTTTGGCAACAGTGAAACTTTGCTGAACTTGGGTCGCCGCGTTGTAATTGGTGCTACCTGATTGATTGATATCGAGCACACAAGTGCCAACTGCGGTGAAGGACACAATGCCCGCCGATATCGAACATATCGCGCTGGCGGTTGCGTCCACCGTGATCACCGGCGTCAGGCCCGAGGTCGCCGTTCCCGTCGGTGTGTAGGTTGCGCCCGCAACAATGGCGCCGGCCGGTGCCGTCGAGCTGAAGCTGACCGTTTGCGTACCTTTGCCGACGGCGAAACTTTGCTGAACCTGGGTTGCGGCGTTGTAATTGGTGCTGCCTGACTGGTTGATATCGAGCAAACAAGTGCCGACCGAGGCGAAGGACACGATGCCTGCCGATATTGAACATACCGCGCTGGCGGTTGCATCTACGGTGATCACTGGCGTCAGGCCCGAGGTCGCCGTTCCGGTTGGTGTGTAGGTGCTACCGGCCACCTTGGCAGCGGCTGGTGCCGTCGAGGTGAAGCTGACGGTCTGCGTGCCTTTGGCGACGGCGAAACTTTGCTGAACCTGGGTTGCGGCGTTGTAATTAGTGCTGCTCGCGATGTTGATATCGAGCAAGCAGGTGCCCGGCGTCGCAAAGGAAACGATGCCCGCCGATATTGAACATACTGCGCTGGCGGTTGCATCTACGGTGATCGTCGGCGTCAGGCCCGAGGTGGCCGTTCCAGTCGGTGTGTAGGTGCTACCGGCAACTTTTGCGCTGGCCGGGGCCGTCGAGGAGAAGCTGACAGACTGACTCGCCTTGCTAATTGTGATCGCGATTGCCATGGTACTGCTTTGACCGGTCAGGTTGGTGGCAGTGCCGTTGTAAAAGCAATTGGACGCGGTAAGGCTCACGCTGAATGCACCAACCTGCGTAGGTGTGCCGCTGATGACCCCGGTCGACGTATTGACGCTGAGACCGGTTGGCAATGTACCCGTAAGCGTATAACTGCCTACGGCACCACCGTTTGAAGTTGGTGTGTAGGTGAATGCCGTGTTGTAAATGCCGGTTGCGGTCGGCGGGCTGGTCGTGATGACTGGTGCGGAGGGATTGGCGATGGTGACGTTAATTGTCCGCACGCTGCTTTGAACAGAGCCATTGGTCGCCTGGACGGTGAAACTGTCGGTACCGCATTGTCCACTCGTCGGTGTATAGGTGACGGTGGTACTGGCACTTGGCGTGGGCACTGTGCCGCGCGCCTTCGCGCCGCTGATCAACAGGGACGTGAAATTGACGTAGGTGCCGCCCAGCACCAGATTGGTGATGGCGATGCTCTTGGCCGTATTAAAAGAGACCGATTGGGTGGCGATCGACGAGGTGATCGAGCCGATATATGCAGCTAGATCGTTTTCCTGTGTGGTATTGAATGTCGACGCGGTAAAACCATTCATCCCTGCGGCGGTGGCAGCGCCGATCACGAATCCAGCATCCGCGCCATTTTGAAATGCTGGATAAAACATGGTCGCTGACGTGTGGCAACCGGAGCAATTTGCGTTATAGAGCGTTTGACCCGTCGCGATAACGCCGGAGGTGGTTTGCGATTCAACCGGCAGGGTTGCAAGACACAGCCACATCGTAACCGTCGCGAGCATGGCACGTCTGAAGTGCTGCTGGATATTGTGTCGTTTCATTATCGGCTGACTCATGCTTGTCTTTGCTGCACTAAATGGTGGTGCGCTAGGTTAATAACCACGCGGCGACTGGTTACGTTATTGGCTAGGGAGCTTGGTGCGGCGAATGGGGGGAGCTGACATTGATCCGGAACAGTAATGGGGAAAACCACAACAGTTCGAGATCGCTTGCTGTTGAAGACTCGAATTGCTTCCGCGCGCAGGTTTCATTGGCCCTCCCTTGTTCGCGCCGGTTCGGTCGCGATGCGAAGCTGAAAAAGCATGATCGCACTTGTTATGTCTTAATACCATGCCGCTATCAGGGTATCAATGATCTGTCTGCCTCGCAGTGAGCAATCGCACATTGCGTCCGAAATTTAGCTTTCGGTTTGTGTCTGGCGAAAATACTTCCAATCGCAAGCAAAGACGCCAGTCTTCAAGTACTTTTGGCCGAAGAGCCGCAAGTAATAACGTTCTACGCATTGGCCGCCAACTTCTGTGCTGCAACTGCAAGCCTTTTGCCGAGTGCAAATGCGAGCTGCTTTTCTGTGTCGCTCACGACTCGGTCATTCGCGACGCCGGCGACGTGACTGGCGCCGTAGGGCGTGCCACCGTCCGTGGTCGATGTGAGTGCAGCCTCGCCGAAGGGAATGCCCAAAATCAACATGCCGTGGTGCAGCAGCGGGAGCATCATCGTTAGCAGCGTTGATTCATTGCCACCATGCATCGTGGACGTTGAAGTGAATACGCAGGCGGGTTTGCCGGTCAGTGTGCCGCGCATCCACTCGCCTCCGGTGCCGTCGAGGAAATACTTGAGAGGCGCTGCCATATTGCCGAAACGGGTGGGTGATCCCATTGCCATTCCAGCACATTCGGCGAGATCGGCTGCGGTAACGTAGGGGGCACCGTCTGCAGGTATGTCCGGCGCGGCGACCGTGGTGACTGAAGCAACCTTGGGTACAGTGCGCAGGCGCGCCGACATACCGGGCACGCTGTCGATGCCGCGCGCAATATGCCGCGCTAATTCATGCACTGAACCTGAGTGAGAATAGAACAACACCAAAACATCAGACATGAAGAATCCTCACGATGAGTCGGTATTATACGTAGTGCCTACTGACCGCCACATGAAAACTGCCGTCCAACATACATTTGAATACGCCCGCTTCGTGGTGCGTCGCTTTGTCGAAGATCGCTGCCTGATGGTGGCGGGCAGCCTGACCTATACCAGCCTGCTGGCGCTGGTACCGTTGTTTGCGGTAACGATCACGTTGACCGCGCAAGTGCCGCTGGTGCGCAATTTCATTCTAGAAGTGAAGGCCTTCATCCTGAAGAATTTTCTGCCGGATGTGGCGGGGCGCATGGTCGGCGTCTACATGGAGCAATTCGCGCAAAATGCCTCGCGGCTTACGGTCATCGGGCTGGCAATCATCCTGGCCACCGCCATCGCGTTGATGTTCACCATCGACAATGCATTCAACGATATTTGGCGCACCAAACAGCGCCGCTCGTGGTGGAAGCGACTGGCGGCCTACATTTCTCTGCTGAGTTTTGGCCCGCTGCTTATTGGTGCCAGCCTCTCGGTGACATCTTATGTGGTGCATTTGACACGTAAATTTGACCGTGTTCTGCCAATAATCGACGACGGATTATTGACTATCATTCCGTTCGGATTGACCATGATTGCGCTGGTGTTCGCCTATCGTGCTGTGCCGAACCGGTATGTACCGATTCGCCACGCCGTTATTGGCGGTGTGCTGGCGGCGCTAGTGTTTGAAGTGGTCAAACACCTGTTTGTGGCATACGTCATCAGGGTGCCGACGTACAGCCTCGTTTATGGCGCGTTTGCCAGCGTGCCCATTTTCCTGCTGTGGATGTTCTGCTGCTGGCTGGTGGTGCTTATCGGCGCGGAAGTGGCGGCAACGCTCTCCTATTTTGGGCACGTGCCGGCAGTCAGAAGTCGCCACGTCATCGGCGGTAATTCGCCCTCAATGCGGATGCGTGATGCCGGCAAGATCATCGATACGCTGGCGCTCAGTGCGGTGCCGCTCGCCATTGATGCGTTGCGCCTTCGGGCGGCGATGCCGATCGACACGGCCGAAGACGTTCTGCACGATTTGCTGGGCGCAAAAATTATCGCGCGTGCGACGGCCGGCCGCTTTGAGTTGGCGTCCGCCAGGGAGGATATCCGCGAACAGGACATCCGTGCCGCAGTGGGCGCGGACTAGCTGCGCTATTGACTACGACTTCTGAAACTGGAAGAGGTCGAATCGTGAGGTGCGTTCAATCAATGTGGTCGCGCGCACATTGGTCAATTGGTCGTGATCGATCAGTTCGAATTCACGCAGATCTGAAAACGTATCGGTAAGTGACAGTACGGTATCGTTGTCCCAGTCTGGGGCGGTATTGAGCAGCATTAGCGCCGGCATCGGTTTGCCGCCGCCGCCGATGGTCGGTTCGATCGTGATACTCGCGGCTGCCGGTGAAATCAGCTCGACGCCAAACTCCAGGGCATTGCCCTCAAGCAACGTCAGCCAGCGCACAACGCCGATATTCCAGTTGCGACCACCGACGAAGCGTACGCCAACCACTTCGCCGACCGTGACCCCGACACTGCCGCCGGACTCGCGGTGCAGACGCAGACCATTGGCGCTTTGATTAAGCACATGCCATTGTTCCACGCCAACCATTTGCGACATAGGGTCCTGCGGAATCTTCAACAGCGGAATGGTGTCGCCATCGAGAATGGCGCGCGCATCGGCTTCCGGATCCTCGTTGCTTGCCAGCTCGGTGAAGTAGGCGATTGCCTTGATGCCACCGCACAGGGCAATGGATGAATCAGCCGGATTGCGGCGTGATTGTCGCTTGGGTGGGTCGCCCCACAGGCGCACCAGACGTTGTTGCAGATCGGTCAAATCGTGCATGGCGCGGCTTTTTGCGGCCGCATTGCTGCCCGGACCGGTCTGCGCACGTACCCGCTGCTGCAATTTGTCGACCAGCTTGGTGGGATCGATCAGGCGCAGCACCTGGCCCGACGGGGGCGGATTGCCCTGTATCAGCACTTTCGGCGGCTGATCGCCATCGAGCGCAACGACGAATAATCGTTGAAGATTCAGCCCTTCGTTGCTGGTGCGGAGCTCAATGAGCCCACGGTTTTGTTTCAATGTTTCCTGAACTTTGTCGACTTCCTTGAACATCAATCGGTATGGGTCCGCGAGCGAAATCATCAGCACGTCGGTATACAGGTCCTGCATCGTCGCTTTTGTTTCCGGGTCGACAATGTCGCTCAATATCTCCTGCTCGCCGGCGTAAACGTACAGCGAGTGCAACTCCTGCCAAACCCCGATCGGCGCGGGGTGATAGGTTTTGTAGCTTTGCATCAATTGGGATTGCAGGTAATACATAGCCCAGTAGGTGGCGCCTGGCAGGTACTTCTTGGCATTGAACATGATCAGCTTGCCGGACTTTTCCAGCAGCAAAATCTTGTAAGCGGTTGCGCACTGAGTACGTAGCGCGCGTGCGAAATCAAACGCTTCACGCTGTTTGGCGGGCAGGGGCAGTACGCTGTAGGCGTAAATCGCTTCGAGTTCGTCGAGCAGGACATCCACCACGGGCCGGTAGATGTCCACCAGTGCCGCACGCTCTTCGCCGGGCATCTTCGCGTGGTTAAGCGCCTCGATGGTTTGCGCAACCATTTTGGCCGCGTCAAATGTCTTCGTAAGGGGCAGCGACTCTATCCAGCTGCGGGCTTTTTTCGGATTGGTCTCAATATCTTTCGGAAGCGCGCGTATGGAAGTCGGTACTGAAAGGCTTAACGCCATGGGTCCTCCGTGAATTTTTGCAGCCGTTTGACGTCAACATTGAACGTCAAATTCCATGCCAAGCGCCAAAGCCGTAAAGCCAAGTATTATGGTTTTACTGATTTTAACAGAGACATCTATGAACTGTACCCAGCGCTCGCGCGCACTTTACCTACAATTACTCTGCATCGCTGTGTTTTCATTCACGGTTTTTGGCGCCTACGCGTTCGATTTGAAGGATACGGCGGGCCAAACGCAACGCCTCGCCGACCTGAAGGGCAAATGGGTGGTGGTCAATTTCTGGGCGACCTGGTGTGCGCCATGCGTGAAGGAAATTCCCGATATTGCCGAGTTCGCCAAAGAGCAGGGCGACAAGGTACGGGTGGTCGGGATTGCACTGGATTGGGTAGAAGGCGACAAGCCGACGGCAAATGATGATCGCAAAATCAAGGCATTCGCCAAAAAAGTGGCACATAACTATCCGTTGGTATTGGGTAATGACGTGACAGAAAAGTTCTTCGGCAAGGTCAAGGGACTTCCCAAGACCATTGTCTATGATCCCGATGGAAAGGTCGTGTTTGAAAAGACCGGCCCGGTGACCAAGCAATTGCTGACGCGCGTGGTGAACGGCGAGAAAATTTGAATCGCCAGCATTGTCGGGCGTTTCCGGGCGATTTAGCCCCGAAACGCCCGTCAATGCTGGTTTAAGCTTCGTCAGTCGCCAATGTTGCCAAGCGCGCGATCTTGCTTCTGACCAGATGTGCGATGACCGGCACTGGTACCGCAGTCGCCTTGTCGTCGCGACGATGCTGGTATTCGACGTTATTGTCCTTGAGCCCACGGTCGCCCACAGTGATCCGGTGCGGCACGCCCACCAGTTCCCAATCTGCAAACATCACACCGGGCCGCTCGCCTCGGTCGTCAAGCACAACATCGATGCCCATTGCACATAGTTCCTTGTGCAAGTGGTCGGCGGCAGCCTTGACGGCTTCGTTACGGTCGTACCCGAGAGGGCAAATCACTACTTCGAAAGGCGCGATGGTGTCGGGCCAGATAATGCCTTTGCCGTCGTGGTTTTGTTCGATCGCGGCGCCGAGCAGGCGCGTCACGCCAATACCGTAGCAACCCATTTCAAGCAGTTGCGGCTTGCCGTTCTCGTCGAGAAAAGTCGCCTTCATTGGTGCCGAGTAAACGGTACCCAGATAAAACACATGACCGACCTCGATACCGCGCTGAATGTCGAGCACGCCGGCGCCGTCGGGCGATGGGTCGCCGATGACGACATTGCGAATGTCCGCAATCACGGCAGGCTCGGGCAGATCCCGCCCCCAGTTGAGACCGGTAAAGTGGAAGTCCTCTTCGTTGGCGCCGCAGACGAAATCGCTCATGTTAGCAACCGTGCGGTCGACCACCAGTTTCACCGGTTTTTTCAGGCCAATAGGCCCAAGATAGCCGGGTTTGCAGCCGAAGTACTCGACAATTTCGCCTTCGGTCGCAAAACGGAATGTGCTGCCGAGGCCCGATACTTTGCCGGCTTTGATTTCGTTGAGCTCATGATCGCCGCGTAGCAGCAGCAGCCAAACTTCCGCCGGCGAGGGATTTCCCGCGTCATCGGCGCGGTCAACTGCCAGGACAATCGATTTCACGGTTTGCGCCAAAGGCAGGCCGAGTAATGCGGCGACGTCCTCGCACTTTGCTTTGCCTGGCGTCGGCGTTTTCTGCATCGCCTGCGCCGGTGAGGCACGGGAGGCAACCACTGGTAAGGCTTCCGCCAGCTCGATATTGGCGGCGTAGTCAGATTGCGGGCAATAGGCGATGGCATCCTCGCCGGTGTCGGCAATCACCTGAAACTCGTGCGAGCGCGAGCCGCCGATGGCGCCGGTATCGGCTTTCACCGCTCGAAACGTCAGCCCCATGCGGGTGAAAATACGCTGGTAGGCTGCGCACATGGCATCGTAGCTCTTGCCTGCGCTGGCTTCGTCACGATCGAATGAGTACGCATCTTTCATGGTGAATTCGCGACCACGCATCACGCCAAACCGAGGTCGGCGCTCGTCGCGGAATTTGGTTTGAATATGGTAAAAATTCACCGGCAGCTGGCGGTAGCTTTTGATTTCATTGCGTGCGACGTCAGTGATCACTTCCTCCGAGGTCGGCTGCACGATGAAGTCGCGGCCGTGGCGATCCTTGATGCGCATGAGCTCGGCGCCGTATTTTTGCCAGCGGTTGGTTTCCATCCACAGCTCGGCTGGCTGGACGACTGGCATCAATAATTCCACTGCGCCTGCGGCGGTCATTTCTTCGCGGATGATGGTTTCAATCTTGCGGATCGAACGCAACCCCATCGGCATATAGGTATAGATGCCAGCCGCCAGTTTTTTTATCATGCCAGCACGCAGCATGAGTTTTTGCGAGACGACGTCGGCGTCTGCCGGAGCTTCCCGCAAGGTGGAAAGAAAGAAATTCGATAAGCGCATGATTTATTGGTGTTTTCTACGTATTTTGCCGAGGGCCGGAAAGATATTTTACACGCGCAGGTATTGCCACTAAGAACTTTATGGCTGGTCACATATCACAATTTGTGAAAGAATTACTTTAACTTTTGAATTGGAAGGGCTTGGGCCATGATAGACCGAGACGGTTATCGCCCAAATGTCGCAATCGTCCTTTGCAATGCGAAGAACGAGGTGTTTTGGGGCAAGCGCATCAAGGAACATGCGTGGCAGTTTCCGCAGGGCGGGATCAAGTTGAACGAAAGCCCTGAAGACGCGATGTTTCGCGAACTGGAAGAAGAAACAGGCTTGCTGCGAGAGCACGTGCGTATTTTGGGCCGCACCAAGGGCTGGCTACATTACAACGTGCCTACACATTGGGTGAAGCGCGAGTGGCGCGGCACCTATAAGGGCCAGAAGCAAATCTGGTACTTGCTCAGACTGGTCGGGCGCGACCACGACATCCGCTTGCGCGCCAGCACGCATCCTGAATTTGATGCATGGCGGTGGCACGACTACTGGGTACCGCTGGATACGGTAATCGAATTCAAACGCGATTCGTACCGGCATGCGCTCAATCAGTTGGTGCGTTTTCTGGAGCCGGTACCGCGCACTGGACATCGTCACACGAATTGGCGGGTTCAACAGCAGCAGTCGGCGGCTGCGCCGCTGCCTGCGCAAGGCGTCATTGCCCAGTCAGAGTAGCATGAGCGGGTAGCCTGAGGCTGTCGTCGATGGCGGGTCGATGCCGAGTCAGACAAGTACCAGATTGTCGCGATGAATGAGTTCTGGCTCGGCGATGTAGCCGAGCAGTTCTTCAATTGCTGCGGTTGGTCGCCCATGAATTTTTTGCGCCTCACTGGATGAGTAATTTGCCAGACCCCGCGCAATCTCACGACCGTTACTGTCCAGGCAGCTCACTACCGCGCCGCGCTCGAAGCTGCCATTAACAGCAATCACACCGATCGGCAGCAAACTCTTTCCACTCTCCAGCACCGCTTTCGCAGCGCCCGCGTCGAGCGTCAGCGCCCCGCTGGTCTTTACGTGGCCAGCCAGCCAGGTTTTTCTCGCCTGCAGACTTAGCGCATCTACGCGCAGGCGGGTACCGATCACTTCGCCGGCATGTAGCCGCAGCAAAACGCGCGATTCTCTTCCGTGCGCAATGATGGTGGTTGCGCCTGACAGCGACGCCTTCTTTGCCGCCAGCACTTTGGTCAGCATGCCGCCGCGCCCCAACGCAGAACCGGCGCCACCTGCCATCGCTTCGAGCTGTGGATCGCCCGCCTTCGCTTCGGGAATCAATTTCGCGGAAGAATCCCTGCGCGGATCAGCGGTGAATAATCCCTGCTGATCAGTGAGGATGACCAGCGTATCCGCATCGATGGCATTGCAGACCAGTGCGGCCAGCGTATCGTTGTCGCCGAATTTAATTTCGTCGGTGACCACCGTGTCGTTCTCGTTGATGACCGGGATCACATTGAGTGCGAGCAACGTCGTCAGCGTGGAGCGCGCATTCAGGTAGCGTGTACGGTCGGCCAGGTCGTCGTGGGTAAGCAGGACCTGCGCGGTTTCAAGTCCGTGTTCGCGAAACGAGGATTCATAAACCTGCACCAGGCCCATCTGGCCGACGGCCGCTGCTGCCTGAAGCTGATTTACCTGGTGGGGACGCGTCTTCCAGCCCAAACGCTTCATACCTTCGGCGATGGCACCACTGGAAACCAGTAGAACCTCGACGCCTTTTTTGCTGAGTTCAGCGATCTGTTCGACCCAGTCCTTGATGAGTGCGTGGTCGACACCGGCGCCGTGGTTGGTGATGAGCGTAGAACCGATCTTGACGACTACGCGTTTCGCGTCACGCATGATCAGGGACTTCCCACAGGGGAAACGCTAGCATCAGTGCGGTGCACAGACACAAAATGCTTGAAGAACCGCATCAGTGCTGGCTTTCCCATTTTGCTTCAGGTTACGTCCGTGACCGCGGCCGCTCTGACTGTGTCCAGATGGTCCATGATCGCAAACGTCAACTCCTTGCAACCGTCGGCCTTCATCGCGGAAATGGTGAAATGCGGGCCTTTCCATTTGAGGCCCTTGATGATCGCTTTCACGCGCTTCTCCGCTTCCGGCGCGTCCAATAGATCGGACTTGTTCAATACCAGCCATCGGGGCTTGTCGAACAGTGCCTGCTCGTATTTCTTGAGCTCATTGATGATCGCTTTCGCTTCTTTGACGACATCGGTCTCAGGATCGAACGGAGCGATATCGACCAGATGCAGTAGCAGATGTGTGCGCTGCAGATGTTTCAGAAATTGGTGGCCCAGACCAGCGCCTTCGGCCGCCCCTTCGATCAATCCGGGAACGTCGGCAATCACGAAACTGCGGTTGTCACTGACGCGCACCACACCCAGGTTAGGGTGCAATGTCGTAAACGGATAATCGGCAACCTTTGGTCGAGCTGCCGAGACTGAGCGAATGAACGTGGATTTGCCCGCGTTGGGCATGCCGAGCAAGCCCACATCAGCAAGCACTTTCAGCTCGAAGTAGATTTCCTTGGTTTCACCTTCGCCACCAGGCGTGAACTGGCGCGGTGCGCGGTTGGTCGACGATTTGAAATGCAGATTGCCGAGGCCGCCGTGACCGCCTTTGGCGACTTCAACGAGCTGGCCGTCATGGGTGAGATCGGCGATCATCTGCTCGGTGGCCAGATCCTTGATCACCGTGCCGACGGGTACTCGCAACCTGACATCGTCTGCACCACGTCCTGTGCAACCTGCGCCACGGCCCTGCTCGCCGTCTTTGGCGCGAAAGATCCGCGTGAAACGGTAATCGACGAGCGTGTTGATATCCTTGTCCGCCACAACAAATATGCTGCCGCCACGTCCGCCATCGCCACCATCCGGGCCGCCCTTGGCGATGTATTTTTCGCGACGCATCGACGCCGACCCGCGACCGCCGTCACCAGCGTGGATTTCGATGCGTGCTTCGTCGATAAATTTCATTTGAACAGTTTAACTTTCTAGCCAGGCAATGCGGAGTTGATCTGCAATAAAGCGACACCCGCAAATATCCCGTGGGGATTGGCGGCTGGCTGGCTTCACCCACAGCCGGTCACAGATGGAACCGCAAAAAACACAATGACACACAAAATGAAAAGGCCCCGGAGAATACACCGGGGCCTTCCTTGAAACCTGCTGAACTGCGCCCTGAAACTCTATACAGCCAGGACGCTGATCGTACGAACTCTCCTTGCGCCCTTGACTGCAAACTTGACGTGACCGTCTTTGAGTGCAAACAGGGTGTGATCCTTGCCCATACCGACGTTTTCGCCAGCGTGGAACTGGGTGCCGCGCTGACGGACAATGATCGAACCTGCCGGGATCAACTCGCCGCCGAACGTCTTGACGCCCAGGCGTTTTGATTCTGAGTCGCGGCCGTTACGTGAACTGCCGCCTGCTTTCTTGTGTGCCATTGTCTATCTCCTTAAGCCGTAATCGCGCCGATTTGAATCTCGGTGTAATTCTGGCGATGGCCTTGACGCTTTTGATAGTGCTTGCGACGGCGCATTTTGAAAATGCGGACTTTATCCGCACGACCCTGAGATAAAACGGTAGCCGAGACTTGCGCACCTGCAAGGAGAGGTGTGCCAATGGTAACGGTTTCACCCGATCCAAGCATCAACACCTGATCCAAAACAATCTGCGAGCCCACGTCTGCCGGTATCTGTTCTATTTTAAGTTTTTCACCAGCCTGGACGCGATACTGCTTCCCGCCGGTTTTTATGACCGCATACATGGTTAAACTCCAATAAATTACGTTAATTTCCCATCGACTGTCGAAGGAACCCGCTATGATACTGGCCTTTGGCACCACCGTCAAACCGTATTTGGTTTTGTTTCGATATTTTCATGCGTCAAAACAGGGCGTTAGGGCAAAAAACATCTCCTTGCGACTTCCCCGCATCAATCCCACGAAATTTCATGAATCTCCCGCATAACCCCATCAGTTTGGACGCCATTCGTGGCGAAATTAATCACGACATGGTTGCCGTTGATGGGGTGATCCGGCAGCGTCTCTCATCCGAAGTCATCCTCATCAACCAGATTTCGCACTACATTATTGACTCCGGCGGCAAGCGGCTAAGACCCGCACTGGTATTGCTGGCGGGCAATCACTTTGCGGCCGCCAAGGCCGATATGTTTGAAATTGCGGCCGTGATCGAATTTATTCACACCGCTACGCTGCTGCATGACGATGTCGTCGATGAATCCAGTTTGCGGCGTGGCCGCAATACCGCAAATGCCGAATTCGGCAACGCCGCGGCCGTGCTGGTCGGCGATTTTCTCTATTCCCGCGCCTTCGAAATGATGGTGGGTGTGGGTTCAATGCCGGTGATGGCGGTACTTGCGGAAGCGACGAATGTGATCGCTGAGGGAGAAGTGCTGCAGTTGCTCAACATTCACGATGCCGATACCACTGAAGAGAAATATCTTAAAGTGGTGCGTTTCAAAACCGCAAAGCTGTTTGAAGCGGCCTGTCGGGTCGGCGCGATCCTCGGTAACGCATCGTCGGCCGATATCGCGGCGATGGCCGAATACGGCATGCACTTGGGCACAGCGTTCCAGTTGATTGACGACGTGCTCGATTATTCTGGCGAGATCGGCGAAACCGGCAAGAATATCGGCGACGATTTGGCAGAGGGCAAGCCGACATTGCCGTTGATCTATGCGTTAAGGGAGGGCGACGAAGCGCAGCGCGCGTCGATCCGCCGCGCCATTGAAAACGGCGGACGCGAAGAAATGGAAACGGTCATTTCAACCATAGACGCCACCGGTGCGCTCGACTATGCGCGTACCCAGGCGCACCGCGAGACCAAGGCCGCCGAGGCCGCAATTGCACACCTAAAGGATTCCGTTTATCGAGAGGCTCTGATACAATTATGTGTGTTCGCTGTAGAGCGCCGTTATTGATTTTTGGCGCTTACCGACAGACCGTAAAGCGGGGTGTAGCTTAGCCTGGTAGAGCGCTACGTTCGGGACGTAGAGGCCGGAGGTTCGAATCCTCTCACCCCGACCAAACCAGGCGGATTCTTGAGCGGATTCACACATGGCCGGTATACACCGGCTTTGTATTTGCCCTGTCCTGCCTTGCGGCATTTACGCGCTTTCCCAATGCGTTTCCTCTGAAGTAATCTCATGGCCTCCATTTTTCGCGAACGCGTCTTGAGCGTTCATCACTGGACTGATCGTCAGTTCAGCATTACCACTACGCGCGATCCATCGTTTCGCTTCCTCAATGGTCAATTCACCATGATCGGTATCGAGGTTGAAGGCAAGCCGTTGCTGCGCGCCTACAGCATGGTCAGTGCAAACTATGAAGCACAACTGGAGTTTCTCTCCATCAAGGTGCCCGCCGGCCCCCTTACGTCGCGCCTGCAACACATCGAAGTTGGCGATACGCTACTGGTGAATAGCAAGGCTGTTGGCACATTGATCCTGCAGAATCTGCTGCCTGGCAAAACGCTTTACATGCTCTCTACCGGCACCGGATTGGCGCCGTTCATGAGTGTCATCAAAGACCCCGAAACCTATGAGCAGTTTGAAAAAGTGGTGCTGGTCCATGGCTGCCGCGAGGTCTCGGAACTTGCCTACGACCACATCATTAACGACGACCTGCCCAACAACGAATTCTTTGGTGAGCAGGTCCGGGATAAACTGATTTACTACCCGACCGTGACGCGCGAAGCGTTTCGCCATCAGGGGCGCGTGACCACATTGCTGGACAGCGGAAAATTGCCAGCCGATATCGGTTTGCCGCCACTGGATATCGAGAGAGATCGCCTGATGATCTGCGGTAGCCCCGGGATGCTCACGGACACCAGGGATTTGCTAGTGAAACGCGGATACCGCGAAGGGCATATGGAAACCCCGGGACACTTCGTGATCGAGCGCGCATTCGTCGAAAAATAGGCGGGCAATTTCTAGCTGTGCCTTCGCTGGCCGCCGACACCGAATAAGCGGCTCCCTTATCTGCGCTAAGATAGACCGGTACGTTTTGCCTGGGCAGTCTGTCGGACTCAAGAGCAATTGTTTGCAAAATGACCTGGCCGGTGCATATTGCTCCGCTCTCCAGCATCAATGGAACAACCATTGGCTTGAATAATCGGAAAATAAATGGGAAAAATCGTTTTTCTGTTCATCATCGCCGTGCTGGGATGGGTGCTGTTCAAGGGGCTCGGCAAAAAGGCTGGAGGCGCTTCACCGCCAGCAGAGGCTTCGTTGAGACAAAAGAATGGCACCGCGGCGACTGCGGTTGAAAATATGGTCAAGTGTCGTCGCTGCGGTGTGTTGATGCCAGAGTCGGAAAGCATGATGCTCGACGGCAATATCAGTTGCCACGATCCCGCGCACTGCCTGCATCGCGCGTAGTAGAACCGGGATGAACGAGTCTTTCGCAGCGCTATCGCCCGGCAGCATCGAAACGCGAAAGCGTGGGCGCAGCGCAGCGTCGCCGGTCAACTCGCCCCCGTCGGCCGATACGGTTTGGCACATGCTGGTACTGTTTGCGCGTTACCGGCTGGTCATTGGGGTGATCCTTGGCCTGATGTACTGGGGATTTCAGCGTTTCCAGGTGTTGAGCCCGCTAGCGCCGGAACTGGCCGGTTGGACGCTGGCGATTTACTTCCTGGCAGCGGCAGGCGTGCTGGCCGCAGCACAAATGCGTATTCCCTCCGTGCCTTACCACCTTACCGTGCAAGTGGTGCTCGACGTCATCGCCATGACGCTGCTGATGCATGCTTCCGGCGGCGTCAAGAGCGGCATCGGCTTACTGCTGTTGGTCAGTCTCGCCACCGCTGGTCTGGTGGCCCGCGGCCGCCATGCGTTTTTTCATGCCGCGGTCGCAGCACTCGCGATTTTGTTGGAGCAGTCGTTACAAATGCTGCGTAGTGAAACTTCAGGCGCTGATTTCTTTCAAACCGGTATGTTGGCCGGCAGCTATTTCGTTGTCGCTGGTCTGGGATTCACGCTGGCCAGATATGCGCGCGGCGCCGAGCAGATCGCTGCGGCGCGTGGTGTCGACCTCGCCAATCTGGCGCAGATCAATGAACTTGTGATCCGCGACATGCAGGACGGTTTTGTGGTGGTGGACGAGCATGGTGTCATCCGTCAGCACAATCCCCAGAGTGAAACCCTGATTGGCGGGTTGGACATGGCCAACGAGCGGGCGCTCGCCGAAGCCGCCCCGGCGTTGGCAAAGCTGCTTGGTGAGTGGCGCGAGGAACCAAGCCGGATATTTGCGATGTTGCGCGATGCGCGCACGCAGCGCGACTATCAGGTGCGCTTTGTCGCCATCGGTGATCAGACTTCGTCGCCGACGGTGATTTTCATCGAAGATGCCGGTCGTATACGAGCGCAGGCGCAGCAGATGAAATTGGTGGCACTGGGAAGGTTGACCGCCAGCATCGCCCACGAAATCCGCAACCCGCTATCGAGCATTAACCACGCCGCAGAGCTGCTGCACGAAGTGAGCGAGCGCAGTCCCGAGGATCAGCGTTTACTCACTATCATTCAAGCCAACGCTCATCGATTGGATCGAATGGTGCAGGAAGTGCTTTACCTCAATCGGCGCGACCGCGCCCATCCCGAGGCGATCGACGCGAAACACTATCTTGAGCAATTCGTGCGCGATTTTTGCGCGAACGAAAAAATTGCCCTTGACGTCATCGCGCTGAAAATTGCGACCACTCACCGTCTGATCTTTGATCGCAGTCACTTCGACCAAATCGTCTGGAACCTGGTGCGTAATGCGCGACGACACAGTCGCGGTCAGGCGCAGAGCATTACCATCTTGTTTCGCGAGGCGGCTGACGCTGATAATCTTGTCATGGAGATCGGCGATGACGGTCCCGGCGTATCTGCGGAAACGCTTGCACATCTGTTCGAGCCGTTCTTTACCACCGATGCAAGCGGCACTGGCCTGGGGCTCTATATTGCTCGCGAGCTGGCCGAAGTCAACGGCGCACGGCTGGAATACGCGGGGGCACAGACTCAATGGACTGCAGCAGCGACGCAGTCCCAAGGGGCCTGCTTTCGTCTCACGATCACAAGGGAAAGCGCTGCACCATGAGTACCAACCATGTCTTGATCGTCGATGATGAGGCCGATATCCGCGAATTGCTGGTGATTACGCTGATGCGCATGGGTATCGAGACCACCACGGCGCAGAGCTGTGGCGAGGCGATCGCGCGGCTTGATGAGCGCGCGTATGACTTATGCCTGACTGATATGCGCCTGCCTGATGGCGATGGCATGACGGTGCTGTCGCACATTGCCAGCCACTATGCCAACACGCCGGTTGCCGTGATTACCGCCTATGGCAGTACCGACAATGCAGTGGCTGCCCTGAAAGCGGGCGCCTTTGATTACATCTCCAAGCCAATCCAGTTAAAACAGTTGCGCGAGGTGATTACGGCCGCACTGAACCTGCCGCGATCGAGCCGAAAAAACAGCGACAAGCCGGATCGAAAAAAAGGTATGGCCACATCCGTTGCAGAGCCGGCGGCAGAGCCAGCACGGCAGCGCCTGTTGGGTGAGTCGGCACCAATTGCCAAGGCCCGTGAAATGATCGGTAAGTTGGCGCGTAGCCAGGCACCGGTATACATCGCAGGCGAATCTGGTACCGGCAAGGAAGTCGCCGCGCGCATGATCCACGCCGACTCCTCGCGACGCGAAGCGCCGTTCGTGCCGGTTAATTGCGGCGCGATTCCTGAGAATCTGATGGAGAGTGAATTTTTCGGTTACCGCAAAGGCGCCTTCACCGGTGCCGACGCAGACAAGGATGGTTTCCTGCACGCAGCAGTCGGTGGCACGTTGTTCCTCGATGAGGTGGGCGACTTGCCGTTGGCCATGCAAGTCAAGCTGCTGCGCGTGATTCAGGAAAAAAAGGTCCGCAAGCTCGGCGATACGGCTGAGGTCGCGGTCGATTTCCGCATCATATCGGCGACCCACAAGAATCTCAGTGACAAGGTCGCTGCGGGCGAATTCCGGCAGGATTTGTACTATCGCCTGAACGTCATCGAACTCAAGATGCCCAGTCTCAGGGAGATCCCCGAAGACATCCCGTTGATGGTGGCGCAATTGCTTGCCAGACTTTCAGCCCAATCCGGCACCGCGCAGCCGCAGATGAGCGATGAGGCGATGCGCGCGCTGACCAACTACGATTACCCCGGCAACGTACGCGAGCTGGAGAATATTCTCGAGCGCGCCACTGCGTTGTGCAACGGGGAACGCATTACGGCGGCCGATCTGCATCTGAACGACGATGCCGGATCCAATGGCAGTGGTAGCGTTTCACAGGCTGGCGAGCGTACGCTGCCTTTACATGAGTATCTGGACCTGCTGGAACGTGAACAAATTATTAAGGCGCTGGAGCAGACCAAATACAACAAGACGGCTGCCGCGAAGTTGCTGGGGATTTCGTTCCGCAGTTTGCGCTATCGCCTAGACCGACTCGGCATTGATTGAGCTCGCAGGCCCCGCTAGTACGTAGTTTGCCTCACAGCCTGCGCCTGCCAAGCCGCTAAAGTGCGGAAACCAGCCACAGTCACACGGGAAGACCGGTCCGTCAACCCGGACCAGCGCGGCAAACACGAGAATTGGCGGGCATTTCCAGCGTTTTTTGCTCTGGAAACCGCGTACTTGTTGAGCCTGCAAAATCTTAAGAATTTACTTTAAGTGTCCTACGTATTTTTGGGCCATTTGCGCGCTTTAAAGCTTTGTTTTTATTCGCGAATTTAGATCAAATAAATTACTGTTGCAATTTCGTGAAAGCGCACGATATAGTGCTGCCTAGCTCACGCAGGCACTAGATGTTGTGGGGCTTGTGGATACTTCTGTTCCCAATTTCCGCATAAGGTTGGGACACCCGGTGTAGTAGTTGTGGATAACACCGCGTTCGGCTGCCGCAGTCAATGGCTCCAGCCGCCAGAAATTGCCACGGCCTAGTAGTGTTTGCTGACTAAGCGATTGAAATACAAACAAAAAAATTAACAGGAGCCCCTACTATGCGCGTCGCCTCAGATATTAATACGACGAATCCAGCATTTCCCCTTTCCGCAACTTCCGCCATGAGCAGCGCTGGCGCCGAAGCGCGTTACGCAGACTACAAGATCATTCGGCGTAATGGTTCTGTCGCACCGTTTCAGCCGGACAAAATCGCCATTGCGTTGACCAAGGCCTTCCTCGCGGTCAATGGCAGCCACGAAGCTGCAAGCGCACGCATGCGCGACATGGTGCAGCAGCTCACCGCCGCCGTGGTCAATTCACTGCTGCGTCACAAGCCGTCCGGTGGCACCTTCCATATCGAAGAGGTGCAGGATCAGGTAGAGCTCGCCCTCATGCGCGGCGGTGCGCACGAAGTCGCCCGCGCCTATGTGCTCTATCGCGAGAAGCGTTCAAAGGAACGCGCAGAGGAGCGCGCAAAACTGATCGCCCCGGAAACAGCCGCGGAAGCAGTCGGCATTAACGTCAGCATCAATGGCGGACACGTTCCGCTCGACGTCGCCGCGCTGTTCACGCTGATCGAAGCGGCTTGCGCCGGGCTGGGTGAATTCGTCAATCCCAAGCAGATTCTCGAAGCTACCTTGCGCGATTTGTACGATGGCGTACCACAGGAAGAAGTCTTCAAAGCCGCCACCATGGCCGCCCGTGCGCTGATCGAAAAAGATCCGGCCTATACCAAGGTCTCCTCGCGGCTGCTGATGCATTCGATCCGCAAGGAAATTCTCGGTGAAGAAGTCATGCCCTCCGAGATGGCTGCGCGCTATCAGGATTACTTCCCCAATTTCATCAAGCGCGGCATTGAAGCCGAGCTGCTCGACGAGCGCATGGCTCAGTACGACCTGAAAATGCTCGGCGCCGCGCTCAACGCCGAGCGCGACAACCAGTTCACTTACCTCGGTCTGCAGACCCTCTACGACCGCTACTTCATTCATCTTGACGAAATCCGCATCGAGCTGCCGCAGGCGTTTTACATGCGCGTCGCGATGGGCCTGGCTCTGAATGAAGTCGAGCGCGAAAAGCGCGCCATCGAGTTCTACAACATTCTCTCCACCTTCGATTTCATGTCGTCCACGCCGACGCTGTTCAATTCCGGCACACGACGCTCGCAGCTTTCCAGCTGCTACCTCACCACCGTGGCTGATGATCTGGATGGCATTTACGAAGCGCTGAAAGAAAATGCATTGCTCTCCAAGTTCGCCGGTGGTCTCGGCAACGACTGGACGCCAGTGCGCGCGCTGGGCTCCTACATCAAGGGCACCAACGGCAAATCGCAAGGCGTGGTGCCGTTCCTCAAAGTCGTGAACGACACCGCCGTGGCGGTGAACCAGGGTGGCAAGCGCAAAGGTGCAGTCTGCGCCTATCTGGAAACCTGGCACCTCGATATCGAAGAATTTCTGGAGCTGCGCAAGAACACCGGCGACGACCGTCGCCGTACGCACGACATGAATACGTCCAACTGGATTCCGGATCTATTCATGCGCCGCGTGATGGAAGCTGGCGACTGGACCTTGTTCTCGCCGTCGAACTGCCCGGACCTACACGACAAATTCGGCAAAGCTTTTGAGGAAGCCTACACCGGCTACGAAGCCAAGGCTGCGCGCGGCGAGATGAAGCTGTTCAAGAAAGTGCCAGCACTCACCCTGTGGCGGAAGATGCTCTCGATGCTGTTCGAGACCGGCCACCCATGGATCACTTTCAAGGACCCGTGCAACATCCGTTCGCCGCAGAATCACGTTGGTGTTGTGCATAGCTCCAACCTCTGTACCGAGATTACGCTCAACACCAACGAAACCGAAATCGCTGTCTGCAACCTTGGCTCGGTGAATCTGGTTGCGCACATGACTGATGACGTAGTTGACGGAAAAACGGTAGGTCGCGTACTCGATCACGCCAAACTCAAGCGCACCATCAGCACCGCCATGCGCATGCTCGATAACGTGATCGACATCAATTACTACGCCGTCAAGAAAGCCCGCGAATCCAATCTCAAGCATCGTCCGGTCGGCCTCGGCATCATGGGCTTCCAGGATTGCCTGCATGAAATCCGCGTGCCGTATGCATCCAATGCGGCCGTCGCCTTTGCCGACCAAAGCATGGAAGCCGTCTGCTATTACGCCTACTGGGCCTCGACCGAGTTGGCCGAAGAACGCGGCAGATATACCACCTACAAAGGCTCGCTGTGGGATCGCGGCATCCTCCCGCAGGATTCACTGGAGCTGTTGCGCGAAGAGCGCGGCGGCTATGTGGAAGTCGATATGTCCTCAAACATGGACTGGAACCCGTTGCGCGCGCGCATCAAGCAGCACGGCATGCGTAATTCCAATTGCATCGCCATCGCACCGACGGCCACGATCTCCAACATCATCGGTGTCTCGGCCTGTATCGAGCCTACCTATCAAAACCTGTTCGTAAAATCGAATCTCTCCGGCGAATTCACGGTCGTCAACGACTACCTCGTGCGCGACCTGAAAACGCGCGGCCTGTGGGATGAAGTCATGGTCGCCGATATCAAATATTTCGACGGCAGCCTGGGCAAGATCGATCGCATCCCGGCCGATTTGCGTGAGCTTTACGCGACCGCCTTCGAAGTCGATACCAGTTGGGTGATCGAGGCCGCATCGCGCCGGCAGAAATGGATCGACCAGGCGCAATCACTCAATATCTACATGGCTGGCGCATCCGGCAAGAAGCTCGACGACACCTACAAGCTCGCCTGGCTGCGTGGCCTCAAAACCACTTACTACCTGCGCACCATGGCAGCGACATCGGCCGAGAAATCGACCGGCCGCGGTGGTGAATTGAATGCAGTATCCGTTCACGGTGCGATGACCGGCATGGGTGCCAGTGCCACCTATGCGGGAGATACCGGCATGGGGGAAGGTGCCGCCGAAGGTGCCAAGTTCTGCTCGATTGACAATCCAGAGTGTGAGGCCTGCCAATGATTCACGAGCCTCTCCCTCCTCCGCCAGCGGGGGAGGGCCGGGGTGGGGGAGCGAACGCAAAAGCGCAGGTGATCGCGAATTCGCAACCCCTTTAAACCGCTAACGATTTTTTTCATCCACCAACGAAAAGGACCGCACGATGCAATTCCACATCTTTCAAGATGCAAAGCTCGAATGGCGTTGGCAGCTCTCAGGTGATGACGGCAAGAAGGTTGCCGACTCAGGCGATGGCTATCGGGACAAGGAAGCTTGCCTCGATTCCATTTCCGCGGTGAAAGCGTCAGATGAAGCAATTGTGCTGGAAAACGTGACTAGTTTGATGGATACCGAACTACTCTCCATGCCGGGATTTTTCCGGCAGCACTGAAACAAGAAAACAATGATGGGTTTAATGAGTTTCATCATTAAAGAGGCCGGACAAGAATTGTCCGGCCCAACTGTTGCGCATACCGCCTTTATCATGGTGGCTCCGCGCGTCGAGTAGTCAGTTCCAGGCAGCATGGGGGGTACGCAATGGTCTTTCACATTTATCAGGATGTCGTCGGTCAGTGGCGTTGGTATCTGGCAGCGCCCAACGGCGTGAAGATCGCCACCGCACCCATCGGCTATGCGCGCCGTGGCGATTGCGTGCTCGCCATCAAGCGTGTGCGTGAAGCATCGGCAGCACCGATGCTCTATGACAATTTTGGCGCGCTGAGCAGTGTGAGCTGTGCTGCTGTTGCGGCTGGTTTTTGATTGGGTTTTAGGCGGTGGTTTTGATGCATTCCCCCTCTCCCCAACCCCTCTGCTTCGCTTCAAGTGTGTCCTTGTCCCACGAGGGGAGAGGGTCTATCTTTTCTTCCCTCTCCCCTCGTGGGAGAGGGATCGAGGGAGAGGGGGAACAGTCCAAACCACCCCACCCCGCATGAAGCTCAGTAAGTACTTAGCACTACTATTCACCGCACTATGGCTACAATCAGCCAACGCCACCTGGATAGAAACCGGTGCCACCGTCGAAAGTCGGCCGGGTGTCAAAACGATGTACGTGGTCAGTGCGGATAAAGCCATCACTGACCCGAAGGCAGTCAAGCATGTGGTGCTGTTGCTTACCGGTGGGCCGGGCGTTATCCCACCGTCAGTCGATAGCGTCAGGGAACAAAAGCCGGGCCGCACGGCATTGCGCGGGTACTTTGCCGAGAAGCTCGGTGTACTGGTCGCCGTCGGCTTGCCGAGTGACCAGCAAAAGGGCCTCTCGCTGGAATGGCGTGAAGGCCCCGAGCATGTGCAGGACATCAGTGCCGTGATGGACGTGATGATGAAGCAGTACCCGGCCGCGCGTGTCACGGTGCTGGGCTTCAGCAATGGTTGCCGTTCTGCTGCGCACATCGCGGCAGCGGCGCGCAAACGCTGGGGCGATAGTCTGGAAAAAGTAGTGATGCTGTCGTGTTCGATGGAAGCCTTCAACGATTACTGGATGACAGCACTCGATGGCGGCAACGGAATGGCGAAAGTGCCGGTACTGGTAGTGCACCATAAGCGCGATAACTGTCTCGCGTTTGAAAACGTCGAGCAGCAGGCCAAATGGCATGACTTCATCACGGTGGACGACAGAAAACAGCCACGGCCAAACCCCGTGACCAAAGTTTGTGGAAATGGAAGTGCGCACGTTTTTGGCGGAAAAGAAGAGAAGGTATACCAGGCAGTAGTCGACTGGATAAATACCGGCAAGACCAACGATTTGAGATACGAGCAATGAAACCGCCGGCAACCTCTCCGGCAATCAACAACCGCTTTAGGAGTCAGTAAACATGTCATTAACCTGGGACGACACACCAAGCCCAACACCACCACCGCACGCCGCGCCGCTGCCCATGCCAAAGGCTATGCCTGCCGCGTCACATGCTGCTGCATCGCACGCAGCCGCACCCGCCGCCGCACAGGCCCGCGCGCCATACGTCATGGCCGAGTACCCGTCAGGCACGCCAAACGGCGTGCTCGCCCGCGCCATGCTTGATGATCTACCCAATGCCCCGCCAGCCGGCGACACCGACGCCGAAGTAGACGCTCGCTTCGCCCGCGTACGCGCCGACGAAAAGCGCGTCATCAACGGTAAATCAGACGTGAACCAGCTCGTGCCCTTCAAATACAAATGGGCCTGGGACAAATACCTTTCCGGCTGCGCCAACCACTGGATGCCGCAGGAAGTAAACATGAACCGCGACATCGCCACCTGGAAAGACCCGAACGGTCTCACCGAAGACGAGCGCCTCATCGTCAAGCGTAACTTGGGCTTTTTTGTCACCGCCGACAGCCTCGCCGCGAACAACATCGTGCTCGGCACCTATCGCCACATCACCGCACCCGAGTGCCGCCAATACCTGCTGCGCCAGGCCTTTGAAGAAGCCATCCACACCCACGCCTACCAGTACATCGTAGAGAGTCTGGGCATGGACGAGGCCGAGATTTTCAACGCCTACAACGAAGTGAAATGCATTCGCGACAAAGACCGCTTCCTCATCCCCTTCATCGATACCCTGACCGATCCGATGTTCAAGACCGGCACCTTCGAGAACGACCAGGCGCTGCTGAAATCGCTCATCGTTTTCAGTTGCATCATGGAAGGCCTCTTCTTCTAT